>CAJWHE010000016.1 GCA_913041145.1 uncultured Paracoccaceae bacterium
CCTTCTGAAGAAAAATATAAAGGTTTTGGAGTCTCTGCCTGTGCAACATGCGATGGCTTCTTTTATAGAAATGAGGAGATAGTTGTTATTGGTGGAGGAAATACAGCCGTAGAAGAGGCTCTATTTCTTACTAATTTTGCTTCAAAAGTAACCTTAATTCACCGTCGTGATGAACTGAGAAGTGAAAAAATCCTGCAAGATCGGTTATTTAAAAATCCAAAAATAGAAACACTCTGGTTTAACGAAGTAGTAGAAGTACTAGGTGATAAAGAGCCTTTGGGAGTAACTGGTATTAAAGTTAAGAATGTAAAAACAGGAGTCCTTTCGACAATCCAATGCAAAGGTATTTTTGTCGCGATTGGTCACTCTCCTGCAAACGAACTAGTAAAAGATGTTTTAAAAACACATATGGGTGGGTACGTTATAACCGAGCCTGACAGTACAGAAACTTCTATACCTGGAGTATTTGCAGCTGGAGACCTTACTGATCATAAATACAGACAGGCTGTTACGAGTGCGGGAATGGGCTGTATGGCTGCTTTAGAGGCAGAACGTTTCCTTGCAGAAGAAAAATAAAAAATATTATTATTAATTAAAAACATGTTTTATACTATAAAACCCGTCTTAGGAACGCAGGAATAATGAATAATAACCTAGACCCAATACCTGAACTTTATGAGACAGAAAAACCGCTAGGTGAACTTAAACGTTTGGCTTCAGATTTAAAATGTTGGGATTTAACAAAAAGACAGATCTGCGACATAGAGCTTTTACTAAATGGTAGCTTTTCACCGTTAATTGGATTTATGAGGCAAACTGATTATCGTAAAGTCTTAGAAGAAATGCGTTTAGAGAGTGGTGCCCTATGGCCCATGCCAATTACTCTAGATGTTACTAAAAAGTTTTCTCTCAAGCTTGCTATTGGCGAAGAAATAGCACTTAAAGATCAAGAAGGCACAATATTAGCTATAATGACAATAACTGATAAATGGACTCCTAATAAGGTTATTGAAGCAAAAAAAGTATATGGAACGACGGATATAAATCATCCAGGCGTAAATTACTTATTAAATGAAGCAGAACACATCTATGTAGGTGGACCAATAGTAGGGTTAGAATCTCCTACACACTACGATTTTTGTGACAATCGTCATTCTCCAAATAAGCTAAAAGAGAATTTCAAAAAGTTAGGGTGGACAAAAATTGTTGCCTTTCAACCAAAAAATATAATTCACCGCGCGCACCAAGAAATGACTCTAAGGGTAACGAAAGAGGTGGGAGCAAATTTACTTATTCATTCTATCACAGGGATGACAAATTCTGGAGATATTAAGCATTATACTAAAATCAAATGCTACAAAGCCGTTCTTACTAATTATCAACCTTCTACCACACAATTATCTCTGCTAAACTTAGCCACACGAATGGCTGGACCAAGAGAGGTCATTTGGCATGGTTTAATCCATAAGAACTATGGTTGCACCCACCTAATTATAGAAAAAGACAGTGTAGAGGAAAGTTTAGATAGTAAAAATAAACCTCTTTATAATTCGCATGAAGCACAAAACCTTTTCCGTTATTATGAAGAGGAAATGGGAATAAAGATAATTAATGCTCAAGAAATGATCTACGTAGAAGAAACCTCGCGATATCAACCAGTAGAAGAAGCTATGAATAATGGACTCACTACAAAAACAATTTCAAAGCCAGAGTTAGAGCATCATCTGGATACGGGTTTAAACATACCGGAGTGGTTCAGCTTTCCAAGCGTCCTAACTGAAATTCGTCGTACGAGGCCGTTACTTTCCTCACAAGGTTTCACTATATTTTTTACAGGTTTATCTGGATCAGGAAAATCAACAATTGCTAACGTTTTAATGTCTAGGTTAATGGAAATAGGGAGCAGATCAGTAACTCTCTTAGACGGCGATATAGTAAGAAAAAACTTATCTTCAGAATTAGGTTTTTCGAAACACCATCGCGATTTAAATATCCGAAGAATTGGATACGTTGCGTCAGAAATAACAAAGAATGGTGGGGTGGCAATTTGCGCTCCGATAGCTCCATATTCTAAAACTAGACAGTTAGTCCGGCAAGACGTGGAAAATTGGGGTACTTTTATAGAAATATACGTTGCCACAAGTTTAGAAGAATGTGAACGCCGTGATAGGAAAGGGCTTTATCAAAAAGCTCGCGAAGGGAAAATAAAAGAATTTACCGGTATTTCTGATCCTTATGAAGTACCTCAAAAGCCAGAAATTCGTCTAGAAACAGAAAATGTAAATGTACAAGACTGTGTAGAAAAAATAATCTATAAGTTAGTTAATCTAGGTTTAATCAAAGACGAGCAACCTTAAGATTTACTAGTTAATCTAAATAAAATTATTCCCTTAACCAGGTATCTTTTAGATGAAATAAGCTCTTTACTAAATTGACTATTTAATTAAAGAATTAAGCATAAAATTAACTCACGTAATAGATCAACTCAAGTCAGGCATCATTGCGTAACTTAAATATCTATTTATAAGCATCGGTTAAAGAATATATTAGCGAGTGATTATGAGACATTTAAAAGTCGGAATTATTATGGGGAGCCAATCAGATTGGTCTGTAATGAAGGAGTCTGCAATCATACTAGAAGAGTTAAAAATCCCATATGAAAAAAAAATTATATCCGCTCATCGTACTCCAGATCGATTGTGGGAATATGGTGAAACTGCAATAGAAAGGGGGGTTGCCATTATTATTGCAGGAGCAGGTGGCGCGGCACACCTTCCAGGAATGATGGCTTCAAAAACGCAAGTTCCGGTTATAGGTGTACCTATTCCTACTACAGCGCTATCGGGTTTGGATAGTCTCTACTCCATATTACAGATGCCGAAAGGCTACCCTGTGGCAACAATGGCTATTGGTAACCCTGGAGCAAGTAATGCTGCGCTTTTAGCCACAAGTATATTATCACTTAATGACAGTGAAATTTCAAAACGCTTGATGGCATGGCGACAAGATCTATCAAGGTCAATAGAAGAAACTCCAAGGGAATAAATCTACATGTTACCCATAGGCTCCACAATTGGAATTTTAGGCGGCGGGCAATTAGGAAGGATGCTTTCAGTAGCAGCCGCCCAGTTAGGTTTCAAATGCCATGTATATGAGCCTGAAAAAAACCCTCCTGCCGGTGAAACTAGTGCGAACCTTACTACCGCTTCATATACAGATTATAGCGCATTAGAAAAATTTGCAAAATCGGTTGATATCGTTACTTTTGAATTTGAAAACATTCCATCAAGAACTCTTGATTATATAGAATCAATAGTTAAGATATTTCCTGACAGAAAAGCTTTAGAAATATCACAAGACCGCTTATTTGAAAAAAATTTTCTTACAAAATTGGGTTTAGACACAGCTCCGTACCTTAAAGTTGATAATGTCTCCGATTTTAAGGATGCTATCAAAGAAATTGGCACTCCAGCAATTCTTAAAACTCGAACAATGGGTTATGATGGCAAAGGCCAAATAAAAATAACAAATGAGCATCAAGTGAGTCAGATTTCCAAAACCTATAAAAGTTTCAACCATATACTCGAAGGTATGGTAAATTTCACAAAAGAAATCTCTGTTATTTCTGTTCGAAACTCTAAAGGTGAAATTTCGTGTTTTGATCCAGGAGAGAATATTCACGAAAATGGGATTTTAAAAACAACCACTATACCAGCTCAAGTGCCCAGGGCACTAATAACGGATGCTATTCTCTTGGCTAGTAAAATTCTTAATGAACTTGACTATATTGGTGTGCTTGGCGTTGAGTTATTTATTTCAAAGGGTAAACTCATTGTAAATGAAATAGCCCCTAGAGTTCATAACTCAGGTCACTGGACCCAAAATGGTTGTTTGATTGATCAATTTGAACAACATATTCGTGCAATTGCAGGCTGGCCATTAGGTGACGGTGCTCGTTTTATCAACGTCACAATGGAAAATTTAATAGGTGATGACATTCTAAATACTGAAATGATATTGCAAGATTCTGGAGCAGCTATCCACTTGTATGGAAAAAAGGAAACAAGACCTGGCCGTAAAATGGGCCACGTAAATCGGATGTTTATTAAAAATTAATTTTAACTGTCCAATAAACACAAAAAACTTTTTTATAATAGAAAAGAGTTTTTTTTGTGACTGACTGTTGACATCCCCCTTCAGTAAATCGCATGTAACGCCGTTAAGGAAGCTATATGAGAAGAGGTAATCCATGCCAGTAGTTATTGTTGAGTCCCCTGCAAAAGCAAAAACTATAAATAAATATTTAGGTAAGGACTTTACCGTACTGGCATCATATGGGCACGTTAGGGATCTTCCATCGAAAGATGGGTCCGTTGATCCAGAAAAAGACTTTGAGATGTTATGGGAAGTTAGTGACTCAAGCAAAAAGCATGTCAAAGCAATTGTAGATGCGCTAAAATCTGATAACTCTCTGATACTAGCTACTGACCCAGATCGGGAAGGTGAGGCAATCTCATGGCATTTGGTCGAGGAATTAAAAAGGCGTAAAGCTATAAATACAAAAACACCTATTAGTAGAGTAGTTTTTAATGCGATTACAAAATCGGCTGTAACGGAAGCTATGCTGGTGCCGCGAGAAATAGACCAACCTTTAGTGGATGCCTATTTAGCAAGAAGAGCACTCGACTACCTTGTAGGCTACAAGTTGTCACCAGTATTATGGCGAAGACTGCCAGGTGCAAAATCTGCTGGAAGGGTCCAATCAGTGTGTCTTAGACTCATTGTTGAACGCGAAATGGAGATCGAAAGGTTTATTCCAAAAGAGTACTGGACAGTTAAGGCTTCGTTAGAAACACCTGTTGGAAAAGAATTCGAAGCTAGGCTATCCGAATTAGCCGAAAACAAAATTGAAAAGTTTACTATCACAAATCAGATGGCTGCTGAGGTTGCTGTTCAAGCTGTAGAAAGTAGAGAGCTTTTTGTTGATGAGGTAACAGCAAAACCGACAACACGGAACCCCTCTGCTCCCTTCATGACTTCAACTCTTCAGCAAGAAGCAAGCCGCAAGTTTGGCTTTGGAGCAAAGCAAACAATGTCTGCTGCTCAAAAGCTATATGAGAGTGGTTTAATAACCTACATGAGAACAGACGGCATTGATATCGCTCCAGAAGCAGTAATGGCAGCTAGAAAAGCAATAACTGCTAAATATGGAGATAGGTATCTTCCAAAAAGTCCACGAATGTACAAGAATAAAGTAAAAAATGCCCAAGAAGCACACGAATGTATTAGACCAACAGATATGTTTAAAAGTATCACAGATGTTACCTTAACAAACTCTGATCAGGAAAAGTTATATGATTTAATCTATAAACGAACCTTGGCTTCTCAGATGGCTGTTGCGAGGTTTGAACAAACAACTGTGGAAATAAAATCAAATGACAACCAGGTGAAATTAAGAGCAAATGGTCAAGTAATACTTTTTGATGGTTTTATTAAAATTTATCAGGAAGGAATTGACGAGCCAGATGAAGAGAAAACCGATAATAATCTCCCACAATTAATTAAGGGTCAGAAGTTAGAAAAGAAAATTGTTTTACCTTACCAACATTTCACACAACCTCCAGCACGCTACACTGAGGCGACACTAGTAAAGAAAATGGAGGAACTTGGTATAGGTAGGCCGTCGACCTACGCATCAGTGTTGACTACCATTCAAGACAGAGAGTATGTGAGAAAAGAAAAAAATCGTCTTCTACCTGAAGATAAAGGTCGCCTTGTAACAATATTTCTTGAAAACTTTTTTAAGAAGTATGTTGGTTACCAATTTACTGCTGATTTAGAAGAAGAACTAGACAATGTTTCTAATGGGTCAAGACATTATCAAGAAGTACTAACAAATTTCTGGGGAAGTTTCTCGATATCAATTTCTGAGGCATTAGATTTATCAATCACTGAAGTCCTAGAAAAAATAAATGAGGTTTTAGAACCACATCTTTTCCCCAAAACAATAGACGGTGGAGATCCAAGATTATGCCCTCATTGTGGGAGTGGAAGGTTATCCATGCGAACGGCTAGATCAGGAGGAGCATTCATTGGGTGTGCCAACTATCCAGAGTGCAAGTATACAAGGGCATTTGGCCCACCTGGGTTAGAAAATACTGAAATTGGTCCAGATGGTAAAGTACTGGGAGAAGACTCTGGGGATATAATAAGTCTCAGAAAGGGTCGGTACGGGCCTTATGTTCAACGAGGAGAACCCACTGAAGATACCCCAAAACCTGTTAGGTTTTCAGTTCCAAAAGGCTGGGACCTCAGTGAATTAAATTTAGAAAAAGCCTTAAAGTTACTTGCTCTACCAAGGGATATTGGTCCCCACCCTGATGATGGTGAAATCATTCAAACTTCAATAGGACGGTATGGACCCTATATTAAGCACAACAAAATCTATGCTAATATATCGAATGTTGATGATGTTTTTGATATAGGAATGAACCGAGCAGTAGAAGAAATTGCAAAAAAAGTAGCAGGAGGTAAAAGTTTTGGGTCAAAAAGCAATGACCCTATAAAAGACTTAGGTGAACATCCTGATGCCGGTGGAAAAGTTCTGGTAATGAAGGGTCGCTATGGGCCATATATTAAATGGGAAAAAGTTAATGCCACGATTCCAAAAGATATCGAACCAATAGACGTTACGATTGAAATTGCAAAAACATTACTCGATGCAAAGGCCGCAAAAAAGCCAACCCGAAAACCTAAAAAAAGGAAAGTTACAAAAAGCAAAGCTACGAAATAGTTTATTTCTTGTAAACTCCTTTGTTGTTAAAGAAAACTTATTATAATAGTAATTAATTGTAATTTTTAAAATTTCACTAAGGCTCTATAATGACTAAAAACTCAAAAGCTCTAGATTTCCTTCTTACTCGCCGTTCACACCCTTCTAAGACATTAAAAGAGCCTGCTCCAAGTTTGGATGATTTAAATCCCATTCTTACCGCTGCTATGAGATCTCCTGATCACGGGAAGTTAGAACCATGGAGATTTATTATACTACAAAAGAATGCACTCCTAAGATTGGCTAAGTGTGCATCATCGCGTTCTGTTGAACTTGACTTAGGAGTGGAAGCTCAAAAGAAAGTAGAGTTTTTTTTTAGCAATCCACCTCTGTCTGTGGCAGTAGTATCGTCACCGAAAGAGTCCGAAAAAATTCCTATGATTGAACAAACTTTAAGTGCGGGAGCCGTGTGTTTGGCACTTGTTAACGCAGCATTAGCATCTGGTTGGGGCGCTTCATGGTTGACTGGTTGGACTGCAACTGATCGTCCATTTCTTACCAACCAATTAAGTTTAAAAAAGCATGAGTTTGTAGCTGGATATATTCATTTAGGAAGTAAAAGTTTTCAACCTCCTGAAAGACCAAGACCAGATTTTAAATCTAAAACCAGTATATTTTCCGATTAATGTATTACCATTAGTTTTTTGGACCAAAGAACTTAAATAAATCCATCGTACTAGAACTTATTAATCCGTAAATAATAGCCATACAAATAAGTGCCCAAATTACGGCAGATATAATACTCGTTATTATAAATTTTTTTCTAATATTTAAATTAGCTGGTGCAGAACTTGAGGTACCCTTGAAAACAATACCTATTTCCCCTTGGGTGTTTAATTTTTGGGGCAAAACACAAAAGAGGACTAGAAACCATACTACTGCGTAAACTACTATTGCGGAAGTTATTGCCATTACAGCTCCTCTAACTCTATCAAAGTTCCATTAAATTCTTTAGGATGCAAAAAGATTACTGGCTTTCCATGTGCACCTATCTTGACTTCTCCATCTCCAATTATTCTGGCACCCTTCTCAATCAAAAGGCTCTTAGCTTTGGAAATGTCAGCAACCTCATAGCAAATGTGATGTATTCCACCAGACGGGTTTCTTTCTAAAAAATTTTCAATCGGACTACTAAGTCCAAGAGGAGTTAACAGTTCAATTTTAGTATTTGGAAGTTCAATGAAGACTACTGTTACCCCATGGTCATCTAAATTTTGTGGCAAACTAACTACGACGCCGAACAAATCCTCATACTGTTTTGTGGCCTTTCCTAAATCTGGAACCACAATAGCAATATGATTAAGTCTCCCAATCATTTTTCCACCATATAATTTTAACACTCTCTTACTAAATAATTATGAACTCTTTTTAACTACACGTAAACTTAAGTCCATAAGTTGATCACTTGTCGGATCTGAAGGGGCCGACATCATTAAATCTTCCGCTCTTTGGTTCATTGGAAAAAGAATAACCTCACGGATATTAGACTCGTCTGCCAGTAACATAACAATCCTATCAATTCCTGCCGCACATCCACCGTGAGGAGGTGCACCGTAGCTAAAAGCATTAACCATTCCGCCAAAACGCTTTCTGACTTCATCTTCACCATAACCTGCTAGTTCAAACGCCTTTATCATAATCTCAAGCTTATGATTCCTAATCGCTCCTGACAATAATTCATAACCGTTACAAGTGAGATCATATTGATATCCCAAAACTTCTAGTGGATCCCCATCCAAAGCTTGAATGCCGCCTTGTGGCATTGAAAATGGATTATGTGAAAAATCTACTTTTCTAGTTTCAGTATCCTTTTCATACATTGGGAAATCTACTATCCAAGCAAACGCGAATCTATTATTGTCGACTAAATTAAGTTCATTTCCTATAGTAACTCTTGCCCGCCCTGCTACCGCTTCAAAAGAAGTTGGTTTCCCAGCTAAAAAGAATGCAGCGTCACCAACGCCGAGATTCAATTGAACTCTAATGGCTTCAGTTCTTTCTGCCCCAATATTTTTTGCTAACGGACCAGCTGCCTCAACAACCCCTTGTACCTCTCTCCAAAAAATATACCCCATACCAGGGAGTCCCTCTTTTTGAGCAAATGAATTCATTCTGTCACAGAATTTTCTGGAACCACCCGATGGAGCTGGTATTGCTCTAATCTCAGTCCCTTCCTGTTTCAATATCTTTGAAAAGATTTCAAACCCACTGTCTTGAAAGTGTTCAGAAACTATTTGCATTTTTAGAGGGTTTCTTAAATCCGGTTTATCAGTTCCATATAATATCATGGATGTCTTAAAAGGAATTTTTTCCCAACTAACGTCAACGACTTTATCACCACCAAATTCTTCAAAAACACCCTGTATAACTGGCTGTATAGTTCTGAATACGTCTTCTTGCTCAACAAAAGACATTTCAACATCAAGTTGATAAAAATCTGTTGGAGATCGATCTGCCCGTGGATCTTCATCCCGAAAACATGGAGCAATTTGAAAATACTTATCAAATCCAGACACCATTAGTAACTGTTTGAATTGTTGCGGAGCCTGAGGCAAAGCATAAAATTTTCCAGGATGGAGTCTACTTGGAACTAAAAAGTCTCGAGCACCTTCCGGTGAAGACGCTGTGATTATTGGTGTTTGAAATTCTCTGAATTCTAACGCCCACATCCTTTTTCTTATACTAGCAACCACATCAGATCTTAATTTCATATTCTTTTGAAGTTTTTCTCTCCTTAAATCTAAAAACCGATATTTTAATCTAGTTTCCTCAGGATACTCTTGATCCCCAAAAACCATTAAAGGTAATTCATCTGCTGCTCCAAGAACTTCAATATCCGATATGAATACCTCAACCTCTCCTGTGGAAATTTTTTCATTCACAAGGTTCAAATCTCTTAATTTGACTACTCCGTCTATTCTTATACACCACTCGCTTTTAACTTTTTCTACCTTACTAAAAACAGGACTATCTGGATCTGCTAAAATTTGTGTCATTCCATAATGATCCCGTAAGTCTATAAAAAGTAGACCCCCATGGTCACGTACCCTGTGAACCCATCCAGACAACCGAACAGATTCTCCAGCGTTCGCAGAGTTCAAATCAGAACAGGTATGACTTCTAAACGGATGCATATGAAAACCTTTCTAGATAACTCTTTTTAAATGGTGATACACATTGGTTAGCACTGGAAGTCAAGTCTGCGATCGAAAGACGAGGATAATATTTTTGTATAGACGTCAAAAAAATATTTTTAAGATATTTCTGAAAACAACACTACTGATACTGCAATGAATACTTTAAACTATAATTATATTTCGTAAATTGATGTAATTAATATAATATTTTTATTTTTTTGCCTATTAGAGCGTTATGGCTCTTGCGTGAATACCATCATCATCTTAGACCATGGATGCGTATTAGCAAGTCTGGAGAAATAGGGGTTTATGCCCAAAAGAACGGATATCAAGTCAATCCTAATAATCGGTGCTGGCCCCATAATAATTGGGCAAGCATGTGAATTTGACTATTCGGGAGCTCAGGCCTGCAAGGCCCTGAAAGAAGAGGGTTATCGAGTAATCTTAATCAACTCAAACCCTGCCACTATTATGACTGACCCCGACATGGCAGATGCTACTTATATAGAGCCGATTACAACTGAGTTTATTACTAAAATTATTGAAAAAGAACGACCCGATGCACTTTTGCCAACAATGGGTGGTCAAACTGCGCTGAATGTTTCTCTAGAACTTGAAGAATTAGGCGTTCTAAGAAAGTTTCAAGTAGAAATGATTGGAGCAACCAGAGCTTCGATAGAGATGGCTGAGGATAGAAAGCTTTTTAGAGAAGCCATGACACGCATTGGAATTGAAAACCCAAAAGCAGTCATTGCTACCACCCTTGACGAATGCACAGATGCGCTTAAAGAGATAGGCCTCCCAGCAATTATTAGGCCCGCTTTTACAATGGGCGGAACTGGTGGTGGAGTTGCATACAATAAAGATGATTATAAGTTTTTTTGTAAGTCTGGTCTAGAAGCCTCCCCAGTCAATCAAATTCTAATAGACGAAAGTTTGTTGGGTTGGAAAGAATTTGAAATGGAGGTCGTAAGAGATAGAGCAGATAATGCTATAATAGTTTGTTCTATAGAAAATGTAGATCCCATGGGCGTCCATACTGGAGACTCAATTACTGTTGCACCTGCACTTACTCTTACAGATAAAGAATATCAAATAATGAGAAATGGTTCGATAGCTGTTCTCCGTGAGATTGGTGTCGAAACGGGCGGATCAAACGTACAATGGGCAATTAACCCCGTCGATGGTCGTATGGTTGTAATTGAAATGAATCCTAGAGTATCTAGGTCATCTGCACTGGCCTCAAAAGCAACCGGTTTTCCTATAGCAAAAATTGCAGCAAAGTTAGCTGTTGGTTATACACTAGATGAACTTGACAATGATATAACTAAAGTTACCCCCGCTTCTTTTGAACCCTCTATAGATTATATTGTTACTAAAATCCCTCGATTTACCTTTGAAAAGTTTTCAGGCGCCAAACCAGAGCTTTCTACATCTATGAAGTCTGTTGGTGAGGCGATGGCCATTGGTAGAAGTTTTCAAGAGTCGTTACAAAAAGCACTCATATCACTCGAAACAGGCCTTAGTGGTCTTGATGAAATAGAAATCGAAGGAGCCCCTGATAAATCTGCCATAGTTGGCGCACTATCTAAACAGTGCCCCGATCGAATCCTGATTATTGCTCAAGCAATGAGAGAGGGGCTTTCTGACACCGACATTCATTTAATTACTATGTATGATCCCTGGTTCTTAACGCAAATAAGAGAAATTGTTCAGGCAGAAAACAAAATTAAGGAAAACGGGTTAACGCTAGAGGTTGATACTATTCGTTCATTAAAAATGTCTGGTTTTTCTGATAAACGGTTAGCCGTTCTCTCAAATAAAAGTGAAGTAGCTATAAGAAAATTTAGATTAAATAATAATATAACAGCAGTATTTAAACGAATAGATACTTGCGCTGCAGAGTTTGAAGCACAAACCCCATATATGTACTCAACGTACGAAACACCTGCAATGGGTGAGGTTGAATGCGAGGCCAGACCATCTCAAAAGAAAAAAATCATAATACTTGGTGGTGGGCCTAATAGAATAGGGCAAGGGATAGAGTTTGATTATTGCTGTTGTCATGCCTGTTTTTCACTAAGCTCAGACGGTTACGAGACGATCATGATAAACTGTAATCCCGAGACAGTTTCAACAGACTATGATACGTCAGATCGTCTATACTTTGAACCACTTACGCTCGAGCATGTACTCGAGATTATTCAAGTTGAGCAATCGAATGGTAGCCTGCATGGAGTTATTGTCCAATTTGGAGGTCAAACTCCACTAAACCTGGCCCAAGGATTAGCCGATGCCGGTATACCTATACTGGGCACAAGTCCTGATGCCATAGATCTAGCAGAAGATAGAGAACGGTTCCAAGCACTGGTTTTTAGTCTCAAATTAAAACAGCCTAGGAATGGTATCGCTCATACAAAAACAGAAGCTATAAATATTTCTCTTGAAATCGGGTTTCCATTAGTAATTAGACCGTCATATGTTTTAGGTGGTAGAGCTATGGAAATAGTGCATAACTCTGTTCAACTAGAGCGTTATATCTCAGAAACTATTATTCTTTCTAGAGATAGCCCAGTATTACTCGATAGTTACTTATCAAATGCTATTGAGGTAGATATAGACGCTATATCGGATGGATTAAATGTTCATGTAGCTGGGATTATGCAACACATAGAAGAAGCAGGAGTCCATTCAGGGGACAGTGCATGCTCTCTGCCCCCGTATTCGCTTTCTCCAAATATAATTACAGAACTGTCAGAGCAAACAAAAAAACTGGCTCTAGCTCTTAAAGTCGTAGGTTTAATGAACGTTCAATTCGCTGTAAAAGATAATCAAATTTATCTAATTGAAGTAAACCCAAGAGCGTCAAGAACAGTTCCATTTGTTGCAAAAGCTGTGGGATCACCCATCGCGTCGATAAGTGCTCAGGTCATGGCTGGGAGAAAATTATCAGAATTTAAACTTGTAAACCCAATTATTGATGGTTTTTGTGTTAAGGAAGTCGTTTTACCATTTGCACGTTTTCCTGGTGTGGATACTTTACTCGGTCCAGAGATGCGCTCTACTGGCGAAGTCATGGGCTCTGACAGAAGCTTCCACAGAGCTTTTCTAAAGGCTCAAATTGGGGCTGGGAATGACCTTCCGCGAAAAGCTGTTGGTAAGATATTTATTTCTATTAAAGATTCAGATAAAACAGAAGACTTTCTAAAAGCGATAGTCGCATTAGAAAAATTGGGCCATTCAATAATAGCAACTCGAGGTACAGCCACTTGGTTACAAAAAAGTGGTCTAAAAATAGAGGTTGTAAATAAAGTTTATGAAGGACGCCCAAATATCGTTGATCAAATGAAAGATAAAAAAATCTCACTCGTATTTAACACGACGGTCAACAGTCAGGCTGTGGAAGATAGTCGAGAAATTAGAGCAGTAGCTCTATATGATAAAATTCCTTATTTCACTACTGCCGCTGCCAGTGAAGCAGCAGCCCTATCTATGAAATCGAGGGAGGAAGGCGAATTCTCGGTAACCTCTATTCAAAGTAAAATTAATACTTCAAAATAATAGAAAGAAGAGCAATGGCAAAACTTCACTTTCATTATTCAACCATGAATGCTGGAAAATCTACTTTACTGCTACAAGCTGCACATAACTATAAAGAAATGGGAATGGAAACATTACTATTAACTGCAGACTTTGATGACCGTGCCGAAAATGGAAAAATTACCTCTCGAATAGGAATTTCAGAACAAGCAGAGCTTTACAGCCAAGGTAGTGATTTACTTTCTTTAATAGAAAAAAAAACAAAAGAGAAAGTACTAGCGTGTGTCTTAGTAGATGAAGCACAATGGCTATCACCTAGCCAAGTTTGGCAACTAGCACAGGTCGTAGATGATCTAAGAATACCTGTAATATGTTACGGCTTACGAGTAGACTTTATGGGCGAACTTTTTCCTGGTTCCGCTAAATTATTAGCTATAGCTGACGAAATGCGGGAAGTTAGAACTATTTGTCATTGTGGAAGTAAAGCAACCATGGTCGTTAGAAAAGATTCTGATGGGAAAGTACAAACTTCGGGAGATCAGGTTCAAGTTGGTGGAAATGAAATGTATTTCTCTCTTTGTAGGCTACATTGGAGACAGGCTGTAAAAGGAGAATAAGATATTTAACTCTCAAACAAAAGGATCAAAATGTCTCTTCAATAAACTTTACCTCCTACAGGCACATCCTCATCCGGCACAATTAATATCACTTGTTTATTTTTATCTGGAACTCCAAGAACCAAGATTTCTGACATGAATTTACCAATTTGCCTGGGGGCAAAGTTAACAACTGCAAGCACTCGTCTACCTATTAGCTCAGTACATTTATAATTATCCTTAATTTGAGCTGAGCTTTTTTTTATGCCAATTTCATTTTCAAAATTAACCCATAGTTTTAGTGCAGGCTTTCTAGCTTCTGGAAATTCCTCTGCTCTAATTATTTCACCTACCCGAATATCTAATTTCTGGAAGTCTGAAAAAGTTACCTTTTCAACCATCTTCAGAACTCCTTAATTCCTTACTTCTGTTTGAAGCAGCTTCAACTGCCTTAGATAACAGGGAGTGAAAACCAGTGTCTTTGTTCATTAAAATTTTAAGGGCCGCTGCAGTAGTTCCCCCTGGGCTAGTCACATTAATACGCAAAGTGGCTGGATCTTCATCCGATGTTTCTGCTAGCAACCCTGCACCAACCACTGTTGCCTTTGCTAAAGTCATTGATAACTCAGCGTTCAAACCGTTGGACTGTCCAGCATCTGCCAACGCTTCGATAAGATGAAAAACGTAGGCGGGGCCTGATCCTGAAACAGCAGTCACAGCATCCATTTGCTCCTCAGAGTCTAGAAATACTATTTTTCCAACTGATGACAAAAGTTTTTCTGTAGCTTTTAGCTCCACACCACTAACATAATTGTTAGATATAATCGCAGTAATCCCTTTTCCAATAGATGCTGGGGTATTAGGCATAGCCCGTACTATGGGTGTTTGGTTACCTAAAATACGTTCAAAATATGAGATAGAGGTACCCGCAGCTATAGAAATAAATAAAGTTTTTGAATTTCCTAATTTTTTTAAATTAGGAACCACATCTGGCATCATTTGAGGTTTCACTGCTATTAAAACAATCGACGGGTTGATCGGTAAAGTTTTATTTAACCTGACAGTTTGTTTAATTAACCAATCAGATGGATTGGGATCTATTACAGTGATTTCATTTGGATCTAAACCCTCAGTCAGCCAACCTCTTAATAAAGCGGAGCCCATTTTCCCGCAACCAACTATTACTATCTCTTGTTTACTTAATTTTGATAAATTCAAAGGTCACCTCAAGTATATTTTATAAAAACACACTATGCATGCCCTATAGCCTCGGCAATAGCCAGTTGCATAGCAGACTTAGGGGTACGATCACCCCAGCACACCAATTGAAAAGCAGGATAAAACTGTTCTGAAACATTAATTGCCGAGTCTAACATCTTATTAATTTGCTCTGGACTAGGCGCAACCTCCTCACCCAAGACTAGTCCATAACGAAAGGCAATTACTTTTTGCTTCGTCCAATAAATGAAGCTTCCTATCCAACATTCATCATTTGCTAAATTTAATACCTCATAGAGACTACCTAACTTTTCTTTAGGTAGCTCCATTTCAAATGTTGATATCAATCGGAGAGTTTGTTCATAATGAGACCAAGCTAAAGTAACTGAATAAGTTCTCCATTGGCCTTCAACTAGCATTGAAATTTGATTTTCTCCAAGACGGTCAAATTCCCAATCATATTTTTCAGCAATGGTTTCAACAATATCAATCGGATGAACTTCCTCAAATTCTAGGAACTCCTCTAAGTTTGTCATAAAAGTTACTTTCTTATCGACGAGTAAAAGAATTATTAACGCAAGATGTTGACACAGGCACCACTAGTAGATTTGTGGAACTCTAATAACACAATATATGGGGAAGTTGAAAATGCCTAGCCAAAAAAGAAAAAAAGATTACTAAAATGTAATATTATTATTTTGACTATTAAGGAGCGGGAGGCTCTATTTTTTTGAACATATCGGACAATTCGTATCTTGATTCAATTTAATGGTGCGGGTCTCTGCATTAAGAGCATCGTAGATCATTAATCGGCCATTCAGTAACTCACCGGCCCCTACAATTAATTTTATTGCCTCTACAGCCATAATCGAACCTATAACTCCGGGCAAAGCACCGACTACACCTGTCTCAGAACAGGAAGCTGCTAACCCTGTGTTAGGAATATTAGGGAAAACACATTGGTAACAAGGACTATCCAAAGTAGAAGTATAAACCATAACCTGTCCCTCCCACTGAGATATCGCCCCTGAAATCAATGGTTTTTTTAACTTTACACAAGTTTTATTTACCAAATATCTAGTTTGAGCATTATCAGTTCCATCCATGATTAAATCAAAGTTAGAAATTAAATCATCTGCATTTTGTTTGTTAAATAAGTAGTTATAAGTTAAAACCTTTGTATATGGATTTTGTGCTCTTATTGCTTCAGAGGCTGCAAATACTTTTGGGTCTCCAATCATCTTATCAGTATAGATTATTTGTCTTTGCAAATTAGAATTATCAACCAAATCGCTATCGACAACACCAATTGTGCCTATACCACCAGCTCCTAGATATTGAAGAACAGGAGATCCCAAGCCGCCTGCTCCTATTATTAGAATTTTAGCACTTTTAAGCTTTTTTTGTCCAAGACCCCCGATTTCTTTTAAAACGATATGTCTAGCGTATCTATTCAACTCTTCAGAATTAAATAGATTTTTTGTTAAATCTTTTCCAAATTTAACTTTTCCAATATTTTTGGCTTTTTTTAAGAGAAAAACGTAACCAATAATTACCAATAAAAGGAGAAAGCTAATAACCAAATTACTTAATGATCCACCTGTACTCTTAACTAAGATATGATCAGCACTAACCGTGAAATGAATTAAAAAAATAATACCAAAAGCTATAGATAAAAAGGTTAGGTTATTACGACGCTGCACATTAAAAATGCGATCTAGCAATAGAAAAGTTACGCCAAGTAGGAAAAAAACTATCATTATTTAATTCCTGTAGATCCAAAACCCCTCGAAGATCGCCCACTACTCTCAAGAGTATCGACGAGTTCAAAAGTAGCACGTGCCACTGGGGCAACAACTAATTGAGCAATTCTATCTCCATGACATATATGGAAAGGGTTTTGACCAAGGTTAATCATTATTATCCCAACCTCTCCTCTGTAATCACTATCTATCGTGCCTGGAGAGTTAATTATTGAAATTGCATAGTTTAATGCCAAACCAGAACGTGGTCTAACCTGGATTTCAAAACCTTGAGGCACATGAACAGACAGACCAGTCGGCACTAATACTGGCCTCCCCGATAGCAAGTTAACTCCAACATCTCTTAACTCAATAGGAAAATTTGCTCTTATATCTGCACCAGATGCTTCTACCGTCTGATATTCAGGTCCTGATACCAAGGGATCCGATAATTTACTCCGTACGAACTTGACCAATTGAGTCATGATAAGTTTAATTTTTTTGCCATAAGACCAACTAGCTTTAGCGCAACTTCAGACTTATCCATCCTCTCCCATTTCTCAACCCCAGCGTTAGAAATCAATATTACAGCGTTCTCAGTTCCCCCCATAATATTTGTTTCAGGCCTTATGTCATTTGCGACAATCCAATCACATTTCTTCCTATTTAGCTTTTCAGTCGCATTTGCTATTAGATCATCAGTTTCCGCAGCGAAACCTACTACTAGCTTTGGACGATCTTTTTTCAACTTAGATACATATTCTAGAATGTCAGGGTTTTTGATTAGTTTGAGAACTAACTCTTTATCCGAATTCTTTTTAATTTTTGACTTTGAAAACTCCTTAGTCTTCCAGTCAGCAACGGCTGCCACCATAACAAATGCGTCAGCAGGTAATGATTTTTTAACTTCCTTAAACATTTCATTCGCTGATTCCACTCGCTTGATTTCAGCTCCCAAGGGTAATTCGATATGTGTTGGTCCAGAGATTAATGTCACTCTAGCTCCCTCATTTAATAGGGCAACAGCAATCTGGTTTCCCTGAGTACCAGATGAAAGATTCCCAATAAATCTAACGGGATCTATTTGTTCATGAGTGGGGCCAGAGGTAACTACTATATGTTTACCTTTAAGTTTCCCAAGAGATAATTTTTTTTTTATTGCTGTAATAATTTGTTCTGGTTCCGCCATGCGACCAAAACCAAATTCTCCACAAGCCATAGAACCTTCAACTGGCCCAATAAAACCAATACCATCTTTTTTTAATAACTGTATATTTCGTCTAGTAGCCAAATGCTCCCACATCCTGACATTCATTGCTGGAGCAGCTAAAACTTCGGTATCAGTTGCTAGTAAAAGCGTGGAAGCTAGATCATTAGCTAAACCCGATGCCATTTTAGCCAATAGATCAGCAGTAGCAGGAACGATTACTATCAAATCTGAGTTCCTAGATAATTCTATATGCCCCATCTGGGTCTCATCTTCTAAATCAAAAAGATCTACATAGACCTTTGATCCTGATAAAACAGAAATACTTAAAGGAGTAACAAATTCTTTTCCAGCCTCTGTAAGTACAGGAGTAACGGAGGCACCTGCCTCGCGTAAGCCACGAATTAAATCGTGGCATTTAAATGCAGCAATACCACCACCTATTATCAGAAGTATTTTTTTCCCGTTTAGCATTTCATAATAATCCCTCGACTATACATATAAACGCTATGCTTTACTTTCTCAAGGAGCAATCAAATGATCATGATTAACTAAAATAGGCTTTTAGATACTACATTAATTCTGTAAGTTATCTCTAAATAACTGTATTTTTTGACTAATTTAGCTTATCACAGGTTGAAAGTGCTTCTCTATAACTTCTGAATTTTTATTAACAGGTGAATTTAATGAACTTATTACCAAACTTAACTTTAATCATAGGAGGTGCTTGCTCTGGTAAAACAAAATTTGCAGAAAATCTCACTTTAAATAATGGATCCAATAATCTTTACATTGCAACCGCGGAGCCTTTTGATTTGGAAATGAAAAGTAAGATTGATTCCCATCAAAAATCAAGGGCGTTAAAAAAATGGAAGACTATAGAAGCATTCCATAATCTAGCAGAAACGCTTGAAGGGATGAAAGAAGTAAAATTTGATACTATTTTAATTGATTGCCTCACGATGTGGTTAACTAACAAATTTTTAAAAAATGAAGACCTCCCACAAGAGTTTTCTCGCCTAGTTAAGAGCATAAGAGAACAGAAAATGAAAGTTGTAATGGTCACTAACGAGCTAGGGTATGGAATTGTGCCAGATAACAAAATGGCTAGAGAATTTAGAAATCTTAATGGTCAACTGAATCAACAAGTTGCTGCAGAGTCTGACCTGGTCATCCAAGTAGTTGCTGGATTGCCCTGCACCCTTAAAGGCACGTTACCTAAGGCAAGTAATGACTACTAATTGGTGGTGGATTAGGCACGGCCCAACGCATGAGAAATCTTTTGTTGGCTGGCGTGACGTGCCAGCAGATCTTTCTGACTTTTCACGTATAAAGAGACTTAAAAAAATTTTACCAAAGAACCCCATTATGCTATCTTCTGATTTACAAAGAGCCACTGCAACAGCAAGTGCAATAAATAGTCATAATAAAACTATATTAATTAATCCTGACCTCAGGGAATTTAATTTTGGTGTCTGGGATGGAATGGAATTTGAGGCTGTGTCAAGTCGAGATCCAAAACTTAGTAAAGACTTTTGGGAAACCCCAGGGGATATTATAGCGCCCGAAGGCGAAAGTTGGAATATACTCAAAAATCGAGTATCAAATATTGTAGACGAATATACCAGAAATTACAGGGGTGCAGACATCATAGCTGTTGCTCATTTTGGTGTTATCCTAACACAATTACAGATTGCATTAGGAATAACACCTTACGAAGCTATTTCTTACAAAATAGATAATTTATCAGTTACAAAAATATCAATTGATGGTGAAAAGAGACTTGTTAACGGTATTAATATCACGCCATAAAAAATTAATCTAATTTACCTTCTATGCACTGCCAGATTTTTTCTGTGATGTTAACTCCATCAAATCTCTCAAGTTCTTGAATGCCAGTTGGAGATGTTACATTAATTTCTGTTAAAAACTCACCAATCACGTCTATTCCAACAAAAACCTGTCCATGATTCTTTAAATCTGCGCCTATTCGTTCACAAATTTCTAAATCTCTTGACGTCAGACCTGACTTTTTAGGTTCCCCTCCAACGTGCATATTTGATCGCGTTTCACCTTTTAATGGAACTCTATTGATTGCCCCAACTGGCTCCCCATCAATCAAAATAATACGTTTATCACCATTCGAAACATCGGGTAAAAACTTCTGTATTATTAAAGGTTCATTATTAGTCGTAGAAAACAATTCATGAAGGGAGCTCAGGTTACTATCCGTGTCTGTTAACCTAAAGACCCCTGCTCCACCATTACCAAATAATGGCTTTAAAATAATATCACCATGCTCTGCCTTAAAAGCTTTAAGTATTTCAAGGTCCCAAGCTATAGTTGTCGGTGGGATAAGTTCTGGGTAATCTAGAACTTTAAGTTTTTCTGGCCAATTGCGAACCCATGTTGGATTATTAACTACCAAGGTCTTTGAAGCTACTCGATCTAATAAATGAGTTGACGTTATATAACCCATATCAAATGGTGGGTCCTGCCTGAGCCAAATGACATCTAAATCAATTAAGTTGACACTTTTCTTATCTCCAAGTTTATAATGGTTTCCAATCGTTCTTTCCACAGTTAGTGGGTTTCCGTTGGCTATCACATTTCCATTTTGATAGGAAAGTCCTGAAGGCATATAGTAAAATAATTCATGCCCTCTCTTTTGGGCCTCTTCCATGATTCTAAAGGTACTGTCTCCATTTATATCAATATTTTCTATTGGATCCATCTGAATGGCTATTTTAAGACTCACGATCAATTCCCCATTTTTTTAACAAATAATTTTACAATTTTAAGTTACTAAATTACGATACTCTAGATATATTATTTATTTCTAATGCTGCCTTGTAAACCAGTGAACGAGCTACCCCAGTTCTCATTGCTACCTTTAAGACAGTATCTTTTAGACTATTTTCACCTAATTCTACCAATAGAATTTTATGTAAGTCTTCTAAATTAAATACAGTTTCTGGTTTTTTTCCTATTAAAATTACAATCTCACCCTTAATAGCGCGCCCTTCAATTTTTTCATTTATCTCTCCAAGAGTACTTCGGATAGTCTCCTCGAACTTTTTTGTTAACTCTCTTGCAATTACTACTGGCCTTTCTGGACCCAGAATAAATAACATGTCGATTAGAGCCTTGTTGAGCCTTTTTGGTGACTCGTAAAAAACTAAAGTACCAGGAATATTCTCAACAAGCGTAAGAAATTTCTGTCTTGCTGATTTTGAATTTGGTAAGAAACCCGCATAAAAGAATTGGTTAGTTGGTAGTCCAGAAACTGTTAGCGCTGCAATTACTGCACATGCGCCTGGAACAGTCACCACTCTATACCCAGAGTCCGATACTTCTCGACCAAGCTGGTATCCAGGGTCAGCAACTAACGGGCTACCCGCTTCAGAAGAGTAAGAAACCGATTTTCCAAGAGCTATTTCACTAATAATTAATGGGCGTTTAGAAGTTCCATTATGATCATTATAGGAAATTATTTTTCTTCCTTTAAGAGGAATAGAGTGTATGTCCATCAATTTTCTAAGAGTTCTAGTATCCTCAGCCACTAAAATATCTGCATCGCGCAAAACATCCATAGCCCGTAGGGTTATATCTCTAGCAGCCCCAATAGGGGTCGCAACAAAATACAAACCCGGGTCTAATTTTATAGATTCCTTTACAATCATACCCCTTTTTAATCCTATTCATTTACTTGACACAAGATACCTCGTATTCTTCTAGACTACAGTTGCAAGCGCATATCTAATTAAGAGTGAACTAAAAATGCTAAATCCATTAAAAAATAAAATTAACATATTCTACAAAGTAGCTACTCTTATAGTAACATTACTTTTAGCTGCGTGTAACAGTTCAATAAGTCTTCTTAATAATAAAAGTGATAATAGCGACCCTACAAAAATAGGTCTTCTGTTACCTTATGGCTCAAAAATAAGAGGAGACGAACAGTTAGCTATATCTCTAGAAAATTCTGCAAGGCTTGCGGCAAATGATCTTGGTTATGGTGAAGTTCAACTACTAGTTTATGCTACAGAAGGAAAACCTAAAATTGCTTCACTAGCAGCAAAAAAAGCCGTCCAAGATGGAGCTGAAATTATATTGGGGCCACTTAGATCAGATGTTGCCACAGCAGCCGCTAGAGCAGTTGCTGGTAAAAATATCAATGTACTAACTTTCTCAAATAATTCTTCTATTTCAGGTAAAAATTTATTTCTTTTGGGTACCACTTTTGATAATATTTCTAATCGTTTAGCTGGATTTTCAAGGAAATCTGGGGCTAAAGAGTGGTTGTTAATCTATCCTAGGACAAAAGAAGGCGAGATAGCAAAGAAAACTGTTTTAGAGGCTGCCGCTAAAAATAATATTACAATTCTTGGCAGTGTGTCATTCGATCTAACTGCAGAAAGTATCGTTGAGGCAGTACCAGAAATTGCCGATTTGATAGAAAGTACTCAGTCAGATTCAATAATGCTCACTTCTAATAGTGCAGGAGCTTTACCGCTTCTAGGCCAATTACTACCCGAAAAAGGGGTAGACCCAAAACTGGTGCAATATATTGGGTTAGGACGTTGGGATGTCTCAAAAGAGACACTTAAATTGCCTGGCCTGCAGGGAGGATGGTTTGCCTTACCCAATCCAACTTTAGCCTCCAAATTTAGTAGTCGATATAAAACGATCTTTAACCAAACCCCACATCCTCTAGCAAGCCTTGCATATGATGGGGTAGCCATAATCGGCTCTTTACGTCTAAGAGGAAAGAATATGAGTTCAAAAAATTTAAAACAGAAGTTTGGGTTCTTAGGTGTTAATGGTTTAATAAGGTTTGCAGAAGACGGGTCCAACGAACGCGCCTTATCAATAGCAACAATTAAAAAAAATAAGGTCAAGGTAATTGACCCCGCTCTCAAATCATTTTTACCTTAGTAAATCTCATTCTGGTTAGGAAAAATGGAAGTTGTAAATAAAAATAATTCTAACTTTCTCGATAGCTCAACTTTTCACTTTGAGAATAACAATCTCATCTTAAAAAAAGAGCTTAAGGGATTAGGTGATAAAAGCGACATTCAATCTAAGGCAACTATACTTTTAAAAGAAAGATATAAAAATGGTCTTAAAGAAATAAAACAAACCTTTGAAAAAGATGCTACCAGTTCTGAAGTCATTATAAACGCTTATAGTAAGTTGATGGATGGCATTGTGCAAACAGCTATATACGTCTCAGAAGAACTATTAGCTCCTAAGGGTAGCTCAGGGATTTTTGCTGTTCTATCAGTGGGTGGTTATGGTCGCCAACAAATGGCACCACACTCTGATGTCGACATCCTTTTTTTAGTAACCACTAAAATAGACAATCGTCTACATAGTATAATTGAGAGCACATTGTATATTCTTTGGGACCTAAAATTAAAAATTGGGCATGCTACAAGAAGTGTAAAAAATTGTTTAGAAATAGCAAAAAGTGATTTTACAGTGAAAACAGCGTTACTCGAAAGCAGATTGCTATACGGGGACAAAACTTTAGCAAATAAATTAGACAAAAATTTATGGGGAAATATAAACAAAAATACTGCATCAGAATTTGTGGAGGCTAAGTTATTAGAACGCTCTGAGCGCCTTCGAAAAAATGGTGGTCAACGTTATGTTCTAGAACCAAACATAAAGGAAGGTAAAGGCGGTCTTCGAGATCTACAATCTTTATTTTGGATTGCAAAATACGTTAGAGGAGTCAAATCAGTCGAATCTTTAGTGAAATTGAGGGTCTTTACAAAATCAGAATTTGACGACTTTAAAAAAGCAGAAAACTTTTTATGGGCTATTAGGATTCATTTGCACTTGATTTCTGAAAGGGCTACTGAAAAATTAACATTTGATTTTCAAGTCGAAATTGCCAAGCGAATGCTATTTTCAGACAATAATGGCCGTAGAGCAGTAGAGCATTTCATGCAAACTTACTTTAGGCACGCGACTAAAGTAGGAGAATTCACCCGAATAATTCTTACTGACCTAGAGGCCCAACATGTTAAATCCAAATCCCTAATAAAAAACCTTACTAAAACCAAAAAACGAAAAACTATTAACCCAATTTTTTGTATTAGGCAAAATAGACTTGATGTAATGACAAGTAAATCATTCACAGGTAATCCTATAAATATTTTGTTACTCTTCGAAGAAGCACTTAGAACAGGCTATCTTATACATCCAGATACTATGAGGTTTATATCATCAAACCTTCCACTCGTACATAAACTTCAAGGCAACCAGGACGCTGCAAAAGTATTTACAGATACGTTACTAAAGCATGGGAACCCAGAAAGAGCTCTACGCAGAATGAATGAGTTGGGAGTATTGGGTGCATTCATCCCATATTTTCAAGATATTATAGCTATGATGCAATTTAATATGTATCACTCCTATACTGTAGACGAACACACTATACAGGTGATTTCTAACTTATCTCAAATTGAAAGAGGCGAACTTACCGAATCTCTACCAATCGTCTCAAATATTTTAAAAGGAAATATTAATCGAAAAATTTTATATGTTGCATTACTACTTCATGACATTGGGAAAGGCCGTGACGAAGATCATTCTATTCTAGGAGCTAAAATAACTAGAGAAATAGCTCCAAGCCTAGGCTTTAACGAACAGGAATGCGAAACCATAGAATGGTTAGTCAGAAATCATTTGCTAATGGCTGATATGGCACAAAAAAGAGATATTGCCGACCCTAGAACTGTTCGTGATTTTGCAAAAACTGTAAAGTCAGTACTACGTCTCGATTTACTGACAGTAATAACTGTATGTGATATTAGAGGTGTTGGAGAAAATACTTGGAACAACTGGAAGGCAGTATTAATAAGAGCATTGTATAGACAGACCCGGCATGCGCTTGAAAATGGTATGGAAGCACTAAATAGAGAGCAACGTGGAGCAGATGCCAAAAGAAAACTGCGGGCAGCTCTAGCGAATTGGGATAATGCAGCCTTAAAAAAGGAAACAAACCGCCACTATGCACCATACTGGCAAGGCTTACATGTCACCGCACATATTACTTTTGCTGAAATGCTCATCAAAGTAGAAAAAGATGAAATTAAAACTAGTTTAACGCCAGATGAAGATAGAGATGCTACCAGGGCATGTTTTGTAATGAATGATCACCCTGGAATCTTTTCTAGAATTTCCGGGGCCTTAGCTTTAGTGGGGGCTAACGTTGTAGATGCACGAGCTTATACATCAAAAGATGGGTTTGGAACAAACACATTTTGGATTCAAGACGATCTTGGCCATCCATACGCTTTAGAAAAGTTACCAAAGTTAGAACTGATGATAAATAAAACTTTGCGTGGAGATATTCTGCCGCAAAATGAGTTTAGAACGAAGGACAAAATCAAAAAGAGAGAAAGAGACTTCGCAGTTCCTACTTCAATAACCTTTAACAATGACGGATCTGATATTTATACTATAATAGAAGTAGATACCCGTGACAGGAAGGGGCTACTATACGACCTATCTAAAACTCTATCTCTTTCTAATATTTATATAGCTTCAGCAGTTATCTCTACTTATGGTGCGCAAGTCGTAGATACTTTTTACGTAAAGGATATGTTTGGTTTAAAGTTTTATTCAAAATCCAAGCAGAGTAAAATTGAAAATAAGTTAAAAGAAGCAATCCTTAAGGGAATTGAAAGAGCAATAATTTGAGAAAAACCTCCAATCTGTTTAAATCATTTTTTACTGTTGGCGCGTGGACAATTCTATCGCGTATCTTTGGTTTTATCCGAGATATATTTATAGCTATTTTTTTAGGTTCTGGACCAGTTGCAGAAGCATTTTTAATAGCTTTTTCTCTACCAAATATGTTTCGATCATTTTTTGCTGAGGGCGCTTTAAATCTTTCATTTGTTCCAATATTTTCAAAAAAGCTTAATAATAAAAATGATGCCAAACTTTTTGCAGAGAATACCTTAAGTTATCTAATGATTATATTAATTGTATTTACTATTTTCGCTCAAATTTTTATGCCTTGGCTTATATATGCTATGGCCTCAGGTTTTTACGAAGACGAACGGTTCAACCTCACTGTAACTTATGCCAAGATTACGTTTCCGTATATTTTCTTTATTAGTGTCACGGCATTGCTCTCTGGCGTTATGAACTCACTAGGAAGTTTTGTAGCGGCGGCTGCAGCACCAATCCTACTAAATCTTACCTTTATTCTATCAATGTTCTTAGCAAACTATTTCGGTTTAGGCATTGGCATCAGTTTAGCATGGGCAGTTCCAATAGCCGGTATTATCCAGATGCTACTATTATGGATTACAGCTAGTAGATTGGGATTTAAATTGATTCCAAAGTTTTCTAAATTAACCCCTGATCTACGCCGATTGTTTAGAGTAGCTGGCCCCGCTGTTCTTTCAGGAGGGGTAATACAAATAAACTTATTAGTGGGCAGGCAGGTTGCAAGTTATTACGAGGGAGGTATCGCCTGGTTAAGTTACGCTGATAGGATTTACCAACTGCCTCTAGGTGTTGTAGGAATTACCATTGGAGTAGTTCTTTTACCCAATCTGGCAAAGAAACTAGCCAATAATGATAATGCTGGTAGCCAAATTTCATTTAATAGATCTTTGGAATTTTCTCTAATTATAGCTCTCCCTAGCGCTATAGCTTTAATTGTTATGCCTAATGTAATAATTTCAGCTTTATTTGAAAGAGGAGCATTCTCATCTTTGGATACGCTAAAAACTGCTGCAGCACTTACTATTTATGGTATTGGACTACCCGCTTTCATTGGACAGAAAATATATCAACCCATATTTTACGCTCGGGAAAATACAAGGAGTCCCTTTTACTTTGCTTTAGTAGCTATGGCGGTTAACCTAACGCTTGCAGTTAGCCTGGCTCAAACCTTTGGATACCTTGCGTCCGCCCTGGGGACTACCATAGCCAGCTGGACTATGTTGCTTTTGCTTAAAAATAGTTCAAAAAAATATGGCCCTGCCACACAAATTGATTCACGAAATAAAAGAGTTATTCCAAGGGTAGTAATAGCTTCATTAATAATGGGTAGCTTATTATTAATAACAAATCATCTACTAAGTACGACCTTTTTTGACGTAAGAAATAAATATGTAGTATTATTAATTATGATGTTTGCCGGTGGATTTTCATACATATTAATAGGCCAATTAATTGGAGCCTTCAGTATTAAAGAAATTAAAAGTTATTTTAAAAAGTAAGGATTAACAGCATTCTAAAACAATCATTATATTTAACCAGAGTTGACGGCCCTGAACTGCTTGTTTAGTTCATAGGCAGGCATTGAACTGAATGGAGTTTTAGAATGAATCAAAAGGATTTTAAACCTAGAGTCTTCTCTGGAATTCAACCTTCTGGAGATCTTACCCTCGGCAACTATCTTGGGGCTATTAAACGCTTTGTTTCTATGCAAGATCAAAAATTTGAAACAATTTTTTGTATGGTAGATCTCCATGCTATAACTGTATGGCAGAACCCTACTGAATTAGCTAACAGTACAAGAGAGTTGTGCGCCGGTTTCATTGCTTCAGGACTAGACCCTAACAAATCAATTCTGTTCAACCAATCTCAAGTGCCAGAGCATGCCCAACTTGCATGGATATTTAATACCGTTGCTCGAATGGGTTGGTTAAATAGGATGACACAGTTCAAAGATAAAGCAGGAAAAAACCGTGAGAATGTGTCTTTAGCATTATATGCATACCCATCTTTGATGGCAGCTGATATCTTACTATATCATGCTACACACGTTCCTGTTGGAGAAGATCAAAAACAACATCTGGAATTAACTCGTGACATAGCGGCAAAATTTAATCACGATTATAATGTTGATTTCTTTCCAATAACTGAACCCGTTATAGAAGGGGCAGGAACTAGAGTAATGTCACTACGCGACGGCACAAAAAAAATGTCTAAGTCAGATCCATCAGAAATGAGTCGGATCAACCTAAGGGACACTAGTGAGGAAATAGCACTAAAGATTCAAAAAGCACGCACAGACTCTGACGGGTTACCCTCAGAGATTTCCGGCCTTAAAGGCCGACCAGAAGCAGAAAATTTAGTAAATATATACGCAGCCCTTTCAAATATAACTGTAGAGACTGCACTAGAGGATTTAGGTGGGAAAAACTTTGCTTCTTTTAAACGTATATTATCAGACCTTGCTGTGACCGAGCTCTCCAGTATCTCCAAAGAGATGACCCGTTTAATGAAAGACCAGGGTGAGTTAGATAAAATTCTAAGACAGGGCGCTGACCGCGCCAAAGCTATTGCCAGTCCTATATTAAAAGAAACTTATGACATAGTAGGGATGGTTCGTTAAAATCTCTAACCCACCCAATCAGCTCCTCTAATAGTATCATTAACATTTTTGTTTATGAGTGAAATTACCAAGTCCTAAATTATGTTGAAAATTAGTAAGATAAAGTCTAGTAATAATAAAACATTTTTTTGGTTTTTGGTATTTAAGAGGTTACATAGTGCGAAAATTTTTAGTTGTTCTTGATGATAGCGCCGAATGCCTAAATGCTATGCGTTTTGCTGCAATGCGAGCAGCAAATACTGGCGGGGGAGTTGAGGTATTAGCTATAATAAGGCCAGAAGAGTTTAATCATTGGATAGGGGTCGGTGATTTGATGCGTGAGGAAGCTCGAGAACAAATCAATACTCATTTTGAGGAGTTTGCAGAGTGGATGAGAGTTCAGCAGAACATTGAACCAGAGCTTGTTATTAGAGAGGGTGAGCCAATTCCAGAAATTATTTCTCAAGTAACAGAGGATCCTGAGGTTGGTGTACTAGTTCTTGGCGCCGGGACAGGCTCTGATGGCCCTGGGCCGTTAGTATCCGCATTAACCCGAATGGCTAGTAGTATACCTGTACCAGTAACGATTATTTCGGGTGATATGACGGAAGAAAGACTTAAAGCCGTAAGCTGATTTGCGAGTATAAAAATATTATTGTATGGTTAAATAACATTAGTTTTAGAATCATTCCAAATAGTTGTATTATGCTCTCAGGATACCCATATACACAAAGTCACATTATGAAGGGACTATAAAATGTTTATACAAACAGAGGCCACTCCAAACCCAGCAACATTGAAGTTTCTACCAGGAAATACTGTTTTAGGATCAGGAACAGCTGATTTTCCTAGCAAAGACACTTCTGAAAAATCTCCTTTAGCATCAAAGATTTTTCAAGTTGAAGGTGTTGTAGCAGTTTTTTTAGGTACTGACTTTATAACTGTTACAAAAAGTGAGGAAATGGATTGGGATCACATTAAATCATCCATTTTAGGTTCAATAATGGAGCACTATCAATCTGGTGAACCTGCTATGACAGAGGAAGCAACCGGATCTGGTCACGCGACTCACTCAGGAGAGGACTCTGGAATTATAGTCCAAATTAAAGATTTGTTAGATACTCGAGTACGCCCGGCTGTGGCGCAAGATGGGGGCGATATTGTATTTCACGGTTTTGAATCAGGAATTGTGTATTTGCATATGCAAGGAGCCTGTGCTGGCTGTCCATCCTCAACACTAACATTAAAGATGGGTATTGAAAATCTACTGAGGCATTACATACCTGAAGTACTAGAGGTAAGGCCCGTTGCAACCTGAACCGACTGTACTAGGTTTTGATACCTCGGCGGCACACTGTGCCGCCGCTTTGCTTAAAAATGATAAAGATATAAGTACTGTTTTTACCGAAATGCAAAAAGGCCAAGTTGAAAGTCTTTTTCAAATCTTAGAGACTTTACTTAAGAATGAATCAACCACCTGGGACAATTTAAGTGCTATAGGAGTTGGGATAGGGCCAGGAAACTTTACTGGAATTAGAATTTCTGTATCAGCAGCTCGTGGCCTTGCACTTAGCCTAAAAATACCTGCTATTGGTATCTCGAACTTTGATATAATGCATGCAGTAAACCAATCTTACTGTCGAGGAAATAAGGTAAAAATAATATCTCTAAAAGGACCTGGGGAATCGGCTTATATTCAAGTATATAAAGAACAAATGGTTTTATATAAATCTACTCAAATTTTCTTAAATAAACCAAATATAGATTTCCTCTCTAACCAAAACTCCATAGTAATAGGATATAAAGCTGAGCACCTAAGTAAAGAAATTGGCTGTGATTATATTGAAAAATGTCTTACTAAGATTCCTCAAACTATTGTCCAGCTATCAAAAAAAAGGCTATTGGGGGGACTAGAAACTGGTGTGCGTCCCTCTCCTTTATATATAAAAAGTGCGGATGCCTCTCCTCAAAGTACTCTCTCGCCTAGTATTTTAAATTGACACCTGTAGAATTATCAACTCTGCATCATAAATGTTTTTCACGACCTAGGCCCTGGTCACCTAATGAATTCAAGCATCTGTTGGAGAGCTGTTTCTTAGTAGAAAGATCAAATGCGTTCTTACTTGGTAGGTTTACTTTTGATGATGCAGAAATACTTACATTAGCAGTTTCCCCAAGCGAGCGGAGAAAAGGGGTCGCCTCACTTTTAGTAAAGGACTTTCTTTTAAGAGCTACAAAACAGGGTGTAAACCGAGTCACTCTTGAGGTGGCAGAAGATAATCTTCCTGCTTTAGCACTGTATGATAGCTTTTCTTTTATTAGTATTGGAAGACGAGAAGGGTATTATAAGTCCACTAATAAACAAAATAATGTAGCTGCTTTGGTTCTATCATGTGATTTATCACTAACTAAACAATAAGCATTAACAATATTTCGACTAGTGTTAAGATTTATTATCTTAATTTCAAAAATTATATTGACGATTACTCTAATAAAGTACCTTAATAGGTCCTATAATTTAATAGAAATTATTGAGTTAACTAAATTAAACAGTTAACATAGGCTTTTAAAATTAACTTGGGGGTTAAACCATGAATATAAAAAATTTAATAACAAGTGCGGCTACTATTCTGTCTTTAAGTGCATTCAGCGCTTTAGCAGAACCTGCCTTAATATACGACTTGGGCGGGAAATTTGATAAGTCCTTTAATGAGATGGCTTTCTCTGGAGCGGAACGGTGGAAAGCTGACACTGGTGGAAGTTACAGAGAAATAGAGCTGTCTTCCGAAGCACAACGTGAACAGGCTTTGCGTCGGTTTGCAGAAAACGGCAACAATCCTATCGTAATGGCAGGTTTTGCATTTTCAACTGTTCTTGGTGAGGTCGCAAAAGACTATCCAGACACAAGGTTTGCAGTAATCGATGGATATGTTCCAGATCAGAGCAATGTATTGAATATTGGATTTACAGAGCACACAGGTTCATACCTGGTAGGCATGATGGCTGCGATGAAGAGTGAAACTGGTACAGTAGGTTTCATTGGAGGAATGGATATTCCAATCATCAGCAGATTTGGATGTGGATACGTTCAAGGTGTAAAAGCTGTTAATCCAGATGCTAAAGTCATTTACAACATGACTGGCACAACCCCATCAGCTTGGAATGACCCAGTTAAAGGTGGTGAGCTTACTAAAGCTCAGGTTAGCCAAGGAGCTGATGTTGTCTATCATGCAGCGGGAGGCACAGGCGTAGGTGTTTTACAAGCAGCAGCTGATGCTGGAATTTTAGGAATTGGTGTAGACTCAAATCAAAACTATATGCATCCAGGAAGTGTTCTAACATCAATGGTCAAGCGAGTTGACACAGGTGTCTACGACTCCTTTAAAGCTGGAGCTGATCTCGCTGGTGGGTTTGCAACTCTGTCACTAGCAAATGGTGGAATAAGCTATGCAATGGATGAACATAATGTAAGCCTTGTTACCAAAGCGATGGTGGACGCTGTTGAAGAAGCGAAGGCTCATATTATATCTGGTGAGTTAAAAGTTCATGATTATATGTCAGATAATGGTTGCCCCGTTAAATAAGTGGTTAATTAAATGAACGAGAAAATAAAAGGGGGGCGGCATAACAGTGTCGCCCCTTCTATTGAGCTCATAAATATTTCTAAAGCTTTTGGGGCTGTGAAAGCCAATAGCAACATATCCATGCAAATAGCTCAGGGCTCTATCCACGGAATTATAGGAGAAAATGGGGCAGGGAAATCTACCCTAATGTCTATACTATATGGTTTTTATAAGGCAGATAAAGGCGATATCCTTATAGACGGGTCTAAAGTTAATATCACAGATTCAAAGGATGCAATAAATGCCGGAATTGGTATGGTTTTCCAACACTTTAAGTTGGTAGAAAACTTTACCGTTCTAGAAAATGTTATTCTTGGAGTAGAAGGTGGCCAATTATTAGCTCCTTCTATTTCTAAAGCAAGAAAAGACCTAAGGGCATTAGCAAAAGAGTATGAATTAAATGTTGATCCTGATGCAACGATTGATTCTTTAGGCGTTGGGCTAAGGCAAAGAGTCGAAATTTTAAAAGCTTTATATAGAAAAGCAAGAATACTTATCCTTGATGAGCCAACAGGGGTTCTGACACCCGCAGAAGCGGACCACCTTTTTAGAATTTTAAACAATTTAAAAAAAGAAGGTAAAACAATAGTATTTATTACGCATAAGCTAAGAGAAGTAATGGAAATTACAGATACTGTAAGCGTAATGAGACAAGGGGAAATGACAGCTACTGTGAAAACAAGTGAAACTAGTCCAAGTTCTTTAGCAGAACTAATGGTGGGGAGAAAGGTCCTCCTAAGGGTTGAAAAACAAACATCGGCACCCGGTAATACAACATTAGAAATAAATAATCTTAATGTAATTGATAATCAGGGGGTTCAGCGACTAGAAGATATCTCATTATCAGTAAGAGCCGGTGAAATTTTAGGAATAGCTGGGGTAGCTGGAAACGGACAATCAGAATTATTAGAGGTTTTAGGTGGAATAACAGAGGCTTCCGGGTCAATCAAAATTAATGGAAAAGAAATAGCACTAAGGGGTAACGAAGCCAACGGCCAGTCTCGACGTCTCCAAGGTATTGCGCATGTTCCAGAAGACAGACAGCATTTAGGCCTTATAATGGAATTTGAAGCTTGGGAGAACATAGCGCTAGGGTATCATAATAGTGAAGATTACCAGCAAAATCGGTTTCTAATGAGCAATGCTAAGATAAAAACAGATGCCATTAGAAAAATGGAACAATTTGACGTTAGGCCAAATAATGTCACACTGAGCACAAAAGGCTTTTCTGGTGGAAACCAACAAAAACTCGTGCTTTCAAGAGAAATAGAAAGGAACCCTGACTTACTACTGGTAGGTCAACCGACGCGGGGAGTTGATATAGGGGCAATAGAGTTTATTCATCAACAATTAATACGGTTGCGAGATGCCGGGAAGGCTATCTTATTAGTTAGCGTAGAGTTAGAAGAGATCATGTCACTGTCAGATCGTATAATGGTTATGTTTGATGGAAAAATTATGGGTGAGAAAACACCAACAGAAACTAATGAAAAAGAATTAGGTTTATTGATGGCTGGTATCAACGGGGATACTAACTAATGGACGTACTACCAAAATGGGTTGATACAGTTATAATTCCCCTAATAGGTGTATTAATTTCTCTGATATTCTCAGGAATAATTATCCTGCTTATTGGGGAGAACCCAATTGATGCACTAAAATTAATGATCACAGGAGCTCTCGGATCAACCTATGGCTGGGGTTACACATTATATTATGCCACAAATTTTATCTTTACCGGGTTAGCAGTTTCAGTAGCCTTCCATGCAAGAATGTTCAACATTGGAGGAGAAGGTCAAGCCGCTATTGGAGGTCTTGGAGTTGCTATTGTCTGTCTTTCGTTTGGTTGGACACATTGGTTTCCTGCCCTCTTGGCGGCAACTTTAGGTGCAGCTATTTTTGGAGCTTTATGGGCGGCGATCCCAGCCTACTTACAAGGAAAATATGGAAGCCATATTGTGATTACAACAATAATGTTTAACTTCATTGCAGCCTCTTTGTTAAACTACTTATTGGTGAACGTCATGCGTCCTACGGGATCCATGGATCCAGCAACCCAGAAATTTCCTGAAGCTACTAGCCTTCCATCTCTTCATGATATGTTAGAGCCTGTAGGGATCTCGTTTTCTAAAGCAGGTCCAGCAAATATTAGCTTTTTAATCGCATTAATAGCATGCGTACTTGTGTGGATCTTTATTTGGCATACCCGTTTAGGATATCAATTACGAGCTTATGGGCATTCTGAATCAGCAGCTAAATATGCTGGTATTAAGCCTTTTAAAATTATTATGATATCAATGTTAATCTCCGGTGCCTTGGCGGGGATGATGGCTACGAATAATGTGATGGGAGAAGCTGAGCGATTAATAATGAACTCAACCGAGGGTGCTGGATTTATTGGAATTGCTGTTGCACTTATGGGGCGCAGTCATCCTTTAGGAGTACTTTTAGCAGCACTTCTCTTTGGATTTCTATACCAAGGTGGTGCAGAGCTTGCAATGTGGACAACAATCCCCCGCGAATTAATAGTAGTTATACAAGCGCTAGTTATACTTTTTACAGGCGCTCTAGAAAATATGGTGAGGGCTCCACTTAACTGGCTTTGGTTAAAAAGCCGTAGAGGTACAAGTTAATGGAGTTCCTGGTTTTAATTCAAGTTCTAGACTCAGCCCTAAGGCTTGCTGTGCCTTTACTTTTTTGTAGTCTCGCAGGATTATTTAGTGAAAGAGCAGGTATATTTGATATTGGATTAGAAGGAAAAATATTAATTGCTGCATTTTTTGCTGCTGCTACTGCCTCGGTATCAGGCTCAGTATGGGTTGGGCTGTTTTTTGGTATTTCTGCCTCTATGCTGTTTTCGCTTCTGCATGGGCTAGCCTCGATAACTTTCAGAGGAAACCAACTTATCTCAGGGGTAGCAATCAACTTTCTTGCAGCTGGACTTACGGTCTTAATTGGCCAAAGTTGGTTTAAATTAGGTGGTCGGACACCATCTTTATCAGGTAACGCTAGGTTTTCAGAAATAACATTACCATTTGCGGATAACGTCTCAAACGTCCCAATTATTGGACCAATTTATTCAGAGCTATTATCTGGTCACACAGCTCTAGCATATCTTGCGATTCTAATGGTTCCCATTAGCTGGTATATATTGTTCAGAACTAGGTTTGGGCTTCGCCTTCGGGCTGTTGGTGAAAATCCGGCTGCAGTCGATACCGCAGGAATTTCTGTGATTCAACTACGTTACCTAGCTGTAATAATTTGTGGGCTACTATGTGGATTGGCTGGAGCTTACCTAGCCACCGGGCTAGCTGCTGGGTTTGTCAAAGATATGAGTGCAGGAAGAGGGTTTATTGCGCTTGCTGCCTTAATTTTTGCGAAATGGAGACCGTGGCATATACTTTCTGCCACATTGTTATTTGGGCTCCTTGAAGCTATTTCAAATCGGTTTCAAAATATTGAAATTCTTGGGATAATCTTACCAACCCAATTAATGCAAGCCCTACCGTATATACTAACTGTCATAATACTTGCCGGGTTTGTTGGAAAGGCAACTCCACCACTAGCTGGGGGTGTTCCATATATCAAGGAATAACCTTAGCTCCTATTTTTCGCATATTAGATATCACATAAAGTAAATTCGTGGTTGCGAATAGAACATGAAGAGGTTTACTAACCATTTATGCAAATTTATCTCCCCATAGCTGAAGTTTCGATAAATGCCTTCCTACTATTAGGGTTAGGAGGATTAGTTGGAATTCTATCTGGTATGTTTGGTGTGGGTGGAGGTTTCTTGATGACACCTTTGCTATTCTTTATTGGGATCCCTCCAGCAGTTGCTGTTGCTACTGAAGCGAACCAAATTGTGGCTTCCTCTTTTTCAGGATTTTTAGCCCATTTCCGTCGAAAAAATGTTGATATAAAAATGGGCTTTGTCCTTCTAGTTGGTGGCTTAATAGGCGCAGCCATAGGAGTACAGGTGTTCGCGTTATTGAGAGAAATTGGTCAAGTCGATTTACTCGTAAAGCTCTGTTACGTTTTGTTCCTAGGTATAATTGGTATTTTGATGTTCTTTGAGAGCCTCCGTGCAATCAGGAGATCTAAAAACCCTACTCATAAAAGAATAATAAAAAAGCGACATAATTGGATTCATAACTTACCTTTTAAAGCGAAATTTAGGACTTCCGGTCTATACATTTCTGTAATCCCTCCTACTTGTATTGGTTTTATAGTAGGAATTCTTTCTGCTATTATGGGTGTTGGTGGAGGTTTTATTATGGTTCCGGCAATGATCTACTTGCTGGGTATGCCAACTAAAGTAGTTGTCGGAACTTCTTTGTTTCAAATAATTTTTGTTACAGCTTTCGCGACGGTTATGCATGCAACGACTAACTATACCGTTGATATGGCTTTGGCTGTTTTGCTTTTAATAGGTGGAGTCTTAGGCGCTCAAATTGGAACAAGGATAGGGCTTAGACTAAAAGCAGAGCAGTTAAGAATACTATTATCGTTAATAGTGATGCTAGTCTGTTTAAAAATTGCTGGTGATTTAGTTTTAGAACCCAAAGAGTTATTTTCATTAGACATGGGTATAACACATTGATAGTTCGGGTAGTTACTTTCTTACTTTCTTTGATGATAGCTAATAATGCGATTGCAGAGAGGTTGGTTGCACAGCTCTCAAAAGAAGAAGTAGCAATTACGGCTAACTTTGACGGCTCAGAAATCTTTATATATGGAGCGATAAAGCACGATGAGTCAGACAAAATTATAAGCCCTTTAGAGGTTGTGATTACGGTGTCTGGTCCTACTGAAAAGCTTTACGTTAGGAAGAAATCAAAACATGCTCTGATTTGGTTAAATACTGAAACCATTGAAATTGATTCAGCTCCTAGTTTTTACGCGGTCGCTTCAACGGGTAACTTAAAAGAAATTATAAACAATACAGAAAACCTCAAACATAAGATCTCTATTCGAGAGGTTATACGATCAATAGGGAACCCGGCAACGATTAAAAATCCTACGGACTTTACCGAAGGTTTGATAAGAATTCGTAATCAAAATAACCTTTATCAGGACCTGGATAATAGTATTTCATTAACAGACGAAACTCTGTTCGCCACAACAATCAACTTGCCATCAAACCTAGTTGAAGGCGAATACACAATACGTTTTCTCCTGGCTCGTGATGGAAAAGTGATAGATCAATTATCAACGACTATACCAGTTAATAAAGTGGGGTTAGAGCGGTGGATCTTTGATCTATCTCGTCAACAGCCCCTAATTTATGGGCTACTCTCTTTATTCATTGCAATTTTTGCAGGATGGTTAGCATCAGCTGTATTCAGATACATAAGAATATAAATTCTAACTTAATAAATCTTCGTACCCTAGCTGCAATGATGGACGCTCTAAGCGATTTCGTTCAACCCAAATAACTTTATTCTGTGCACGTGTGATCGCCACATAAGCCAGCCTTTTCCATAGTGGTTGTCCAGCTTCTTCCCTCCCAGAGCTTGCCGCTGCGAAAATATCTGGTGCAAAGACTTGAACGGTTGGCCACTGTGAACCTTGTGACTTATGAATAGTTATTGCAGCCCCATGAAGAAAAGACGCACCCATCCTAGCCGCAAAAGGGATAAAGGGTTCCTCAGCATCAGTGGTCTCAATCTTTATGATCGAAGCTGCACTGACTCGTGGATCTTCAGCACCCAATACATGGAGTTTTGAAAATCCAGGCTTTTTTCCAGGTCCTAAATAAATTACTTGGGCTCCTTTAACTAAACCTCTAGCTTCTAGGTCAATTCTTTTTTTTCTATGTTTAATAGGTAGCTCTATGCCATCACAAATTAGGGGTTCTCCAGGAATTAATTCTCCTAATAAAGCCCCAAATGCTAACCTATAAGCCTGAATTAATCGGACTCTAGTCTTATTTCGCCACACTAATACTGGTGAGCGCGACATTAAATCTGAATTAACACAGTGTGAGCAAACAACCCTATCATCTCTAGTAGAGATATCTCTAATCAAGTCTTCAAACTGATTAAAAGTTATATTAGGCTCTCCTAGGGCATGAGCCAAATCTAAGATTGGGCTATCTTCACTTTGCCTATGTACTCGAGATAAATAAATTTTTTCATGGTCTGCAAGATTATCAAAAATCATTTCGCCTGATTGAACCACAGGTGGAAGTTGCGCTGGATCTCCAAATAATATTAATGTACTAAAAATTTCTGATAAATCTTTCAGTTGCTGATCATCAAGCATTGAAGCCTCATCAACAAAAGCTATATCAAGAGGATCTTCTCTACGTTTCCATCCCTTTATAAAGTCAGACCCCTTTAATCCAATGCTAGCGAGAGATGCTGGCACTGATTTATTCATTAAATAAAATTCATACGCTTTATCTAAAGTTGTACTACTAACACCTTCAATGACTGGTTTTTTTCCTGTCCCAACAAACCACTCCGCAATTTTTTCAAACTCAGGATCATAAAGAGGTGTATATAAAATTCTATGAATTGTTGTGGCTGGTACACCGTTGTTTCGAAGTACACTCGCTGCTTTATTCGTTGGAGCGAGTATAGAAAGGCTTCTGGATTCTGAGTCGACCGCTCGAGAATAATCTGCAGAAATTACTAAGACACCACTATCTTTAACAGATTTTACCAAGTCTGTCAGAAGTAAAGTTTTTCCTGACCCTGCTCTTCCAATAATAGAAATTAAAGTATTCTTTTTTTCAAATGTTTCTTTAAGTAATTTTTTTCCTTTTAAATCAACACCCACTTTAAGTAGTAACTCTGTAACCATTACAGTAGCATGAATTTGATCAGAAGAGTACTCTACAAACTTTATATTATTTTCCATAAACACATCGTAGAAGGCTATTCTTAAAAACTCTAGACTTTTAGATTAATAAAAGCACAACTATCCACAATATAAATTAATTTTATCCAAACTGCCTACTTTATTTAATAAAAGTCAAAAAGAGTTAGTAGACAAATTTTTATTTTGAAGTACAACAAAATAAAATTTGAACTTATATAGTTAGGAGAGTTTAGAATGACTATTCACATTGGTGCAACAGTTGATGATATAGCAGAAACTGTTCTACTTCCAGGTGACCCATACCGCGCGAAATGGGCTGCAGAAACTTTCCTTGATAACCCCAAGCTGGTAAATGAGGTCAGAGGTATGCTCGGTTACACAGGTACTTGGAAAGGTAATCGGGTAACCATACAAGGATCTGGTATGGGCATGCCATCTCTATCTATTTATGTGAATGAACTAATCAGAGAGTATAATGCAACGACACTAATCAGAATTGGGTCAACAGGAGCAATGCAGGAAAATATTGAGCTGCGAGATATAATATTAGCAATTACCGCCTCAACAGTATCTAATCCCTCAGCTAGTATCTTTAAGGATTTTAACTTCTCTCCAGTAGCAAACTGGGATCTCCTTAGCAAAGCCTCTAAGGTAGCCCAAACAAAAAAAATTAAAACACATATAGGGGGTATATATTCCTCAGATACATTTTATGACGAACGTCCTGACCTAACAAAAGAAATGATCAGACACGGTGTCCTGGCCGTCGAAATGGAAACTGCTGAACTATATACTTTAGCAGCAAGATACGGATGTAAGGCATTATCTATATTAACCGCCTCAGATCACTTGATAACGAAACAAGAACTAGCCGCCGAAGAAAGAGAGAAAAGCTTTTCATCAATGGTAGAGATAGCTTTAGAAACAGCATTCGGGGCTTGAATTAGGACTTTATCCTATAACCCGTCTTAAATATCCATGTGATTACACCAATACAGCAACATGTAAATGTAGCGATAGCTATTAAGCTTAAACCAATACCGACATCTGCTGTACCAAAAAAAGACCATCTAAAACCTGAAATTAAATAAAATATCGGATTAAACATCGAAATTGATTGCCAAATTGGTGGTAGCATTGAAATCGAATAAAAGCTTCCCCCAAGAAACACTAATGGAGTGAGGACTAATAAAGGTATCATTTGAACTTGATCAAAGTTCTTAGCCCAGACTCCGATAATAAATCCGAACAAGCTGAAGCTTACGCAAGTGAGCACTAAAAACACTATCATAAAGAATGGGTGCAATATTTTTAAATCAACAAATAAATGTGCTGTAATTAATACCACAATCCCAATCATTAAAGACTTTGTTACTGCCGCTCCAACATAACCTAAAATAATTTCAAACGAGTTAATAGGTGCGGATAATATTTCAAAAATTGTTCCAACAAATTTAGGTAGATATATCCCAAAACTCGCAAACGAAGTGCTTTGCGTCATAATGTTTAACATTATAAGCCCCGGAACGATGAAGGCTCCATAACTAACATCATCTATGGTGCCTATTTTACTCCCAATAGCTGTCCCAAAGACTACAAAATATAACGAGGTAGATACTATCGGTGAAATAAAACTCTGAAAAAAGGTTCGAAAAAACCGGGTCATTTCATAGATATATATAGCTCTAATTCCTGAAAAATTCATTTCTTTTCCTCAAGTAAGTTAGTAAAAATATCTTCTAAAGAGGACTGTCGGGTTGAAACATCTTTAAGTATCAATCCTGCCTTCGAAATATCATTTAAAAGTTTTGTTATACCAGTTCTGTTAGCACTTGTATCATAGCTATACAGAAGGGCCGTTTTTTGTTCAGTAAGACTAAGTTTATAAGAGTCTAATGACGCAGGAATAACTAAAACAGGATCATGCAACTCAATTTTTAATTCCTTTTTTCCCATTTTCTTAAGTAGCGTTTTTTTATCACTCAGCAATAATATTTTTCCCTTATTCATTACCCCTACCCTATCTGCTATTGCCTCAGCCTCTTCAATATAATGGGTAGTAAGAATAACCGTGACCCCCGACTTGCGAAGCGAATTAACAAGCGCCCACATATCTTTTCTAAGCTCAACATCAACTCCAGCTGTTGGCTCATCTAAAAAAAGTATTTTAGGTTCATGGCTAAGAGCTTTAGCTATCAAAACTCTGCGTTTCATACCACCAGATAGAGTCATTATTGGGGAGTCTCGTTTGTCCCAAAGGGATAGTTTTTCAAGCACATCCCTTAAGTAATTATCGTTTTTTGGTTTTCCAAACAGACCCCGAGAAAACCTTAAGGTGTTTAGGACCGTCTCAAATGAATCGAGAACTAATTCTTGAGGAACAAGCCCAATTAATTGTCTCGCCTTCCGATAATCTTTAATTGCATCAAACCCATCAACAAAAATTTTTCCAGAAGACGGGTTAACTATTCCACAAATTGTTGAAATTAATGTTGTTTTCCCAGCACCGTTAGGGCCTAGTAACGCTAGGATTTCACCTGCAGAAATTTCTAAAGAAATATTATCCAGTGCAGTTAGCGCAGAACTGTAAGTTTTTGATAGATTTTTTACTACAATTATAGGGGTCAAAATTAATTTCTTTCTACTATTTTCTTATTATATTCCTAAGTTTTATATGCGGAGTCACCAATACTTATACAAAGCCAAATATAGTCATACTTTGTTCTCTAAATGATAATCATACCTCTTACTTCTAAACTTAGCACAATTATTAGTAATAACTTTTGAAACTTCTTCTAAAAAATCTGATAAAAAGCACACGTATAATATTGGTTAGTGGGCCCCAAGTTAATTAACTTCGCAATTGACGATGACAAAAGTCATTTACCAAATTAAAAAAATAGTGGGAAACAGCTAGATCAATGTAATTTTTTTGAAACCTCAATTATCGATTTTTCAAGGAACGTATCTTGATCAGCCTCTTTAGAGTGATTTTGTATCACCTCTGCTGCAACGGCTACGGCCACTGATATTGCTGTATCCCTAATTTCTAAAATCGCTGCCGCCTCTGCTGATTCTAATTGCTCCACTGCGGCCTGCGTCCTTCTTTCTATCGATATTTCTAAATCTTTTTGTGCTTGTGCTGCCACTGCTTTAGCTTCTTCCTTGGCATTTTTTATTATTCTTTCAGCTTGCTTCGCAATTTCTTTCTGTTTTCTTTCATAACTTGCTAATAGAGTTTGGGCCTCTTCACGAAGTTTTTTAGCCTCATCTAGTTCTGTGCGAATTCCGTCCGCTCTTTTATCTAAAAGCCCAGCTAAAAGGTTAGGTACTTTTAGATACAGAAGAATACCAATAAATAGTACAAAACTTAGAGAGACTATAAAGTTAGTGTTTCTTAAGGAGAAAAAAACGTCCCCCGCAGCATAAGAGCTTAAAGGATATAATGTGAACGCAACTATAAATAAAAATTTTCTCATAATATCACTCCGTTACTTTCTGGTTCACTGATTCAATTATTAACTTTTCATCAATGTGCCCTGGGGAAACTTTTGAGACTATATCAATTGCAATTTCGTTAGCAACATCAAGAATACTACTTTTAGCTTTCGCCTTTATATTATTGAGCTTCTGTTCACTTTCTTTCGCACGATCCGCAATTTGTAAATCTGCGTCTGCTATTTTTCTAGCTAATTCTGCTTTCATTTCGAGCTTGGTGTTATTGACTATATTATTAGCTTCGATTCTAGCATCAGCTAAAGCCTTATTATATGAAGTCTCAGCATCTTCGGCCAGTTGCTTCAACTCTTCTGCTCGAGCAATATCATGTTCAATTGTATCTTGCCGGTCTGACAAGACTGCACTAATTCGAGGCAAAGCAATTTTCGAAAGAACAAAATATATAGCAACTATTGTAACGAACAACCAAAACATTTGATTTGGAAACGTAGTAAAGTCTAATTGAGGCATGCCTGGTTCGACTGGTACATCACTTGGTGTTTTTGCCATATATTTGTCCCTCAAAAATTTTTATCTAAATCAAGTACTAAAAATATTAATCTTTACTTTAGACTAAATTTATATCGATCTTTTAGACAGCAAACATTAGTAAAAGTGCTACTAAGAATGAGAAAATCCCTAGGGCTTCAGCAAATGCAATACCAATAAACATTGTCGCTGTTTGTCCTGCAGCTGCTGACGGGTTTCTAAGTGCGCCAGACAGGAAGTTTCCTACAACATGCCCAACACCTATGGCTGCGCCACCCATGCCAGTACAGGCAAGACCTGCCCCGATGTACGCTCCCATTTGTACGATATCACCTTCCATATTAAGTCTCCTTTTGTTTAAATTAGTTGTGATTAATTATAATTTAATGATGTGGATGAAGTGCGTCTTTCAAATAGACACACGTCAAAATAGCAAAAACATAAGCTTGAATAAATGCCACTAGAACCTCCAGGGCATAAATTGCTGTGATAGCAATCACTGAAAAAGGTGATATGACAGCTATAGCAGCAAAAGCAGCAAAAACTTTTATAACAGCATGACCTGCCATCATATTACCGGCAAGTCTGATAGAGTGACTTAACGGTCTGACGAAATAAGAAATTACCTCGATAAGAGCGAGTATGGGCCTTAGTATCAACGGTGCTGAGCTGATCCAGAAAACACCTAAAAATCCGAAACCATGTTTTATAAAACCTAAAATAGTTACAAAAAGAAAAACACCCATCGCCAGTACAGCAGTAACTGCAATATGTGAAGTGGTCGTAAATGCTCCAGGAAGCAACCCTAGGAAGTTTGAAAATACAATAAACATGAACAGTGTCATAATTAGTGGAAAATACTTTACGCCGTCTTTACCACTTACGTCTTCCACCATTTTAAAAATGAACCCATAAGCAAGTTCGCCAATTGATTGAATACGGTTAGGGATTAAAGCTCTACGAGAGGTTCCTAAAACTAACAAAAGAAAAATACACAAAACTGTTAACCCCATCCATAGAGTAACATTAGTAACAGTAAACATTCCCACGGGCCCGTCCCCGAATAGAGGCGTAACCCTAAACTGATCCATAGGGTGAAAAACTAAGCCACCCTCTTCCGCTCCACTAGTCTGTCCCGCCAAAGTTATTTTTCCTTTTTCTTTGCACTATTAGTGTGCCTGACTTGTTCCGCCCCAATTTCTTTAGCGGTCTTTAGCATTACGTTTATTCCTGCCGCCATCCCGAGCAATATAAACAGTATCATGAACAGTGGTTTCGAATTAAATAAATAATCTAAACCCCAGCCTATTCCAAACCCAATAGCTAACCCTGCCACTAGCTCTATAACCATTCTCCAGGCAAAATGAGCCTGGGAGTAATGGTCATCCAAGAGAGGTTCCTCTACTTTATTCCTCTTCAACGCAATTAATCTTTCGGATAACACTTCTATCTCAGATTTTTTATCGCTTTCAGTCATAGTAGTATAACTTCTTTCGGTTAACCTCTGTTAATTATGATTGCGACAAAAGTCAATTCTAAATTAAATACAAAAATTTATCTTAAGACGTTGATTATATTATGTTTTATCTATTTTTTCCTTGATGAGACAGCAAGTCGCATTTCAAAAGTAGTATTTTTAATTCAACCATATGGTTGAGCAACAAAGCAATTAAAATGAAACCAGATAAATCCAAACATTTAGATCTAATATTTGCCGCACTGTCAGACAAAACTAGACGGAGAATATTAATGCTCCTATTAGAAGATGACATGTCGGTTACAGATATAGCAGACCCATTTGATACTTCTCTTGCATCAATCTCTAAACATTTAATAATACTTGAAAAAGCAGGATTAGTTTTGAGAGAACGAAAAGGGAGAATAAGTTGGTGTAAGATTTCGCCAGATGCTCTGAGAGACGCCGTCATTTGGATAGAAAGTTTTGGACAACTAGATCCATTTAATTTAGATGCCCTGGAGGAATTTATTTCTCTAAACTTAAAAGAAGATATTTGATAACTATTTATCGGTTATTATACTTATTAATCTCTAGTAAGTTTATTCTCTCAATAACAGCAACAATGAGACTATTATTAAAAGTAGTCCTATTAACACAAGGGGCGTTGGAGGTGGGTTTCCAAGTATTAACTCCCACAACACAACCCAACTTGGGATTAGGTAAGTGTAAGCCATAACTTTTGAAGATGGTAAAATCATAGTCGAGTGGTGGATCAAAAGGTTAGTTACAGCAGATGCAAATATCGCTAGGTAAAGCAAGCACACCCAAAATACAAATGGTAGATCAACCCAAGATATAGAAACTATATCTTTCCAAAAAATTAAAAACAAAAGTAATGTACCCGCTAGCAGAGTACCAGCTGTGAACACCAGTGGTGTTTCACCTCGGTTTAGTTTTCTGACTAATGGGGTATAAATTGCATGGAAAATACACGCGACAACAAATATTAGCTCACCAGTGCCTATATCAAAATTTATAAGTGAACCAATATCAGCCCTAAATATCATCCAGATAGCTCCTATTGCACCAATGAATAGGGCAAAAGCAATACGAGTGTTAATAAATTGCTTAAGTAGAAAATAACCTGCTACCGCTGAAAACATTGGCGTTAAGGTAAATACAGCAGACGTACTAACTGGCGGCGCTGTTTTAAGAGCCTCGAACATCAAGACGAAATAGGTTATGAAAACCCCACCCAGCACAAAATATCGCCAAGTAGATTTAAACGCAGTATGAGGAATTCCCTCTCTTAAAGCAGCTATGGACCCTATTATACAAAATGCAATCAGAAAGCGCACAGCTGTTAAAGCACCTGGCGACACCTGGTTGGCGATAATAGACCCCAGAGAGAAAGAACCCGCCACTAGCACAGAGAATAACAGCATAGATAAGTGCCCAAAATAGTGAGGTTTAGCTATTATTTTAGTAATATTTATCTCCCATTTATAATTTAGAAAACTTTATTTGGTTGATTACCATGCCTTTGATCAGTGCATTAAAAATATAACAATAAGTTATTTACCAATAAAGCGTAAAAAAAATTATTAGTAGTAAAAAAAATTGTAAGAAAATACTCTTGCTTGACACGTTAGTTTTATGAGTTTATCCACAATTCAATTCGGAAGCTTTATTCTTCCGGTCTTTGCTGAGAGCAGAGATCGTCCTCCACCAGCGTTGTACGCCCGTGGGGGCGTTCGTCGTTACAAAAATCTCTAAGCCCAGGGATTGATATTTTAGGAGGGGCCACTGATGTTTGAAAATCTTTCAGAACGCCTCACTGGAGTCTTTGGAAAGCTCACTAAGCAAGGCACATTAACAGATGATGATGTGAGCACCGCTCTACGAGAAGTTAGAATTGCTCTACTTGAAGCTGACGTATCTTTGCAAGTAGCAAGGGATTTTGTTGCCGCAGTATCGGAAAAGGCAAAAGGTCAGAACGTAGTTAAATCGGTTACACCAGGCCAACAAGTTATAAAAATTGTTCATGACGAGTTAAAACATTTCTTAGCGGGTGACAAAAGCGAAGAATCAGACAAGTTAAAGATTGATAATCCACCAGCCCCAATTTTGATGGTTGGATTGCAAGGCTCTGGTAAAACCACAACTACTGCTAAGCTTGCAAAAAGGCTTTCTGAGCGGAATAAAAAACGCGTATTAATGGCCTCATTAGATGTCAACCGCCCAGCAGCAATGGAACAGTTAGCTATACTTGGTCTACAAATTGGTGTAGACACTTTACCCATCGTTGTTGGAGAGCGCCCTGTAGACATTGCGCGAAGGGCAAAACAGCAAGCCACTCTAGGTGGTTATGACGTTTTCATGCTTGACACCGCAGGCAGGCTTCATATTGATGAGATTTTGATGCACGAAGTAGAAGCTGTTCGTGATATCACTAATCCTCGTGAAATATTACTCGTAGTGGACGGTTTAACAGGTCAGGATGCCGTAAACGTTGCTAAAGAGTTCGACGAAAAAGTTGGTGTTTCAGGTGTTGTTCTAACAAGAATGGACGGTGACGGAAGAGGCGGAGCGGCATTATCTATGCGGGCGATTACGGGTAAGCCCATAAAGTTTGTGGGTTTAGGCGAAAAAATGGAAGCCCTAGAAACTTTTGAGCCTGAGCGGATTGCCGGTAGAATACTTGGAATGGGCGATATTGTTTCTTTGGTAGAGAAAGCTCAAGACACGATAGAAGCTGATCAAGCTGAAAAAATGATGAAGCGGTTTAAAAAAGGTCAATTCAATATGAACGACTTAAAATCGCAACTTGAACAAATGATGAAAATGGGTGGAATGGAAGGTGTTATGGGTATGATCCCAGGCATGAAAAAAATGGCCTCTCAGGCAAAAGGTGCGGGGTTTGACGATAAAATGTTAAAGCAACAAATAGCGCTAATTCAGTCAATGACAAAACGTGAGAAAGCAAATCCACAGATCCTCCAAGCATCGCGAAAAAAACGCATAGCCGCCGGGTCTGGTCTGGATGTCCCAGATCTTAACAAGCTTCTAAAAATGCATCGCCAAATGTCTGACATGATGAAGAAAATGGGAAAAGGTGGGATGCTAAAGCAAGCAATGAAAGGTATGTTTGGAAAGGGTGCTTTACCTTCAGATATTCCAAACCTTGATAAAAATAGTCTTGAAGAAGCTACTAAAAAACTTAGTGGTGGAAATACTTTCCCAAGCCTTGGTGGAGGGTTTGGGCTTCCCCCAGGCTTATCTGGATTTGGCAAGAAAAATAAATAGGTTTCAAAAGTAAAGAGAAAATTATGAATAATAAAAATACGCAAGCGCATGAATTACTTAAGGAACATCGGGAAAGTATTGACCGTCTTGATGCAATATTGATTTATACTCTTGGGGAGCGTTTCAAACAAACACAAATGGTAGGGAAACTGAAAGCTGAGTATAGTTTACCACCTGCTGATCCTGCACGTGAAGAGATCCAGATAGCTCGTTTAGGAAAATTAGCAGAGGATGCAAATTTAAACCCAGAGTTCGCAGAAAAGTTTTTAAAATTTATAATCAAAGAAGTAATTCAAAATCATAATAAACATCAATCTTAATCATTTTAACAAAATAAACCCAAGGAGAAATAAATAATGGCAATGAAAATTAGGTTAGCACGTGGTGGCTCAAAAAAACGTCCCTTTTACCGTATAGTGGCAGCTGATAGCCGAATGCCTCGGGATGGACGCTATATTGAAAGATTAGGAACCTATAACCCACTTTTAGCAAAAGACAGTGAAGAGCGGGTAAAAATGAATATGGAGCGAATTCAATATTGGTTAGGAGAAGGAGCCCAGCCTACTGACAGAATTAGCAGAATGCTCGAAGCTGCTGGTATCCTTGAAAAGAAATTGCGAACTAATCTGAAGAAAGGTGAACCTGGCCAAAAAGCTAAAGACCGCGTAGAACAAAAGGCTGCCAAGTTAGCAGAAGTAGAGGCAGCACCAGAAGCTCCAGCAGAAGTAGTAGTCGAAGCCCCTGCAGAAGTAGAGGCAGCACCAGAAGCTCCAGCAGAAGTAGTAG
>CAJWHE010000017.1 GCA_913041145.1 uncultured Paracoccaceae bacterium
TCATCGGTCGCCATCAACTTACTAAAACCAACTACATCTAATGCCAAAATAGTGCTAAGCTTTCTTTCCATTCGACAAAACCCCCAGACCAGTTTTATAAGAGTATTTAAAACAAAATGTCACTATTCCAATAAAAACGCAACAGATCATCAAGATCCGCATCATTGATAAACATGTAAGGAGCCAATATAAAAATAATAATATTATCAGACTAGGAACCAAATGTTTATAATCTTAAAAACTAATCCAGACAATATTGGAGCATCCAAATGAATTACGCAAATATGATTCAATCTATTAATCATCCTATGATTGATATGCGAAGTGATACCGTCACAAAACCAACGCGCGGTATGTTAGACGCTATGGTAAATGCTTCCGTCGGTGATGACGTCTATGGAGATGATCCCACTGCCAACGAACTCCAGGAATTTGCAGCTAAATTACTCGGCAAAGAAGATGCTCTATTTTTAGCAAGTGGTACTCAATCAAACCTATGTGCAATGCTAACTCATTGCCAGCGAGGTGAGGAAATCATAACAGGTGAGCATTATCACATTTTTGACTCAGAGGCTGGAGGTGCTTCAGTTCTTGGTGGAATCATGTTTGCTCCTATCTCAAACAATAGTAAGGGTGGCTTAGACATTAGCGATGTGGTTGGAAAGATTAAGCCTAACGACTCTCACTATGCAATCACAAAAATGTTGTCTCTAGAGAACACTCATGACGGTATGGTCCAAACTGTTTCAGAGATTAATGATCTAGCAAACTGTGGTAGAAAACATGGACTCGTTGTTCATCTCGATGGAGCAAGGTTAATGAACGCAACCGTTAAGCTTAATATAGATGTTTCAGACATGCTTAAAAATGTAGACTCCGTTTCATTATGTCTTTCCAAAGGACTTGGTGCTCCTATGGGAACAATTTTGGCAGGATCAAAGAATTTCATAAAGCAGGCTCATAGAAATAGAAAACTTTTAGGTGGCGCCATGCGGCAAGTAGGAGTAATGGCCGCTGCCGGATTATATGCATTAAAAAATAATGTCGAAAGGATGGATGCCGACCATCAGAATGCGTTAAGGCTAGCAGAGCAACTAAACCAATTTCCGAATATTAACGTTAATATTGATATGGTTGAAACCAACATGATATTTATGGACATTAAAGACGGGATTGCTGAAAGCATGCGAAACCACCTTCAAAATAAAGGTATTTTAATTGGTCCAGGAAACAATAAAATTCGGCTTGTAACCCATCTTGGTTATGGCCAAGAAGAAGGCGATCTTGTTATTAATGAGCTAAAAGACTTTTTTTATTAATACAAAACTGGATACCTCATGGAGACTAGATGAATAATATTCACTTCTTTGATAAGTATTTAAGACCATTTTTCGGGTCACTAATAGTATTAAACCTCATTCATCAAGTTTTTTCATCTGGCACTTCAATAATAGACTTTACGCTGTTTGAAACTTTTTACAAAATATCAATGATATTATTTATAGTTGAACTATTTCTACGGTTGTACTTAGAGCGTAAGCTGACATTTTTGAGTACTCTTGATGCCATTGTCCTAATAAATTATTATTTCATAGGTATCTTAGACTTTAGAATGTTACGCCTATTTCGTGCATATTCCTCTTTTAGTAATCACGAAATTTTACTGCCCTCAAACATTTTGATTAAGACAGTATATAGACAACGATACGCTCTATTAGGTTCGCAGATCATGGTTATTTCTGTTCTTTTAGTTTTTTCAACATTAATCCATTTCTTAGAAAAGGACTTATACCCAGAGGCATTTGGGAGTATTCTTTCTTCAATGTGGTTTGGCATCACTACGTTAACAACAGTAGGTTATGGAGATATTACACCGGTCACTAGTCTTGGCAAACTGTTGGCATCACTAACAATGTTTTTGGGAATTGGGATTTTTGCCTTACCAGTTGCTATCTTAGCATCTACTTATTACGAAGAAATTCAAAAAAGAAATTTTCTTATTTCCTTAGAAACAATATCAAATATACCTCTTTTTGAAAAGCTTCCACTTGGTGCAATTGGAAAAATTAACTCTAAACTCCATGCTGCGTTGTTACCTGCTGGAAAAACAATTATTACTAAAGGAGATAATGCTGACGCAATGTATATTATTGAGTTTGGGTCAGTAAAAGTTGAACTAAGCGATCCTATTACTTTAGGTCCAGGTGACTATTTTGGAGAAAGGGGCTTATTAAAAAACGAAGTTCGCAATGCATCAATTACATCTACACAAGAAGTTAAGTTACTTAAGTTAAAAAAAGAAGACCTTTTAGAACTAATGTCAGAGCATGCGCATTTATTTGAAGAGTTAAGCGCAATCAGTGAAACACGGTCAGGATAAATTAAATTTCTGCAAACCGTCTAACCACATTCCTTAACATCTTTGAGACACCATTATCACCATTGTTATAATTCAAGCTTCCACAAAAACAAATGGAACCGACAGAAAAAATCTCTCCTCCGCTTGGTAATTTACCATAAACTATTTCGGCTCTTATAAGGTCGGCTGGATCTTCTCCAGTAACAGTATTAATATGACTTAGAAGTTCCTCTGGTACGGTTACAAAGCTGTCACTATGGTTTTCACTTCTAGCCAATATAAAAGTTCCCTCAGGCGTTCCCAGAGCGAAATCAGCACGATCTAATTCAAAGCCAGCAGCCCCTCCACCGCTTAAACCATAATCCCCAAGCTTCTCCTCTGTCACACCCTCAAAAACCCAGTCAACTTCTAGTTTGTAGCTATCAGGCATCCGCCGATAATACGAACCCTCAAATAAGCCTTGAGCAGAAAAACCAACTCCAGCTAATTTTTGTGGTGGTCGACCATTTCTTCGCCACAAACCACCGTACTCACCGTCCAATTGGTGGTAAGACTCTCCTGGGGCAGTCGCCCATGCTCGAATACCCCCCTCTGCCCTTCGCAGTTCAATTACACCTGGCAAAGATGCTATTCGTGCAATCTTCCAATAAAATCCATTCCCACCTAAATAAATAAATTTACCACCTTGATCTCTATAAGACTGCAAGTAATCCAACATACGAGACGTATGATACTCTGGATGAGAACCTGTTATTATTGTGCTATAGCTAGATATTAAGCTTAAGCCTTCATTGTCTAAATCCTCATCAGTAATTACATCAAAATCAATATCTGAATCTTCAAACCAATTTAACAAATGTGAATCTGCAGAGAAATGTCTTAAACCTGATCCCGCATTATCCATAAATGTTAAATACCCAGGGCGATGAGTCAAAACAGGACGAAGTCTCGATGAAATAGAAGTGCCAGTACCATCTGGATGAAAATTATAAGTTGATTGACCATAACTAGGGTAATCATCAGGATTATGGAGATTTGCACCCCAGTCTTTCATACGGGTTCGCATATCCTCATCACAATTACCCCGAGCATGGTTAGCATAAGCTTGATACGTAAATGTTGATGCTAGGTAACATAATTTATTCTTTTTTTGGACATGAGAGGGTAATACATAAAATGGAAGAATATCTTCATTAACTCCCTGCCTAAGACGAAGGCCATACACCCCGCTCCTTGCAGTAGTTGGAACTTTAAAGGAAAAATCTGTATCCCAACCACAATCATGCAAGTCGTCTTCATGAAAATGTACTGCTGCATATTCGCGTGGAGAATCCTGCCAGTGCATAAATCTTCCTGTCCAATTTATACCACGCATCCCACGATAAGGTATATTTACTAATCGACCACCCAGTCCCCTGGAACCACGGTCTACTAAAGCCTGAGTTCCTATCCCGATCGAGAAATCCCACCAAGCTATTATTTCACCGTGCCCTGCTTCGTCTGGAAGTAAAGGCGGACCTTCACTTACTGGTAATTTAGCATAGATAACAGGATCTTCTAAACGTCCATTAAAATGATTAGTAGATTGATTTTCTGTTTTTTTTGCAGCAAAAGTTAATCTTGAACAATCAGCGACCCTATCTAAGTCCACATTTCGCTCTTGGAAACTTAAAGCGTCGTCAGATCTACTTTGGCAACCAAGAATTAAGCGACCCTCCAAAACATCGTAACCTGCCCAAATATGGTACCAAGACAAGCACCTCATTGGAATAGTAAGTGATATGCTTTCAACTAAACCGCCAGTTGATTTATACCTAAACTTTATCTCCTTATTATCTGTCTCCAGAACCCATCCATCGCCAACTTTATTTTGAGATGCAGCCAAAACTGATGATGAATTTCTCAAAATTCCTGGTTGTATTAAAAGTCCAATTAACATTTTTGGCGCATTAAAACACGGACTAGCAGGTACTTCACCATAAGACCCTAAATCAATACACTGACTCCGGGCTGGATAAATTCCCGCAAGTTCAAAATTTTGTGTCTCATATCTTAACCCTGGCCCTTTAGGGTTAGGATCAGCACATATAATTCTTACTACATCTGCTTTATATTCATCTATACCTTGAGCGCTAACTTTAACATCAAAGCTATCACCCGGCCTACCAGAAACATTATCTAAATAACCAGTTATAGGCAAATATTTTGAATATAAATTTTCGTTCACTATTAAATCCTAACTGTTAAAGGCGGGCTTTTTTTACCTTAGACATTTCACACCAAAAATCTGCAAGTGCAGAGAAATCTTTACCTCCCCACCCATTAGCTCGTGCCAAACTCATACTTTCTCGCGTAGAAGCCGCAATTGGCATTGGAATTTTCCCTTTATTTGCACTCTCGATTATTAGAGACATGTCTTTATGTGCTAGGTCGATAGAAAACCCAGGTTCAATATCATTTTTAAAAACCTTTGAAGCAAAATTTATCTTTAACTGGCCATTTGTGGCTGTTGTTCCATGAATAACCCTCAAAGTTGTTTCTAAATCTAGACCAAACCGTTGTGTTAAAGCGATGGCCTCTGAGTTCATTTGCACCGATGAAAGAACTAAATAATTATTAATTAACTTAGTGCGTGTACCAGTACCTGGTCCACCACATCGTAATATAGTTGTTCCCATAGCCTCGAGTGCCGGTTTTACGGTTTCGAAAGCCTCATCTTCTGCTCCAACCATAAAAAGACTTTCACCGCTATCCGCGTGTTGAGCTAGCCGTCCAATCGGTGCATCAACAAAATAGCACCCCCGGAGCTTGGCTTCTTTTGCTATCTTATCAGTGGTTTCAGGTAACACTGTAGACATATCCATTAATAAGGTCCCTTTTGGCATTGCATCCAAAATACCACCTTTTGATAAAATCACCTCTTCCACTTCCGCAGGACCCGGTAAGACAGTTATTATAATAGTGCCAGGTCTTATGGTATCATTTGCATTACTGGCCTGCCTACAGTTGTTAAATTCTGTGAAAGGCTTCATTGCATCATCTTTGATATCATATATTGCGAGCTTAAACCCTTTCCGAGCCATATTAAGAGCCATCGACTGCCCCATCCGACCTAACCCAATAAACCCTATCTCCGACATTTCGTTCTCCTTTAATTTACTTAAGGCTAAACGCCTTTTTTCCTATCTGCATTACGTATAAGTAGCCAAAGTAGCTAATAGGTTTGTTATAACTGCAACTTCGCTCAACAAGGATCTACTTCTTAGCACTAAAGTTATATCTAAAGGTACAACAGTCTCCTCCAGACATAATAGTTTTCTCTCTTACCAAAGTGGCATCTGGATTAAAGCCCTCGATCAATGCATAGTCTCGATTACAAGATAAAGTTGCACCTAACTCTTTAATACCCAAGGAGTCGTACATTTCAGCATATCGACATCTTACAACATCAAAATCTAGGGTAGTTTGGTTTTTTTCAATTATATCAATCTCTAATGCATTGTCCTGAGTCCAAAACTCTAACGTCTTTAAAAATGCGTCTACATCATTTCCATATTCATTAGCTAAATTTTCTCCCTGCTCTCTTGAGAGTGCTATTATTTTTTTTCTAATAACTTCTAATACTTCTTCTTTACCAAAGCGGTCATTAAGTGCATCCATAATTGGAGCTAAAATACGAGCCTCTGTTTCTCTTCGTTTTAACACTCCTATTTCTTGAGTAATGCGATCAGTGTTAGTATTATCCATGCTTTACTGCTTTCATATAATAAAAAAATTTAGAACCTTTTTTAAAAGCATAACGGTTAAACTATATTATTGTCAAAAAGCAAAATAAAAAGATCAAGATCTTTACTATCGAAAAAAAACATAGTTTAAATTTTTAGTTCGCAAATTTAGTTTAATAATACTCTTTATAGATCCTTCACTAAATCTCTTACTCTGAAAGTGTTTAATGGAAAAACATAAAAAAAAAGATCCACTGCTAGAACCCTATAAATTGGCAGGAATGGAACTTAAAAACCGTATAGTAAGCACACCACATGCACCGGCATTAGCAGATAACGGAATGCCAAAAGAACGTTATCAACTCTATCATCTTGAAAAAGCGAAAGGTGGTATAGCGATGACTATGGTGGGTGGATCATCATGTGTAAGTCCAGATTCTCCATCTGTTTTTGGACAATTAAATGTAAGTACAGATGAAGTAATTCCATGGTTTAGAGATTTCTCAGATCTAATACATAAAGAAAATTGCAAAATGATATGCCAAATTTCTCATTTAGGTCGGCGCACTACTTGGAATGATGGTCACTGGCTCCCCATCATCGCCCCATCTCGTATACGAGAACCCGCACATAGAGGTTTCCCAAAAATAATGGATCATCATGATATCAAAAGAGTTATATCTGACTATGTAGCCGCGGCTAGACGTTGCCGAGATGCAGGCTTGGATGGGATTGAGGTGTTGCAAAATGGGCATCTTCCTGGACAATTTCTGTCTCCTGATACTAATTTTAGATTAGATAATTACGGAGGTGAATTCTTAAATAGAATGCGTTTCATTAGGGAATTATATGAAGCATTACGTACTGAACTCAAAGAAGATATCGTAATCGGTGCTAGGGTCGAAATGGACAGCAAACTAAAAGAAGGTCTGCAGCCAGACGAGGCTCTTCGAGCTCTTGAAGTTATTGAATCTGATGGCACCATTGACTACTTTAATGTAAATGTGGGTAGGTCAGATACTGAGTATATGCTTGCTAGTTATGCTGTGCCTGCAATGTTTCAAAAATTATCACCTTGGTTACAGTTAGCAGGGTATTTTAAGTCAGAGCTTGCAACTCCTATAATTCACGCTGCTCGAATTTCTGACTTAGCGACCGCTAGATATGCTATATCTGAAAACCTATTGGACCTTGTTGGAATGACAAGAGCACATATAGCTGATCCTCACCTGGTAAAAAAGCTGATATCAGGTGATGAAAATAGGATTAGGCCATGTGTCGGTGCCGGGTACTGTATTGACCGCATATATGGTGAAGGAGAAATGCTTTGCCTTCACAATGTAGCTACCACCAGAGAAAAATCTGTTCCCCATTTAGTACAAAAATCAAGTACCCAAAGTAAGGTAGTAATAATTGGTGCAGGTCCAGCAGGCCTAGAAGCAGCTCGAGTATGTGGTGAGCGAGGCCACAAGGTCATATTAATCGAAGCTGCCGCAACTCTTGGTGGCCAAGTCAGACTCGCGTCAATGGCAGAGGTCCGTAAAGATCTTATTGGAATAATTGATTGGCTAGAGACAGAAGTTGAACACTTAAATATTGAGATAAGACGACAACAATACGCAGATGTAAATTATATTATGGAAGAAAATCCTGATATCGTAATAATTGCTACTGGTGGAATTCCGGATCTTGAATACATAAAAGGGTTAGAAGACTGTCTTAGTACCTGGGATGTGTTGTCAGGACAGGCCCTTATTAATAATGTGGGATCATCAAAAGAATCTGAAACTAATACAGTATTAGTTTATGATGATCACGGCCAACATCAGGCTGCCTCTACAGTAATTGAAATTGCTAAAAGAGGTTATCAGGTAGAGTTGGTAACACCAGATAGGCATATGGCAGCTGAGATGGGGTCATCCAATTTCCCTATGTATATGAAAAATTTTAAAGATTATGCTGTAGCTGTAACACCAGATTTTCGACTGATTGATGTCTCTCGCTCCGGTAACAAGTTAAAAGCTAGGTTTTCCAGTGATTACGGGGGCCACATCACAGAGAAATTAGTAGATCATATTGTAATAGAACACGGCACCGTTCCAGTGGACGAATTATACCAAGAGTTATGTAGCAAATCAATAAATGACGGAGTAACTGATATTACCTCAATGATCGATAATCAGAAGCAACCATATACAAACTCCAAAATAGAAAGTTTCAACCTCTATCGAGTTGGAGATGCGGTTGCTAGTCGCAATATTCATGCCGCCATTTTTGACTCTAGGCGTCTATGCCAAAACCTCTAACTGAAAAGAACAGAATAAAATACATCTCAAGTGTTACAAAAAAAATAGGCGATCGTATCAGGCGAGTTATCTCAACCAAGTCAATAAATAGAAATAGACCTTACTAATAAAATGACTAACCAACGAAATAAAATTTACTACTAAAAAAAAACTACAACCTAAAAAAAGGGATATAATTTAATGCATTATGACAGTATACTAAATAACCACGGTCTCCCACATGATCCTTTTAAGGCTATAGTAGCTCCAAGACCTATTGGGTGGATAGGTAGTGTCAGTAAATCCGGGGTAAAAAACTTAGCGCCTTATAGTTATTTTAACGCCGTATCAGATAAACCACATTTCGTGATGTTCGCATCTACAGATATAAAAGACTCTATTACCAATGCAGAAGAGACAGGAGTATTTACTGTTTCTTTAGCAGTGGAAGCTTTATTCGACAATATGAATGGTAGTTCTGTGGCTGCTAACTCAAACGTAGATGAATTTAAACTAGCCGGATTAACTCCACAAACAGGGAAATTCGTAGATGCTCCTTTTGTATCAGAAAGCCCAGCCGCACTCGAATGTCGATATTGGAAAACTATCGATTTCCCGGGTTCTGACCGAACAAAAGGAACAGGAAGCTATGTTGTTTTTGGTCATGTCGTCGGTGTGTTTATTAACGAAACATTTATTAAAGACGGATTATTTGATACCGCGGCTGCTCGACCTTTAGTTAGATTAGGCTATATGAACTACGGAGTAGTCGGCTCAGAGAACACATTCTCAAAGAACAGGCCTACATTAGATAAAGACGGCAATCTAGAAAAAGTAAAAGACTGGGATGGAAAATATAGGTAATTATATAAAAATTCAAAATATATAGGTTTTAACAAAATAGTTTTTTAAGAAGGAAATAAAATGCCATTAATAAGAGTAGAGATGTTTTCAGGTAGGACTGATGAACAAAAAAAAATATTAGTTAAAGAGTTAACAGAGAGCTTTATTAAATCTTGTGGGGGAAATCGCGAAAGTGTTGACGTGATAATAACTGATATTGAACAAAAAAATTGGGGTAAAGCAGGTGAGCTTTATTCAAACAAAATTAATAAATAAGTTAAATATTTTTAATGGGAACGGAATCAGAAACCGCAAAGTGTTGTTCTAAGATATTTGCAAAAGCCAGTAATTTATTCTCTTGTCTGGGCTTTCCTACAATTTGAATCCCAACTGGCAAACCCGATTCTGTAAACCCACAAGGCAAGCTAATAACTGGGCAGGATGTCATGGTAAGTGCGAAAGTAATTGCAAACCAGTCGATGTAAGTTTCACAAGTCACTCCATCAATTTCAGTAATAAATGGTTTATCCGTATCAAAAGGAGTGACTGAAGTCGTTGGGCAAATTAAAAAATCTGTTTTTTTGAAAAACTCAACCATACCAAGTATTATTCTTTTTCTTACAATTTCAGCTTTAATAATATCATCATTACTTACTTGGTAGCCTAATTCGATATTTTTAACGATATCTGGTAAAATTTGGGATCTATAGTTTTTAACTAACTCTCCCATCATCGATGCTAGTAAAACTCCTCTAAGAGTTTGAAAACCCTCTAATACTCCAGAAAAATTAGGGATTTCATTAGTTATATCTACACCTAAATTTTTAGTCTTTAAGATTGCTTTTTCTGTTGCTGTCCTTATCTCTTTAGAGACTGGTAAAATTCCTAAATCTTGACTAAAGGCTACTCTCTCAGGTAAAGGAAATTCGTTTAATTGGTCGATAAATAAACGAGAATGGGGCTCAAATGATAAAGGGTCCTCAAGAGAGTATCCAGCGCCAGCATCCAGCATCAAGGCCAAATCTTTAACGGATCTAGCCATTGGGCCTTCCACCCATAGAGTATCAAAGGGTTGTAATCTTTGACCGCGAGGGACAACCCCAATACTAGGTCGTAAACCAACGACATTATTGAAGGCGGCAGGAGTCCTAAGACTTCCACCAAGATCATTTCCTGTAGCCAACCAGACTTGGCCACTAGCTAATGCTGCAGCAGAACCTCCCGAAGAGCCACCTACAGTTTTCTTTAAATTAAATGGGTTCCTCGTCATACCAAAGTTAGGATTAAAAGTATGGCCCCCTGCCCATTCCGGCACGTTTGACTTACCCACTGGGTTTGCCCCATTTTTCTCTAGCTTTGCGATTGTTGCATCAGATTTTTTTGGAATGTTATCTTTAAAAATTCTAGAGCCATAGGTAGTTTTGACTCCTGCAAGATCATTATAGTCCTTTACTACAATTGGGAGTCCTAACAGACTTTTAGGATTCTTGATTTCTGCTTCAATATTCATTTTTTTAGCTTTTTCTATAGCCCTATCAAAACACCTAATTGGAATTGCATTTACCTTAGGATCCACCTCTTCTATTCTGTCTATGGAAGCTTGAACCACCTCAAGTGGACTTACTTCACCTGAACGTAATAACGAAACAACCTCATAAGCTGGTAATTGCCAAATCTTTACATCTGTCATTAAGAATCCTTCTAAAATAACCTTTTAATAACGGGGTCTTTTAAAACTAAGAGATATCTGAAAAAATTCCGTATCCTTCTTTTTTGGCTTTTTGAAAAACAAAATCAGCACATGCTAAGTCCTGTGCCGCTATTCCCATCGAACGGTACAGTGTAATATCACTAGGAGACAATCGACCTTTCACTTTATCTGACAAAACCTCACCGATTTCGCCAAGGATGTGACTTCTATCAAAAGCTTTAGAGTTTACACCATCTATAATCTCTTTGGCCTGGGCTAAAGCTGAAGGCCGATAGTCAACAAACAACTTTGACTTTAAAACCATGGATTCATCTATTTCCTGAAAGGCTGGAATAGAGGCACCAACAGCATTTACGTGAGTGCCATCAGTCACCCACTCTCCAGATAAAATAACCTCCTTAGACGAGGTTACGGTACACACTATGTCAGAACCTTTTATGCCATCTTTTACATTTTGGAATGCTGAAAAATTTTGATTTGGAAAGTGGCTCTCCACTTTATTTAAAAAGTCTTTAGCACGGGTAATCTCTCTGCCAACAACGTTAATTTTTGTTATATCCCTTACTAACGATATCGCTTCGATATGTGCTTCAGCCTGCTCACCAGTACCAATAATTGTGACTTTGGAGGATTCGACTCTAGATAGCGATCTTGTCGCAACCGCAGTCGCCGCCGCCGTTCTAATAGCTGTCAAAGCGTCTGCATTGATTGCTGCCACTGGAGCGCCAGTTTCAGGGTTAAATAAAATTACAACTCCGATATGAGAGGAAAGTCCTTTAGATGGGTTTTCCGGGAATAAACTGAGAACCTTAACTCCATATAACCCACCCAAACTTAAGACCCCGGGCATTATACCAAGTTTATTTGATGAGCCGACATCTATTACGTTTCTTAACGGTAAAATACACTTATCTTCAGATACCAAGACCATAGTTTTTTCTACAACTCTGATCGCGTCACTCATAGAAAGTAGGTCAAAAACATTTTTTGATGACAAAGAAAGCATATCAATTTCTCCTTACAAATTTAATCAGCTATTTTTGCAGCAATCCTAAAAATCTTCTCCACCTAAAATTCTTGAAAAAGTTGCCATATCTATATTTCCACCAGAAATAACCGAAACTACATTAAGTCCAGAAAATTCTGGCCTTAGTGCTGCAGCCAACGCAACTGCCCCTGCCCCTTCAGAAACTAGATGAGCATCTTGAGCTAAGGTTCGCAAAGCCTTAGCTGCCTCTTTGTGGGATACCACTATAACATCGTCAACTAATGCATCAAGCAATGGCCACATTTTAGGTAATACGCTAGTGGACCCTATTCCGTCTATCCAGCTGGGTCCACGCAAAACTTTAACCGGTTTTCCAGCAACTCTGGCTGAAAACAAAGGTGTAGAACTCTCTATCTCACATGCGATTATTCGCGGTTTCTTACCAAGTGCTTTCATAGCCAATGCGATACCAGAAATCATACCCCCTCCTCCAACAGGTACAACAACTACATCCACCTGAGGAAACTGATCAACAATTTCAAGTCCAATACCACCGTTTCCCATTATAACTGAAAGCTCTTCCACTGGATGGATAAAAAATCCATCAATCCCAGATGATCGAGAAACCATTACTTCCCACCAGTCATCAAAGGAAACTGTCTTTACTCTTGCCCCAAGCTTGTGAAGTGCTTCTAGTTTTACAACCGAAGCTGTATCTGGTGCAATAACATCAACCGACAGACCACGTGATACGGCTGCTTGCGCAACACCTTGGCCAAAATTTCCTGCACTTGCTGTTACGACACCATTACGTAATGAGGCCTTATTTGCTGTCTCGATCGCATTTGCTCCAGCTCGAATCTTAAAAGACCCTAGAGATTGTAAGCACTCTGCTTTAAGCATTAAATTTCGATCAGAAACATCCAAAGCTAATAATGGTGTTGTGACTACATCTTTGGAAACACGTAAAGCAGCCGCTTTAAAGTCCGATAGTTTTGCGTTAAAAGCACTATAAGAAATTGTACGATCAGTCAAAGAATATTTCCAGTAACAAAAGCCATAAATTATCCGTGTGGACTCAATATAAAATAATGATATTACTTATGACTCATTGCGAATTTTGTTACAATGGCAATTCAGTACTGTCTTTGAGATCTTCCATAACAAAGCTGGCGGAAACATTTGAGATAGGAACTTTGGAGATTAATCTCTGATAGAATTTATCATATGCTCTGACATCGCGAACTCTTACTCTTAAAATATAATCTAAGTCACCGCTCATACGATGTGCTCCCATAATCTCAGGCATTTCGGCTATTGCTGAGCGAAACAAACTTAACCATTTAGGATCATGAGAGTTAGTACTTATAAGAACAATAACCATTTGTCCTAGATCAAGAGCGTCTGCGTTAACAATAGCAACTCTCTTATTAATAATTCCGTCATCCTCTAAACGCCTAATTCTTCTCCAACAAGCATTACGCGAAAGTGCTATTCTATCTGATATTTCTTCGATGCTAAGCGATGCGTTTTTTTGCAACTGTCTTAAAATTTTAATATCATTTATATCTAATTGTTTCATTTTTATAAATTTTTTCTCATTATTTTTAGTTTTTAACAAACTTTATACCATAATAATACAATTGTTAAGTATTTTATACCTAAGTTAGAATTAAATATAATAAAAAAATCAGCCATAAAAGTCTTTAATAATTAGGATTATCTCTATATCGATTACATAATTTCTATAAAGGTACTACAGGATGGAAAAATTTGATTATATTATTATAGGAGCTGGCTCAGCTGGGTGTGTTTTAGCTAATAGACTAGGTAAAAATTTAGCGGTTAAAATCTTAATACTTGAAGCTGGCCCGATGGATTACAACTTGCTTATTCATGTTCCTGCCGGTGTTTATAGCGTATATAAAGATCCTAAAATTAATTGGAATTACAAAACTGAGGCGGAGAACTTTGCCTCAGACAGAAGTATTGATACGCCAAGGGGAAAAGTTATAGGCGGTTCTTCATCAATAAACTCAATGGTATACATGCGTGGTCACCCTTTAGACTACGACGCATGGAAAACTAAATTTGGTTTGAAAGATTGGTCGTTTGATCAGTGTCTACCTTACTTCAAGGCTGGTGAAAGCTCTGACCGTGGTGGTGACGACTGGCGTGGTGACAGTGGCGACTTAGGCGTTTCCAAAGGATCATTTCAAAACCCATTATTTGATGCTTTTGAAGAGGCCGGGAAAGATTCTGGGCAAGGTCACTCAGACGATCTAAATGGTTTTAATCCAGAAGGAATCGCTAGACTGGATGCAACAAAAAAAAATGGACGCAGGTGTAGCGCAGCGGTTGCCCATCTTCGTCCTGCTTTAGCTAGAGGTAACGTCAAACTTATCACTAGAGCCCATGTGGAAAAAATAATATTTAGTGGCACTACTGCTAAAGCAATCACCTATTGCCATAAAGGAAAACTATATACGATAGATGCTGAGAAAGAAATTATTCTGTCCGGTGGAGCGATTAACTCGCCACACATTTTAATGCTATCAGGTGTGGGACCGTCAGATCACCTACTCAAACACGGTATTTCCCCAGTAATAGATTTACCTGGCGTTGGGCAAAACTTACAGGATCATGCAAAAATAGAATTACAGTATGAGTGCAAAAAAAGTTTTGCTATTCAAAAAGTTGATTCACCTTTCAATAAATTAGTTGCAGGTATTCAATGGATTTTTACTCGAACAGGTATTGCAGCTTCGAATATTTGGGAGGCTGGCGGTCTTATTAAAAGCACTGACAAAGTACCCTACCCAGATCTGATGTATCATTTCGCACCAATAGGATATGAATACAAAGGGACTAAAATTTATTTAAGGCAAGCTTTTGCATTGCTGATAGATCAACTACGCCCACGAAGTACAGGTTGTGTTGAACTTAAGTCATCCAATCCTAAAGACAAGCCATTAATAAATTTTAATTATTTGAAAAACCCCCAGGACATCGAAGATCTTCTTAATGGTGTAAAAAAAGCTCGCGAACTTGTGGCACAAAAATCATTTGATCAATTTCGTGGTATCGAAATTGAACCAGGACCATCAATAAAAACTGATGCTGAAATTAAAGCATGGCTCAGAGAAACCGTTGCAACTGACTATCATCCAAGCTGTACGTGTTCTATGGGGCACGGGAAACAAGCGGTAGTTGATGAGGAGTTTTGTGTGCGTGGTCTTAAAAATTTAAGGGTTGTTGACGCCTCAGTAATGCCTAAAATTATCTCCGCAAATTTAAATGCGCCTGTTCAAATGATAGCAGCAAGAGCTGCAGATATGATTGCAGGGGAAGATCAAAAAGAACCATTAAAAGTGTCTTTTGCATTTGAGGACTAATCAAATTTTATTCGTCACATAAAGAATCTATCCATGTTTTTAAAACTGCCCCATCTAAATGGTTTCCATCACATAAAAAATCAACAAGATTAAAGTGATGTGCTCCAGCAGAGACATGTAAGGTAACATCATCACCACGTTTAGTCAAAAGATTAGCCATAATCCAGGATTGATCAATCCAAGCCGACGGCTCATCTCCGCCTACTGAGATATAATATTTTGGTCCTAATAATGGAGGAAAATTTAGGCAATCAAGGTTTTTCACTTCGTCATCTGACAAATGCACATCATCTTGTATAGATATTTGTTGAACAAAACCTAATTCGAACACTCCCGATAGAGCTACTATGCCTACTAGCTTTTTCCTTATTGCTGGTTCATGGGACAGATGCATCCCTAAATGTGCTCCTGCTGAATGACCTAACAAAACAACTTTTTGATTAAACCCCTGAGCCTCTAAGTGCTCCATAACATGACTAATGCCAACGCTTAAAGTTTGAACTATAGAAGTTAAAGTAACTTCAGGGCAAAGCGGATAATTTATATTTACTACTCCAAATCCACTTTTTAAAAGATTAGCTACATGGCTATCCATACCAGACTTGTCAAATGCACGAAAATACCCCCCATGAATATTTATTATTATTAGTTTATCTAAACTTTTTACATGACAGTCATATTGCATTAAAGGATGATCTCCATAAGCAATGTCAAACTCGCCCTCAAGCTCCACTCTACGCTCAATAGAGGCGGACTCCCAACCGGCTAAAATTGCAGTAATTCCCTCTCCAATTGCAGCGCGAGGATTGAATTGCTTCTCAAGGTCTGAATGAGACCATTTTTTCCATGTCATGCTGTTTTCCTTCTCAGTTATAATAATAAAAATTTATTTTTAATATGATGAGGCGCTCATTCCATCTGTCGCAGGGTCAGCTCCACCATCAAGCTCACCGTTAACTATCCGAATAGCGTGCACCCAAGCGAAAGTATGGCTCTCCGGCCTTCTTACGACGTCATAATTTTCAGATTTTAAACTAAATTCTGTTGATCTAAATATACGATTAGAAAGCTCTATAAAATTAGACGTAGCAGCAAACCTTGGAGCGCTCACAGCCTCTTGGGCATTCATTCCAAACACAATGACATTTAGTATGACCTGCAAATTTCCCATCGTAATGTAAGTAGCACCTGGTGCGCCTAGGATTAAATATGGAAGATCATCCTTAAAGATTATAGTTGGTGAAATTGCCGTAAACCGCGCTTTTCCAGGAGCCAACGACCCAGGACGGCCTGGCCTAGGATCAAATACGGTCATTGCACCATTATACATGAACCCAAGGCCTTCAGTGACTACCCCAGAAGGCTGTCCAAGAGTATGGGTCATTGTCACACAATTTCCACTCACATCAGCCAATACAAGCTGAGTAGTGCACTTGCTTTCGGGGTTACCTTTATTAACCCTGTTAACAACCGCTCGGTCCCCTTGTTTTATTTTTTCTGCGTGAGCTTTAGCATAGCTCTTGGATGTTAGTTCGTCAGTAGGAACAACTGTAAATTTAGGATCTCCAACCTTAGTGTCTTTATCTATTGTCGCAATCTTCATAACTTCAGAGACCACTTTTATATATTCCACTGAATTATGACCCATGTTCTTAAGATCAAACTCTTCTAAAATATTTAACATTTCAACTAACATAACCCCCCCACCAGGAGGGTTATTTGTTGCAATTTTATAATCAAAAAAAGTTCCCCATAGAGGTGGGTTCTCTTCTGGCATGCATTCCTGAAGGTCCTCTAAAGCAAGCAAACCTCCATTTTTCTGCATATCCGATGTAATTCTCTGCGAAATTTCGCCCGAATAAAAATGATTAACTCCATAATCCCCAATATCTTGATAAAGCTGTCCCATATCAGGATTCAATAGAAGGTCACCAACCCTCTTAACCAATCCACTCTCATCACAATAGATTTTTTGGGTTTCTTTAAACTTATTCACCATACTAATATTAGGGTCACGGCCAGCTGTTGCAGGCATATTCCAGTAGGAACTCATGTGCGGCCTTATAAGCACTCCATTTCTACAATACTCAATTGCAGGTTGAATTAATTCTTTTAAAGGACGTGTTCCATATAAATTTAAAATGGTGTCTAAAGTTGCCAAAGTTCTAGGAGTACTTATCGAACCATATCCAAACTCATTTTCTCGACCAGATAAGATAAATCCCCAACCATCTTCAGCTTCTCGCTCAATAAGGCTTTCCCATATATCAGACTTTACTGCCTTCGGCGCTCGTCCGTGAAAATCAAATGTTGTATGAACACCCTGTTCAGGTAAAAATATCTGTATATTCCCGAACCCAGCTATACCGCACATTTGTGGGTCAACCGCAGTCTGCACTAATGCTGCACAAACAGTTGCATCTATAAGATTTCCACCTGCTTTAAAAACTTCAATTCCAGCTTCAACAGCTTCGGGCTGAGGAGCCGAAATCATACCATCTGTCATTTAACATACCTCACAAAATATAATTTAATAACTAGCCGTATTATTTAAGTTTTGCCTGAGCCTTTGTATGCTCAGGACTAAGGCCACAACAACCACCTATAATATTAACCCCAGAATCGATCCAGTCTGATGAAAGATCAGCTAGATCGTTTGGAGCAATAACATCCGTAAACTGCCAATTAGGTGATTTGAAGTAACCACTGTCTGGGTAAGCCATTAAAGGTCCAGAGTATTGTGTTTTTATAAGCTCCACACACTCTGAAATTAAATCTGCTGATGTGTGCATAATTCCACAAACATCAAAATTGTAATCTAAAGATAGTTTGACAACCTCTTCAAAGCTAACCTTTTCATCGTGAAATGATGTTATTTTGTTGTTCTCTTTCCTTCTTTTTGCTGAAAAACCACACCACACAGGTAAATGCGATTGAGACACACACTGAAACAGTGATTTCATTCGGTATGGAATAGTCATCATTTCTAATAAAAGGAAATCTACCCCACCTATTTCATGAAAATTAACCATTTCCTGAAAAGCACTATCCAATTCCTTTTTTGGAATAACAGTTTCGATTTGTTGTTTAACTCTTGTCCCATCTCGTTTCCAGGAAGCTTGGTGGGACATGGACCCTGCAATTAAAATATCTTTTGCCCCGGATTTTTCTCTGGCAACTAAAGCAGCTTCAATATTCTTTTTATTAATCACATCAAAATGTTTCTCACTTTCTGTTCCAGCTAAAACAAGTCTCGATGACGCGTAGCTATTCACAGTAATTATATCAGCACCTGCATCAATAAAAGCGCGATGAGTATCAACTAATAGATCGAACGACTCAAACGAAACACTAGCTGACCACTGTGTATTTTGCATTTTAGCTCCACGACGCTCCAATTCAGTTGATGTTCCACCATCAAGTATTAAAGTCTCTCTATTAGCTACCTTTTGCATTGCTGAATCATAAACTGTGGTCATAAAACTAATTCCCTTTCAGTTATTTTGTCCATTATGGTTACCAAACATCTAAATTTACTCAATTGCCGATTATAATTTTTATAGTGCTCTTTTTCTATAAACCCAACACATCTAAAAGTTTATATTTTGCTAGGGTTAACTTGACTCCCAGCTTACTAAATTTGTGAAATGGGATTTTACGAGGCAATGTAAGTGGAAAGTCAAGCTCATCAGGTGCAACATTTAAAGCCCAGTCTGCCATCACTTTTCCCATTGCCGTTGCCATAGCAACACCACGTCCATTATACCCCAAACCCGCTATGATCCCTTCACCTAATAAATTAAGGTGTGGATAATGATCAGTTGTTACAGCAATGTAACCTCCCCATGCATGTTGCCACGCCACACCTTTTAACTGTGGAAACATCCTATGCGCTGATAATCTTAATTTCTCCTGCTCTCGCAAAGTCTCTCTCTTTGTATAGGCTCCTCTTCCTCCCATAATAAAACGACCATCAGAATCTAATCGATAGTAAAGCAAAGATCGACGCGTATCAGATGGTGCCTGCTTTCCTGGTAGTATAGATTTTAAAATATTGTCTGAAAGAGGTACAGTAGCTACTTGGACAGATTGAACAGGGATAATAGTTCTCTCCAAAGGAGGAAACAAACCATCAGTGTAACCATTTGTACAAAGTAATACCTTAGAAGCACGGAGGACACCATTATCGGTATGAATTTCGTAACCTCCATTTTCCTTCACAATTTTTTTTGCTTTAGATCGGCCGTGGATCGTCACACCTGCTGAAATCGTTGCTTTAGCTAGACCAAGCACATAATTTAAGGGATGCAAATTACCCCCTCGTGGATCAAGGGTCCCACCACAATATTCGTTTGTTCCAATCATTTTTTCAATTTCTGTGGCGTTAAGGATTTGGATCTGAACACCCCTACTCTGCCAATCTTTTGCCCTCTTAATTTGAGTCACATAAGCATCTTCACTATGCGCTGCCCGTATCCATCCAGAACGGATAGCATCACAATTAATATTGTATTTTTTTATAAGAGAAAATACGAGATCTGGCGCTGCACCTGACATGTCAACTATCCGACGTCCAACCTCAGCTCCAAATTTAGCTTCAATCTCATTTGGATCTTCCTTTAGTCCAGGATTGATTTGACCACCGTTGCGACCCGAAGCACCCCAGCCAGGACTTTCTGAATCCAACACAACAGTATTTTTGTTTTTTTCTGAGAGATGTAAAGCTGCAGATAGGCCAGTATAACCAGCTCCAATTATGGCAATTTCGGTCTCCTTGTCACCGATTAATGGATTACAAGTAATTTTACTGTTAGCCGTCGCACTCCACAAACTATCAGCAATAAATAAAGACTCATTTTCAATCATAATTCAAACACTCACAATTACTCAATTAGGATTAACAGATGCGTTCAATTTGGCAAGACCAGTATAACTGCCCCCTATTTCGTAGATCTCTTTCTATAAAAAAACTATTATTGACTAAAAGAATTTTCAAAAAAAATCTATCAAAAAGATTCAATAAATAGCTTTATAAAGTTATAGTTAGACCTTAAAGATATTTAGTTAAGAGCTTATGATAAAAGGATATGACCATTGGCAAAAACAAGAGTTGCAGTCGAGTTTGGAATGGGGACTTCCATAAGGAAACAAGATTATACGGGAGCCGCCATACGAGGGCTTAAAGATGCATTATGGCATAATTCATTGTCAATTGCTGAGGTGTTTGGATTTGAAAAAGAAGCAATGTTAGTTGACGTTGAGATCGCTGTGCAACAACCAAGCTCTGTTGATCTAACTAAGTTAGAAAAAATACTACCCTATGGTCAGTCAACATTTAAGGTTATTAACGGTGGTTTGGATATTATTAAACCTGACGGTAAAGGCGCCACTGTAGTAGCCAACGTCGCAGTTATAGTTTCATTTGAAATGGAGAGAATAAATGACTAATAGATTAATTCTAGAAATGGGTATGGGAAATGATTTATACGGTATGGATTATACAAAAGCAGCATGTCGAGCTGTTCAAGATGCCCTACACCACTCATCACTCACTTTATTTAAATCACTCAATCTTAATTCGGAAGATATGACTGTAAAAGTCACTATTGGAGTACAAGAACCAGATAAGGTTGACACGAAAATAGTAGGGTCTACGTTGCCTCGGGGAGCTGCTAAAGTTATTGCAATTTATGGTGGTCAAAATGTAATTGATACAGATAATGGTACAGAGCATGTCGTTGCTATTGCAGCAATTGAGGCAATGTACCCAATTAACAAAGAGGATTGGCGAATTTCAAAGGAATGATCTGTCAGAAAGTTAGATTCTATTAAACGTGTTGGGCTCCGTTGACCTGGACCTCAGTTCCCGACATGTAAGAGCTTTGACCAGAACATAAGAAGAAAATCACTGAGGCAACTTCTGATGGTTGACCCAATCTTTGCAACGGAAGCGCATCAACAATTTTCTCTGTTCCTGGACTTAAAATAGACGTCTCAACTTCTCCTGGTGCTATAGCATTAACTCTAATCCCTAAAGGGCCTAAATCATATGCCATTTCCCGAGTTAAGGCTGCCAAGGCAGCTTTAGACGTGGCATAGGGGGCTCCTGCAAATGGATGAACGCGGGAACCGGCAATAGATGTAACATTAACAATAGAACCCTTAGCTTCTTTCAGCTCATCCTTCAGACCGTTTACCAAAACAACAGATGAAAAGAAGTTAACATGAAACACATGACCCCAGGTTTTTAAATCAGTTTCGATACTGTTTAATCTCTCGTTATTTTCACCCTTTGGAGAAATGCCTGCATTATTTACCAAGGCATCAAGGCGTCCATTAACTTTTTCTTTTATAATCGGAATTGCATTAATCGTACTATTTGGATCTGATAAATCGACTTGAATATGGTTTTCTTCGCCACCTGGCCATGGGCACCTTTCATCAAACGGCTTTCGTGAACAGGTCAATACCCGCCATCCCTCAGCAGAAAACCTTTTAACCGTAGCATGACCAATTCCTCGGCTTGCTCCAGTAAGAAGAAGTGTCCTTTGGGACATTATACTATCCAATTAATATTTCACTTCTTTGTTCTAACACGAAAAACTAGGAGTTCAAGAGCTATTTCCGATAAAAAAAGTCGGGTATGTCTTTACTAGACATTAACTAATTTCAAGTTATAAAAATTTTAAACTCGGAGAATCGCAATGAAGGACAATAAAATACCAATCTATAAAGGGTTACCTCTACCCGATCGTGTTCAAAAAAAAGATAACCGTGCGCAACAGGATATTAAAAAATTTCTATTATACATGAAGAAACGACACTCTGTACGAGAGTACTCAACCAGAGCTGTTCCAGAAGAAATTATAAGAACTGCTATTGAAGTAGCTGGGACTGCTCCATCAGGGGCGAATCGTCAACCTTGGCATTTTGTAGCCGTAAGCAATAGTGAGATGAAACACAAAATTCGTTTAGCGGCAGAAGAGGAAGAGAAAACTTTTTACGCTGGTGGGGCTGGTGATGAGTGGCTTGCGGCACTTGAACCAATTGGTACAGGGACTTCAAAGCCTCACCTTACAGATGCACCATGGCTTATCATCGTATTTGCTCAGAGATACGGCCTTAGTGAAACAGGTGTTAAGAAAAAAAATTATTATGTTCCAGAAAGTGTCGGAATTGCAATGGGAATGCTTATAACAGCGTTGCATCATGCTGGCTTAGTATGCCTTGAGCACACCCCAAACCCAATGAAATCTTTAGGAGTATTATGTGGCCGACCAGCTTACGAAAAACCGGTGATGATTTTACCTGTCGGATATCCAACTGATGAGGCCACTGTTCCAGAAGTTGCTAAAATTAAAAAAACTACAAGTGAGATCATGACTGTATTTAAAGATTAGAAATCACAAGGTTAAAGAATATTTAAAAGTAAATGCTATTTATAGTTAATGTTATTTTACTATTTAAAGAATTTACGTATCAATCCGATAAAGTGAGGTAAAAAAATGACTACTTTAACTAAAGAAAATAATATACGACCTCGCCGAAGCTTTATTTTTACGCCGGGCCTACGACCAGATATGTTTCCAAAGGCATTGGCATCTGGCGCAGACATGGTGTGTGTAGAATTAGAGGATGGTATTGCACCCAAAGATAAAGATGAGGCTCGGCAAAAGACTTTAGCTCTATTTACTGAGAAACAAGCAGATGACGGAATCGAACGTCTTGTCCGTATAAACAGCATTAGAGAGGCTTTCGGTATTGCAGATGTTCAAGCCATTCTTGCCACGGACACTCCTCCACCTGCCCTGATGGTTCCAAAGGTTAAATCTCCCGATGAGGTAATATTATTAGATAATTTACTCACTGAGAGAGGTCATGAGACTCGATTACATATTATAATTGAAACTAATCAGGGCTTAGAGTCGGCCTTTGAAATCGCTCACTCAAGTTCTCGGATTGACTCAATGCTATTTGGGGGAATAGATATGGCGGCAGAATTGCGCTGTGATCTCGCGTGGGAGTCTCTATTATATGCTCGGTCTCGTTGTGTTCACGCTGCAGCCTCAGCTGGAATTGATGTTATAGATGTACCATATTTAGACCTAGAAGATCCCCAGGGAATGCAAATTGCGGCCGAGCAAGCAAAATCAATTGGTTTTTCTGGGAAAGGTTCTATTCATCCAAAACAAATATCTTCTTTAAACAGTGTATTCACTCCTAATGAGCGGGAGATTTCTCGAGCCAGACACATAATTTCTACATACGAAGCTGCAGATACTGGCCTTGTTGTAATTGATGGAAAGCTTATTGAAAAACCAGTGATGCGGGAGATGTACCGGATTATAGCAATAGCAGATAGGATAAAACGTTAAGAATAATCAAAAAGAGCCTGTGATACGGGCATTGGATTAACTTGCTCCGTCGCAATATAGCTCCATATTTCTTTGGTTCTATTTTTTCCTAGTAAACTATTACTTTTAGCAAGTACTTTAGCCTCTCGCATTGCAGGGTTTATCAACTTAGCTAGGTCATAATCGTTTGTTAAACTTTCTCCAGATTTGGTCACCAAACTAACCTTTGCTGAAGTTTCTGAGAGACTGGAATCTGTTCTTACTAATACTTTATTACAGGTTTCTGTTAGAGCAAAATCTCTACAGGAAATATCAGAAAAACTCTCTAAGCGAGCGGTATCAATGCCATGCATAACCATAGCCGCCGTAAATCGATAACTAAATTTTGTCTCAAGCCCAGTCTCTGGAGATAGAATATTACAAACATTAAGGTATTGAGGATGAACGATTATTTCTATTTCTTCCACATCCTTGGGTTTAACAGAGTTTTTATTTCGTAGCTCTATCAATGCTTCCATACCTGCATGTAGCCCATGACAACAGGCATGAAATTTGTGACTAACTCCTTCAAATATATACTTAGAACCCAGAGTATCAAAAACTGTGGTATTATCCTCGGTATCGTGTGTATGCCCAAATCCTTGTGGTCCGCCAAAGCCATCCTCTGAAGACACAAAACCCCTATAGGCTAAAAGTGACACCTCAACTCCGTTACTAGCAGCAGTTCCAGCATGAAATGGTTTTCCCATAGTGCCAAACTGCGCCTTAATACCAGCAGCGCGAGAAGCCGCAAGCCCAAGAGCCATTTTAAATTGCCTCTCATTTAAGCCAAGTAAAAGACTCGCTGCTACTGTCGCTCCAAATGTCCCAGCAGTTGCAGTAACGTGAAAGCCCTTTCTGTAGTGACCTCTTCCCAACCAAATGCCAACCCTGGTTGCCACCTCCATGCCAATAAGGCTAGCACGCTTAAATGCCATTAAATCACTACCAACCCGGTCAGAGATAGCTAATGCCGCTGGCATAACGGCAACTGAAGGGTGTCCTAGTGAAGCAAAATGGGTATCATCATAATCAAGCGCATGAGATGTAGTCCCATTTATCAAAGCGGCTAAACGGCTAGGCGCTTTTTTATTGGAACCTAATACAAAAGCCTCAGGATGCCCACCTTCCTCTAAGAAACATTCTCTTACTATTTTTGAAACTGGTTCACTAACCCCTGATAGAGACACACTTACCCAGTCCAAGATTGACAAGTTTAAAATATGAGCAGCATTAACAGGTAAATCTTTTTCCCCAAATGCGAATTCAATTAACTTGTTCGCAATATTCATTAATAAGACCTCGGCAGCCCTAATACATGTTCTGCAACATAACTTAAGACTAAGTTCGTAGATATAGGTGCAACTTGGTACAATCTTGCCTCTCGAAATTTTCTTTCAATATCATACTCTTCTGCAAAACCAAAACCACCAAAAGTTTGTATACAAATCTCAGCGGCGGCCCAACTAGCCTCAGAGGATAACAGCTTTGCTAAATTCGCTTCTTCTCCAGGGTTTCCTCCAGCATCATACAGTGCCACAGCTTGAGCTAACATTAACTCCGCAGCTCGCATCTGACTGTAAGCTCTTGCTATGGGAAATTGAACTCCTTGATTTTGGCCTATTGGTCTTTGAAAGATTTTTCTTTCACAGGCATAAGAGGATGCTTTTTCAATAAACCATTTTGCGTCACCGATGCATTCTGCGGAAATCAAAACTCGCTCTGCATTCATTCCTGATAATATATTTCGAAAACCTTTACCTTCCTCCCCTATGAGGCTTGATTTTGGGATTTTCATATCATCAAAAAAGAGTTCGGTTGTAGAGTGGTTCATCATCGTACGAATTGGACGAATTGTTAGACTTTTTCCAACAAAGTCTCGCATATCAACTAAAAAAACAGACAATCCATCAGTTTTTTTTACAACCTCTTCACGAGGTGTCGTTCTAGCTAAAAGTAATAGTAAATCTGAATGTTCTGCTCGACTAGTCCATATTTTTTGACCATTTACAATATAGTGATTACCACTTTTTTTTGCTGTCGTCCTTAATGCTGTAGTGTCTGTACCACTTGTTGGTTCGGTCACTCCAAAAGCTTGCAACCTAAGTGAGCCTTCTGCAATTCCAGGTAGGTACTGTTTTTTTTGTTCATCTGAACCGTGTCTTAAAATAGTACCCATAGTATACATTTGGGCGTGGCATGCTCCCGCATTACCTCCCGCACGATGTATTTCCTCGAGTATTGCCGCCCCTGCAGACAGAGGCAACCCCAAACCTCCATACTCCTCAGGAATTAAAGCTGATAGGTATCCTCCCTGGGTCAGCGCTTGAACAAACTCAGTAGGATATGCATGATCCCGATCACATTTCTGCCAATACTCTCCTGGAAAATCTAGACAAAGTTTACTTACTCCCTCACGTATATCCTGATGATCAAGTTGATAAGTCATAAAAGTCCTCTCAATATTTACTTTCTAACAAAACTGAGTATTATTTCTTAAGTTATTTTACCTTTATTTTAGCCCAGATAAAGCAGTAAATTCATCTCTAATTAAATCACTATGCTCTCCTAAATCAGGTACTTTTTCAAGTGATCCAGAGGCTGTAACAACTGGCAAAGATGCAAGCTCAATTTGTTCCCCACCAATCTCAGCATATGATGTTTTTAAAAACGGATGTATAGATAAATCAGAAACAGAATTTAACGATGAATATGCAATCCTTGCCACCTTTAAAAGACTTATAACTGTAGCTTTGTCATGCTTTAAAAAACAACTATTAACTTGAGAATCTAACTCAACTCTATTTTTAAACCTATCAGTATTATTAGCAAAACGGTAATCATCAATTAGCTTTGTGTCCTGTAAAACGTGTTCGCAAAAGGATGCCCACTCTCGATTACTTTGAATAGAAAGTAAGATTTGCGTTCCATCACCACACGTAAAAGCTCCGTATGGTGCAATAAAACTATGTTGAAGTCCTGTTCTATTAGGAGCACCACCCATATACCTGTGCGATAGCAATGCCATGTTCATCCAGTCTGCCATTACGTCAAACATAGAAATGGTAATATCAACACCATGCCCCGTTTTACCTACTTGAATCAAAGCTCTTAGTATTGCAGAAAAAGCAGTTAAACCAGATGACAAATCTGTCATCGAGACCCCTACTCTACTTGGCGTTTCTTCGGTTCCAGTAACTGAGCAAACACCACTTTCAGCTTGGACTAAGAAATCATACGCCTTCATTTTTGCCGCTTCACCAGTTTCACCATAACCTGAAACTCGGCAGGAAATTAATTTAGGGTTAAGGTGCCTTAATGTTTCGCCGTCCAGACCCATCCTGTTTACAGCACCCGGAGCTAAATTACTGACAAAAACATCTGCTTTCAAAAGTAATCCACGCATTAGAGACAAATCTTCTGCATCCTTAAGATTTAAACAGATCGATTCCTTACCACGATTAAGCCAAGCAAAAATTGCACTCTTGCCATTAACGCCAGAATCATAACCTCTGGCAAAATCTCCATCTGGCCGCTCTACTTTTATAACGCGCGCCCCCGCATCTGCTAAAAGGAGACCGCAATAGGGCGCTGCAACCGCTTGCTCCAGAGACACAACAAGAATTCCATCTAATTCACTATTTAAAACCATATAGTCTACGGTTATTGTCTTTTTAAGATAAAAATATCTGTAAAAAGTTTAGACCGCCTCGCTCACTAAAAAATTTAAAACAAAATAATAAAGAGATAATGGTAAGCTTTTCAAATGGAAGCAAGTACCTTAAGCAAAGGTCGAGTAATAATTTAAGTATAAAAGAAAATAAAAACGTTAAACAATTATAAAAGAGAAGATTATGGGTCAAAATTATAAAACGGTAAAAGTTGAAGAGTTAACTAATCATATAATATTAATTACTCTTAACCGTCCCGAGGCAGCAAATGCTTTTAACACCTTAATGGCGAAAGAATTGACTGCTTTATTTGAAGATTTAACGCTAAACACAAACGATTGGCGTGTCTTAATCTTGACGGGTTCTGGTGATCGAGCGTTTTGTGCTGGCGGGGACCTTAAAGAACGAAATGGAATGACAGACGCACAATGGGTGACACAACATTTAGTTTATGAAAAAATGGCTCGAACGATTATAGAATGCCCTATTCCAATTATTGGAGCTATCAATGGAGCAGCTTACGGCGGTGGGTGTGAGTTGGTGGCGATGTTAGATTTTGTTTATATATCTGAAAATGCTAAATTTGCTCAAACAGAGGTTAAATTAGGTATTATTCCAGGAGCGGGAGGAACACAAACTTTAAGTCGCGCAGTAGGTGAACGTCGCGCAAAGGAGCTAATTCTTACTGGGAAAACATTTAACGCAATGCAGGCCTATGAATGGGGATTAGCAAATGCTGTGTTTCCTATTTCTGAGCTAATTCCGGCTGCGCTAGAAACAGCAAAACTTATTGCTAAAAATGCCCCCATTGCTGTCAGGCAAGCTAAACAATCAATTCATAAGGGTTTACAAATGAGTTTGTCAGACGGAATGTCTTTTGAAATAGAAGCTTACAATCGAACAATACCAACAAATGATCGTAGTGAAGGCGTCGCAGCTTTCAATGAAAAAAGGCCTCCAAACTTTGAAGGACATTAATATGTCTAATCTTGTCAATATCAGAGAGGTAGGTTTGCGGGATGGACTGCAACTTATAAAAACAAACTTATCAACCGAATTAAAACTTTCTTGGATTAATAAACAAGTAAGCGCCGGTTTTACTGAAATGGAGGTAACATCTTTTGTTCCCCCAAAACTTTTGCCACAGTTTTCTGATGCCACTGATATAATTATACAATCTAATAAAATTAAAGAGCTCAAACCAACAGCGTTAGTTCTTAATATCAAAGGAGCCATCCGCGCAATTGAAGCGGGAGCCAAAAAAATCACTTTCGTATTATCAGCATCTGAAAAACATAATCAATCAAATGTTAACTGTGCAACTGATCAATCTTTGTCGATGTTTGATGAAATAATTGAGATCTCCAAAGATATCAAAATAGAAGTAGCGGCAGCAATAGCAACTTCATTTGGGTGCTCTATTCAAGGGTCAGTCCCCGAGATGCGGGTATTAGAGTTAGCTAAAGAGATGGCAAAAATGGGGGCTTCTGAAATTAATTTGGCGGACACAGTGGGTTATGCAAACCCTAATCAAGTAAAATCTCTCTTTAGTGAACTTAAGAATCAAATAGGCTGCACGCCGATGGCAGCACATTTTCATGATACCCGTGGAATGGGTTTGGCAAATGTAGTGGCAGCTCTTCAAGAAGGTGTCAGAAGGTTTGACGCCACAATGGCAGGGTTAGGCGGTTGCCCATTTGCACCAGGTGCCTCTGGGAATATCGCTACGGAAGATTGTGCTTACTTATTGGAAAGTCTAGGATTTGATACATCCGTGGATTTTGACAAACTGTTAGAATTACGCAGTTACCTCTCTAACTTATTACCTCATGAAAAACTTGAAGGCCGTCTAGGCTTTGCCGGAAAAGCAATTAATTTCAAAAATAAATTATTGTAGTTTTAACCTTTACACTTGGTAAAAATCCCTTTTAAAAATATATATATATTCTTAAAACTGTCTAAAGGGATCCCTGACAATGCCACTTGCGAAACTTTTTGGAGGGGATATTTATTACGAAGTAAACGGGCAACCAACTAACAGCCAAAGCACTCCTATAATTATTCTAAAGCCATTGAGCCGAGGTCCCGTAGGAGTGCAGCCTTTCATTAACTTACTAGCCGCAAATTTTACGGTAATTAATTATGACCAGCGTGGCTTAGGTCAGAGCCAACCCCCTTTAGTTCCTGGACCCGTACCAATGCAAGAACGTGCGATCGAAATTCTTGAACTTCTAGATAGTCTATCAATTAAAAAAATACATCTTGTCTGTCACTCCACTGGGTGCGGCATAGGTTTATCAATGGCTGATATGCACCCAGAAAAAATTTCAAGTATAACTTTAATTTCTCCCTGGACACATGCTGATAATCATCTGTTAAAAATGCAAAACCTTAGAGTTTCTGCTGCAAAGGCTTTAGAACCATTAGATTACTTTCGTTTCAACATAAGCTTGTTGTACCCCACGCATTATCGACGCGACCACGAACAAGGGTTTTCAGAAATGGAATTAGTTAATCAAAACCTTAAGGTAGATCCAAAATTTATTTCTGATGGACTTATTCCTATCCTAAAGTTTGATAGTCGGAAAATAACTCAAAAAATTAAATGTCCAACTTTAGTTTCTTTTTCAATTGATGATCAATTAATGCCTCCCTGGTTTGGAAAGTCGATTTCCAATGATATACTTGGTTCTGAACTCCAAATATTTAATAATGGAGGACACATGTTACCTGAAACATGTACAGTCGAACTCGCATCAGGGATTATTGAATTTATTAAAAAGCATTACCCTTAACCCAATTATAAACAAAGTTAGACAAAGGATTAGCAAAATGACCAAAATGAAAGACATCACGATTATTGATGGATTAGTAGTTAGTAAATTTTCCCGTGCACTTTTTGAGGATATGCATCGAGGAGGTATCACTGCAGCTAATTGCACATGCTGTATTTGGGAAAACTTCTCTGAAACAATGGCAAATATATCTCAGTGGAATCAATGGTTTAGAGAAAATAGTGACATTATCCTTAAAGTCACATGCACTAAGGATATTCTCAAAGCAAAGGATGAAGGTAAAGTAGGTATTATACTTGGTTGGCAAAACACAAGCGCCATAGATAAAGACATTAGAAACATTGAACTCTTTTACAATCTAGGGGTTCGAGTTATGCAACTTACTTACAACACACAGAACCTTGTCGGGTCTGGCTGTTGGGAAACCCATGATGGTGGCCTTTCAGATTTTGGAAGACACGCGATAGATGAAATGAATCGCTTAGGTATTTTAGTCGATCTTTCTCATGTAGGAGCAAACACAAGTGATCAAGCAATAAAGTATTCTGCAGCTCCTGTAGCTTACACTCATTGTTGTCCGATGTTATTAAACCACCCTCGCAATAAAACAGACGAACAGATCCGAACAATTGCCGAACATGGGGGGTTTGTTGGCTTTGCTAGTTATACTCCATTTTTACCAAAAGGCTCTGACACCACAATAGACGATTGTATCGAAGGTGTAGAATATTTAATTAACCTAGTTGGAGAGGATTCTGTAGGGCTTGGGACTGACTGGGTTCAAGATCATGATATTAACTTCTTCAATTATCTTACAGCTGACAAGGGTTTGGGTAGACCAACGACCGGAAGTTTCCAGTTTTCTGAAGTACCATCGATGCCAAAAGGGTTAGAAAAACTTGGATCGTATCAAAACTTTATTCCAGCAATGGAACGCGCCGGTTGGTCAGAAAAACGCATCAGGGGGGTTATTGGAGGCAATTGGTTAAAGTTTCTTGACGAAGTTTGGTAATTAGAAAAGTATAAATATTTAATCTCATAGATTTTAAGAAAGTCAGAATAGTATGCCCAGAAAAACAATCTTAATTGTAGGCACTTACGACACAAAGGACGAAGAATTAGAGTATATCTCAGACTCCATAGTTTCGATGGGCGGGAACGTATTAAAAATGGATGTAAGTGTTTTGGGGGAAGCCAAAGGAAAAACTGATTTTTCAAAGCACTCAGTTGCAGAGGCTGCAGGGAAATCTATCAAAACTGCAATTGAAAGTGGTAGTGAGCATATCGCAATGAATATTATGTCAGAAGGTGCTTCCAACCTAGCGAAGTTGCTTCACGCTGAGGGTAAGTTTGATGGTATAATACTTTTGGGTGGTACAATGGGTACGGACCTAGCCTTAGATGTGTGTAAAGTTTTACCACTAGGCTTACCCAAATACGTAGTTTCAACTGTATCATTTTCTCCTATAATCCCGTCAGAAAGACTTTCCGCAGACATTCAGATGATTCTTTGGGCTGGTGGCTTATACGGATTAAATTCTATATGCCGATCATCACTTTCACAGGCTGCCGGAGCTGTATTAGGTGCAGCTAAAGCGGTTGAGACACCAAAAAATGATAAGCCTATTGTAGGAATCACATCACTGGGCACGTCCTGCCTAAAATATATCACCACCTTGAAACCAGAATTAGAGGCTCGTGGTTACGAAGTAGCGATTTTCCATGCAATGGGTATGGGCGGGATGGCTTTTGAGGGAATTGTTCAAAAGAAAGGTTTTGTATGTGTCATGGATTTTGCAGGATGTGAGATTGGCAATCTTCTCTATGGATCAATAATTCATGCTGGCGAAACTAGAATGTTAAATGCTGGGCAAGCAGGGATTCCTCAAATTGTAGCTCCAGGATGTATGGACTTAATTGACTTTGCCGGTTGGCAAGATGTTCCAGAAACTTTTAAAGGTCGTCATATTCATATTCATAATAAGCTCATTAAAAGTACAATTTTTTCTAAAGATGAGAGGATTGCAATAGCCCATGATTACACTCGTAGGTTAAGTAAAAGTAAATCTCCAGTCCATCTAATAATCCCGAAAGAGGGGATAGAAGAATGGGATCGTCCTGGAGGAGACGCTTATGATCCCGATGGCTTAAAAGCTTTTACAGACACATTAAAGGCGGCAGCTACTGATCCAATAATAGTAACGGAAATAGACGCTCACATAAATGACAAGGCGTTTACTGACAAAGCACTCGAAATCTTTGACCTTTGGGTGTCCGATGGCACAATAATTAAAGTGCAAAATCAAAACTTATAGAACAGGTAATATATGGAAATAAATTCTCAATATCACCGAATGCGGGATTGGAGACGAGCCCTCCATCAGGTTCCAGAATTTGGTTTTGATACAAAAAAAACGGCAGCGTTTGTTATAGAAAAACTAAGATCCTTTGGACTTGACAATATAACAGGTGACGTCGGCGGCAACGGCGTAGTCGCAACTCTGAAACGCGGAACTTCAAGGAAAGCGATTGCAATCCGAGCAGATATGGATGCGTTAATGATTGAAGAAAAAACTAATCTTGAGTACCGATCAACTATCCCTGGTATTATGCACGCTTGTGGGCATGACGGACATACAGCTACTCTTCTGGGCATCGCAGAAACACTAACAAAAAATGATTATTTTGATGGAGTAATACATTTTATTTTTCAACCAGCTGAAGAGTGGGGAAAAGGCGCTCAAGCAATGATTGACGATGGTCTTATGCAAAAGTTTCCATTTGAAGAGATTTGGGGGTTCCATAATATGCCTGGAATGCCTATTGGAAATTTTGAAACTCGCCCAGGGCCGATTATGTCGGCAGAAGATAACTTTGAAATTCAACTTATAGGTATTGGAGGACATGCCTCTAAACCACAAGTTGGTAAAGAAACAATGCTTCCCGCCTGCTCACTAATTATGGCACTACAAACAATTGTATCTCGCCGAATTGACCCAACAGACATAGCAGTTGTGTCTGTAACTGAACTTATCACAGATGGATCTCGAAATATACTTCCAGGCTTATCTAGAATATTAGGAGATGCCCGCAGTTTTCGTAATGAAGTTAGTTTAGCTATCGAGAACGAAATGACCGTTATAACTGCAGGAATAGCTTCAACTCATGGACTTGATTACTCTATAAACTATACACGGGAATTTATCCCATTAATAAATAACGATAAGTTGGCTGAGCACGCAATTAAAGTTGGACAAAAAGTATTTGGTCCTGAAAGAGCTAAACTTGCAAACCAACCTGTTACGGGATCTGAAGACTTCGCACGCTTTCTTGATCATGTTCCAGGGTGTTACGTATTCTTCGGTAATGGCGAAAATTCAGCTCCATTACACAACTCCAGCTATGATTTTAATGATGACGCTTTAGAGCACGGGGTTAATTATTTTGTTAATTTAGTTCAGAGTAGGTTTAAACCTTAACAAAGGAAAAAAATGACCGTTAAGAAAAATAATAAGTTAAAAGGGATTAGAACTTCAAATTCATTTTCAGGTAATACCACTTTTTTTCGACGGGATTTTGGAACTAACTTTAGTAATGCAGATGTAGTTATACAAGGTCTACCTTACGACTTAGGTGTCTCAAACCGTCCAGGAGCCCGATTTGGTCCACGCTCAATAAGAGAAGCAAGCTGTCAGCTCGCATGGGGTGAGGTATGGCCATGGGGTTTTGATCCATTCGATAAAATAGCTGTAATGGATACTGGAGACATCGAATATTCATATGGAAATGCGGCAGAGTTTTTTAGAAATGCGGCAAAGCAAACAAAAAAAATTGTTTCCGCAGGGGCAATCCCATTCACACTCGGCGGTGACCATAGTATTTCTTCAGCCCCCTTGGTGGAAGTCAGCAAGGTCCACGGTCCAGTTTCTCTCTTACAGTTTGATGCCCATGCAGATACCGGGAGTGGTCCAAAGATCCAACATGGAACGATGTTTAAGATAGCAGCAGATGCAAGAACTATTAATCCTGCTACGTCGGTTCAAATAGGCTTAAGAACCCCGTTTAATTCTACCTTAGGTTTTAATACTATCACTGCCGTCGAAGCGATGTATCAATCTTCAAAAATTCTAAGTCAAAGGATTGAGACTGTTATAGGAAAGTCAGCATGCTACATTAGTATCGATATTGATTGTTTGGACCCATCATACGCCCCCGGCACTGGAACTCCTATACCAGGAGGGTTAACAACCTTACAATTGTTAGAAATCCTGCGTGGCCTAAGTGGCACCAAATTAAACATTGTTGGTTTAGATCTTGTTGAGGTTGCACCTGATTATGATCATGCACAAATTACTAGTTTAGCTGCCGCTCAAATTTGTCAGGAATCCCTCTGCTTAATTTCAAAAACTAAACCACAACATAAAAAAACCTATTTAAAATCGTGATATATCTAATTAATTCACAAGTGTGAATTAACACGTTAATTTGCAGAATTAGACTGTTTTTGCTTGAATTCAAAAACTTTATTTTGATAATATTTAATAAAGGACATCTTAGGGAGATGTAATTCACATTATAATTTAAGGAAAAAGCTATGACAAATAAACTACTTTCATCTTTGAAATTAAGAGATGTAGAGTTACCGAACAGAATAGTTGTATCCCCCATGCAAATGTACATGGCAAAAGAGAACGGTGAATGTACAGACTGGCATCTAGTTCACTTAGGAAAGTTCGCAACAGGGAACTTTGGGACAGTTTTTACAGAAGTATTATGTGTGGAATCAAGAGGAAGAAGTACATACTCTGATGCAGGGATTTGGAGTGACACACACATCCCAATGCTAAAAAAAATTGCATCATTTATACACTCTCAAGGATCAATCCCAGCAGCTCAAATTGGGCATTGTGGACCAAAATCTTGTCGTCAGAGACCGTATGACGGGCTTCAACCATTAAGTAGCAAGGATGCAGAGAATGGTGAACCCCCTTGGGAGATTGTTTCGTGCAGTGCAGAACCTGCCGCACCAGGTTATGCAACTCCTCACTCTCTAACTGAGAATGAAGTTAAAGAGCTAGTCCTAGCATTTGGAGAAGCAGCACGACGTTGTGATGAAGCTGGTTTTCAAGTTTTAGACGTTCATGCGGCTCATGGTTACCTAATTCATTCTTTCTTATCTCCAATAAGCAATAGCAGAAACGATATGTATGGAGGTAGTCGAGAAAATAGAATGCGGTTCGCATTAGAAATCGCAGATGCACTACGAGAAAATTGGCCTGCTAGTAAACCTATTTTGTTCAGATTATCGTGTATAGACCGGTTTGAAGGTGGATTGGAAATTGAAGATACAATTGAACTGGCTAAAGAACTAAAGAATAGAGGCGTAGACGCAATTGACTGCTCCTCCGGCGGAATAAAGGGACCAAACTCTCTTTTTAGTTTGGCAACAAAATCTCCACCAACGCCAGGTTTCCAGGTCCCATTGTCAGAAGCGGTAAGGCTTGGCGCAAAAATGCCTACTATGGCAGTGGGTATGATTATGGACCCACCTCACGCAGAGCAAATAATCTCTGATGGGCAAGCTGATCTAATAGCTCTTGGTAGAGAGGCACTCTTCAATCCTCACTGGGGGTTACACGCCGCTCGATTATTGAATGAAGGTCAAACATTTGATGACTGGCCGCCTAACATGGGTTGGTGGTTAGAGGTTAGACAAAGAATGCTTTCATCAACTGACCCTAAAGATTGGAGAATAGGACCGGCTGCAGCTAATGCCCCCTTACAGTCGAATGAAAGTCATTAATATAGTCTTAAAGTAATATATACCTTGTGTAAAAATAATTAAGGAACGCCATGACGACTAAGTTAAAAACTCAAATCCTTCATGAAGTAGATAATTTGTTCAATGCAGAAACAGAGTTTCTAAAAGAACTAACTTCACATGCCTCCACTAGAGGAAACGAGCAGTCAGCACAAAAATTTATGGCTTCCGAGCTTTCTGGGCGAGGATATGAAGTTGATAGCTGGAACGTAAACGTTGATGATATAGCACATCTGCCTGGGTTTTCGCCAGTTATAGGGAATTATGAAGATGCAATTAATGTTGTAGGGGCCCACCGCAGTAAAAGTAATCATGGTCGATCTTTAATTTTAAATGGTCACATTGATGTCGTTCCTGAGGGCCCATTAGAAATGTGGGATACTCCACCCTACGAACCACGTATCGATAATGGATGGATGTACGGACGGGGTGTGGGAGATATGAAAGCTGGTTTAGCAGCAAACCTTTTTGCGTTGGATGCAATCCGTGCGTCTGGTTATTTACCAGCTTCTGATGTGTTTTTTCAATCGGTCGTCGAAGAGGAATGTACAGGGAATGGCGCTTTAGCATGCCTCCAACGGGGTTATAAAGCGGATGCTGCAATAATTACGGAACCTTCAGAGGAAAAGCTATTTTCTTCACAACTGGGAGTTATTTGGTTTCAAGTCCATCTAAAGGGTATCCCTGTACATGTGGAGCGTGCAGACTCTGGATCGAATGCAATAAAAGCTGCAATACCATTAATTGCCGCGTTAGAAGATTTAGAGACGCGGTGGAACGCAAAAGAAATAAGACATCCTGCATTTTCCAAACATCATCACCCTTTAAATCTGAATGTTGGTAAAATAGCGGGAGGGGACTGGGTATCTTCGGTACCAGCGTGGTGTGTTTTTGATGTTCGTATGGCTGTATTTCCTGGGACAGACTTGAAAGCAGCTTGCGCTGAAATAGAGGATTGCCTAACCGCAGCGTCCTCAACGAATAGTTTTCTCAGAAACAACTCACCAGAAATCACCTATCATGGGTTTCAAGCAGAAGGTTACTCCCTGTCAGAACATGAAAAACCCGAAACAAAAATAGCTATTCAAACATTGGAAGATGCTCATAAACTTGTCACACGAGGCCAGCTTTCTCAAATCCCATCGACAGCAACAACGGATGCTCGCTTCTTTGGCCTATACGCCGACACCCCAGCCCTCGTCTACGGCCCATACTCAGAATCCATTCATGGGTTTAATGAGCGTGTCAATCTAGAAAGTACCCGTAGAGTAACTCAAACTATTGCTTTGTTTATTACCGACTGGTGTGGGTTAGAGCCGATCTAAGAAACAAAATGGGGTTCTTATTTTAATTTGAGCCCTTCAAAACATTATTTTCTGTATTTACCGGTTTGTAATCTGGATGGGTTTTATGTTTCTCTTTTATATTTGTAGAAACAAATGGTGCACCTGAGCGACAAAAAACTTCTCTATCTATCTTATACCAAAAAGATGGTGGATCGTATGATCCCCCTGCCACACCCGTCATACCTTTAAAGCTTCCAACCTGCCAAAATAAAGAACTTCCACAATCTGAGCAAAACCTTACGGTCACATCTCTTGCAGACTCTGTTTCATATTTATATTCCCTAAGGTCACCTGAAATAACTTTTACATCTTCATCCTTAAAATAAATAGATATACCAAAAGAAGAACCAGTTCTTAATTGACAATAACGACAATGGCACACTCCTGATCTCTCAGGATTACCATTAGTTTCGTAACGAGCTTTTCCACAAAGACATCCGCCTTTATGTATCTCTTTTTTACTCATAATTATTTTTCCTATTTTTGATTGAATATTAAAAAATATATACTACTTTGGGAGAAGTTTTCTCTCTTTTTAACCAGATTCTGGTGAAGCACCTCCCTCTTCTTTGAACTTAATAATCAGATCATTAATATTTTCTGAAATCTCCAAAGACCCTTTTGGTACAACATAATTATTTAAAGTTTTTTGCCAGACTTCAGTTGCTCTTTCGTTAGCTGTCAAACTTCCTTTAGATTCCCAATTACCGTGGTTTTCTAAATCAGCCACCAATGGAGAGTAGAACGCTGTATCAAAACGCTCCATAGTATGTTGAGTTGCAAAAAAATGGCCTCCAGGAGTGACATCTTCGATTGCAGTATAGGCCTGGGAAGCATCATCTGCCAGGGTTGGCTCAAACATCTCCGCAATAGTTTGAAGTGCTTCAATATCGCAAATAAACTTTTCAAATCCAAAAGTTAAACCACCTTCCAGCCAACCAGCACCATGTATAACCATATTTGCTCCACCTAAAACTGCACCCCAAACACCCATAATATTTTCATGCGCGCCCTGCGCATCTGAAATATTTGATGCTGAGCCAGCAGCAGAACGCCAGGGAAGATCAATATAACGAGCTAACTGTCCACCACCCAACTGCATTTTTAAATGTTCAGGAGTACCAAAAGCTGGGCTACCAGATTTCATATCCACATTAGAAGAAAATCCTCCATAACTTACCGGTGCGCCATTCTTAGATAACTGAGACAAAACAATTCCAGCTAATGCTTCGGCGTGTTGGAGGACTAAGGCACCTGATACTGTGACCGGAGCCATAGCACCTGCCAAACAAAATGGAGTTATTATTGTCATTTGTCCTGCTCGTGCAAAATCTATTATTCCACGAGCCATTGGTATATCTAGCATTCGGGGTGAATTAGAGTTAATAACTGCCGAAACCCACACACCATTTGCAAAATCTTCGTCTGACAAACCAATAGCTGTTTGAATTATTGCAAAAGTCTGTTCTGCTTGCCCTTGACCTCTAGCAAAAGCGGTCATTAATTTATCGGATAAGGTAAGTTGAGCTTCTATAGTAGATAAATGTCGCAAATTTACTGGAATGTCTTGGGGTTCTGGAGCCATTGGGTTTTTATGAATTATATCAAAACTTTGAGATAATTTAATTGCGTCACGATAAGTATCTATTGATCCTGGAGAACGTCCTCTAACTCTGTCATATACATTTGGACACCCCCCAGCTGGCGTAAAAAGTAAGGTACCTTCTTCATAAACTTGATTACATATGGGATTAGGCGCAAGAAGTTCTATAGATGAAGGAGCAGATTTTAGCGCTTCCTGCACCAATTCAGGACCAATAAATACCATATCCTCGACGACCCGAGCTCCTCCGGTCTGATATATTTTTCTAGCCTCAGGTAACAAAACTCTAATTCCAAGGTCTTTTAATACTTTCAACGAAGTATTATGCAGGTTTTCCACCTCATCATGTGAGTAAATTTCTTGTGGAGAAAATGAGTTCTTAAGTTGACGATAATTAACTTTTCGAGCTACTGGTGCAGCCTGACGCTTTGCCCTACCCGTTCTTTTTCCTGCTTTTCCGTTGGTCATCAACAATTTTTACCTACTTCTTATCTTTATCAACAGAGATTTACTTTGCAAATCTCTAAAACCCACAAGGGCATAGCCCAGGATGTACAGCACCACCTAACTTTAACATTTTATCTGATAAAGCTGGGATATGCTTTGCTACAGCCTCTAAGGCCTTTGTTTCGTCAATGCCTAGTACAACTCTATCCCTCATTACTACTTTTCCGTTAATTATACTGGTGACGACATCTGAAGCTCTGGCATAATAAGCAAGAGAAGCGTACTCGGCATAGAATGGAACTAAATGGGGTTGATTTATATCAATTTGAATTAAATCTGCTTTAAAGCCTTCTTGTAATTTGCCAATTGAGTTTTCTAAACCAAGGACTTTTGCGCTGTTCGTGGTAGATCCAAACAATGCCTCGGCACTGGTATAAGCTGTATGATTACCTTGTTTTAGTCTTATAGCATTTAAAGCATTTCGCATTGCCTCAAAAGGATCATTCATCATCCAATCAGTTGCCAACCCCCATTCAATACCCTTTTTAGTAATTTCCATAATGTCAGGATATACCCCTCTGCGAGGATAAATTGTTGAACAATGTGCATATTTAACGCCCTTACTGGCCGCAGCTTTTAAATCTGCGTGATCTGCATAGGTCAAATGCGCCAAGACAAGATCCTGATCTAAGACCCCAAGCTCCTGCAAGTATACAACTGGACCAACTCCATATTTTGATCTTATATACGCGACTTCTCCAGCTGATTGAGCAGCATGGGTATGTCTACCCACTTTTAGTTTTTTTGCTTCTGTATAAGAATTTTTGTGTAACTCCGAAGAGCAAGTATCAGTAGCATGTGGACCGATACGCCCAGTAATAAGTCCATTACCTGCCCCACCCCATTTTTTTACAAAATCAACTCCACGGTTAAGTCTCGTATCACCAATTTTTGAACTGTGATTATAAAGGTTTAAATATAAATCCTCTAAACAAACATCAAATACTTTATAAGCTATTTGTGCCCTTAACCCAGCTTCTACGCAAATTTCAGCGAGAGCTTCCGGTTCATACCAGATATCATTTATCGTGGTGAACCCAGCCTTAATCATATCTAAAACGCCAACCCTAGCAAAATCTCTCCACTGCTCTGTTGTAATTGTTGCCTCCGCTCTGAAAGCAACTGAATAAAGTGCCTTACCCCCAGCACCATCATCACTTTGACTCCGAAATACTAGTGATGCCGCATGACTATGACAGTTTACGAAGCCTGGCATTACTGCTTTTCCATCTCCCAAAATTATCTCTTTTGCATTCCACGACTTACTATTTAATTTTGGACCCGCATAAACAATTTGATCATTTATAATCGCAACCTCAGCATTAAGAATAATTTCTTCATTTGACATCATAGGATACAAGACATCAGATTGAACTAATAAATCAATATCTCT
>CAJWHE010000018.1 GCA_913041145.1 uncultured Paracoccaceae bacterium
AATTGTTTTTGTTATCTGTTTAGGTTTTTATGTCACGCCGGCTGTTTTGGGCGGTGGAAAAGTAATAATGGCTGCAATGAAAATTTCTTCAAATATCGAACTATATTTTAGTTGGGGCGCTGCAAGTGCACTAGGCGTGGTACTTTTGGTTGTGACGATGCTTATACTTTATATAGCATCCAAACTGGTTTCCATAGATCAAATAGGGGCTAATAAATGAGTTTTCTTAACAGAAATGTTTCTGAAACACAGATTAGACTCAAGGATAGATTGTGGTTATATGTTTTTTCGATACTTGTTTTATTCTTATTAATTGTCCCTTCACTTGTAGTAATTCCAATGTCATTTTCAGGAAGCCAATACTTAGAGTTCCCTCCAAAAACTTTTTCACTACGATGGTATGAGGCCTACTTTTTTTCTAGTAGTGATACCGGATTGGGTTTTAATGATTGGATGGGGGCAACCTGGACTTCTGTTAAGGTAGCGGTATTAACTATCTTTGTTGCAACACCTATCGGAACGATGGCGGCCTATGGATTAAGTAACAGCAGTGCCAGGGTGCGAGGGATACTATTCCCCATTATGATTTCACCAATGATGGTTCCCATTATACTTGTGGCCATTGGCCTATTTTACTTTTTTGTCCAATTTAAAATGGTAAATTCCATTACAGGATTAGTTTTAGGACACTCTTTGGTTGCAATGCCCCTTGTTCTTATTATTGTCCTTTCGGCACTACGAAACTATGACATGAATCAAGAAAAAGTAGCACGATCTTTAGGAGCATCTAGATTAAGGGCCTTTTTCGAAATCACATTGCCACAAATAAAATTTTCAATTATTTCTGCTTGTTTAATTTCATTTTTGACTTCGTTTGATGAAGTTATCATTTCTCTATTTGTTTCTGGAGGAGATAATTCCACCATCACTCGAGCAATGTTTTTAGCTTTACGCGACCAAATTGACCCAACAATCGCTGCAATTTCCACGGTTTTAATTGTAATTTCGTCTGGACTATTACTTTTAACTCAGTTGTTTGGTGATAAGAAAGACTAGGGCTTGGCTGAATTTGATTTAGTTGTTGTAGGTGCAGGTTCATCAGGGTCTATAATTGCTAGTAAAGTTGCTAAGGAAACAGGTTTAAAAGTTCTTATCTTGGAGGCGGGAGGTAGTGATTTTCGTCCTGACATCAAGACACCGATTGGGTATGGGTTAACATTTTATAATAAAAATGTGAATTGGTGCTATCAAACTAAAGAACAAAATAATCTAGATAATCGATCGGTTTACTGTCCTCGAGGAAAAGTAGTTGGTGGTTCAGCATCTATAAATGCTATGGTCTATGTCCGAGGTCAACAAGGAGATTACAACCACTGGGAAACTTGTAGTTCAGCAGAGTTTGGATGGAACTCAGTTCAATCTACTTTTGATTTATTAGAGGGCCGCGGAGATAATATGAATGGCAGTCATATTTGTGTTTCAAATGTTAAGGATCAACATGAAGAGGTGTTAGAGAATTTTTTTACTGCAGCTAAGGATCTTGGTGTTCGATATACTGAAGATATGAATGGTAATGCTAATGAGGGCGTTGGGCACTACCCTATTACAACCAAAAATGGTTTTAGATGGACTTCTGCTGATGCATTTTTGAAGCCAGCTATAAAAGAAAAAAATGTCAAAATTATTAAAAATGCACATGTTTCCAAACTTATCTTTGATGACCACAGGCTCACTGGTCTTGAATTTATTAAGAATGGGTTAAAAAAAAGTATTACTGCTCGCTTTGGAGTTGTATTAACTGCAGGCGCTATTAATACTCCACAACTTTTAATGCTTTCGGGCGTTGGCCCTTCTAAACATTTAATTGATAAGGGGATCACGCCCGTAGCAGATATCAAAGGGATTGGTCAAAACTTACAAGATCATTTGGGAATAGATTATCTTTTTGAGGCAAATGCAAAGTCCTTAAATAGAACTCTTAGTAGTTGGAGTGGCCGGTTTCGTTCTTTAGTAAATTACATTGCTTTTAAAAAAGGGCCTTTTGCATTAAGTGTTAACCAAGGTGGGGGCTTTGTTAACTGGAAGAGTCGAAATGAGTGGCCAAATTTACAAATTTATTTTAATCCTTTAACTTATTCAATAAAAAGGCCTGGTAAAAGGATGCTCCTACGTCCTGATAAATTAGATGGATTTGCAATTGGTTTTCAACCATGTAGGCCGGAAAGCCGAGGTGAAGTTTATCTCAATTCTTCCAATCCTATGGATTCACCTATTATAGATCCAAAATTTTTAAGTAGTGAAAAAGACATATATGATGTTGAAGCCGGTATAAACTTTGTTGAAGAAGTGACAAAGTCGCGAAATCTAAGATCTATTATCGTAAAAGCTAAATCAATAGATTTAGAAAAAACAACTATTGAACAAAAAAAAGAGGACTTTAATAAAAGAGCGGTGTCAGTATATCATCCTTGTGGAACATGTCGCTTAGGCAAAGATATAGAACGTGATCCGGTTTCTATTGATTTCAGATTAAGACAGTTCCAAAACATATGGATAGCTGATGCCTCTATTTTTCCAAGTATACCTTCAGGTAATATTAATTCAGCAGTTATGATGTTAGCCTACAAGGCTGCAAAGTCAATTTCTCAGCAGATAAACAAGAAGTTAGTGTCAAAAAGTAAGGAGAAAAATATTAGTGACTGATTTATGTGTTAATATAAAAAAACTCGAAACCTTCACAAAGAGTTATGTAAGTGTAGTAAGGCTTACTATGGAGGATGGTAGCCAGGGCTGGGGACAAATGTCTACATATTGTGCTGATATAACGGCTCAGATCTTCCATAGGCAGGTTGCAAAGCATGTTCTTGGACATTCATTTAGTGATTTTACTGATCTTGAAAACCTAATTTTAGAAAGAGAGCATAAATACCCTGGCTCATATGTCCTTCGCGCAATAGCAGGATTGGATACGGCACTTTGGGATTGGTGGGGAAAGAAAAATGGACTACCTGTGACGGTATTAATTGGCGGTAGTCCGGGTATGTTACCTGCTTATGGGTCATCAATGAAACGTGATATTACTCCTAAGGAGGAGGCAAATAGGCTGCTAAAGTTGCGTGATACTCAAGGTTTCAAAGCTTTTAAGTTTCGAATTGGGTCAGAATGTGGACGAGGAAAAGATGAGTGGGAGGGGCGTACGAACGAAATCATTAAGGTCCTTCCAAGGGAGTTGGGCGATGATGTTGTTAAACTTGTTGATGCAAATAGCTGTTACAGTGCTGACCAAGCTATTGAGATTGGTAAAGCTTTAGAAGACAATGGTATAAGCCATTTTGAAGAACCATGCCCTTATTGGCTTCCTGATGAAACAAAAAAAGTTACAAATGCTCTTAAAATTGATGTGACAGGAGGGGAGCAGGATTGTGATCTTCGAATTTGGAAGGATATGATTGATAGAAAAATAGTCGATATAGTTCAACCTGATGTAATGTATATGGGAGGGCTTTCCAGAGCCCTTTTGGTTGCAGAGTTAGCTAACAAAGCAAATATTACTTGTACGCCTCATGCGGCTAACTTATCGCTTGTCACCATGTGTACCATGCATTTCTTAAATGCCATCCCAAATGCTGGAAAATATTTAGAACTTTCTATTGAAGGAGAGGACTACTACCCTTGGCAAAGGGATTTGTTTTTAGGTGATCCTTTTAAGGTCACTGATGGCAATGTAGAAATTAAAGACAAACCAGGATGGGGAGTAGAGTTTAATCCGTCATGGTTAGAAAAGGCAGAGTATAGCTGTTCAGAGGTATAGATTTTAAACAGTACAATACTCGTTAAAATGTCATATTTTAAATCTTGTAGCAGAATACGGATTTGGATCTATTGGAACTTTTGTTTTATTAATAAATGCGGAAATTAGAGCTGCTGAACCTGGTGCCAAAGATAAACCAAGATGTTGGTGACCAAAATTAAACCATAGACCTGGATGTCTGGGAGCAGAGCTTATTATAGGTAAAGAATCAATCAAAGTTGGTCGTCTACCCATCCAAGGCGTATCCTCGATCTGATCGCCCATTTTATAAACTTGTCGTGCTCTTTTCACTGACTCCATTATTTGAGAGTAATTAGGGACTGCATCTCTCCAGGTGAGTTCAACTCCAGATGTAACCCTTACACCTTGCTTCATTGGGGCCATAATAAACCCCCCATCTACATCCAATATCGTACGGTTTAGCGAGGGAGCATCTGATGGTTTTAGGTGAAGGTGATAACCCCTTTCCCAGAACAATGGTATTTTGTACCCTAGCCAACTAGCAATCTCAGAAGACCAACCCCCAGCTGCAACCACTACGTGATCACCTTTTAGGGTAGAATTGTTAGTGTTAACTTCCCAACCAGGGTTAACTTCATTTAATGCGGTTACAGACTCTTCTAATACTTTTCCACCAGCATCTAAAAAAACCTTCACGTAAGCATCAGTTAATGCTGCGGGATCCGATATACGGCCTGCGTCATCCATTAATACTGCTTTTTCGTACCTTTGTGAAAGACCTGGCTCAATTTGACGAATTTGTTCTTTTTCAAAAATTGTAAACTTGACATCATTTTTTTTCATTAATTCAAGTTCAAGTTGATACTTCTTAAAAGTTTTCTTTGACCTAAATAGCTTTAACCAACCAGAATCTTCTTTAAGTAGGTGCGTCGTTTTAGATGTTTTTATCCAATCTTTGTGCTTTGTTAAGGATATAAGTAGTAGCGAACGTAAAGCCCGCCCAGCATGGTCCAAATGTTTGTGAGTGCAATACGATAAAAATCGTAAAATTTTAAAAAAGTTTCGGATCACAAAAAAGAAGTCATAACGCAAATCATTTTTATTATTTAAAATATATTTAGGAAGAGCCTTTAGTAAGGAAGGATTATTAATTATCATCACAGAAGACTCTGCTAAAACTCCTGCATTCCCATAAGAAGTTTCTCTACCAGGTTTTTTACGATCTACTAAAGTAACAGAATTCCCAGATAGTTGTAATTCTAAGGCAGTACAAACGCCGACGATACCCCCGCCAATAACTATAATAGATTTTGTCACCGTAATACTCCCTTTGGCTCTTATGTTTGCGTCTCTGTAACGCTTCTTGGATTAATTTCTTCATATAAGGCCGTATGATCTACACCCTCTTTTAAATTCTTTAATACTTCTGTTAAGTATTCTGGCAACACATTTGATAATGGAGTGGAAAACTTTGCATCCTTTATAATACTGCTCGCAATTTCAACATCTTTAGTCATGAGACTCAAAGAAAATCCTGAGTCATACTTTCGAGGGATAACAAATGGAAGGAATTTTACTTGTGTGGAGTTATTCTTACCTGTCGAAGAGTTAATTACTTCAATAAAGTCGTTCGCTTTAATGCCGTAAGCTTCAGCAGTCGCTAGTGCCTGCATGCTTGCTAACAAACCGGATGCAGAGACGTAATTATTAAGAGCTTTCATAGCATGTCCAGCTCCTAATGGCCCTATATGCCTAACAGTCCCAAAGCATTCGAGTAATATTTTAATAGCTTTAAAATCCTCTTGAATGCAACCAACCATTACCATGAGCGTTCCATTTATCGCTTTTTTTACTCCACCTGAAACTGGAGCATCGACTATTGAAATACAATTTTGTTTTACGAGTTCTTGTAACTCTATAGTTTGCTGTGGATGGCTAGAGGACATATCTATTACTTGACCTTTAAACCCATATTCAACCAACTGAAGTACGGTTTCTTTAACTATTGATCCATTTGGTAAAATTAAAATAAGGATATTACAATCAACAAGTTCACGAAGGTTTTCAGCGCACGCGATGTTACTATCTAATTCAATCTCTTTATTAATATCATAAGCTATTAAATTAAATTTTTCTTTAGAAAGCAGTGACACCATAACTGACCCCATTGAGCCTAAACCAACAAACCCTATATAGTTTTCTTTTAATTTCATATATAAACCTCTTTATTCACGCTTTTCCAAATATAATAAAACTTTACTCTATTTATTAAAATTTGAAAAAAATAGTATTTCCCCTTTTACTTCATAAGAACTAATACGTGTCTGTCCTTCGTCTGAAAGTAACCATTTTATTACTAAATTAGCTTTTTCCAAGTTAATATTAGGGCAGTTAGCGTCATTAATAGTTACCAGACCGTATTGATTAAAAAGGATCCTTTCATTTTCAACAATAATTTCAAAATCGGCTCTGTTATTAAAAGTTACCCACGTGGCTCTATCAACCAATGCATATGCGCCCATACCAATAGCAATATTTAGGGTAGTTCCCATTCCAGAACCTGTTTCTCGATACCATGTTCCTGACATACTTTGTACTTTGATATTTAATAAATTCCATAAACTTTTTTCTTTTGCGTCTGTGCCAGATTCATCTCCTCTAGAAACAAATAGTGATTTTGTTTCTGCAATTTTTTTAAGAGCTTTTAGTATTTTATCAGTTGTTTTAATGTTTGCTGGGTTGGACTTGGGGCCTACTAAAACAAAATCGTTATACATAAGATTATATCTCTGAACCCCAAAACCTTTATCAATAAATCGTATTTCTTTTGGGGTGTCGTGGACTAAAAGTAGATCACCATCACAATTTTCAGCATTTTTTATTGCTGCACCAGTTCCAACTGCTACGACATTAATCGATACGCCAGTATCTTCTTTGATTAAAGGTACAAGGTAATCGTATAAACCAGAGTTCTTTGTCGACGTAGTCGACTGCAGAATAATGGCGTCACTTGCGGTTACTTGAGTAGCCTGAAAAAACAATACAAAAATTATCAACAAGTTTTTTTTTATAATTCTCATTAAATTCCCATTATATTGTACATTTTAGTTTTATTAGATTATTAAATCACCTTTTAAAAAGGCTTTTGCTTCTTGGCTATGTGGGTCTGCAAAAAAGTCATTCGCCAATCTAGTCTCTCGTATTTCACCATTATTCATGAATATTATATCGTCTGCAATTCTTTTAGCTTGATTGACATCATGAGTTATTAAAATAATTTTTACATTTTTTAATTTTATTTCTTCCATTAAGTCCTCTATTATTGATACCGACCTGGGATCGAGACTTGATGTCGCTTCATCTAAAAATAATATTTCTGGATTGGAAACAAGTGCGCGCGCAAGACTAAGACGCTGTTTTTCCCCACCTGATAAAGTAGATACGTGTTGATCTTTTAATAAACTCAATTCTGTTTTCTTTAAAAGTTCTAATAGATTTTGGTTATTTTTTTTATTTAAATTTGCAACAAAGCGGAGATTTTCAATTACACTTCTTCTTAAGAGTTTTGGTGATTGAAATACCATAGATTGCCGTCCTCTAGTTGCTGCGCCAACTGGTAGGTTTCCATAGAGTATACCTCCATTTGTGAGTTTTGTTAAACCATGAAGGCAACGTACAAAAAGGCTTTTACCAGCACCGTTTGGTCCCATTATTACTGTAATACCATGAGCCGTAAGTTCACAAGTAAGGTTATTTAGTAATATTTTTTTATTAATTTCCAATGATAGGTTTTTTACTACAATTGGAAACATATGACTTTTTGGTGCTTTACTAGACATGCGCATAACGTTTTGAAAAACTCTTAATCCACATAACTAAAAGACTTATAGAAAGTGATATTATTAGTAAAATAATTCCAAGCCCAAGTGCTAAGTTTAAGTTTCCTTTAGAAGTTTCTAAGGCAATAGCAGTAGTCATAACTCTAGTTAAATGATCAATATTGCCACCAACAATTATTACTGCTCCGACTTCTGATATGGCTCGCCCAAACCCTGCTAGAATTACGGTAAGTAGTGAGTACCGAGAATCATAGATGTATGCAATTACTGCCTGTATTGGCTTTGCATTTAAAGATAAGAAAAGATCACGATAATCTTCGTGTAACTCTTCGATAATTTGGTTGGAGAGAGCGGTAATTATCGGCGCAATCAGGATTACTTGTGCAATAATCATGGCTGTTGGTGAGTATAAAATACCTAACCAACCTAAAGGTCCAGACCGAGAGAGGTACAAATAAACAATTAATCCAACCAATACAGGTGGAAGTCCCATAAGAGAATTAATAATTGCTAACAGAGTTTTACGAAAATAAAACCTTTTAATTGCTAGAACTGTTCCCAATGGAATCCCAATAAAGCATGCGATAGTTAATGAAGAAAGGGATACCATTATAGAAAGTGAAAGTACTTCTATTAAGTTTTTATCTAAGCTAATAATTAGCTGAAATGCTTCTAAAAAAGAATCTAAAAAAATATTCTTATCTCCTTTTTAAGCTATCTGATAAATCAATTATATCCTAAGATAACCCTAATCAAGCAAAATTCAAATGACTCCAAAAACACTCTCGTTATTAAATGGGTTTTAAGATTAAATTCCTAAACTAGAGTATGGAATAAATTTAACTAGATCTCCATGATCAACTTTTGTGAGCTCACTTGGTAAATCAACTAAACCATTAGCCCACGAGAGACCACTTATTCTACCTGATCCTTCTGACTTAAATATATTAACCAAATTGTCTTGGGTTAAGTTTGCTCTTAAGAGTTCTTGTCTTCCCGGTTTTTTTTGTTTTGTAAAATTTGCAGGAACCCAAAACGTCTGTGGTTCTACCCAACCTGCTCCTGAAAGACAGTATAATGCTGGTCTGGCAAAAATAACAGAGCATACAAATGCTGCAACGGGGTTTCCAGGAAGACCAAAAACAGGTGTTCCTTTGAAAATACCCATAGCTATCGGTCTACCCGGTTTTATGGCAACCCGCCAACTGGACATTGACCCGTAGTTATTCAAAACTTTTGAAATATAATCTTCTTGTCCTGCAGAAGCACCCCCAGAAGTTATAATCACATCAACTTTCTCGGAGGCAGAGTCCATTTTTTTTAAAAGTGTTTTTTCATTGTCATCAGCATGGCCTAAATCAATTACTTCGAACCCCCATTTTTTAATCATTGTGGATAACATTGGTTTGTTTGCATCAAATATTTGATGAGGTAGGGGTTTGGATTGAGAGTTGTAAACTATCTCATTTCCAGTTGAAAGTATTCCCACTTTAAGTTTTTTGTAAACAGAAATTGAAAAAATTCCTACAGAATTGAGAAGACCAATTTCTGTTGAACGGATAGGTACTCCTAAATCAATAAGTTTGTTACCTTTTAGTATATCTTCGCCTTTGAGCCTTGTATTAGATCCAAGCTTTATTGGTCCGTTAAATGCAACTGTGTTTTCATCAGAATTAGTGTCTTCTGAAAGAACTACTGTGTCTACCCCTGATGGTAATATTGCCCCGGTCAATATTTTAATGGCTGAACCTAATTTAACCTTACCTTCATATGGAAGCCCCGCCGCAGCAATACCTTTAGTGATAGGTAAATGTTGTGGACCAGACTTAATACATGAGTGTGCAAACCCAAAGCCATCTACTGCGGAGTTAGACATAGGGGGACTAGATCTTGTTGCATTGGGAGATATTGCTAAAATTCTGCCTGCTGCAACATTTGTTGAGATTTTTTCTATTTCTGTAATTCGGTGAAGTGATTTTTTAAGCCTGTCTAGTGCTTCATCCACTGGTATCCACGTAACACCACGAGGGAGAGCGAAACAGTCATTAGTAAGTTTTGGTGGTTTAAGTGACAAACGCCCTATAACCTCACTTCTTCAGATATAAAATCAGCAATTTTTCCTGTATCGTTCAAATCAAAAATAGGAATCTTAAGACCCGGTATCGGAGAATCTGAGGCTATCCCTTTAATAGATGAGTTAGTTAAAGCGAGCAAAGGTTTACTTATGGCGAGACGAAAAGTTTCAATTTTGGGGTGAGGATCATTTTTATATCCCTCAATAAGAGTTAACTGGACTGGTTCAAGCGACCGAATTATGCTTTTTAGATCTGCCTCTGGAGCATCACGTAATTCGGTCATTACAGCCCAACGGTTTTTTGTTGATAAAACTACCTGATGAGCACCAGCCTCTCTATGCCTATGGCTATCGCGGCCAGGCTGATCAATGTCTGTATCATGATGGGCATGCTTAATCGTTGAGACTGTAACTCCCCTAATAACAAATTCTTTAACAAGACGTTCTATTAAACCAGTTTTTCCTGTATTTTTACAGCCGGTCACTCCATAGATTTTCATTTGTAGTTTTCCAGTACCGCCTTTGCAGTATTTAAGTCTGCAGGTGTGTTAATATTAAAGAACGGATCTAATTTTTTATTATCCTCAAATAATGCTTCTCCAGCATTATGCTTTTCCGTCCATATTACTATTTTTCGTAATCCGTTTTTAAGATGGGTCTGAAGATTGTTTCTTAAGTTACATGGCCAAATACCAAAGGTTGGGTGTCTTTGGATCTTACTATTTTCATCTTGAGTCGTTGCAATAGTTAGGCCGTTATGATTTTTTGCTGTCATCAAGAATAATGAAACTAAATTTTTAGGAAAAAAAGGTGTATCTGCGGCTACAGTGACTATATGGGTATAACCTTTCTGGTTGGCATAGTCTAACCCTGCTAAAACACCTGCCAAAGGGCCCAGAAAACCTGACAATGAGTCTGGTACTATTGGAATGTTAAATTGACTATATTTTTTCAAATTACTGTTAGCATTTATCACAAGTTTACTTACTTGTGGTTTTAGTCTTTCAATACTGTATTCAATAAGAGATTTATTATTTAGTCTTATTAATCCTTTTTCCTTTCCACCCATACGCGTCCCTTTTCCACCAGCCAGAATGACACCTAAGATTTTACTTTCATCAATCATTACCAGCCTTCCTGTTATCCTTAGGTTTTTCATCTGAGATAACTTTTGGATCAGCGTCTCTTACTAATCTTTTTTCTCCTGATAAGCATATAAACCTACGGCCACGGAGCCTTCCTATTAAAGTCATCCCAAGATTATTCGCTATCTCTACGCCCCATGCCGTAAACCCAGAGCGTGATATCAAGGTTGGAACTCCCATTAGTGCAGACTTAATAATCATCTCAGACGTTAAGCGCCCTGTGGTATATAATATTTTGTCTGATGCTTTAATTCCATTAATAAACATCCATCCAGAGATCTTATCTACTGCATTATGGCGTCCAACATCCTCCATATAAATCAAAGGAGTAGATTTTTCACATAGAACAGTTCCATGAATAGCTCCCGCACTTAAGTAAAGGGAAGGTGTTGTATTAATTTTTTTTGCAAGTGCATATATCCAGCTTGTTTTTACCTTATTTTTCGATAATTCTACATCATCAAGACCTTCCAGCATATCTCCAAAAACGGTTCCGACTGCACATCCTGATGTTCTTGTTTTTTGTTGTAGTTTTTTTTCATAACTAGTCTTTCGAAGTGTCCTAATAACTATTGTTTGAAGATCTTCGTCGAATTCAATTTTTTCAATTTTATCATCAAATAGTAGCATTTTCTGGTTTAATAAAAAACCAATAGCTAAATAGTCTGGATGATCTCCAATTGTCATCGCTGTTATGATTTCTTGCGAGTTCAAGAAGATTGTTAAGGGTCTTTCTTCTACTACAAGTAACTCTTGAAGAACTCCATTTTGATCAACCCCTTTTACCCTCTTTGTAAGCATTGGGTCGCTCGGATTTGGTAAAATTGGGACTTTTATTGTCATCCTAAACCTTTATAAAAACTTGATTAACTTCTTTTATAACAGGCACATAATATAAAGCCCTAAAACCTGTGTTACTAACTTATATTCCATTTTCTAATACAAAGTTTTATTAGCCCTAGGACCCCCAAATTCTTTTTCTTCCACAATCAATATGGACAAAGTTATCTCTCGTATATCTTCCAACACCACCTGCGGCACAGTGTGAGGCAGCACGTGCTATTTCTTTTACTGATCTCGTTGTTAAACTTATATCTGCGGCTTGCCCAGTAACATGTAATGAGCTGCGGGCAACTAGTTTTGACCTTCTACGCAATCTGTCATTAGTTTTCTTTGTTCTATACCCAGAGTTAAGTACGTATGCTTCTGAAGTATCAATTAAATTATGTGTCGCAGAAATAATATCTAAAGTACGAGTATCGATTTTTTTTACTTTATTCTCTCTAGTATCTCTCATAAAATGACTTATCTCATCTATAGCCTCTGATATATATAAGCCGTCTATCGCGTAATAGATATTTATCTTTTCGCCAGTCACACGTGAATACATTTTAATTCTTCTACCATCCCCAGCACCACGCAAGAAACCAAACGCTTTTGAATATACTGGAGTTGCAGAAATCAATGAAGCGCCAAGAACTCCAAGAATCGATCGCCTTTTAAAATTAATGATTTTGTTTTCTGGCATTTAAATTAATATCTCGCGTTTAAAATGTTTAAAATTCTTGAGCTATTATTACACTAAGATTTCGTATATTCCAATAATATTGATTATAAAATCAATATAGTATTATTTATACACTATTAAATAATTACTAAGTTAATATTAAATAATTTTTAAAACATACTTGTAGACAACTGATAAAAAAAACTGGCAAAATTAAAATATATTAAATTTTTACTTTAATGGATTAATTACAATGACTTATTATATTAGAGATATTTTCAAAAGACTATGGTTTAAGTTAATTTGGACGTGCTCTCTATTATTGCTTTCGGTTGGTCATGGAGGAGCTAATGAAGGTTTAGCTGATGTTTCATTGCGTTTATCAATTTATCAAAACAGTCAAAAAAATACATTCTTAAATAAACTCTATTCTGGTAGAGATTATAATCCAATCTTTGTTACACTTAAAAATCAAGGTAGAGCATCTGCCCTTTTAAGAGCTTTGGAGAATTCTAATTACCACGGTATACCCAGTGAATTATACGGTCTAGAAAAAATTTATAGTGATATAGAGAATCTTAAGTCACAATCAGAATTAGGAACTTTAGAGATTGAGTTTGCCAAAAGGTTTATTCTTTATGTTAAACATATGAAGACAGGGGTGCTGGACCCTAAAATAATTAATATGCGATTAATAGAACAAGCGTCTTTAGAAAGTGAAAATCGAGTATCTACTCAATTAGATTTAAAATTAAAAAAAGTGAATTTAATGGAAATTTTTATGAAATTTCTCATAACTAATCCATTTCATTACTTAGCAAGTCTTCAACCTCAAACAGACGATTATAAAGCATTAATTAAAGAAAAAATTCGTCTTGAAAAAACTTTATTAGTGGGTGGTTGGGGCGAAATAGTAAATGCAGAAATTCTTAGGCCTGGAGAAAGTGGAGAAGAAGTAACTAAACTTAGAAATAGATTAATAAGAATGGGGTATTTAAAAAAAACTTATAGTCCAATCTACGACAGCAAGTTGAAGTTGGCTGTAAAAAAATTTCAAGATGCTCATGGGCTTCAATCAGATGGTATAGCAGGAAAGATTACAATTGCAGAAATCAACATTCCTGCCTTTGAACGTCTAAAATTAATTATAGCCTCTTTGGAAAGAAGAAGGTGGTTAAGTAAACCTTACGAAGGTAAATATCTAGTTGTTAATATTCCAGAGTTTAAACTAAGAATAGTTAACAAGGATAAAACCATTTATGAAAGCAGGGTGGTTGTTGGTAAAAGTAGCCCCAGCACGTATACACCTGAATTCTCTAATAAGTTAGAATTTTTAGTAATTAATCCAAGTTGGTATGTCCCTAAGTCAATAGTTATTGAAGAATATTTACCGGATATAAGGGAAGATATTAACGCGTCCAGTGAATTATTTTTTACTGATAAGAATGGCAAATTTATTTCACGAGAAATGATAAGTTTTGATCAGTTTTCTGATGAAGACTTTCCTTATGGAATGAAACAGCCGCCTTCTATAAGTAATCCTCTTGGTCAAGTTAAGTTTATGTTACCCAATGTACACAATATATATTTACATGACTCTCCCTCTAAGGAGTTGTTTCTTGAAGAAGAGAGGGCATTTAGCCATGGTTGCGTAAGGGTGCACGAACCCTTCAAACTAGCTTACGAGATACTTAAGGATAATATAGAGGACCCAGGCTTTGTATTGAAGTATCTTTTGAAAAATACAAAAGAATTTAAGTTGACATTAAAAGATGATATTCCTGTTCATATAGTTTACTTAACTACTTGGAGTGATAGCCGTGGTAATGTTAGCTATAGGAAAGATATCTATGGACGGGATTCTGAAATCTATCAGTCCTTAGAAAATATAAAACAGACGCTAATGATTGAAAAACTTATTGAGAAAACTTACTTTTAAGTAAATATGCTGTGGGATTAAAGAGGAATATATGAGCTATTCGATAGCAGAAATTGCGAATGCACTAAGTGCGAAATATGTAGGTGATGGGACCCTAAGGGTTACAAATGCTTCAGAGCCTGTCGATTCAGATGTAAACTCTTTAGCCTTAGCAATGAGTGATAAATACTGCTTGGACCTGGCTAGTGGGGAAGCACGTGCAGCTGTTTTATTAACTGGTACGTCTTGGAACGAATTGGGTTTGTCTGCTGCTATCTTAATAGATAGGCCTAGACATGCTATTTCAAAGCTAACAAAGTTTTTTTATAAAACCCCTGGATCCAACTCTGGTATTCATCCAACTTCAGTCATTGATAAAAGTGCGCGTGTTCAGGAAGATGCAAGTATAGGGGCTTTTGTCTGTATTGGATCTGACGTCGAGATTGGATTTGGAGCAAATATCGGATCACATGTGTCTATCGGAAATCATACTAAGATTGGAAAAAATTCTATAATTGGTAATGGCGTTCACATAGAGGAAGGTATCATAATTGGAGATAACTTTCGCGTTCAATCGGGTTCTGTTATTGGTTCAGATGGGTTTTCCTTTGTAACTAAAGACGAGGCTGATGTTGAGGGGGTTCGAAAGAACCTTGGTAAGCGTGATAAATTAAATGAACAAACCTGGCTTCGAATCTACTCATTAGGTTCGGTAAAAATTGGAAGTGATGTTGAACTTGGATCAAATGTTTCTATTGATAGGGGTACAATAAGAAATACAGTAATAGGTAATAGAACCAAAATAGATAACCTCGTTCATATTGGTCATAATGTGCGAATAGGTGATGATTGCTTAATTTGTGGACAGGTTGGTATTGCTGGATCCTCTGAGATAGGGAATAGGGTGATTTTAGGAGGTCAATGCGGAGTTAATGATAATATTTTCGTGGGAGATGATGTGATTGCTGGGGGTGCAACAAAGATATTTACAAATGCGCCAAAAGGGCGCGTTTTATTAGGTTACCCAGGAGTAAAGATGGAAACCCATATAGAAATGCAGAAAGCTCTCAGGCGCCTTCCACGATTTATGAGAAAAAATTCTAAGTAGATCACTAGTACAAATAAATTTAGAGTTTATCATAAATTTGATAGATTTATTTTTTTTGAGTGCGTTCCCCGTTCTCTATATGGGGTAGTTGCATAGTGTGAGCGATAACATTTTGAAAAATGTGATGGTGAAGAAAATCCACATGATAAAGCAACATTTATGACACTCATATCTGTTTGCATTAATAAGTTTCGGGCTTTTTGCAGACGAAGCCCCATATAATATCTTTTTGGACTTTTATTAAGGTATCTACGGAAAAGACGCTCAAGTTGTCTTGTAGACATTCCAACGTTAGTGGCTAAATCCGAAGGGCTTATCGGATCTTCAATATTTATTTCCATAGTTTGTATTACCCTGCTAAGTTTAGGGTGCCTTACACCTATTCTAGTTGGTATAGATAGCCTCTGCTGATCTTCATTTGTTCTAATGGAAGAGTATATTAATTGGTCAGCAACGTAATTCGCTTTTTCTTCACCAAGATCATTAGCAATGAGCTGTAACATAAGGTCAATAGAAGATGTTCCTCCTGCAGTAGTCATTCGATTGCCGTCAACAACAAATACAGTCTTTGTTAACTCTACTTCCTCAAACTCTTCAGAAAAACTGTCTTGATTCTCCCAGTGTATCGTTGCTTTTTTTCCGTTCAAGAGACCAGCTCTTGCTAACGAGTAAGAGGCAGTGCACAACGCAACCATTTTTACACCTTTGCGGGATTCTCTACGAAGCCAGTTAAGTAGGCGTTTTGTTGTGGCTACCTGAATGTTTACTCCACCACATACTATAATAGTATCATCTCTTCCAAGTTCTAAAAAGCTATTGTCAACGTTGTAGCTGATATTTGCAGAACAATTGACGGCATTCCCTGTTTCACTCGTAAGGGACCAGGTATACGAGTTAGGTGCTACTCTATTAGCAATACGCAGAGCATCCACGGCTCCAGCAAACGATAACAGTGAAAAATTATCTATTAGTGCAAAAACAAAATTCCTAGGCTTGAAGGATTCTGTATTTTTTGGGGTTTTGGACGTTGAGATCAATTGCACCAAGCTCGCTCCCTAAAACAACTTTTTTCTATTTGCTTCCAGTAAAAATATTTCAAAAAGTATTTAAATGTTAACAGTTTATTTTAATAAAGTTTTTTAAAACTATGTAACTTATCTGTATCTAAGAATTCGGCATTGGCAAGTGCAAAGAATAAGGTTTATATAGTAAGTCAGTTTAATTTTTATATTGGGTTTAGAGGTGGTGGAATGAGTATAGATTGGAATAAAGCTAGTTGGCGGTCACTCCCAAGAATTCAAATGCCAGATTATCCAAGTAAAAGTGAATTAGGTGAAGTGGAGCGGACTCTATCAAAATACCCTCCACTAGTATTTGCTGGTGAGACGCGAACTCTAAAGAAACAACTGGAAGCTGTCTCCAAAGGGGAGGCTTTTTTATTACAAGGTGGTGATTGTGCTGAAAGTTTCAACGAGTTTTCAGCGGATAGCATAAGAGATACTTTTAAGGTTATGCTCCAAATGGCAATGGTGTTAACTTATGGCGCGAAAGTGCCTGTGGTTAAGATCGGTAGGATTGCTGGACAATTTGCTAAACCACGATCTTCACCAACGGAAAAGATAAATGAAGTTGAACTTCCTATTTATAGAGGTGATATAATTAATGGTCTTGAGTTTAATAAAGAATCAAGAGTCCCAGACCCAAAAAGAATGCTTCAAGCATATACTCAGTCGGCAGCGTCATTAAATTTACTACGTGCATTTTCTAAAGGCGGGTTTGCCGATATAAATCATGTACACTCGTGGACATTGGGATTTACTGATGAAGAAAGGGCGTCTCGATATAGAGATATGGCGTCTCGCATTCAAGACAGCATTGATTTTATGTCTGCTGCAGGATTAAGTGGCAGTAATAGTTCTGAACTTAATTCAGTTGATTTTTATACTAGTCATGAAGCCTTATTATTAGAATATGAAGAGGCATTAGCACGGATTGACTCAACGACAGGACTCCCTTTGGCAGGGTCAGGTCATATGATTTGGATTGGGGATAGAACTAGGCAACCATCAGGGGCACATGTGGAGTTTGCAAAGGGAGTGCAAAACCCAATTGGATTAAAATGTGGGCCATCTACGACAGTTGAAGACCTTAAACTACTATTAAATATACTTAACCCTCAAAATGAAGCAGGAAGAGTAACTTTAATTGCTCGCTTTGGTGCGGGAAAAGTTCAGGACTATTTACCCAAACTTATTAAATGTGTAAAAGAAGAAGGAGCAAAGGTAGTTTGGTGTTGTGATCCCATGCATGGAAATACAATAAAGTCGATCTCTGGGTATAAAACTAGAACTTTTGATAGCGTTATAAAAGAGGTTAAAGAATTTTTTGAGATACATCGTTTAGAAAATACAGTCCCTGGAGGAGTTCACTTTGAAATGACTGGGCAAGATGTGACTGAATGTACTGGGGGCGTTAGAGACATTACAGATGAAGATTTATCTGACCGTTATCATACAGCTTGTGATCCTAGGCTCAATGCTTCTCAGGCTCTTGAGTTGGCATTCCTTGTTTCAGAAGAGTTAGCTCTTTTAAAGTCTAATCAGGCTAATGCTGTAAGGGTATAGGCCTTAACTTTTTTCAAACTCTTTTTGGGTAATATAGGTAAGTTTAATAGTTTATTTTCAAATGTTGGTATAACAAATGCAAAGTCGTAGAGGTATATTATTTATTTTGAGCTCCCCATCAGGAGCTGGAAAATCTACACTTGCACGACGTTTAATGAATTGGGATAATACTTTATCTTTTTCTGTTTCTGCTACGACACGCAATCCTAGAGCTGGCGAAATAGAGGGAAGGGAATATTTTTTTCGTTCTCACAATGAATTCGTACAAATGGTAGATAATAATGAAATGCTTGAACATGCTGAGGTCTTTGGTAATTTTTATGGTTCGCCACGAGAAGTAGTCGAAAATACAATTCTTGAGGGTAGAGATGTTATTTTTGATATTGATTGGCAAGGAGGTCAGCAAATTCGAAACTCAGGATTGGCAAATGACGTTGTCTCAATTTTTATTTTACCACCTTCGCTAAAAGAACTTCAAGAACGGTTGAAGGGAAGGGGGCAAGATACAGATGAGGTAATTCAAAATAGAATGGAAAAATGTCGAGAAGAAATAAACCATTGGGCTGAGTATGATTATTGCTTAGTCAATAGAAAGCTAGATGATACTGAAGAGGATTTAAAAAATATTTTAAAAGCAGAGCGTCTTAAAAAATGTCGACAATTAAGTTTAAAGAGTTTGGTTTCTAATCTTTATAACGAAGTTGAGCTTAAGTCATAATGGCACTTTTCGCATTGAATTCTATTAAACCCAATGTTCCAGATAGTGATAATTTCTGGCTTGCCCCAGATTCAAATGTTATTGGAAATGTAGAAATACAAAACCTGGTGTCAATTTGGTTTGGCTCAACTGTTAGAGGAGATAATGATCATATCTCTATTGGTCTGGGAAGCAATATTCAGGAGAACTGTGTTCTTCATACTGACAAAGGTTTCCCGTTGAAGGTGGGAGTGGAATGTACGATTGGACATAAGGCTATTCTTCATGGGTGTTCTGTGGGAGATGGATCATTAATTGGGATGGGTGCAATAATTTTAAACGGAGCAATCATAGGTAAAAACTGTTTAATTGGAGCTGGAACGTTAGTCCCTGAAAATAAAGTAATACCTGATGGATGCCTGTACGTTGGGTCACCCTGCCGTTTTGTTAGAAAGCTTTCTGAATCTGAAAAAAATGATCTAATTTTAACTGCAATCAATTATCAAGAAAATATGAAGCGGTATAAAGATAATCTTAAGAAACTTATGTAATGACCGTTTTTTATTTAATTTTTTTAGTTATAGGAAGATAAGAATAAGTGAGTAAACTTATTTTAAAAATACTCAATCAGTAACGAATGATTGAAATAGGGCTTAGTTAGAGTTATGTAAGTATTCCTGTTAGTTTAAGGTGTATAGTTTATCAAAATGGCGGCTTTATTGGAAACATTTGAACCAGAATTTGAGATTAAGATAGCTTCAACAGAGCAAGATATTCTGTCGTCTCAGAGGTTGCGTTATAAGGTTTTTGTAGAAGAACTTAGTGGTAATGGGGAATTAGTTGACCATAAAAATAAGTTAGAAAGGGATGAATTTGACCCTTATTTTGATCATTTAATTTTAACTGACAAAGCCAATCCTTCCATTGGAGTAGTAGGGGTGTATCGAGTTTTAAGAGATCAGAAAATGCAAGATATTGGTCGTTTTTATAGTGAAGGAGAGTACGATCTAACTATGTTGCATAAATCTGGTTTGCGTCTTCTTGAATTGGGAAGGTCATGTATTCATCCAAGGTATAGAGGTGGAACAGCAATGTATCATTTGTGGCAAGGGCTTTCAAAATACATTACTGAATACAAAATTGATATTTTATTTGGAGTGGCAAGCTTTCATGGAACTAATCTTTTAGAAGCTGCACAGCCGTTGTCATATTTATATCATAATTATACGGTTCGAGACGAACTGTGCCCAAGGTCGTTAGTCCATGAGGATATGAACATCTTAAATAGTAACCAAATTGATCGGAAAATAGCGGTAAAAAACATACCACCATTAATTAAATCTTATTTGCGTTTGGGAGGACTGATAGGGGACGGTGCATTTATAGATAAGGACTTTAATACTATAGATGTTTGTTTAGTAATGGAATTGTCTACTATGTCTAATAAACATAAAGAAATTTATACTAAAGTTCGGTAAAGATGACTAATGTTGATCATAATACTCCAGAGTTGGTAGCCCCTGATCTTAATTTTATTGCATATGTTAGAGGGATAATTCGACTAATTCTTTTGGTAGCTTTATTGCTGGGAGGATCAGCAATTTATATCATAATTCGGATGTTTGAGTGGCCACTAGTAGGAAAAAAACGTCCTGTATCAGGTTATATAACCAAACTTGTTTGTCAGATTTCACTGCTCATTATCGGGCTTAAACTTTTCGTATCTGGCCGGCCAATGAATAAAAAAGGGGCAATTGTATCTAATCATATATCTTGGTTAGATATTTTTGTTCTAAACTCTCAGGCACGAATGTATTTTGTAGCTAAATCTGAAGTTTCAGCTTGGCCAATTATAGGATGGTTAGCCAACTTAACTGGCACAATCTTCATAAGACGAAATAAACTTTATGCAAAAAGTCAAATTAAGTTATTTGAGGATTGTTTAATTGAAGGGCAAAGAGTTTTATTTTTTCCAGAAGGCACTAGCAGTGATGGCGTAAGGGTTTTACCATTTAAGAGTACATTGTTTGAGTCGTTCTTTGGAGAAAGTTTAAAAGATTTGGCATTTGTTCAACCTGCTTCAATCAGCTATTTTGCCCCAAACTCAAAAGACACCCGCTTTTATGCGTGGTTTGGTGAAATGTCTTTTGTTAAACATTTTTTTTGGGTTTTGTCGTCAAAAAGTATAGGTCATATTAATTTGAAATTTTATCCTGAACTCAAAGTAAGCAGCTTTAGTAATAGAAAAAAATTGGCTGAAGCTTGTTTTTCTGAAATACAGGAAGGTTTTACCCGTGAGTTAAAGGAAGTAAAAGGTCGCTAAGAGTTAACTCAAAGTCGTCAGAATCCCAGATCTCATTTCCGATCGCTATAAAATCTGAGTACTTTAAAAGAGCTTTCATTGTTATTTGATCAATATTTCCTTCTGCAACAATAGGGATTTCAATTACTTCTGACCACCATTTAAAAATATCTATGGGTGCCTTTTCGTCATTACTAAACTTGGATTCAGCAAGTGGACCGATGGACACGTAATCTGCTCCGTTTTCTGCTGCTATTAAGGCTTGATGCTTAGAGTTACCACAAAAAGTTCCAATTATGTGATTTGAACCAAGCTCTTGTCGAACTTTTGTAATTGAGTGGCCACCATCTGTTAAATGTACACCATTCAATTCTAATTGAGTTACTATTTTATAATGGTTTTCGATTAAAAGTGGTATTTTCCACTGATCTAAAAGTTTTTTTACTAGGAGTGTAGTTTCAATAATTTCTTTGTCTTTTGTTGATGATAGGCGTAAACGTACGCATGAAATTTTATTTTTTTCGATAACTTTCTGTAATTTATATAGAAATATTTCTGAGTCAGTTATTGGGGGTGTTATTAGGTAAATTTCTGGTAAAACTGAGTTGAGCATAGAGGTTCTCCAATTAGTGGGGAATAGTAACAGTAAACAAAAAACTAATACTACTGTATACTTTTTTATAATAGTATCCATAAGGTTTTGTGTGAAGAGGTAAGATTTTGGAAGCCAACCAATCATTAACGGAACGTACAAATCATCGTCAACCCATAATAATTTTAGTAGATCCGCAGCTTGGTGAAAATATAGGGTCGGCTGCTCGAGGAATGTGGAACTTTGGTTTGAAATATCTGAGGCTTGTTAACCCTAGGGATGGATGGCCGAACAGTAAGGCAACAGCTTTAGCTTCAGGGGGTGGCGTAGTTCTTGATAATGTAAAGGTTTACTCCAAATTAGAAGAGGCAGTTGAAGATTTAGATTATATATTTGCCACAACCGCCCGCCATCGTGATTTGGATAAAGAGGTTATTTCACTGGATGATGCTGTGAAGCGAGCTCATATTAAGAGTAATAATGATTTGAAGGTAGGTGTATTATTTGGACCTGAAAGAGCTGGTCTTGAAAATAAACATATCGCTATTGCAAATAGCTTAATTTCAATACCTGTTAATCCAGAGTATGGGTCTCTTAACTTAGGTCAGTCAGTACTCCTTACATCATATGAGTGGACAAAAATAAATTTAAATGCGCAAGAAGTTGAAGTTGTTGGTAATGAAGTGGCAAGCCATAGCGAAATTCAAAAATTATATGAATATTATTTAGAGAATCTTGATGAATCAGGTTTCTTCTTTCCAAAAACTAAAGCAGAGCCAATGAAAATAAATTTACGAAATATGTTTAGTCGAATGCCGTTGACAAAAATGGATGTTAAGATTTTTTATGGTATACTGAGACAGTTTGTTAAATGGAAAAAGAAGATATGATTAAGTAAAAGGATAGAAGAAAAAAATAGTTCACTTAATTGAGTAGAGAGTATGATGAAAAAAGGTTTTGTGTTTGAAGAAGTCGGCCCCGATGAAAAAGCTAGTTCTGATAACCGACAGGTAATTAAACCTGGGATTTTAAATAGATCAAAAAATAATAAACTGAATAAAATGATCTTTTTTTATCTGATCTCGTTACTTACTCTAGTATTTTTAATGATACTTTTGGGAGGTTTAACCCGATTAACTGACTCTGGGTTATCTATTACTGAGTGGAAGCCATTGACTGGAGTTTTTCCACCATTCAATGAAACTTCCTGGGTAAATGAATTCTTGAAATATAGTAAAACCTCAGAGTTTAAATTACAAAATATTAATATGACCTTACAAGAGTTTAAAGTTATCTATTATTGGGAGTGGGCTCACAGACAATTAGGTAGATTAATTGGTTTAGTTTGGTTCCTAGGGTTCTTTTTATTCTTGGTCTGGCACAAGGTCTCTAGTTCTTGGAGAACACGATTTCTGATATTAGGTTTTCTGATTGGTCTGCAGGGATTTTTGGGCTGGTGGATGGTCTCTTCAGGATTGAAGAATATGATGGTTGATGTGGCATCTTATAGATTGGCAGTCCATTTAACTACCGCTTTTGCAATTTTTGGTCTAATTTTTTGGTATACTTTAAATTCCTCTCGAACAGATTCAGACCTAATACAATCTCAACGACACTCTAATAAAAAACTTAAAAGTTTGATATCTGGTCTATTATACCTTTTATATATTCAAATTTTTCTTGGTGGATTAGTTGCTGGTATTGACGCGGGTACAACTTATACTGATTGGCCGTTGATGGGAGGTGAGGTTTTTCCTTCACTTGCTTTTGAGTTTAGCCCTGTCTGGATTAATTTTCTAGAGTCAGAGGCACTAGTTCAGTTCAACCACCGCATTGTAGGATATGTTATAGCGATTTTAACATTTTATATTTGGCTAAAATCCCGTCATTCTGGGAGTAAAAAGTTAAGGTTTCTTTATACAATGACTCTTATAGCATTATTTTTACAAATTCTTCTGGGAGTTATTACGGTTAGGTATGCATCACCTTGGCAGTTAGCGATATTTCATCAGTTTGGTGCAATTGTTCTAGTCTCAATTTTACTTAGGTCAAGATTTGAAACTATGTTTCCCAGCATTCAATCGGTTAGAAGATAGTGGGATTAGTCATAAACTAGACTATCTAAACTATTTCATTCTTATGACGGGGGTCATGGAGTTTAAAGTCTCTAGATCCAAGTGACACATTATTTTATGTTGATCAGAGATTATTTTGTAATCTGGCAACTGTGTTTCACACAAATCTTTCCCGGCTTTTTCTTTCCATCTGCATCGCGTTTGAAATGGGCAGCCCGTTGGAGGATTTATAGCTGAGGGTACATCACCTTCTAGCACGATATGTTCTTTTACCACTTGTGTATCAGCAATTGGAACTGCGCTTAGCAATGCTTCGGTATAAGGCTGATAAGGTGGTGAGAACACTTCATCTGTTGTACCAATCTCTACAATATAGCCCAAATACATGACCATTACCCTGTCAGATAAATACCGCACGATACTTAAGTCGTGCGAAATAAATAACAAGGTGGTTTTATTTTCTCTTTGTATTTCCATTAAAAGGTCTGTTACGGCAGCTTGAACAGATACATCTAATGCTGAAACTGGTTCGTCCGCCACCACAACATTCGCGTCACCGGAAAACGCGCGTGCTATTCCAACGCGTTGTTTCTGACCTCCTGATAGTTGCCTTGGCATTCGCGTTGCAAACTCTCTGGGTAGTTTTACTAAATCCAGTAATTTAAGCATTCTTTGGTGGCGTTCAATATCATTTTGTCCAAAACGAAAAACTTCTAATGCTCGTATGATTTGTCGTCCAACTGACATAGATGGGTTCAAGGTATCGAAGGGGTTTTGAAAAACCATTTGAATATTAGAAATAGTAGAAGTGTCTCTCTTTTCAATTGGTATATTTTCTACGTCGTCTCCGTCTAGGCTAACTTTACCACTAGTTGCAGTCTCAAGCCCCATTAATACCTTGGCTAAGGTTGATTTTCCACACCCAGACTCTCCAACTATAGCCAGTGTTTCACTCTCTCTTGCTTCAAAAGAAAGTGTCTCATTTGCTTTTACAACTTTCCTGTTATTTCCGGCAAAGAGTGCGTTTGCATTAACTTCGTAATATTTTTTTAATTGATCAACTTTTAGAACAACTCTTCCCAAATCCGCTTTTTGAGATCGAGTATTCTGTTCAGGTGGGGTGTCCCAATCTACCTTATCAATCCGTACGCACCTAGAACTGTGTGGTTCTTTTGACTCGAGATTCTCCATTTTTATTTTATCGGTATTGCATGATCTTTCTACGAAGTAATTACACCTTGGACCAAAATTACAGCCGAATGGCCTTTCATGGGGAAGTGGAAAGTTCCCAGGAATGGCTACTAACGGCCGAGAGGTCTTATCTGCTCCTGGCAATGGTATAGATCTAAATAAAGCTTGCGTGTAAGGGTGCCGCATTTTATCGAAGACTTCGTTAATTTCACCAGTTTCGACAGCTTCACCTGAGTACATCACACATATCTTATCGCAAGTTTCTAAAACTAGGCCAAGATTATGAGAAATAAATAACATAGAAGTTCCATACTTTTTGCCCAACTCTTTCACTAGTTCTATTACGGCTGCTTCTACTGTTACGTCTAAAGCTGTTGTTGGCTCATCCAATATAAGAAGTGATGGTTTGGACATGAGTGCCATTGCGATAACAATTCTTTGCTGTTGGCCTCCTGAAAGTTGGTGCGGATAACTATTCAGAATCCTCTCTGGGTCTGGTAACTTCACATCAGTTACAACTTCGAGTGCCCTCTGGTATGCATCTATATTTGATAATCCTTCATGGATGATAGGTACTTCCATTAATTGTTGAGCAACCTTCATAGATGGGTTTAATGAGGCCATAGGTTCCTGATAAATCATTGCTATCTCAGAGCCTCTAATTTTTTGTAACTCTTGAGAACTCATTTCATTTAAATTTTGACCTTTGAAGTTAATCGTACCGTTTACAATGCGTCCGTTAACACCTAAATCCTGCATTATTCCCAGTGCAACTGTGGACTTCCCGCATCCACTTTCTCCTACTAACCCTAGTGCTTGCCCTGGTAGCATCGTACACGAAAAGTCCATAACTGCTGGAATTTCCCGTAAGCGTGTAAAGAAGCTTATTGAAAGATTTTCTATTTCTAGAATTGGAATACTAGATTTTGACTGATTTTTTGATATATCTTTCATTTTAATCCTTTAAAGATTCCTCTCTTAGTCCGTCTGCTAGTAAGTTAAGCCCCAAAACTAAGCTCATTAGAGAGAACGCTGGTACTAGGGCAGGGTGAGGGTAAATGCTCAATAAACGACGGCCTGAATTGATGGTTGTACCCCAGTCAGGACTCTCTGGTGAGAGACCAAGACCAAAAAAGCCCAAAGTTCCTAATAGTATCGTGGTATATCCAATACGTAGACAGAAATCGACGATTAAGGGTCCTCTAGCATTTGGTAAGATTTCCCAAAGCATAATATACCATGGCCCTTCTCCTCGAGTTTGTCCTGCAGCTACATAATCACGAGTTTTTATATCTAGTACAATTCCTCGTACTATTCTAAAAACTGTAGGGGAGTTAACAAAAACTACTGAGACGAAGACGATTAAGATATTTGGATCTATTGATATCAATCCCAAAGGATCTGCATCCCAAGCGAGACCAAGATACAACCATCCACCAAACAATACCGTAAATCCAATAAGGAAATTTCGCTTGTTTGGTTGAGTGAAGTATCTAGAGTTAAACAAAATAATTGTGAAAATAATGGGAAAAATAAATAAAATGGATGCCATTATTGTTGGGATAGTCCATGTATAGTTCCCAATTTCTATGCCCGCCAATCTGATTTCGGGGGTTACTAAAAGGAAAAACAATAAAATTACTGGAAAAGCTAAGACCAAATTAGAAATAAAGCTTAAAGTCGTATCAAAGCGGCCACCATAATAACCTGCTGGTAGGCCAAGAGTTATCCCAACCATAAACGCAAATGCTGTTGCTGCTGGAGCGATTATTAAAACGACCCTTGACCCAAGAACTACTCGAGAAAAAACATCTCTAGCCATTATATCACCCCCAAGGAGGTAATGTTGAAATACGCCTTCCTTACCTGCCGAACTCATAGGGTACCCTGGTATTTTATTTTTCATACCGGAAACCTGAGTTAATGGATCATGGGTCATAATTAAGTCAGCAAATATAGCTGTAAACACCCAAAACATAACAATTCCAAACCCGACCATCCCTAGTGGACTGTCGAATAGTTTACCATATAATCCGGTGCGTCTCTTTGAGTATATTGATATAGAGAAGGTGAGTGCCAATGATATCCAAACAGGTATAAAACGAATTAACACTTCAACAGTAATTTGGCTCCAAGATAAAGATTCCATGTTACACCTAATTTATCCTAATTCTTGGATTGAGTACTACATAACCGATATCGGAAATCAGTTGTGTCACTAGTACGACTATCACGGCAATGACAGAACACCCTAGAAGTAAATCTATATCATTATTTGAAGCAGCTTGTACCAACACCCACCCGAAGCCTTTATAATTGAATATCGTTTCAACTATAACCACTCCATTAAGTAGCCATGGGAATTGAAGCATAATAACTGTAAATGGAGCGATTAACGCATTTCGTAACGCATGCTTAATAACTATTGAAGTGAAACTGACACCTTTAAGGCGAGCCGTTCGGATGTATTGTGATGTCATAACTTCTGCCATGGACGCTCTTGTCATTCGGGCAATGTAACCCATTCCGTAAAGAGCAATTGTCATAACCGGTAAAGTGAAATTAACCCAAGTAATATCATCCATTGCGGAGGTTGCCGATCCCTTAAACCATTTCAATCCAAATGCAGAAGATGAAAAAATTGCAATGAATACGATACCTGATACATACTCTGGTGTTGCAGTTGACGTAATTGAAAAAGCCGACAAAGTCCTATCGAGTTTCGAGCCCTCACGCATTCCTGAAAATATTCCAAGCAGTAATGCAGCAGGGATCATTACTAGCATAACAGTAAGCATCAGCCAGCCCGTCAAGCCCAACCTTTTAGTCAATATGTCTAAAGCGGGTTCCTTGAAAACTGTTGAATACCCCCAGTAACCTTGAAGAACACCACAATATTTTGGAGAATCTTCCATTGTCACTCCGGGCAACTTACAACGCCCAGTTATCTTGCCCTCTTTATCTGGTTCAGACACGTAACCTGGGATAACACCCAACCACTGAGCATAACCAACCGGTGTTGGCCTTAGGTAGCCATTTCTTTCTAAATAACTTGTGACGGCGTCATCACTCATACGAAAATTAAGTTGAGTTTTTGCCAGCTTTTCTAAGTTTGGGTATAAGTTTGTGATAAAAAATACAAGAAGTGTCAGACACAAGGTCGTTAAAATCATAAGGCCAACTCGGCGAATTATGAACTTTACCATTTAGACCCTCAAAATAAAACTTAGTAGCCACCCAATTTATGGGTAATAAAAAAATACTTTTTATATTAAAAGGGGCAACAAAAAAATATTTGCTGCCCCTTTTGTTTATTAGTTTTAGCTTAACTAGCCAATGCCCATTTGTAGATTTGTGGAAGATAGGCGATATGCATATCGTTTCCTACTACACCTGGTTTACTATGACGGTATAGCGAACGCCAGTAAGGCTGAAGCGTTACGCCTTCATCTCTCATTATCCTTTGAAGATCTGCCATAACAACTCTGCGCTCATCAGCATCAGCAAGACCGTTAGCTTTCGCAAGTAATGAATCAAACTCAGCATTAGAGAACCCAGCTTCGTTCCAAGCTTCTCCAGAACGATATGCTAGACCTAGAACTTGAGTTCCGTAAGGCCTGTGGTTCCAGTTTGTTGAACTAAATGGATATTTAGTCCAATCATTCCAGAATGTTGAGCCAGGCATAACTGTTCTCTTAACCTTAAACCCTGCATCCCTTAACTGAGCAGCCACTGCGTCCGTAGTATTTTTACGCCAATCATCATCGATTGAAACGATGTCGAACTCATGGTCTTCCATTCCAGCTTCTTTTAAAAGAGCCATCGCTCCTGCAGGATCGTGTGCAAGGCCGGGAACATCTGCATATTCTGGGTGCATTGGGCCAACGTGAGTGTTGTCTGCTGTAGCCCCCATACCAGCGATACCGAGCTCTAGACAGACATTAACGTCAACTGCATGTGCAATAGCTCTTCGCACTCTTACATCTGCGTAAGGTTTTTTGCCGTCTACTTCTGCGACTTGGTTTGGTCTAATAACAATGGTTGAACCAGTTGCGATTTCTGATTTATCCCAGCCAAGGCCATCCATAATATCAACAAACTCACCAACAGTTTCATAGAACATATCGACTTCATCTGCCTCTGCTGCGGCTACCCATGCTGCAGGATCAGTTCCGTAATCAATAAATTCTATTCTATCGAGATATCCACCTTTTCCAGCAGCATAACCCCACCATTCATGATCTTCGTTTCTTACCACAGAGCCTTTAACACCAACTTCTAAACCATCTGGCTTCATGTAACCTGTACCGATTGGGTTTGAAAGCATTGTATCAAGGCTATAACTCGCAGGGCAAATAGCTGCTGGATAATCTGACATCCCAGCGATAAGTGTTATGTCTGGTCCAGAACATGTAAGTTTTACTGTGTGGCTGTCAACTACTGTAATAGCGCCGTCATTTGCCATTCCTGTGTCAGCGTTGATTAGAATAGCAAATCGAGCAGCCATAGAATTACCTTCTACTGACTTGTCACACCAACGCGCAATATTTCTTGCTACGTCCTCAGCAGTAAAGTCGTCACCGTTGTTCCACTTTACGCCTTTTCGGACATTTAAAGTGTACTCAGTTGCATCTGCATTTGCTGACCAGCCTTCTAAAAGCATTGGCTTAAACGAACCATCTGAGTTGTATTCTGTAAGATACTCTAACCAACCAGCAGAATAAGTTGCGATTTGAGTCCAGTCATAAGTGCATGGTTCTTTTAAAGCACGAACTTCCATTTGTACTCTTAATGTACCGCCTTGTGCGTGTGCCCCTGCTGCTGCAGGTTCTTTTGCTCCGATTAGTGCATATGCTGCAGTGGCAGTTACGCCAAGAGCTGTTGTTCGCGATAAAAATTCTCTTCGGTCAAGTTTGCCGTCAAGACATTCCTTAGCGTACATATACGCCGATTTATGGATTGGCGTTCCGTTTAATGTTTTATTAGTCATTATAGTCTCCCTACTGGTAGTTTTGGTAAAATGCCGGCAAAAGTTAAGGCCGGAGCTTTTGTAATACTGATAAGTTAATCTATTTTATATAAAGTTTAAACCCTACACGATAAAGACTTCTCGTCAATAAAAAACGACATTTTTTGGAATGACATAGGTTTATAAATAAAGTTTTTTGTAGCTATATATGGTAAAATCTTTTAGCATAATTTGCCTCTGATAAAGAACACAAACTAATGAAAAACTCTAACTATTTAGACTATTTGTAAACATTCCAGTTTTGCATATGTTTTTTAAAAAAAGTACGTTGCCTTTTTGCGTATTGCCGTGAGGCTATTATTGATTTTTCATGAGCAACTGTTAAGTCTGTTTCTTTTTTTATGTATGACATTAGTTGTTTAGCGCCTATCGCGTTTGAAAAGATTTGTTTTGTATCCCAATGTGTTTCCATTGCTTTTACCTCGTTTAAAACGCCCAGCTCCAACATTTGGTCAAACCGCTTTGTAATTTTGAGATCAAGTTCTGTTTTTGGAATATCTAAAAGTACGGTATTTACCTCCTCTAATTGCATTAAAGGTGGGGGAGTTTTGGATTGCCAGTGTGTTAAACTTTTTCCAGTAGCTTCTTGAACCTCCCAAGCACGTTGAACTCTAGCTCTATTCCTCAAATCAATTTTAGTTTTAACTTCAACATTTAAAGCTTGAACCATCTCCGAAAGCTCTAGTTTATCAGCTTTCTTCTTAACGCTATCTTGAATTTCTGGAATTTCGGCTAGTCCGTTCAACAGAGCATTAAAATACAAGCCTGTCCCGCCAACTATTATTGGACGGTGAGGAGTGGTTAAAACTTTCTTTAAATCTCTCAACCAATGACCCGCTGAGTAGGGTTCATTGATTCCAATGTGGCCGTACATGAAGTGATTAGCATCTAAAAGATCCTGAGTTGAAGGTCGAGCTGATAATATTTTCCAACAATTTAAAACCTGCATAGAATCGGCATTTACTATTATCCCACCTAATTCACTTGCTATAGTAAGCGCCAAGCGTGATTTCCCAGATGCGGTTGGACCGGTTATTAATATAGGCCTTTCGGTGTCCAGAGAATTTAAAATATCGCTTATCATTTTGTCCTCATCCAGAAAATTAGGAAATTGGTTAGTGTTTTAACAGCTTGAGACATTGAAACTTTGTAACTTTTAGGTCAAATAGAGACGAATTAACATACCGGAAGGTTAGGATCTATTTATGAGCGAGCTATCTTCAACAAAAATATCCTATAAACGTGTGCTTTTAAAAATATCAGGTGAGGCATTAATGGGTGACTTAGGTTACGGCTTACATCCGCCTACAGTTGAACGAATTGCTAGAGAAATTCAAACAGTCCATAATATGGGCCTTCAGATATGTATGGTAATAGGTGGAGGAAATATATTCCGAGGGCTGCAAGGCAGTGCCCAAGGTATGGAGAGAACTACAGCAGATTACATGGGTATGTTGGCAACAGTAATGAATGCTTTGGCTATGCAGTCTGCTCTTGAAGAGTTGGGTGTTCACACAAGGGTTGTCTCAGCAATTCCAATGGATCAAGTTTGTGAGCCATATATCAGAAGGCGAGCCGTTAGGCATTTAGAAAAAGGACGTGTTTGTATCTTTGCGGCTGGAACAGGTAACCCTTATTTCACAACAGATACAGCAGCCACTCTTCGAGCAACCGAGATGAAGTGTGAAGCTATATTCAAAGGAACAAAAGTTGATGGTATTTATGATAAGGATCCAAAGAAACATTCAGATGCGATCAAGTATAAGGCGATAAGTTATGATGAGGTTCTACAAAAAAGATTAGGAGTAATGGATGCGTCCTCAATAGCTTTGGCTAGAGACAATAATTTGCCCATAGTAGTTTTTTCACTTGACGAAGAGGGAGGTTTTAGTGGCATTCTTTCTGGGAATGGATCTTTTACCATAGTTGGTGAGTCATAAATTTTACTAAAGGGTAGGTATAAAGGAAAAACAAATGGCTGATGATCTGATGATAGATACTGATGACTTAGAGCGTCGAATGAATGGAGCAATGGCTTCATTAAAAACGGAATTTAGTTCACTTAGGACCGGAAGAGCCTCGGCCTCCATGTTAGATCCAATTTTGGTGGATGCATATGGCTCTCCTACGCCTATAAATCAACTGGGAACGGTCAATGTACCTGAACCTAGGATGGTAACGGTTAATGTTTGGGATAAAGGTTTGGTCACTAAGGTTGATAAGGCAATTCGAGAGAGCGGTTTGGGCATCAACCCTCAGCTTAATGGAACAATAATAATGTTGCCGATACCAGAATTAAATGAAGAGCGCAGAAGAGAGTTAACTAAGGTTGCCTCTCAGTATGCTGAAAGCGCTAGAATATCTGTTCGAAATGTTCGCCGAGATGGAATGGAGCAAATTAAAAAAGCTAAGCTAGAAGGTATGTCGGAAGATGATCAAAAGCTTTGGGAAGAGGAAGTTCAAGAGATTACTAATACATCCATAAAGGCGATTGATGACGCTTTAGAGAGCAAACAGACGGAAGTCATGAAAGTCTAGTGTTAAGTTGAATTCAATGAAGATGAGATATTATTCAAATGGTTGAATATTAATTTTTCTCTAAAAAGTTAGACTGGGAGATTTACATGAGTGAGTTAAGCTTGCGTGTTAAAACTGCTATCATTTTAATTTTAATTTATGGGGTATCAATCTATTTTGGAGGGTTACTCTTTACGCTCACAATATTAGTCTCTTTATTAATTTTTCTGTTAGAGTTGAAAAATATTGTTGATTTTAAAAAGAACAAAAGTTTATTTTTTTTTGTAGTACTCATTATTTGCTTTGCCACCTACAGCCTGCATAATGTTAGGAACTTTGATATTAGATACTTAATATTTATTATTAGCGTTGTTGTTTTTACAGATGTTCTTGGGTATTTTTTTGGAAAACTGATAGGTGGTCCCAAAGTGGCGCCCTACATTAGTCCCAAAAAGACTTGGTCCGGAATAGTTTCTGGTTGGTTTGGAGCGTTGACAGTGGGTTGGGTTGCTTTTCATTTTTTCCATTTTCCTAAAGTATTTATACTGACTGCTTTTATTCTGTCAGTATTCGCACAGTTTGGAGATTTTTTTGAAAGCTATTTAAAAAGACGCTCTGGAGTTAAAGATAGCTCTAATATCCTACCGGGTCATGGTGGATTTTTAGATCGATTTGATGGATTAATCGGTGCTAGTTTCTTTTATGGGTTGGTATCATTTTGGATAAGTTAAAAAATAAGAGAAAAATCTCCATTTTTGGATCTACAGGCTCTATTGGGCAAAATACTGTCGAGTTAATAGTTTTAAATAGGTCTAGTTATGATGTGGTTGCGTTAACTGGTGGAAGAAATATCGTAAAACTAGCTGAACAGGCTAGACTTTTAGACGTAGAGCTTGTTGTGACAGCTTTCGATGACTTATTTTTGCAACTAAAAGAGCTAATGTCAGGTACCAAAACTAGAGTAGCTGCGGGCAAAAATGCTATTCTTGAAGTGAGTGATATCAGAGCAGATATTTTTGTGTCTGCAATCATCGGTTTTTCTGGTTTAGAACCCAGCATTCGTGCATTAAGGCACGGAACCACCTTGGCTTTAGCCAATAAAGAGTCACTTGTAGTAGCTGGAACACTTTTAAGGAGTGAAAGTGCTCGCTTTGGTGCAAAAATTATCCCGATTGATAGTGAGCACTCGGGAATTTTTCAACTTCTTTTTGGCAATTCCATAGAAGATGTAGAAAAGATAATTATTACCGCCTCAGGCGGAAAATTTCGAGACTGGACCCAAAATCAAATCCTTAATGTAACCCTAAACCAAGCCTCTGAACATCCGACTTGGAAAATGGGAAATCGCATTACAATTGATTCAAATTCAATGTTTAATAAGGCTATGGAATTAATTGAAACTAAGGAGTTCTTTCAAATTGATCACAATAAAATTGAAGTCCTTATCCACCCTCAAAGTATTGTCCATGCCTTAGTATGTTTTTGTGATGGGGGTATGTTGGCACATTTAAGTGATCATGATATGAAACACGCTATAAATTACGCTTTAAATTGGCCTACCCGAAGGAACTCAACGGTTAAATCCCTAGACTTAACAAAAGTTGCGCCTTTAAACTTTGAAAATGTAAGAGAGGATATATTCCCAGTATTAAAGCTTGCAAGAGATGTTATGGATGCAGGTGGGCTAAGAGGCACAGTTTTCAATGCGGCGAAAGAGATAGCATTAGATCGGTTCATTAGTTCTGAGGTTGGTTTCCTTGATATGAACTTTATTGTTGAAGGAACTCTTGATGAGTTAGAGAAGCAGAGCTCTATATTGGATGTTGAACAAAACCTTGAAAATATTTTACATTTAGACTCTATTACCCGTAATGTTGCCAAGAATTTGATATTAAAGTGAAAAATACAATAATAATACTAAGGATATTTTAAATGGGTAGTCTATTTGACGGAACACTTGGTACAGTTTTTTATTTTATTATTGCTTTAAGTACGATTGTTTCTATCCATGAGTATGGTCATTACATTGTAGGGCGTTGGTGCGGGGTGCACGCCGAAGTCTTTAGTATAGGGTTTGGACCCATACTCTTTTCCAAGATAGATAAAAAAGGAACTCGATGGCAATTGGCTCTAATCCCCATGGGTGGGTATGTAAAGTTTTTAGATGATGATGTCGTTAAGACAAAATTACAATCTGAAAAGCTCTCTGGGGGGTTAAATGCAGCTAGCTTATCAAAAAAAGCTGCTATTGTTTTCGCTGGTCCAGCATTCAACTTTCTTTTTTCCATTTTAATTTTTTCAAGTATATTTCAATATTCTGGAGGAGTGTCTGAGTTGTCCGTAATAGGAAAACTTAAAAATATTCCTAACCTTAAAGAAAATTTTGTAGTCGGTGATCATATTTTAGAAATTGAGGGGCAAGATGTAAAAAACCTTTCAAGCTTTATGAAAGTCGCAACAACGTTAAAACCACAAAAGTATGTAAGCTATAAGGTTCTTAGAAATAATGAGTTTATTTCGTTTAAGGGTACTTTCCCATTTTTACCTTTAGTTGATCACCTTCAGCCTAAGTCTCCGGCAATTCAAGCTGGTCTTTTAGTTGGGGATCTAATTCTTGAGTTAGATGACAAGCCTGTTTACTCTCTATCAACTGTTCAGGAAGCTGTTAATTCGTCAATGGGTAGAGTGATTAAACTTAAAGTCTGGAGAAATAAGAATATTCTAGAAATAATGGTTAAACCAAAGAAACAGGACATTCCTCTCAAAAATACTTTTGTATCAAAATGGTTGATTGGTTTTTCTGGAGGGCTATTTTTTGAGCCTGTTCGAAAAAGTATTGGTTTTGAAGAATCTCTCACGGGTGGAATTCGACAAACCTGGAACGTTATTTCGTCCAGTGTTTTTGGATTAACCAATATAATTGCGGGTACCATCAGCTCATGTAATCTCCAAGGACCTTTGGGAATAGCGGAAGTATCAGGGGATATTGCGCGACAGGGGTTTATAGACTTTATTTGGTTTATAGGAGTAATGAGCACAGCAATAGGCTTGATAAACTTATTCCCTATTCCTGTTTTGGATGGTGGACATTTAGTATTTATTGCTTTTGAAGCTGTAACTCGAAGACCTCTAAATACTTATGTGCAGAAATGGTTAACGCTGGGAGGGATGGGCATTTTACTAACTTTGATGGTTTTTGCCTTATCAAATGATCTTTTCTGTTAGTAATAATTAGTAATATTAATTTTAATTTTTTTAGACCCTTTATTTTGACATACCGAAAGACTCAGTTTAGACAATACTGATCTGCAACGATTTTAATTTTGGGGTAATGTTATTGTATAAATATAGGCAAAAGAATTTATTTGCGTTTCTTACGGCAATGTTTTTTATAATTTCCTTATGTTTTCCGGGACTTATACAAGCGCAAGCTTATAAGTTCTCTACTGTTGTTATTGTTGGTAACTCAAATATTGAGACTCAAACAGTTGAAAGCTTTTTAGATTTAGACCTCTCTAAACCTATTGAAGCTTCGTCGTTGAATGGTGCCTATCAGAGAATTTTTGATTCTGGTTTATTTAAGTCGGTAGAAATAATACCACTAAACAATATTTTGAAAGTAATAGTTGAAGAGTTTCCAATAATTAAATCAATTACTTTTGAAGGTAATAAAAAAATTAAACAGGAAGTGCTGACTGAAATGATCATTTCTCGGCCACGGTTTTCTTTGAGTCCGTCGACAGCTGAAAGAGATGCAGACACTATTGTGAACGCATACAGGAATAGGGGCTTAACTGGATCCAGTGTTTCGCCAAAAATAGTTAACAGGCCTAATAATCTCG
>CAJWHE010000019.1 GCA_913041145.1 uncultured Paracoccaceae bacterium
AAAATATACTGCACAATCTATATTAAGTTTCTTGTAATTTTTGTATAAATAAAAGCATAGTTTGAATAAATAAAATAAAGTGTTAATTTTCTATTTTCTTTTGCTTCCAAACCCCGAAGTAAAGTATTTTAAAAGAGGAGAGGCTGATGGTTAAAAAGAGCTCAAAAGTTATTATTACATGTGCGGTGACAGGATCTATCCACACCCCTAGTATGTCAGCACATTTGCCTGTAACACCTGGAGAGATCTCAGAAGCCGCGATTGCGGCTGCAGAGGCAGGTGCAGCCATTTTGCATTTACATGCAAGAGATCCAGAGACTGGAAAGCCATCACAAGATCCTAGCGTGTATGAACAATTTTTACCTAGAATAAAGCAGTCAACTAACGCAGTTGTTAATATAACAACAGGTGGCTCCCCGCATATGACAATTGAAGAACGTATGTTGCCAGCAACTGTTTTCAAACCAGAGGTGGCTTCTTTGAATATGGGGTCAATGAATTTTGGTCTTTATCCTATGTTAAATCGATTTTCTGAATTTAAGCATGACTGGGAAAAAGCACATTTAGAGAACTCTAGAGATGGTGTTTTTAAGAATACTTTTAAGGACATAGAAACAATACTAAATATTGGTAATGAGAATGGTACACGTTTTGAGTTTGAATGTTATGATATATCACACCTGTATAACTTGGCTCACTTTGTTGACCGAGGACTTGCAAAGACTCCCTTATTTATCCAGTCTGTCTTTGGTCTTCTTGGTGGAATTGGAGGACACCCAGAAGACTTGATGCACATGAAGCGCACTGCAGATCGTTTGTTTGGAGAAGACTATTGCTGGTCAATACTTGGAGCTGGTAAAAATCAGATGTCCCTTGCATCGATTGGTGCTGCGCAAGGAGCAAATGTTCGTGTTGGCTTGGAGGATTCATTATGGATTAGTCCAGGGAAATTAGCGACTTCTAATGCAGAGCAGGTCACAAAAATAAGACAAATACTAGAAGGTTTATCTCTTGAAATTGCTTCACCTGAGGAAGCACGTGAGATTTTAAGTTTAAAGGGTGGAGACAACGTCTCTTTTTAAAAAGTAGGAAAATAATATGATTGATGGGATGGGATTAGATAGAGGCACTAAAGTTTTAGTTACAGCTGGTGCAAGTGGTATAGGTAGAACTATAGCAGAGACTTTTGAACAAGCTGGAGCAAAAATCCATATATGTGATAATTCTGATATTGCGTTGGAAAAATGCTCTTCTGATCACCCCTCATGGGGTGTTACTAAATGTGATGTGTCTAAGCCTGCTGAGGTTGATACTCTTTTTGATGAAGTACAAAAAAACCTGTTGGGATTAGATGTTTTAGTTAATAATGCTGGCATTGCTGGGCCGACTTCCCCTGTTCATGAAATGGATATAGAAGATTGGAACAGGACAATTGAAATTAATTTGAACGGACAGTTTTATTGTGCTCGAAGAGCTGTTCCTTTGCTGAAGGCGTCAAATAATGCATCAATGATTTGTATATCGTCAGTAGCAGGAAGGTTTGGATATGCTTATAGGACACCTTATTCAGCAACAAAATGGGCAATAATAGGTCTTATGAAAAGTTTAGCAGTTGAATTGGGTCCTGACGGTATTAGAGTTAACGCAATTTTGCCGGGGATCGTAGAAGGTCCTAGGATAGACAAAGTTATCGAAGCAAGGTCTAAGGAAATGAACTTATCATTTGAAGACATGAAGACAGAGATGATTAGTAAGGTATCCCTTAGAACAACAGTTACAGCTCAAGATGTAGCCAACCAGGCTATCTTTCTTTGTAGTCCTCTTGGTGCAAAGATATCAGGTCAACCGATTAGTGTATGTGGTAATGTAGAGGTTTTATAAAATTAGTGTCTCAAAGACGGTATTTAATTTAATCTAAAGGACCAATATGGGACTTGCCGAGTTTTCTTGCCAATAAAATTTGCCTTTGCCTTTCCCTAAAACGCGTACGGTCATTATCAGAACACTCATTTAAACATTGATGACAGCTCACCCCAGCTTCATAGCCAGGTTTTTTTATATCTTCTGGCTGCAAGGGCCTACGGCAAGCGAAACAAAGACTATGGTTTCCTTCTTTCAGACCAAACCCAACAGAAACACGTCCATCAAATACGAAACATTCACCCTCCCAGGAGCTATTTTTTGCGGTTTTTTCTTCCAAATATTTTAAAATACCACCGTCCAAATGGAAGACGTCTTTAACACCTTGGTTCAAAAGATAATTGGTTGATTTTTCACACCTTATCCCTCCAGTACAAAACATAGCAACTTTCTTATCAGCAAAACGCTCTTTGTTACTTTCCCACCATTTTGGGAACTCTCGGAAGCTTTTTGTCCCAGGATTAATGGACCCTTTGAAAGTTCCAATACCGATTTCGTAGTCGTTCCGGGTGTCGATTAATACTACATCTGGATCTTTTGTGAATGTGTCCCAGTGACTTGGGTCTACGTAGTGTCCAACACCAGATATAGGGTTCACTTCCGGTTGCCCCATGGTAACAATCTCACTTTTTAAACGGACCTTTAACCTAGCGAATGGCATGGAAGTGGCAAAACTTTTTTTTAACTTAATGTTATTGCAGTTTGGTATATTTTTAATATGGGTAATAACTTTTGATATTGATGTATCTGATCCAGCAATTGTACCATTAATACCTTCTGTAGCTATTAGAATAGTTCCTCTAACATTGTTAGATTTACATAGTTCTAATAAGCTAGGACGTAAGCTACCTGGATCACTAAATTTCGTGAAATGATATAATGTTATTACCGTAAACATAGATCATAAAATAGAGTGTAATAGTGGTCTATGGCAAGAGAAAGTATTGACGGTAATACAACAAGGTTTTAGCAATGGGTGAGAGTGTTGGAGAAACTTTGTGCGTTCTAAACAAGAAGCTTTAATAGCTATAGATCTACAAAATGATTTTTGCAAAGGCGGAGCTTTAGCTGTGCCCGGAGCAGAAGATATTTTAGATCGAGTAAATAGTATAATGAGAACATTCCAAACTGTTGTTTTGACGCAGGATTGGCACCCCAAAAACCATAGTTGCTTTGCATCCCAATACTCTGAAAAAACCCCATACACGGTGATTGATATGCCTTATGGACCACAGGTTTTATGGCCTGATCATTGTGTCCAGGGCAGTCGAGGTGCTGACTTTCATAGTTCTGTTAATGTAAGAGATAGCCATTTAATATTGCGAAAGGGTTTTAGAAAAAGTATAGACAGCTATTCTGCTTTTTTTGAAAATGACAGGAAAACACCTACAGGGTTACTAGGTTTTTTAAAAGATAAAGGTATACACAAGATCACTATTGTAGGCTTAGCTTTAGATTTTTGTGTTAGCTTTTCGGCAATTGATGCCGCTCGGTTAAATTTCGATGTTAATGTACTTAAGTCACTTTGTCGTGGTATTAACCTCGACGGATCATTAGAGTCTGCCCTAAGTGATATGAAGAAATCTGGAGTTAAAATAGATGGTTGATATAGCGACTAGGGTTTATAATCATAAATGGAAAATCGATCCAATTGTGCGGTCACTAATTGATACAGATTTTTATAAACTTTTAATGTGTCAATCGGTTTTCCGTAACAAACCAGAGACTCAAGTCACATTTTCATTAATGAACAGATCTACTCATATCAGGTTAGCAGAAATTGTTGACGAGGGAGAGTTGAGGGAACAGCTTGATCATATTCGATCGATTAAACTTTCAAGGGGGGAGAGCACATTCCTTCGGGGTAATACTTTTTATGGAAAAAGGCAGATGTTTAGTTCTGAATTTATGGAATGGTTTGAAAATTTCTCATTACCGCCATATCATTTAGAAAAAACTAACGGACAATATGAACTTACATTTGAAGGTAAATGGCATGAGGTAATGCTTTGGGAAGTTCCTGTGTTGAGCGTTCTAATGGAGATGAGATCCCGATCTGTATTAAAGACCTTAGACCGTTTCCAGTTACAGGTTCTATATGCTAGAGCAATGACAAAGCTTTGGGAGAAAATAAATTCCTTACAGAAATTAGAAGGCCTCCGAATTGCAGATTTTGGAACTAGGAGAAGACATAGTTTCTTATGGCAAGATTGGTGTGTCCAAGCTATGCATGCCGGCTTAGGTAAAAATTTTGTTGGTACTTCCAATTGCTTGATTGCGATGAAACGTGAGGTAGAAGCAATAGGGACTAATGCGCATGAAATGCCTATGGTTTACTCTGCATTAGCGTCTGATGACGCAGAGCTAAAAATAGCTCCGTATAATATGTTGGAAGATTGGCAGGAGGAACATGATGGAAATCTTCGAATAATTTTACCAGATACGTATGGAACTAAAAACTTTCTGGATAACGCACCACCTTGGTTGGCTAGTTGGACTGGAATCAGAATTGACTCTGGTGATCCGGTAGAGTCAGCAGAGATAGTAATTAAGTGGTGGAAAAAATGTGGAGAAAATCCAAAAGATAAATTAATTATTTTTTCAGATGGCCTAGATGTTGATACAATATCTAAACTACATAGTTTATTTTCACATAGGGCTAAGGTGTCTTTTGGCTGGGGTACTTTGCTGACAAATGATTTCCGAGGTTTAATTAATAATGATAATTTGGTACCGTTTTCGCTTGTTTGTAAAGCAGTTAGTGCAAACGGTACACCAACAGTTAAGTTAAGCGACAACCCCTTAAAGGTCATGGGGCCTGAGAGTGAGGTCAAACGTTACCAACGTATTTTTGATACAGGCATTCAAAAAGAGCGTAAATTAATAGTTTAAGATCCGTAACTATTGAATAGCTCTAAACAAGATAAGGCACGTTCCGCCTGTTCGCGATGAACAGAAGACCCTAATGGTGCTCTGGAGATCCCCCACCCACATGAGACCAAACTTCTTACCATAATAAAAAAATTAATAGTGTTTGTATCAGTTTGAAATTTATTTCGAGCTTTATTGTAAGCTTCTATTAGTGCTGACTTTGCTTGATTAAAATATCTCTTATTAAAATGTTGTATTAGTATAGTGGCTAAGTCATATTCGCGAAAACCAAACCCACAATCATCAAAGTCAATTATCCACATTTTTTGAGTATCTACCAAAATATTTTCTTCAAGTAGATCTGCGTGGATAAGTCCCTTATCTCCATTATGAATCTTTCCTAGTGTCTGTCTTAACTTATTTTTTATTTTATAAATAAATTCGGATTCTTGCTTACTTAATGACGGATTTTCCCAATACCTTCCCCAAGCAGGGTTATCACTAAAAAACTCTTCCTCATCCCATTTGTGTCGAACGAACGAATTGGTATTAATTCTGTCTGTAATATTATGGAGTTCTGCTGTTATTTTTCCTAAATTTTTAAATATGGAAATGAGCTCTTTCTCATCAGCCGTGACAATTTTTTCTTTCAATTCAGTCGCTTTAACCCATTTAATTATGGAAGCTGTTCTTAGGCCTTTTGTTTCAACGATTAAATCTTTATTTAGCGCTCTGATCGGGCTTGGACATGGAAAGTTTTGCTTTGTTAAAGCCTCCATCCACATGAGTTCTGAAATTATGGCTTGTGAGGATTGATAGCCTGGCCGATGAAACCTAAAAGCAGCTCTTTGACCGGAGTTTAGTGTTACATCAAGAACAATATTTTCTCTATTTTTTACTAACTTAGGTTTAGCTTTTAATCCTCCCCATGCATCAGAAACATTAATTACAGAACTAATTAACTCTGTATTATCCATTAAGTAAGCTTTTCTAAAACAAATTCGAGGGTATCTATTGCTAGATCAGAGTTCTCTTTCGAGAATGGCATTGGTGGACGCATTTTTAGTGTATTACGACACCTACCTATACTGTTAAGCAAAATTCCATGTTGTTGCATTTCCTCGACAACTCTTGCAGTGAATTTTGTAGCTGGTTTGCCTGTTGAATCGACAAACTCTACTCCAAAAAACAGGCCATTCCCTCTCACGTCTCCTATCAGGTGGTTAGAGATATTATTTAACCTTTTAAGGGAATATTCTCCAACAATTTTAGCATTTTCTATTAAGTTTTCTTCCTCAATAACTTGTAAAGTTGCAGTGGCTGCGGCACAACTTACTGGATTGCCACCAAAGGTATTGAAGTAACCAAATGCTGACCTAAAACTATCCATAACATCTTTACAGGTAACAACGGCTCCAACTGGATGTCCATTTGCCATTGGTTTCCCTAGTGTTACGACATCAGGCTCAAAACCCAACCACTCATGACCCCACCAGTGTGTGCCAATTCTACCAAAACCTGGTTGAACTTCATCACAAAGTAATAGTCCTCCCGCTTTCCTAATCACTTCTATAGTCTTATCTAAAAATCCTGGCTTTACAGTTGGAAAGCCTTCATTTGCAAAAATTGGACAAAACATAAACCCTGCAAAACCAAAACCATCTTTTTCCAATTCATCGATTGCAATTGAAATATTTTTTGCGAAGAGATCTATTTGACTTTCATATGTACCACCTAGTGGGTTTATACTTTCCGGAGATGGGACAAGTCTTATGTTATCTTTATAACCTCCAATTGGTGGTCTACGCGCTGAAAGTTGTGAAACTAACCCTGTGTTACCATGATATGTGTTATCGGTGGCTATAAAGCCTGACTTCCCAGTCACTGCTTGGGCCATTCTAAGTGCAATATCGTTTGCCTCTGAGCCGGTACAAACCATTACTAATTGATCTAGTTCTTTTGAAAATTTGGAGCAAAGAGATTCGCCATAATCCAAAATTCCTTCATGTAGGTATCTAGTATGAGTATTTAAAGTTTTCGCTTGTTTCACTATTGCCTCAACCACCTTAGGGTGACAGTGACCCACATGCGGAACATTGTTGTAGCAATCAAGGTATTTTTTTCCATCAGCCCCGTAAAGCCAAACTCCCTCACCTTTAACTATATGAACTGGCTTTTCGTAAAATGTAGGAAAATTTTCCCCTAAAAGCTTATTTCTTCTTAGTAAAATTTCATTCATCAAAATTAACCCTTTTGCGAAGTGTTTTAATTAGACCACGACCCTTTTTTTTGATAATTCTTTTCTCTTTGATTCCATAAGATGGCCTTGTAGGTAGACGTTTTTTTGCAACTTGACTTGCCTCTAAGATAAGTTCCTTAAGTTTATTTTTGGCCAATATTCTATTTCTATATTGAGATCTAGTTTTCTGGACATTTATTATTAAAATGCCATCAGAAGTCCAGTTACTTCCAGAGATTTTTTTAAGACGCGTTTTTACTGACTCAGATAAGTGCGGAGATTTTTCTGCAAAAAACCGTAACTCTACAGCTGTTGAAACTTTATTTACATTTTGGCCACCTGGGCCCTGAGAAGTAGAAAAGGTTTCGGTTAACTCCCACTCAGCAATTGAAATTGATTCGGTTACTTTGATCATAAGAAGAATGTACGTTATAAAAGAAAGGGTTGCCTAATTTTTTGACAACCCTTCCGAATTTTATGGAGCAAGGCAAATTGGAAAAACCAAAAACCTCAGTCGAATTTAAGGGGCTGCCCTTACAACTCTACCTCCGAAGTTGTTATAACCTTGCTGTTCCATTGAATTCTAGACATAGGCACCTCCTTTCTATAATTTTTTAAGATACCTCATCTTTGCATATTAGTTTCTGGTATTAAACTCTTTTTTTACTAAATTGACTTGTTTTACTAAAAGATTAAATGGAATCAGAGCTAAAAGTGCTAGCCCCAATTTAACTCCGTAATCAGCCAACCCTAAACCAACCCAATATGGTAATAGGGGTCCAAAACCAAATAATGCTCTTAGTTCGTTAGCCCAGGAAACATCGTTTGATGGTTCAATCCAAGATAGGTTTAATGAAAAAGCGATAGTAAAGAAAATTGCTGTATCTACGAAAGATCCTATAACTGAAGAAATTAAAGGTGCTTTCCACCAAGCTGAGCTCCTAAATTTTTCAAAAATAGCTAAATCTATGATTTGAGCTGTTAGGAAGCCTAACCCAGATGCAATTGCTATTCTTAAAGTGACCAATGGGCCAAAGTCGTTTATTATTTGAGTACCAATTAGGGAGCACACTATACCAGTGATAAACCCTGCTAAAATTACTTTCCTAGCAGCAGATGGTCCATAAATCTTATTCATGACATCAGTAGTCAAAAATGCCAGTGGATAGGTGAGGGCTCCCCATGTAAGCCAACCATCAAATAATATATATTGTACTAAAATATTTGAGGCTACAACAATTAAGGTCATAGCCAGAATTCCTGGTATTATTTTTTTCATGTAATATTCCGTTTTTACAAGGTTGCGGAGACTTGAATAGTTATTGTTTGTAGTAAGTGTAAGCATTAAAAGCTTTGACTTAAATCTGCAATATCTATTATTTTTTTAATTGAAGTTTATTAAATCAGAGTCCAACAGAAATAATTGCTTCGGCAACTATCGGAATCGTCGTCTTACTAAGTGCCGCAATGTTAACTCTACTATCTGAAACCATATATATTCCGTGTTTGGATCGTAATTCAGAAACTTTGTCCTCGGAAAACCCTAGTAAGGAAAACATGCCTCTATGCTCAGACAAGAAACCAAAGTGATCAGAGCCCGTACGACTTCGTAACTCTCTGGCCAAAGCATCTCTATTTTCTATCATCCCACTTCGTATTTTTCTTAATTCTTCCTCCCAGTTTTTTCGGAGCGTGTTATCTTGTAGGACGATAGTTACTAACCGTGATCCATGATCTGGAGGGAATGAAAAACTATTTCGGTTTAGAAAGGCTAACATGTCTTGATTAATTTTTTTCTGACACTTTTTGTCTGAAATAAGGAGAATAATACCTGTACGTTCTCTATAAATTCCGAAGTTTTTTGAACAACTGGAAGCAATTATAACTTCAGGTAGATTTTCAGAAAGGTGTCGCAAGCCCTTTGTATCTTCTTCTAAACCATCTCCAAACCCTTGATATGCAATATCAATTAAAGGTACTAGACGTTTTTTACAAAGTAGTTCCGCCAAGGCCACCCATTGGCTGTGATTTAGGTTGGCTCCCGTCGGGTTGTGACAGCAACCGTGTAATAATACTACGTCCCCTTCCTTGGCATTTGAAAGGTCTATTAACATTTCATCAAAAGAAACTGATTGGGATAGTTTATTAAAATAGCGATATTTAGCGACTTTTAATTCTAGGTGCTCTGCAATTGAGGGATGATTTGGCCAAGTGGGGTCACTCAGCCAAATGGTTGCCCTTGGGTTTGCTATTTTAATTAATTCAAGGCCTTGTCTTAAAGCTCCAGTCCCACCCGGAGTTGCCGCAGCGGCAATACGTTGGGGTATAATGGTATTCCCTAGAATAAGGTCAATCATTACTTGGTGAAATTCAACATCCCCAGTGAGCCCAACATAACTTTTGGTAGACTCTGATGCCCATAATTTTTTCTCAGCTACTTTTATAGCTTTCATGATTGGAGTGTAGCCATTGTGATCTTTGTATACCCCAACCCCTAGGTCAATTTTATTTGGGCGTGGATCATTTCTAAATGCTTGCATAAGCTCTAATATTTCATCTGGCGGTGCAGAAAAAAGTTTTTCAAACATTAATTCACCCAACCTCAACAGGTAACTGATCAAATTGGCCCCACTCAGTCCAGGAACCATCATACACAGAGTGATTTTTGTACCCAACTATTTCTAAAGCTAACGAAATAATTGCTGCTGTAACTCCAGATCCACACGTTGTGATTATCGGTTTTTCCTGATTGATGCGAGCCTTTTTGAATAGACTTTGTAGACTATCTTTATTCTTCATGGTTCCGTCATCATTTAAAAGCTCTTTATAGTGGAGGTTAGTTGATCCAGGGATGTGTCCCGCTCTAAGTCCGGCTCGAGGTTCTGCTGCTTTCCCTTTAAAACGGTCAGCGTCGCGAGCATCTATGATTGTATGATCTCCTAATTTTGAGGCAGCAGAAACTTGAGTCACATTTTTAACTAAAGCTCCTGTAAAGCTTGCTGTGAAATGCTTGTCTCGCAAGGTGACTGGTTGATTGTCTTGTGGATGCCCTTCTTTAAGCCATTTTGGAAATCCCCCATCAAGAACTGAAACATCTTTTTTCCCCATTAGTTTAAATAACCACCAAACTCGAGCAGCTGAAAATAAACCTGCACCGTCATAAATAATAATCTGGTGACTGTCGCCAATACCCATTCCACGCATTCGAGATACGAATTTTTCTGGGGTTGGGGCCATATGAGGTAGCTTGACCCTAAGATCACATATTTCATCTATATCAAAAAAGCGTGCTCCAGGTATATGAGAAGTCTTGTACTCGGCTTTCCCATCTCTATCCATACTTGGTAAATACCAGGAAGCATCAATAATTCGAATATTTGGATTCTTTAAATTATAAGACAGCCATCCAGTTGAGACTAAAGTACTTGAATTATCATCCATATTTCCTCCGTATTAATTATCGTTTCGCAATTTAAGTATGTTCTTTTAAAAGTCGAGATTTTTGTCTTTGCCAGTCCCGTTTTGCCTCTGTAGCTCTTTTGTCAGCTTGTTTTTTACCTTTTGCTATTCCAATTTTTAACTTTGCACGCCCTTTATGGTTAAAATATAAAACTAGTGGTACCAATGTCATACCGTCTCTTTGAGTTGCTGACCACAGTTTTGATAATTCCCTCCTTGAGACTAGAAGCTTTCTTCTACGTCTTTCTTCATGTGCAAAAGAATTGGCGTGGTTATAAGGAGGGATGTAGCAATTTACTAACCACAATTCGGATTGGTCTACTGTAGCATAGCTTTCGATGATTTGTGTTTTACCTGTACGAAGGCTTTTTACCTCAGAACCTTCCAGAGAAATTCCACATTCTAGATCATCTTCGATAGAATAATCATACCGAGCGCGTCGATTTTCTGCTATTATTTTGTAGTTAGGATTTTCTACCTTTTTAGACATGATTTATCTGCCATCACTTTATTCTTGGTTTAGACATTCAGGAAATTAAGAAATTAACTTTAATTGGTGTTATAGGCCTGCATGGCTCATGGCACTTTCAATTAACTTTTTTGTATTTGATGTTAGACCTGAAAGAGGTGATCTCACTTCCGCCGAACATTTCCCTAATACAGAGAGTCCATATTTTGCCCCACAGACGCCCGGTTCGGTAAATATTGCTTTGTGCAACGGCATAAGTAGATCTTGATACTCCAACGCCTTTTTATAATCGCCATTTAAGGTAGCATTTTGCATTTCTGCGCAAAGTTTGGGTGCGACGTTACCTGTTACTGATATACAACCAACACCGCCCTGGGCGTTAAAGCCAATTGCAGACGCATCTTCTCCAGTAAGTTGAACAAATTCGTTTCCGCATGAAATACGTTGAAGTGATACGCGTGCCACATCACCTGTGGCATCTTTTACTCCGACTATATTAGGTAAACGTGCCAACTTCCCCATAGTTTCAGGAGACATGTCAACTACTGAGCGTGGCGGAATATTATATATAATTATGGGTAAACCGCATTTTTCAGCTTCAGAAAAATGTAAAATCATCCCCTCCTGTGTGGGTTTATTATAATAAGGCGTAACAACAAGTGCAGCCGATGCCCCAGATTTTTTTGCATGCTTTACCAACCTAACAGTTTCGGCAGTATTGTTCGATCCTGCTCCAGCAATAATTGGTATTCTCCCTTTAGCAGCATTAACTACGCAATCTACCACCGCGTCGTGTTCTTGATGACTTAATGTTGGACTTTCTCCAGTAGTCCCCACAGGAACTAACCCATTTGAACCCTGGTCGATATGCCACTCGACTAGAGCCTGAATCTCGTCAAAATCTACTTCACTATTTTTCATTGGTGTTACCAATGCAGGTAATGATCCGCGGAACATTTATAGATCTCCTTTAATAAGTGTTAGTTAGATGAATAAACGTAGTAAAACATAGTCGCAAGCAATATTAAATGCTAGGTTCACTATTGCCTACTTTAATATTCAGGCTAGGATAGATGGTGTAGGAGAAAATCTAGTTTTATGATGGCTTTACCCAGTAAACTTTTAATTGCTACTCTAATAGCATTTATTGGATTATGTACGGCAGCAAATGCTACTGAAGAATTTAAAAAGCTGAGAGTAGTGATTTTAAATGCAGACCAAGGAAATTGGACGAAAGTTAACAATGTAAGAGTAAATTTAAAAAGGCCAGAGGCTCGAGACTTGGCTGATTGGCTTTGGTTGCGAGGGGAGCAGGGTTCTTTTGAAGAGTGTATAAAATTTCTACAATTAAATTCAGATTGGCCAGGCCTAAAGCTTCTTAGAAAAAGATGTGAGAAAAGCATTCTTAGGGGGGAGATCCCACAAAAAGTAATTAACTACTTTGCACAACAAAAACCGCAAACTGGTACAGGGTCATTAAGGTATGCGGAAGCATTAATTAATAGTGAAAGAGGTTTTGAGGCTGCAAAAGAGATTCGGCGGACTTGGAAAAGCTTTGATTTGACCGAAGATGAACACAAAGCCTACATTTCAAGGAATAGTTTAACTATTGAAGGACTTAATTCAATTAGGCTTGATTCAATGCTGTGGCAGGGATTTACAGAGTCAGCATCTCGAATGTTACCATTGGTTAATCAGGATATGAGGGTTCTTGCCCGAGCTAGAATTGCTCTAAGGGAAAATAAATCGAAGGTTAATGCTTTAATTAATTTAGTTCCTAATATACTTAAAGATGATCCTGGCCTTGCTTATGAACGTTTTTTGTGGAGGCTCCGGAATGGTTACTGGGATGGTGCCATTGAAATTTTAATTGATCGGTCAAAATCAGAGAAAGGATTAGGAAACCCAAAGGCTTGGGCTGATTGGCGAAGAGTATTAGCCCGAGAAATGATAAGGTCTGGAAGGTTTGATAAAGGGTACAATTTAGCTACTAGCCATCACCTTAAAAAGGGTCACGATTATGCAGACTTAGAGTGGCTTGCAGGATTTGTAGCTTTAAAAAAACTAACTCAACCTAGTAAGGCCTTAATACACTTTAAGAGGTTCTCCTCTAATGTATTCACTCCAGTCTCCTTAGGTAGAGCGGGTTATTGGCTTGGCTTAACTTATAAAGAGTTAGGTGATTACGAAAATTCGGAAATACATTTTAAAGACTCATCGAAATATCTGTCCAGTTTCTATGGGCAATTATCCGTCGGTTTTTTGCAAAACCCTGATCTAATAGATATGACTGGTAAGGAACCATTTGCGAATTGGCAAAATGGTAGGTTCGTTAATTCTTCTGTATTAAAAGCTGCTATCCAAGCGAGCGGTGCTGGGAGTAGATATTTAACCGAAAGACTACTTGTTCATCTTTCTGAAAAAAGTACTAAAAGTGAATTTAGTGAGTTAGCTAATTTTGCAAATGAACTAGGTGAAACGCACGTATCCTTGATGATAACCAAGCAAGCTGCTAGAGAAGGCTTTCAAATATTTAGAACTTATTTTCCCATAGAGCTTCCTACTGATATAAAATTTAGTGATAGTTTAAAAAAAATTCTACCACTATCAGTGATTCGTAGAGAGAGTGAATTTGATCCTGAGGTTATTAGTCCTGTCGGGGCTCGCGGTTTAATGCAGCTTATGCCAAAAACTGCTAAGGAAATGGCTGATAAAACTGGTATTGTTTATTCAAAGGACCGCCTTATCTCTGATCCCACCTACAACGTAAAGTTAGGGATTGCCTACCTTGATGAGCTATCTGATCGCTTTGATGGGAATATTATATTAGTTTCAGCAGCCTATAACGCTGGTCCTACTAGGTTAGACAAATGGATAGCTATGTTTGGTGACCCTCGTAACAAAAATATAGATATAATAGACTGGATTGAAGACATCCCGTATAGAGAAACTAGAAACTATGTAATGCGAGTGGCTGAAAGTCTTCTACCATACGAGGCCCGCCTAAACGGTAAATTAGTTTGGAAAGACTTATACGATACTATAAAGAAGTAACTTTATTAGATCTATAGAAGGTAAATAGTCCTGCCGTAACAACTATGATTACGCCTAATATGATATTTAGTTCCAGGGTTTCATTGAATACCAGAACTCCAATTATAGTTACGAATATGAGTTGAAGATATGCGAAGGGTTGTACCACACTTACTTCTGAAGCCTCATAACAACGTATCAAGAAATAGTGCCCAAGTATGGCTGTGCTGCATAAGAATAGCATCCAAAAGTAATCCACAGTTTCTATAGGCTCCCAGTACCAAACACCTAAAACAGTCATAGTTACAGCACCAGAGACGCCAGTCCAAAAGAAGCTGGTCTCAGTAGTATCTCTTCTAGAAGCAAGCCGTGTTAAGAGGCTGTAAAGAGCAAACATTAACGCTGAGGCTAACGCTAAAAATGCAAAAGGTGAAAATACGTTAACTCCAGGTTGGAGGATTATTAGTACACCAATAAATCCGACACTAATTGCTAACCATCGGCGCCACCCTACTTTTTCTCTAAGTATTGGGACAGACAATGCTGTAACTAATAAAGGATAGCAGGCAAAAATGGCGTGGCTTTCCACTAGACCTAAAAGTGTAAAAGCTAGTACTATTACGCAAACCTCTAATGCAAGAAGCATCCCTCTGGCAATTTGAAGAATGGGTTGCCTTGTTTTTGCAACAGTTTTTAACCCACCTGGCTTTCTGGTTGCCAACACAATAACAAAGGCGGCAAAAAACCAATATCTAATCATAACTACCATCATGACGTTATATTCGTTGGCTAAATACCGAGAAATACCGTCTTGGATTGCAAAACTAGATGACGCCAAAATCATAAAAATAATTCCAAGCTGCCAGTTTTTTTGCATTATATTAGTGTTCCTTTACACATATGCCGTTTCCGGCCGAAACCTGCCACTTTTTCTACTAGAAAGCCTGAGTCGGATAAATTGCGTCTTACAGCTCCAGCTGCGGTATAGGTCGCGAAAGTTCCCTTTTTCTTTGTTTTAATTGCTACATTTTTTAGTAAGTTAGGTTCCCATAACTCAGGATTTTTTGATGGTGAAAAACCATCTAAAAACCAAGCGTCCGCTTTTCCATCCCACTCTTTCAATGTTTTTCTAGCATCCCCAATAATTACAGTTGCAATTACACGATCAGAGATGACGCTAAAAGTTTTCTGGCTCCACTGATCTAATAAAAAGTTTTTATTTAGTGTTGGAAAACTTTTAAGAGCTCTTTCAGCCTGACTTTTCTCTAGAGGGTATTTCTCAAATGAAGTGTAATGTAAGGTGCCTTTTATATTAGCTTTATGAAATGCTTCGATTGATACCAACATATTTAGTCCTGTTCCAAAACCTAGTTCAGCAATATGAAACCCATCGTTAAACCTCCCTGGTAAGTTGTTTCCAGAAAGAAAAACAAAATTTGTTTCCTCTAAGCCGCCATAAATTGAATAATAGGAATCGTTAAATTTACAAGAAACGGGAATTCTATTATCTATCCAACTAATAGGAGGTTGAGTGCCGATCATTTTCTTAAGCCTTTAAATAGATTTTAAATTAATAATGATGAAAGGGAATAAACTTGTCCATGGCTGATGTTACAATCTACGGTGCTGGCATTTTCGGTCTTAGTATAGGTTGGTCATGCGTAACTCGGGGTGTAAAGGTTCGAATAATTGAAAAATCGGGTATTGGCTTTGGGTCAAGTGGGAGCTTAGTTGGGGCATTATCCCCTCATACGCCTGATAATTGGAATACAAAAAAACAATTTCAATTCGATAGTTTAATGATGTCGAAAAAATACTGGACTAACGTTGAGTATAAATCTGAAAAATCAACTGGTTTTATAAGTCTAGGACGGCTTCAATCGATACAAGATCAACGACAAATGACTTTGGCAAACGAAAGAGTTGAAGGTGCTAAAACCCGGTGGGAAGGAAATGCGGGTTGGAGTATAGTGGATGGTAGTAAGTTTGGAGAGTGGAAGCCATTATCAAATACAGGACTATATATATATGATAACCTAAGCGCGAGTATAACTCCGAGTGCAGCATTATCTGCACTAGCTGAGGCTATAATAAAATCGGGAAGTGAAATAATAATTGGGGACGCCGCCGAACAAGGGAAGGTATTGTACGCTACAGGCTATGAAGATCTAGAAAAAATTTCCAGGGAATTGACTCAGCCCGTGGGTGGCGGAGTGAAAGGGCAGGCTTTAACAGTAGGATTTGACGCTTCTGATTTGCCACAATTATCTGTAAACGGGATTCATGTTGTACCTCACCAGGATGGAACTGTAGCGATAGGGTCTACAAACGAAAAATTTTTTGTTGATGCGAATACTAATGACTTTTTATTAGACGACCTATATCAAAAAGCGATTATTAATGTCCCTATACTTAAGTCAGCTAGAATAATCTCTCGATGGGCTGGTGTCAGGCCTTCAGCTCGAAAGAGATTACCAATTTTAGGTAAACACCCCGTTCATAAGGAAGCATATATCGCAAATGGTGGTTTTAAGATTGGATTTAGCCTCGCCCCTAAAATAGCAGAGATAATGGCTGATTATATTCTTTATGATATAGACAATATTCCAAGAACTTTTAAGATATGATTAAACTGGAGTTTAAAAAATGGCGTTAAGGCATGGTGGGCATATCCTCGTAGATCAACTTAAGATTAATGGGGTCGAAAGAGTGTTTTCGGTTCCTGGTGAAAGCTTTTTAGCTGCTCTTGATGGGCTTTATAATAGTGGTATCGAGAATATTGTCTGTCGACACGAGGGTGGCGCTGCTATGATGGCAGAAGCAGATGCAAAAATTACTCATAGCCCTGGAGTAGTATTTGTAACACGTGGCCCTGGTGCTACAAATGCGTCGTCTGGTATCCACGTTGCTATGCAGGACAGTACACCATTAATCGTTTTTGTTGGACAGGTCCCTTTAGAGCATAGAGATAGAGAAGCTTTTCAGGAGATAGATTATGAGAGATTCTTTTCCCCAATAGCTAAGTGGGTGGCGGAGATAAAAGACCTAAAAAGATTGCCAGAATATGTTGCTCGAGCCTTTCAAGTCTCGCAGGCAGGTCGTCCAGGGCCAGTAATTATTTCTTTACCAGAGGATATTCTTTCAGGAATTTGTGAAGTGCCAGACCGTCCGAGAGTAGTTTTAGGCCAACAATTTACTTCAGACAGTGAAATAAAAAAAATAGAAAATGCGATAATTAAAGCAAAGCGTCCATTGGTAATTGTTGGGGGCACAGGTTGGGGAAAAGAAGCAGTAAAAAACCTTGGAGTTTTTGTTAAAAATTTCAATTTACCAGTTGCAACAACTTTTAGACGACAACACTTAATGGATAATCGTCATGATTGTTATATTGGAGATTTAGGTACTGGGATGAATCCGGCTTTAGCAAAAACTGTTAAAGGATCAGATCTCATAATAGCTATTGGAACAAGGCTAGGTGAAATTGCAACTGGTGCATACGAATTAATTGACCCTAAAAAGACTGAACAAGAAATAATTCATATTCACACAGACCCTGACGAGTTTTGCCATGTATACCAACCGAGTTTAGCAGTGTTGAGTTCAACAGAGAACATATTAGACCAGCTTGTTGGTCTATCCAAATTAGTTAATCCAGAGTGGAGCTCTCAGACTAGTGAGGGTAGACAAAATTATTTAAATTGGATCACTCCAAAAGAGACACCTGGACCAGTAAAACTAGAAAAAATTATAAAGTGGCTATCGAACAACTTACCAGAGGATTCAATTGTCACAAATGGTGCCGGAAATTATGCAGCATTTTTACATAGATACTTTGCATTTAAAGAATATCCAACGGCCATAGGTCCAACGTCAGGAAGTATGGGTTATGGATTTCCGGCCTCTATAGCAGCAAAATTAAGGTTTCCAGACAAGACAGTTATATGTTTGGCAGGGGATGGTTGCTTTCAGATGACGCTTAATGAGATGTCTACTGCAGCGCAAAATAAGTTAGCTATAATAGTAATCGTTGTTAACAATGGTAAATATGCGACGATTCGTATGCATCAGGAAAAAAATTACCCGGGTAGAGTTTCTGGTACAGAACTTCATAATCCAGATTTTGCTGCTCTCGCGAAAGCTTATGGTGGTTTTGGTATAAAAGTGCAAAAAACAGAAGATTTTGTGGCGGCTTACAATGAGGCTGTGGCTTCGGGTTTATTATCTGTTATCGAGCTTCAGATTGATGATGAGGTTCTTTCAACGAGCCAAACTGTTTCCGAAGTTAGATATAATAATAGTAAATAATATTAGTACTCAACACCAATTTGAGCTTTTATTCCTCCCCTAAAGGGGTGTTTTACCAACTCCATTTCAGTAACTAGATCTGCAATTTCAATTAACTCTTCTTTGGCATTTCTACCTGTCATTACGACATGGGTCATTTCAGGTTTTTCATTTAACAGGAATTTGGTAATGTCTTTCACGTCGATATAATCGTACCTCAAAGCAATATTAATTTCGTCTAGTAAAACCATAGTATTTTTTGGATCACGAATTAGGTCTTTAGCTTTCTCCCAAGCCGCACCAGCCATTTCCATATCACGCGCTTTGTCTTGAGTTTCCCATGTGAACCCCTCCCCCATTGTATTAAAAGAGCATATATTAGTAAAATTCTTTAAGATTAGATCACGTTCCCCTGTACTCATTCCGCCTTTTATAAATTGGACCACAGCACATTGCATTCCGTGTGCTATACAACGAAAGATCATACCAAAAGCGGCAGAACTCTTTCCCTTTCCTTTCCCAGTATTTATAATGATCAAGCCTTTTTTTTCAGTTTTAGTCGCCATTATTTTATCTCTGGCAACCTTTTTTTTCTGCATTTTTAGATTATGTCTGTCAGTATCTTGAGGTACGGCTTTGGTCATTATCAATTATCCTAACTCTTACAACTGAGCTTTAATTAAATATTTTGAGATATTCGGCTTTGTGTTTACTAATTATAGATCCTATTTTCTATTGTGTCTAACAACAAGTGATAAGCTGTTTAATGGGTTTTGCTATTTCAAAAAAAATTATAATGAAAAAAATATATGCCTTCTTAAATTGATTTTTTACTTATTGCTTCAAGCCTGGCTCTCGCAGAATTAGACTTAGGTCTCCAGAGGCCTCTATCCAATGCCTCTTTAAATTTTTCAGCCATTTCAAAAAGAGCTGACTCGTTATTATCTTTTATAAAATTAAAGGTTTCAGTGTCTTCAAGGTATGCTTCGTAGGTGAGATCGAAGTGATGGCTTTTAACAGCTCCGGTTGTGGCGGAGAAAGCAAATAAATAGTCCAATGTGGCGGCCATTTCAAATGCGCCTTTATAACCGTGCCTTTTGACGCCATTTATCCATTTAGGGTTTACTACTCGTGACCTTACTACTCTAGATATCTCTTCTTCCAGCGTTCTAATTATTGGTCTCTCAGGTCTGGAATGATCGTTATGATAGATTGGTCGATTAACACCTTGTAAGGTTGAAACTGCCGCTGCGGCGCCCCCCTCAAACTGATAATAATCATCGCTATCTAAAATATCATGTTCACGATTATCTTGATTTTGTACGATTGCTTCCGTTTGTTTTAAACGAGTTTTAAAACCCTCTATTTTTTTTGTACCACTTGCATCTTTTCCATATGCATAACTACCCCATTCTATATAAGACTCTGCTAAATCACTTTTAGAGTTCCATATTCTCTCATCAATCAATGCCTGAAGACCAGCACCATATGCTCCTGGCTTGGCTCCATAAACTCTGTTGCTATCTTCACCAGATTTAAACCTGGCGGCAGCTATGTTTTGATCCGGCGGTTCATTTAAATTCATTATTGATGTAGCAGCACTGTCTACAAGGGAGATTAACTGGGGGAAGGCGTCTCGGAAAAAACCGGAAATACGTAAGGTTACATCAACGCGTGGTCTCCCTAAAACACTCAAGGGTAGAATTTCAAAACCAAGCACTCGTTTGCTTATATCGTCCCATTTCGGTTTTACTCCCATCAGAGCTAAGCATTGGGCTATATCATCACCACCTGTTCGCATATTTGAGGTGCCCCATGCTGAGAGAAGTATTGTCCTCAACCAATCACCATGATCTTGTAAATGTTTTTCTAGTAATAAATTTGCTGATTTCCATCCGATGTTCCATGCCGTAATTGTTGGTATTGAGCGACTATCAACAGAATAAAAATTTCTTCCAGTTGGCAATACATCTAATCTTCCTCTGGTGGGTGCCCCAGATGGGCCTGGTTGGACAAATTTACCATTTAGTGCATCTAGTATTCCAGAAACCTCTGATGACCCACAGTCTGAAACCGTAGGATGAATTTCAGTTCTTATCTTATCTAAAACATGATTAGTTTGGTTGCCAGGGGACTGCTTCTCGCCATCAAGTAATTTTTGTGAGAAGATTTCTATACGTTCAATAGTATCGCCAAAAGATCTCCACTTATCTTCTGAAATATCTTTTAATCCATTTGGAAATGGGCCCTCCCATGTTTGAGACATATTAGCATCCAGCGTATTTAGATCTAAATGGAAATCATTTGCTATAGCCTGGGTCAAAGAGGAGTTCCCGTTAAGTCCATCATTCCTTGGCAGCCTTGTTAAAGATATTACGAGATCCCTCGCTAGGTCTCCAGTTGGAGAGAGACCAAAAATATGTAACCCATCTCTTATTTGAGCTTCTTTGAGATCACATAAATAAGCATCTAGTTTTGCTAGATCACTCTCGTCGCCTTTTCCAGAAAGGCCTATATCATCAGTGAGACCTGAAGTGCCAGTTAGGCTTAATATTTCTTTTTGAAGGATTTTTACGCGTCTCTGATCTATTGAATGTGCTTCGTAGTATTCATCTATCAAACCTTCAAGCTCCCTTAAGGGTCCATATGTTTCTGCTCTAGCCATAGGTGGTGTTAAGTGATCAATTATTACTGCCTGAGAGCGTCTTTTTGCTTGGGTACCTTCACCAGGGTCATTGACTATAAATGGATAAATATGTGGAGTTGGGCCAAAAATAGCTTCTGGAGTGCAAGAATTACTTAAAGCTAGTGACTTTCCAGGAAGCCACTCTAAGTTTCCATGTTTTCCCATATGAATTATTGCGTGGGCTTTAAATTCAAACCTTATCCAAAAATAAAAGGCTATGTAGTTATGAGGAGGCATTAAATCAGGGCTGTGGTAAGTCTCTTTCGCATCAATGTTATATCCACGAGCAGGTTGAAGTCCAACTATTACATTATGGAATCGATGAATCGATAGAGCAAAACCTTTAATTTTCTTTTTTTGTGCATGGTACGAAAAAGACTTAATGAAGGGATCATCGTCTGGAAGACCCCAACGGGCTTCAACCTTGGATCTAAATTCATATGGAAGTTTTTTGTATTCTTCGAGGTAGTTTTCCAAAGGATAAAACTCTCCCCCAGCTTTCTTAGCTCGATCTGGTAACCAATTTGTTGGACCTGATGTTAATATTTTCATTAATTCTGCCGAAGACTCTGGAAAGCCATTCAAGCTGTATCCGTTTTTATTTAATTCTTTTGAGACTGTTATTATTGACTCAGGTGTATCTAACCCTACCCCGTTGGCTAATCTTCCATCTCGATTTGGATAGTTTGCCATTATGAAAGCTGGACGGGAGTACTTATTTTCAACTTGTCTCAGATTACACCAATTCTTAGCTAAGTTGCTTACAAATGTAATTCGATCTCCTCGGGCTCTGTATGTTGTGATGGAGCATTCTGTGACATCATCATAAAATGACTCTCCCTTAAAGCTCACAGCTCTAGATAAGATTCTTCCATCAACTTCAGGAAGAGCAACATTCATAGCAATATCCCTCCCAGATAAGCCGTTAAGTTCAGCCTCCCATACGTCCTCAGTTGACGATGAAAAAATCATTTGGAATACTGGTGCCTTATTTGCTGCCACTGACGTTAAGGGATTGTCAGATGTTTTTTGCTCGGAGTTAAGAGAGTTAACTGAAAAAGCTGTACTATTAAGAATAACTGTTGGAGGGCTTTTTTTAAAAATTGTTTCAATTGTAGCTTGGCATAGAGGATCTTTTAAAGAGGCTACAAATATCGGTAGAGGGTTTAAACTATCTTTTATTAAGGCTTTTACCAATCTATTTACGGGATTTAACCCGACGCCTTGGATAAGTGCGCGGTAGAATATAATTGGTACGACTGGCTGTTCTAAGTTCCAGTTTTTGTAAATCTCCTCAGGGGAGGTTAACCCCTCTCCAGGCCAATACACGCCTGCCTTTAGTACCGGCTTGGGGCTTGGCGGACTTATATCTCCCTTTAGCATTGAGTTTGTATATTTTAGAAAATTCCCCGTATTCTCTAATCCTCCCTCTACTAAGTACCCCCAGAGCTGATCGTAATCTTCATCCGTAATTGTTGAAAGATTTCGAAGCTCAGGGTCGGGCTTATCGTCACCCGGTAACAATGCGATTGGGATTTTCTTTTCTTTTAAGACGGATGAGTATTGCTCTACTCCATATTGCCAATAACCCAAACCTCCCAATACCCTGATAATTACTAATTTTGACTTGGCGGCAGTTTGATCTAAGTGTAAGTCGACAGACATTGGGTGTTGAAGATGATTAAGACTGGCAAGCCTAACAGTGCTTTTATGGTTCGTCTCTGTAATGGCTTCACTTAGTGCCGTTAGTTCCGAGTCCGCAGAGGAAATAAACAATAGATCTGCTGGAGTTTGAGATAAGTCAAAAGGTTCTAGACCATCATCAATTGTTCCAGATTTTGCTGCTAGTAAATGCATTAGTCGAGTTTCTTAAACATAAAAAAGCTATGAGGGCTTTCCTTATAGTCACCAAAAGGACCACACTCTATGAAACCTAATTTTCTGTAAAGTTTGATCGCTGCAAGTAGATTGGCGCCGGTCTCTAAGTATAATTCATTTAATTTAAGATTTTTTGCTTTAACTTCTAAATCCATCATTATTAGTTCAGCAACACCAATTCTCCGACTTTTTTCATCAACATAAATAGACTTTAATTCTCCATAATTTGATTTGGTTGCAAGTGCCCCACACCCACAAGGTTTATCGTCTTTATCTGCTATAATGAAATATATGTTTGGCGCTTTGAAGTCTTCTATAGATAGAGCATGATTATCTTCTGGAGGAAAAAGAGTGCTCATCAATGCATAACTGTCTGTTAAAAGTTTAATACCTTCTTTAGAGGACGGGTTAGCTATACGCGTTTGGAGTCTCATCCCGCTAGAGTGCTTGAAATAATATCTTTATTAAGACCGCTATTTCCGATAATTACTAGTTGTGTGTCGGGGGTATTATTTTCACTTTTAGATTGCTCAAAATATGTTTCTATTCGAGGGCCAACGGCTTGAACTGTCATTCTCAATGGCTTTCCTTCTATAGATGCAAAACCTTTTAATCTAAGAATACCGTGGTTCACTATTACATCTTCCATCCTTTTAATGAACTCTTCTTGATTTTTTATCGCTGGTAGAGTCACAATAAAACTTTCGAAATCATCATGATGATGCTCATCGTGATGATGTTCATCGTGGTGGTGGTCATCGTGGTGGTGATCATGATGAATTTCATGACGGCTTTGAATATCTTTTTCTGCACTTACGTTCCGTCCCAAAAGTATTTTTGATGGCACTTTCCCCATGGTAGATTGAATTATTTGGACGCCTGCCCGAGTATTGGAACTCAATTCAGCTTGTAGATTTTTCATTTCAGAGGCCGATATTAGATCAGATTTATTTATAATGATTAAATCTGCACATGCTAACTGGTCTTCAAATAATTCAGATATTGGGGTATCATGATCAATATTTTCATCCTGTTCTCTCTGCTTTTCTATAGCCTCTAAACTATTGGAGAACTGACCTTTATGAGCTGCGTCGCCATCAACTACTGTTATTACACTGTCAACTGTAACCTGAGTAGATATCTCTGGCCAATTGAACGCTCTGATAAGTGGTTGGGGTAGTGCAAGGCCAGATGTTTCAATTACAATATGATCAGGTTTTATATCTCGTTCTAGTAACTTAGTTAGGGTGGGTATAAAATCGTCAGCAACAGTACAACAGATACAACCATTTGAGAGCTCCATGATATCATCTTCAGAGCATGTTTCATCTCCACAACCTTTTAATATGTCCCCATCGACTCCAAGGTCTCCAAACTCATTAATTATTAATGCTATTTTTTTTCCTTCAGTGTTTTGCAATAATTCACGAATAAGGGTTGTTTTACCTGAACCTAGAAAGCCGGTTATGACAGTAGTAGGTATTTTCATAATTTCTTAATCCTTTTCTAAATATTTCCAAAACTGACTTGAAAAAATTCCTAAAATTATCCACGAGACTAGGCTAACTGCCAAAGCTCGCGAGGCAAACTCTGCTGCTAGTTCCGGAGGAGCGACACCAAAGTAAGTTTCCAGTTTGGGGTGCCCTATCAAATGAGGAATTATAATAAATATAATACCAAAAGCTGTTAATATTTTGTGCTTAGCAAGGAAAAGTAATAAAATTCCTATTGTCGTACAAAAAATAGTAGCTATCCACCAGGTTTGCTTAAGTCCCACTGCCACACTAATTGTTCCAGGAAGCTCTGGTGGTAGACCCACTGCTGGAGCGAGTTGGAAAATAAAAAAACCACAGACTCCTGCAACTATACCCTCTGCTTTATTTATGGTAAATCCACGTTTGTCGAAAAAAGCTATAGCCGCTAAAAGTAAAAACCCAAAGCCGGTAAATGTTACAAGATTAAAACATAAAGTCATCAGGTGACGGTACGGGTCTTGCCAGATATCAACGTGCTTTACAGGGCTCTCTGGAGAACCATCAGTGATGAAGTGAATACTTTGCCCAGTCTCAAAAAGCTCAGCCTCTAATAAAAGCGGAGTTATTAATAGCATTTGCATTGCTGTCGCTAATGCACCTACTACAGTGCCGCAAAACACGGCACTCACAAATATATTTTTGAACATTTTCTAGTGGCAGGGAAATGCCATAGAGTGTCTTAAATCATGAGCTGAGTCATGGACTATGGTTGCTTGAGCAAATCCTGAAGCAAATAAAAGAAACCCTCCAATTATGATAGCTCCAAAGATTGAAGCAAACTGGCTGCTAGAATTTGTAATTTCATTTTGTAATGTTAATACTTTTGTTTGACCTTGCATTTCTTTCTCCTATTTCCGTCACACCCGACGGTTGGGGTTTAAACATTTCAAGGCTGGTCTCCTGGCTTGCGGGTCGTGGCTACGTATCTGTCTTCCCAAGAATTAATCTCAGTGACGTTTAGATAGTTGCTCACCGCTTACAGTCGCGGGGGCGGCTTTGGCTTTGAATCCCGGTTTGGGTCACTCTCACCATATTCCCATTTCATCATAAAGTGCTTTTGCAAATTAAATCGAACCTTGTGAAAAGAACATGCGCTTTACAAGAATGAATCGTCAAGCATAATCTTTATAGTTGAGTAAGAAAAGTTGTAATGAACTCAGCTGTGTTGATTGCAAATACATACATTGTGTATATAAAGTAGTTGTTCTTACAACATGAAGTGTTTATTATTTAATAGTGGACTTTCTCCACTTTATTCCAGGCCTAAGCAGAGAGAAGGGTTACTTGCGATTTTCTAAACTAAGATTAAATGGGTTTAAAAGCTTTGTTGATTCCACAGATTTAGTAATCTCGGATGGTCTTACGGGTGTTGTTGGACCTAACGGCTGTGGAAAGTCAAATCTACTCGAAGCGCTCCGATGGGTTATGGGAGAAAATCGTCCTAAAGCAATGCGGGGTTCTGGCATGGACGATGTGATTTTTTCTGGTGCAGCCTCTCGCCCAGCAAAGAACTTTGCTGAAGTAGCTTTAAAAATTGATAATTCAGATAGATCGGCACCAGCTGAGTATGATCAATTTGCTGAATTTGAAGTTGTGCGACGAATTGCACGGGACTCTGGCTCCGCTTATAAGGTTAACAGTAAGGATGCGAGGGCTCGCGATGTGCAGATGCTCTTTGCTGATGCCTCTACAGGAGCTCACTCACCAGCCTTGGTTAGGCAAGGTCAGATAGCAGAATTAATCAATGCGAAGCCAAAGTCCAGAAGGCGGATTTTGGAAGAGGCAGCGGGAATATCTGGGCTATATCAGCGCCGTCATGAGGCTGAACTTAAACTTTCTGGGGCAGATACGAATCTTTCTAGGTTAGATGACACCATTGAACAATTAGCGTCTCAGCTTGGGCATTTAGCCAAACAAGCGAAGCAGGCAGTAAGATATCGTGAAATAGGAGAAGAGTTAAGAAAACTAGAAGGACAATTACTATATATAAAATGGAAAGAGGCTGAGAGTATAAGGGCATTGGCTGAGTTAGAAAAAGAAAAATCACAATTAAGAGCGTCAGAGGTAGAAATTGAGGCAAAAAAGTTTCTTAATGAAAGAGAAGTATTAGAAGGCACACTCCCGCAACTTCGTGAGGATAACTCTAACTTCGCTAAAAAACTTCAAGACTTGTTAGTTCAAAGAGAGTTTTTAGTTAATAGTGAGAAGCAAATTCTACAAGATATTAGTAAACTACAGGCTGATATAGATCAGCTGGAATTTGATATAATAAGAGAAACCTCTTTGAATCAAGATGCTGTTGAGACTTTAAAGAGATTAGAAATAGAAAAGGCCGAGTTGGCTCAGGTGGGAGAGAACTATTCTTCAAGATTGGAAGCAGCAATAGAGGAGTCTAGGGTATCGGCTTTGGATTTACAGGGGTTAGAGCTTCGACTTTCAAATCAAACAGAGGACAATGCTAGATTGATGGCTCAGCATCAATCCGCAGACGGTCTTTATGAAGAACTAAAGGCTACATTAATAAGAATAATTTCAGACGAAAAAAAGGCAAATATTGAGTTGGAAGCCTCAAGAATTATTGTGGCATCTGAAAGTTTGAAAGCTACTGAAGCTAAAGATAAGTTTCGTGATGCAAAAATCGACTTCGAACTGGCAGATAGTCAGTTAGAAAAAATTAATCTTTCACGCAATGATGTTCAGTCTAGAGAGGCCAAAGCTAGAGCTATTTCTTCTGAGGCCGAGGGAATAGAAACGGCATTGCGTGCAGAATCAGGAGCTGTTTCTCGATTATTAGATAGAGAAACCTCTGAAATTAAACAAATTATCGATAGAATAAGGGTGAAGCCTGGGTATGAGTTGGCTCTTGGGGCAGCTTTTCAAGATGATTTAAAAAATCCTGAAATTGAAAAAGATGTCGGAACGGGTTGGATTAATTTGAAGCCTGACTATCCAGCTCAGAACCTTCCAGGTGATGTTGAGCCTCTCTCGTCTTTTGTCTCTGGCCCGGAGCTCTTGTCTCGAAGAATAACACAAATAGGTGTTGTAAGTAATAAGCTGGGTGCAAAGCTTCAAAGCCAGCTAATGCCTGGGCAAAGGTTAGTTTCCAAGGAAGGTGCATGCTGGCGTTGGGATGGCTTTAAAGTAGAGGCTGTAGATGCGTCAACATCATCAGCTTTGCGATTGCAACAGCTCAATAGGCTTGAAGAGTTAAAACAAGAATTAGAACAAGCTATTTCAAAATCCTTAGGGTCTAGGCAAGCCCATACTAGCCTTCAAGCAGAACTTTTAGAACTCACCAATTTTGATCAAGAGACCCGACTAACTCGGCAAAATGCTGATAAAATTATGACAGAATTAAACCGTGTAATGAGTAGTGCTGAGAGTGAGAAAAGTATAGCTGAGGGTAAGGTTGAAAATCTATTGTTAACAGTAGCTAGATACAAGAATGACTCTGATAATATTCAAAAAAGATTATTAGAGGCAGAAAAGGCTATTAACAATTTAGGGGATCTAAAGTTTGCGCGAAATGAACTAGAAAAGCTTAAGGAAGAAGTTATCGTTTCAAGAACAACAATGATTTCAAAAAGAGGTGTTGCTGAGACTATCAGAACAGAAAACGAGATTAGAGTGCAAAGGTCAAAAGAAATTGATGAACATTTTCTTGTGTGGATTTCTCGTCGTGAATTTGCGGAAGATCGTATTAAGGAATTGAAGTCTAGGCGAGCTATACTTGAAGAGAAATTAAAAGTATCGGAAAAAAAGCCTAATGAACTAGTCCTTGAACAAGATCAGTTACAAGAGAAAATACATTCTAGTGAAGTTTTTGCTCATGATGTAGCAGAGCAACTTAAGACTGCTGAAGGATTACTGCGTCAGGCATTAGAGAGTGAGAGAACTTCTGAAAGAGTAGCTTCGGAAGCTCGTGAGGATCGAGCACGAAATGAAGTCTTGTTAGAATCTGCGTTAAGTAATGTCGTAGTTTGTTTGAAAAAAATTAAAGATGAATATGATACGAGTCCAGAATCACTAAGGTTAGATTTACAACTGGATTCTGAAAATACGACGGATTCTTGGAAGTTAGAAGAGAAAGTTGACCGGCTTAAGCGGCAACGAGATAACTTAGGCGCGGTAAACCTACGTGCAGAAGAAGACGCAAAAGAAGTTCAAGAACAGTACGACTTTATTAAAGGTGAGAAAGATGAACTTACAGAGGCAATAAAAAAGTTAAGGTCGGGAATCGCGTCTCTTAATAGAGAAGGTAGAGAACGAATTTTAACTGCATTCGAACAAGTTAATGAGAATTTCAGTAACCTTTTTAAGCATTTATTTAATGGTGGTGATGGAAAACTTGTGATGGTTGAGAGTGATGACCCCTTAGATGCAGGACTTGAAATCATGTGTCAGCCTCCAGGAAAAAAACTTTCGACACTATCACTTCTATCAGGTGGAGAGCAAACACTTACTGCCTTGGCGCTAATATTTGCTGTTTTCCTTGCTAACCCAGCACCATTATGTGTGCTAGATGAGGTCGACGCGCCGCTTGATGACGCAAATGTAACTCGGTTTTGTGATTTGCTAGACGAAATGAACCGTCGTACTAATACACGTTTCTTAATTATCACCCATCATGCTGTTACTATGTCCCGGATGGATCGTTTGTTTGGAGTAACTATGGGAGAGTTAGGGGTGAGCCAATTAGTTTCTGTTGATTTAAAAAGAGCTGAAGCGCTAGTAGCTTAGAATAAGATAAATTTTTATAAATTTTGCAACAAAAATTTTGTAGGCCACCCATCTGCTGGAATACCAAGTTCTTTTTGTTTAATTTTCACAGCTTCTCTAGTTTTTTTTCCTAAAATACCGTCAATTTTTCCTACAACATAGCCTTTTTGATGGAGTTTACTTTGAAGCAATAACATTTCACTAGAACTTAACATTGGCTCAGGGGATCCTAAGCGATATCTAGGCTCGTTAGAGAGGAGCGTGGCAAAATAGGACGCTGTCGTCACGTAGACGAAACTATTATTCCAATTTAAGAGTACTTTGAAGTTTGGATAGATGAGGAATGCTGGGCCTTTTCTTCCCATCGGTAAAATTAATGACACATCCGCACCAGTTTGGAAGGAACCAACTCGTGGCCGTACATTAAGATTTTTCCAATGCTCTATGGGCATTGCTGGGCTTAGGCCTGTCTGAGACCAATCCATACTCTCAGGAACCCTTACTTCCAATAACCAAGGTTGATCTCGCTTCCAACCCATAGAGGTTAATTTTTCAGCCATCGAAAATAGTGCATCAATGGGTGAAGAAGTTATATCTACGTTACCATCTCCGTCACCATCAGTACCGTTTTCAAGCAGATCTAGAGGTAACATTTGGAGCATACCTATTTCACCAGCCCAAGCTCCTTTAGTTTTTCTAGGATGAAACTTATTTTGTTTGAATAATTCCAATGCACCGAATACCTGCGGGAGAAAGAGTTCTGGGCGTCTACAGTCATGGCTTAAAGTTAAAAGAGCGTTTAAAGTGTTGTAATCTCCTTGAAACAACCCAAAATCAGTCTCTAGTGCCCAAAATGCTAATAAAATTTCTTTTGGTACCCCATATTTACGCTTAATTTTACTAAAGGTTTCTTTATATCTCCGCTTATTTATGCCAGCATTTTGAAGCCTGTGAGGTGATATTACGGCATTTGAAAAGTCAATGAAACTTTTTCTAAATATTTTTTGAGATTGGTCTGCCTTTAAGACTGCAGGGTTAATTTGTACGGAAGAAAAGAAATCGTTTACTAGTTTTACGTTGTATCCCATAGAAACAGATGCTTTTTTTATATCTGAAAGGAAAGATTTGAAAGGACCGCCACATTTTACTTTTCCATGTGCACTACTAGATAAAAATATTGCTCCCAGTAAAAAAATTAAAATGATGATTGTTAAGAAATTAAATAATCCAATAACATCAGATTTTATTTTCAACATTACATTAACCAGTACATAATAGATCCAAAAGAAACCAAACTAAAGATTATTAACCAAATCTGCCACAGAAATTTGGTACAGTCCGTTATATGATTTGATGAAAGTATATAATCACCTTCAGGATTAATATACGGGTCAGAACCGTCTACTCCATTATAGGTCCTAGGGCCGGCTAATGCTATATTTAATAATGTTGCCATGGCAGTTTCTGGCCAACCCGCATTAGGAGAGCGGTGTAATTTTGCATCTCGCATTACTATGTATATCTTATCAAATTTTAAATTTAAAAGGAGAATGACCATTGCGGACAATCTCGCCGGCACCCAATTAATAATATCATCTAATTTTGCAGTTGCCCATCCAAACTCTTCGTATTTATCACTTTTATAGGCTATCATACTGTCTGCAGTATTTATCACCTTATATGCCAAAAGACCTGGTAAACCTAATAAAAGATACCAAAATAAGGGAGCTATAAACCCATCTGATAAATTCTCTGCCGCGCTTTCAATTGTACTACGAACCACTCCAGATTCATCTAAATTACTAATATCTCGACCTACTATTTTTGCCACCATTATTCTTCCCTCAGCAAGGCTTAATCTAAGACCGTCAGCAACTGCTGTCACGTGGTCTATAAGACTCCTAAAAGCTAATAAGACTGCTACTGAAAGCACCTCTAATATCCAAAGTTGAGGGATTGAAGCTATTGTATAGCCTAATAAGATAGAGACAGTGACTAAACCACCCAGTGTGAGAACACCGTTTCTCAACTTATGCTGACCTCGATTATAGTTTACATCACACCAATTTATTATGTTGCCAATTATGACAACAGGATGAGGTACACGATTCCAAATAATTTTTGGTTCACCAAACATAGCATCTAAGAGCATACCAATGGACAGAACTAACAGGGCACTCAATTCAAGACCTTTTGGATTCGTTCCCAGTCAGATTCCCTTTTTGGCAACCCAAAACGAATCCAATTTTTATTATAACTAAAGGTTCGAGTCAGTATTTTAGCAGAGGCTAGATATTGGGCGAAAGCAGTGGCATCACTAACTGAATATAGTCTGAACAAATTAGTACCTCCAATTAGCTGATAGTTCTTCATAAGTTTATCTAGTCGAGCAGATAAATCAATTAACCTAAATCTAGTTTCTTTAGCCCAATCTAAATCTTTAAGTGCTTGAGTGCCGATCGCCAAGGCTGGCCCTGATACTTGCCATGGCCCCAAAGCCCTTTTTATAGGGTCTAATGTTTCTTTTGTTCCCACTGCAAACCCTAAACGGACGCCACCAAGCCCCCAAAACTTTCCAAAACTTTTTAAAACAATGAACCCAGGTTTTTCTGTAAGAATGGCTAGACTGTTTTCTTGAGTGGTATCGCAGAAGCTCTCATCTATTATAGTTAACTTTCTATGGTTTTTTATAACTTTGTCTTTTAGGTGTAGGCGACCATCCGGGTTGTTGGGGTTTACAACTATTTGTACATCTCCATCTTTTGAAACCAGATTAAACCCCGCATTTCTAAAAGAGGTCTCATGCTCAGAGTATGTGGGGCCTTCTATTGTGACAGTCCTGTAAGCATAAAGAAATGGAATAAGTGCTATTAAAGCAGATGCTCCTGAAGAACATAGAATAGAAGAAGATGTAGGAAGATTCCAAAATAGTTTTGCAGCAGAGAGAATGTTTCTAAATGTTTCGTCGTCAGGAAGAGCTTCCCACACATTCTTTTGAAATTTTGTTAGAGGGTAAGAATTAGGGTTTATTCCGGTTGAGAGATCAATCCATTCAGCCTTTTTGCCGCCAAAACTAGCAACTGCTGCATCTATTTTCCCACCGTGCTGGTTAAATAAGGTTTTCATAATTTTTTTAATAAAGGTGGATGGCGAGTTATAAAATGACCTTTTATTTTCTCTGGCCAATTACGATAAGGAACAACACCATTTTCATTTTCAGAATGAAGCTGAGCATAATCTAAGATTGCCTTTGCTGATTCTTTAGAGGGTTCAAAATTACCTAGCGTATAAGACATCTTATTTTCCGCTTGGATCGCAATATTACACCCATGTGAACAACCCATTAAGCATGGGTGGGTTTTAGTTATAACTCCTGGGAAACTTTCTTTAAGGCTTTCAACTAACGAAGCTAAACGCTCTCCATCTGTCAGGCTCATATCACCTACTGACCAGTTTTCACGCTTACAAGTCTCACATATTGTTATGTACGTCTTCATTTAATTATTTAACTCACACTTTTGTTGACGATGCGTTTATAGGTTATCCTAATTACGCTTTATACTTTTAATTTAGTTTGAAAAATTTTCAATAATAAACATTGAGATTTATATTGCAGTAATAGATTTACAGTTTATAGAAGTCTATGACAAAGCCCCAGTGGCCAGAGAGGTTGGCGGTTTGCGTGACTACTCAAATAGAGGTCATAATAGCTGCGTTGTCATGTGCTAATAGTTATTTGCATTTAACTCTCCTGGTAAAGAATGACAGTGATGAGGAAATTAATTTGTAATTATAACACCTGAAATATTGGTCTAATAAAGTTTTTTGAATTGATAAGTAAAGCTTTTATAGTGGAGTAATTTTATGAGTAAAATTGGAATAATGGTTTGTGGTCATGGTAGCAGATCAAAAAGTGCTGAACGAGAGTTTGGATTACTTGCAAAAGGCTTAAAAAAACGGTTTCCAGAAATCCCTGTTGAATATGGTTTTTTGGAATACTCTGCCCCTAACATTCATATGGGTCTCGACTCGCTACGAGATCAGAACGTTGAACACATAATTGCTGTGCCTGGAATGCTTTTTGCTGCTACACACGCAAAAAATGATATTCCGTCAGTTTTATTAACTTATCAAGGAAAAAACCCAGGTTTAAAAATAAGTTACGGCAGAGAACTTGGATTACACTCTGAAATGATTGCGGCTTTTGAAGCTAGAATTTTAGAAAGCCTTAATGTTGATCATATTCATGAGGGAGATCTTTATGAAACTATGTTAGTTGTAGTTGGTAGAGGTACTTCAGATACGTATGCTAATGCCGAGGCTGCTAAGTTAACCCGCATTGTAGCAGAAAATTTAGGATTTGGATGGGCCGAAACTGTATATTCTGGTGTTACTTTTCCCTCGGTTGGCCAGGGTTTGGAAATTGCATTACGATTAGGGTATAAAAAAATAGTTGTAGCACCGTATTTCCTATTCTCTGGAAAACTAATAGATCGGATATATAACTACGTTGACTTGGTGGCGGAGAAAGCCACTGACGTGACTTTTTATAAAGCTCACTATTTGTCTGATCAGGATCATGTAATAAATACGTTTGTAGAAAGGATCGCGGAAACGGAGTCAGGGAATATGGAAGAAAACCATGATCTAATGGCATCTTTTAAAGAACGTTTATCTCTAGGAGAGGTTGATATTCACCACCATCATGCTGAATATCAACCCTTCACTGATCCTGAAGATGATCAATTCCCGGGTGGCAAAGATCATTGTGATGATCACAGTCATGGCCACAGTCATG
>CAJWHE010000020.1 GCA_913041145.1 uncultured Paracoccaceae bacterium
ATCCTGTCCATCAGACAAACTAAATTCTTCGATATTCTCAACTACACCTGATTGTGAATACCTAATGGCAACGACCACCCGTTTAATCTCTTTTACCTCTCTCCAACCAGAATGTTTCATGGTGCTACCCACATAATACCAGCTCTTGTTTTGTAAGACCCCAGTTGTACTGGGTCTACCAATTAGCTTTTGAACAGATTTTTTTGTATCAACTCCCACTTTAATCATTTTTAGTTCTGAGTTTGGGGGGATATAACCGTGATTCTGAATATTTTGGGAGCAGGATAAAATGAACAGACTAATAGCACCCAAAATAATGGTTCTGATAAACCAGTTTTTTTTAAGCACCCTGAACTCCTTTGTTCTTTTATTTTGATTATTATTCATAATAACCTTATAGGTTACTCTACATGTTTTCAAGAAAGATCACTTACTATGCCTAATCAAACAGAAATAATAGTTACCAAACTCAACACATTACAAAAATATGATTTTAATATTACACTTAACAGTAGCGATACAAAATTACTTGCTAAAGAGTGCGATTTATTAGCATTAAAAAAGCTTTTTTTTACTGGGAAATTACAGCGAGTACAAAAAGATAACTGGAAACTGAAAGCGAATCTAAAAGCTCTAGTGACACAACCCTGTGTAAATACTTTGCAGCCAATTGACACTCAAATCTTATCAATTGTTGAACGGTTATTTATTAAAGATTGGGAAGGTTCGCGAAATAGAACGGATGAAACTGTTTTAAACGCAGATTACGAAATATTAAGTAATAAGATAAACCTCTTAGATATTATCACTGAAGAAATAATATTGAATGCCCCTTTATATCCACGATCAGGAGTAACGGCAGACTCCTCACTATCAGAAAGCTCATTAAATCCTTCCAAAAACACAAATATAAAACCGTTTTCTGTTCTATCAACGCTAAGAAAAAAAATGATAGCTCAAGATGACAGCTTAAAGTAATCTGTTCAAAACAATTTACTAAGTTATCAAACTTATTAAATTCACTATTTTTTATGTTTTTACTAATGAGGGTGGACGAAACGAGTCTAAAGAGTTATGTCCGTGACAACATTGATAATTTCCAACCTATAAGCAATTAGAATTAGGGTAAGTTCATGGCCGTACAACAAAATAGAGTATCTCGATCACGTAGAAATAATCGTCGTTCTCACGACTCATTATCTGCAGAAACAGCAAATGAATGTCAAAATTGCGGTGAACTTAAAAGGCCTCACCACATCTGCCCATCCTGTGGTTTTTATGCAGAACGTGAAGTTGTTGCGATTAATGAGGAAGTCGACCTAGACGACGACGCCGCTTAAGCATAACCTTACTGCAATACTTCAGTTTGGTTACGGGCGGAAAATTGGAAAATATAAAACCTATAATATCTGTTGACGCGATGGGAGGAGACCTCGGTCCATCAGAAGTCGTGCTTGGTATAGCCAAGTCAGCAAGTATGAATCCCGAAGCAAAGTTTATAATTCATGGTGATTCATCTGCATTGTCAAAACTGATTGAGAGAAAAAGTATCCAAGACAAATGCAGAATCGTGGACGCCAAAGATATTGTGTCTATGGATCAAAAGCCAAGCTATATAATAAGGCATGGCAAAAACACCTCTATGTGGTCTGCAATTCAATCTGTACGGGTGGGCGAGGCAAATGTATGTGTTAGCTGTGGAAATACTGGTGCCCTAATGGCACTATCTATGCTTCGGTTGCGCAAGTCTCCTGGGGTTAATCGTCCAGCAATAGCTTGTTTATGGCCATCTAGAAATGAATTAGGTTTTAATATTGTATTAGATGTTGGAGCAGATATTAAAGCAGATGAACAAGATTTATTGCAGTTTGCACTTATGGGGTTAAATTATGCTAGACGAGGCCTAAAAATCTCAAGACCCCGTATTGGCCTCCTAAATGTAGGAACAGAAGAACATAAGGGAAGAGCTGAACTAAAACTTGCTCATGATCTGATTTTAATTGCTTCAAAAAAAGAAAACTTTGAGTTTGTTGGCTTCATTGAAGGTGGCGACATTCCATCAAACTTGATTGATATAGTAGTAACAGATGGCTTTACTGGAAACATAGCAATAAAAACTGCTGAGGGAACTTCCCGTCTAATATCTGAAAAACTCAAATTTGCATTTAAATCAAATCTATTTTCCCGCATTGGTGCCTTACTTTCAGCTCCCGGCCTTCTTAAGATGCGAAAACAGATCGACCCCAGTAGAGTTAATGGTGGAGTTTTCTTAGGTTTGAATGGAATAGTGGTGAAATCGCATGGATCCGCAGATAAAACTGGTATTGCCTCTGCATTAAACTTAGGAATTACCCTTAACAATGCGGACTTATATGATAGAAGTTCAAATGAAATTACTATGGAAAAAGAGGAAGTAAAAATCAAATGACACTTCGATCACATCTATTGGGTGTTGGCCATTCTTTACCCACTCGAGTGGTGGAAAACAGTGAGTTCAAAAATTGGATTGAGACATCAGATGAATGGATAGAATCAAGGTCTGGGATAAAGAGACGTCATTTTGCGGCAAAGGATCAAAAAACATCTGATCTAGCCATTGAAGCAGCAATAAATGCAATTAAAAATGCAAAGATTAAGAGGACAGATATTGATGCAATAATTGTGGCAACCTCTACTCCTGACACTACTTTTCCTTCTGTAGCAACAATTGTGCAGGGTGCTCTTGGAATTACCAAAGGGTTCGCGTTCGATGTTCAAGCGGTCTGCGCAGGGTTTATTTTCGCCTTAGCTACAGCCGATGCCCTTATTGTTTCTAAACAAGCGAATCGTGTACTAGTAATTGGTGCTGAAACATTTTCTAGAATAATGAATTGGGAGGATCGTACTACTAGTGTTTTATTTGGGGACGGAGCGGGAGCTATTATCATAGAGGCTTTCAGTTCTTCAGATTTGAGTACTGACTCTGGAATACTAGCTACAGATCTTAATTCGGATGGTAGGTACAGAGATCTACTATATGTTGATGGTGGCGTATCATCCACCCAAACAACAGGTGTCCTTGTTATGCAAGGGAAAGAAGTATTCAAACATGCTGTAGAGAAACTAAGCTCCACGGCTCATGCAGTATTAGAAAAAGCAGGGTTATCTCCCTCTGATGTAGACTGGATGGTGCCTCACCAAGCAAATATACGGATTATAAAAGCAACAGCACAAAAGATGAAACTCCCAATGGAGAAAGTAATAGTTACTGTCAATAATCATGGAAACACCTCCGCTGCGTCTATCCCTCTTGCCTTATCAGTCGCTAATTTAGAAAAGAAATTTAAAAAAGGCGATTTAATCTTGATGGAAGCAATAGGAGGAGGACTTGCTTGGGGTTCTATATTACTAAGGCTATAAGTTATTATCTAATAAAATAAGGACAAAAATCTCATTTAATGAGATTCTTAAGCTATAATTTTTAAATAAATAAACGGTGAACTATTGACTCGGAATTTATCTATTGGATATCATTCATGAATAAGGGAGAAGTCAATGAGCTCGAAGACATTAACAAGAATAGAGCTTAGTGAAGCTGTTTATAGAGAGGTCGGACTGTCTCGCAATGAATCGGCAGAACTAGTTGAAACTGTGTTAAATCATATATCCAACGCTTTAATAAATGGTGAACAAGTTAAAATTTCTGCCTTTGGAACCTTCAGTACTAGAAATAAAAAGCAGCGGATTGGACGCAATCCAAAAACTGGAACAGAGATTCCTATCACATCACGGCGTGTTATTTCGTTCAAGGCCTCCCAAATAATGAAAGAAAAAGTAGCAGCTGGTAATAAATAAAATTATTATTAGTAACCAGAGGAATCATAATGGTTTGTAAGTCCCCTAATGCGTTCCGAACTATTAGTGAAGTTGCTGGCTGGCTAGAGTTACCCACTCATGTCCTACGTTTTTGGGAAAGTAAAATCACTCAGATATCTCCAACAAAGCGTGCAGGTGGACGGAGGTATTATAGACCAAGAGATATGCTGTTACTTGGCGGGATTAAATTCCTACTTTATGAAGAGGGCTTAACTATTAGGGCACTAAAACAAAAAATAACTAGCGAGGGTCAAAAAGCTATTGAGAGTTATTCACAACCGTTAGAAAAAGTAAAAGAACAATCAGCACAAGAAAATAAGAATAAAATTGAAATCGAACCTATTTTGATTAAGGAGGTACATAGTAAAAATAAAATTGAAGAACATAGGAGTAACTTAACTATAGTAGACTCAACAAAATCAGAAATCTTGCGGGCTGTTAGAAAAAAACTTAGAAGGACTAACTTTCAGCAAAACTCAAAAAACATAATCTTAATAGAGTTATTTAAAAAATTAGTACAAAAACGTAATACTATCGCGGAAAGTTTAACCAATTGCTCTAAAACTCAATATTAACTCCTTTTAAAAAATCTTCTCTTGCTACTAAGTTGAAATCCATTAAGAGAGATAATTCGGGCCATGGCGCAGCCTGGTAGCGCGTCCGTCTGGGGGACGGAAGGTCGCAGGTTCGAGTCCTGCTGGCCCGACCATAACTACCATTTTTAACAATTATTAATTCTTATAATCAATTAAAAGTAAGGCTTTAAAAGTGGAAAAAATAAATAAAAGTGTAGAAAAAGCAAAACGACTTAAAGGCGTAATATTAGACTTTGGGGGCGTTATCTCACGAACACTTTTTGAAACCCATGCGCTTACCGAAGTCGCTTTGGGCCTTCCAAAGAGCAGCCTCAAATGGTTTGGCCCTTTTGATAGCAGCTCTGATTCTCTATGGCAATCGATGCAAAGTGATCAGATTTCTGAGCGCGACTATTGGCACGAAAGAACGAAAGAAGTAGCTGAGCTTATAGGTGCCGACTGGGATCATATGTCTGATTTTGTTAAAGCCGCAAGAGGCTCCGAACCTCTAGAAATCATTAGACCTGAAGCTATAATCGCAATTGAACATTGGAAAAGTAATAATGTAAAGTTAGCAATTTTATCTAATGAACTTGACTTGTTTTATGGTGATAAATTTAGAGATAAGCTACCTTTCTTAGATTTTTTTGATATTATACACGACGCTACATACACAAAAATGTTAAAACCTGATCCAAGATCATATATATCATGTTTAAATGATTTAAATCTGCAACCGCAGGATTGTTTGTTTATCGATGATCAGTTACGCAATATAACTGGTGCTCAAAAGATTGGATTAAATACTATTCATTTCAACGTACTAAATCCAAAAGAATCCTTTTCACAGGCTTTAGAGCTTTCCAAATTCTAGTAGTAAGTTAAAATAAAGTTAAATATAGGTTTTTGTATAGATTACATATTCCAAAGTTGAACTGCGGCACCTAGTTAAAAAGGATAAAAATTTATGCGCTATGGTCCTGGTGTTATGCCTAGTCAAAAAATAAAAGAAATGATCACCAGTAAAGTGATTGTAGGTAATTTTCCTATACTTGATAGTCAAGTTCAACCAGCTAGTCTTGATCTAAGACTCTCTGGTAAAGCGGTACGTGTCAGAGCATCCTTCCTAGCCGGCAAGGGAGTAAATGTCTTTGATCGCCTCAAAATGTTCAAGATGCACGAAGTAGACCTTTCAGATGGAGCAGTTCTAGAAAAAGGTTGTGTATACGTTATTCCGTTAATGGAATCACTTAATCTACCAATAAACCTTCAAGCAGTCTGTAACGCTAAAAGTTCAACAGGTAGATTAGATTTATTGACGAGAGTTATAACAGATGGCGGTGTAGAATTTGATAGAGTTGAACCAGGTTATTCTGGACCCTTATTTGTTGAGATTTGCCCGCGATCTTTTAGTGTGTTGGTTCGACCAGGAATGAGTCTAAATCAAATAAGGTTTAGAGGGGGTCTATCAGTTTTATCTGACAAAGAATTACAAAACCTACATAAAGAAGAAATATTAGTCTCAAACGACCCTCATATCGACAATGGGTTAGGTTTTTCAGTTGACTTAAAACCAAAAGGAAAAAATTTGGTTGGGTACAGAGCCAAACCTCATACGGGACTTATTGATTTAGACAAACTTTCCTACTATAATCCAGATGATTTTTGGGAAAAAATAACAGCTCAGAAGGGATCACTTATATTAGATCCTGATGCATTTTATATACTTGTTAGTAGAGAGTCCGTTCATATACCTGGTGGTTATGCCGCTGAAATGGCTCCTTACCTTGCAATGGTAGGAGAGTTCCGAGTACACTATGCGGGCTTTTTTGACCCAGGGTTTGGAAGTTTACACGAAGGCGGTGTAGGCTCTAGAGGAGTACTTGAAGTCAGATGTCATGAAGCTCCATTTGTTCTTGAACATGGCCAAATCGTTGGAAGGTTGGTTTTTGAAAAAATGTATGAGATACCAGACCAACTATATGGGGTAGGAATAAAGTCGAATTATCAGGGGCAAGGTTTAAAATTAAGCAAGCATTTCTCTGATTGATAGACCCCGATTTAAAAAATATTCAAAAGCGATCAAGTAGTTAAGTTATTCATCAAAAAACTCCGGCTCATCTCCAATAGGATCTTGAACACTTACTTTTTCATCTATCTCCGATGGGGGTGGTTTGTTATCTAAAAGACCAGTGGCCCTAAGCTCTTTAAGATCCGGAAGATCATTAACACGCTCCAAACCAAAAAAATCTAAAAATGTATCAGTAATTACATAAGTTACAGGTCGACCAGGGCTAGTTCTTCTACGACCAAATTTAACCCAATTTAACTCCACCAATTGATCAACGGTACCTCGCGACACCGAAACACCTCTAATCTCTTCAATTTCAATTCGTGTTACAGGCTGATGATAAGCCACAATCGCCAATGTTTCAGTTGCAGCACGACTTAGTTTCTTTGTTTCAAAACTTTCCTTAGCCATTAAGAAACCTAAATCTTTTGCTGTTCGGATAGCCCACTTAGTACCAACGCGAACCACGTTGACACCCATTGTCTCATATTTTTTTTGAAGACTTAATAGTAATTCCTTGAGATCAATACCCTTAGGCATACGAAGTTCTAATTCATCTAAAGAAATAGGTTCTTGAACAGCAAATAGAATAGCTTCAACCATACGCTCCTGTTCTTTCACACTAGGTACAGGATAATCGTTATCATTTGTTTTATATTCTGCCATAGCTATTTCTTTCGTATATTTATAGGTGCGTACATTTTTGCTTGTTTTAATTCAATCTCACCAGCTTTTGTAAGTTCAAGGCATGCTGCAAATGTGGAGGCAGTTGCGCTTCTCGTCTTTTCTGGGTCAGCTCTCCAGTCTTCTGGAAGATATGAAGATAATTCGGTCCAATCACCAGAAAAATTCAGAAATTTCCTTAAACGCCCTAAAGCTTCCTCCATAGAGTAAACTTTTCCTCTATCCAGTACATAAGGTTTAAACTCGTCTTTAGTCCTAACACGTGCATAAGCCTGTACAAGATCTAGTAAATTAGTATCATATTTTATGTTTTTTGTTTTAGTTATTCGTTCTGGCATCCCTCTATAGAAAAAATTTTTACCTAGTCTGTCGGTAACCATAAGTTTAACTGCAGCATTTCTCATAGCAGAAAGTCTCTCGAGTTGAAACGCCAGATAGGCTGCTAACTCTTCTCCTGAAGGCCCCTCTTCTAAATCAGTTGGTAGTAAAAGCCTTGATTTTAAAAATGCTAACCAAGCCGCCATAACCAAATAGTCGGCAGCCAACTCGAGCTGTAACTCTTTGGCCTTTTCAATAAAATCAAGATATTGGTCTACAAGCTGTAAAATTGAAACTTTAAGAAGATCCACTTTTTGACTTCTGCATAAGGTTAACAATAAGTCTAACGGGCCTTCAAAACCATCAATATCAACCACCAACTGACGAGTATCAAAACTTCCTGTTTTAGTTGCCTCTTCCCAACCATCAAATATGTTTTCAACATGCATCAGTTTTCTCTGGGCATTAGTTTAGATAGTTCATACTGTAATTCATCTATGCTCTCTTCTTTTGGTGGTCTCTTTTGCTCTAAGGCAAATTGAGAACGCTCTTCTCCCTGAGATGTAAGTTGCCCACTTGCATTGGCGACATCAATCATCTCTTTCAAGTCTCCGTTACAATGTAGAACGATATCGCAACCTGCATCTATAGAAGACTTTGAACGTTCGAATATAGTCCCTTCCAAAGCACCCATTGAAATATCATCTGTAATAATCAAATTTTTATATCCTAGATCGTTGCGAATAAGAGAAAGCATTTTCTTTGAAATCGTCGCAGGTGTGTTATCAATACTTGTATATGTAATGTGAGCAGTCATACTAATGGGTAAATCTGCCAGTAACTTAAAAGGCAAGAAGTCAGTTTTCCTCAATACTTCTAGCGGCTCTCGAACAATTGGTAACTGCTCATGGCCATCCACCACAGCGCGACCATAGCCTGGAATATGTTTAACTACCGGTAGAACGCCCCCATCCAAAAGACCTGTAGCAACGGCTCGAGAAATTTTAACAACGTCCTCAACCGTTTCACCATAGCACCTGTCCGCTAATATAGTGTGGGTATTTGGTTTTAAAAGATCGGCTACTGGAGCACAGTTCACATCAATACCTATCTCGTTAAGCTCTAAGGCAATCAGACGACTCCTTAAATACATTGTACGACTAGCATGACTTCCCGATTTCTTTACTTGCGTTAACGCAGGTAAATACTCTATCCATTCTGGAGAGCGCATTCTTTGGACACGACCACCTTCTTGATCAATTAAGATAGGAGCATTTCGTCCAACACTTTCTTTTAATTCCATAGTAAGTAGCTTAACTTGTGCTTTAGATTCAATATTTCGTGAAAATAGTATAAACCCCCAAGGCTGGGATTCCTTAAAAAAGTCGAATTCTTTTTTTGATAACTTAGAACCAATACATCCAAATATGTAGGCACCTGCTGTCATAAGTGTAAATATCTATATAGTTTTTTAAAACTCATACTATTTTCTTACTTTGTAAAAATTTCTATATTACTTCTATCTATAAGTGACAGGCATACAATCATCCCCAAACGACTTTATAAGAGAACAGAACTGGTTTGTCATTTCAAGATCTGAAAAACCTCCAATCTGCATCCTAAAAATACTGCGTCCTCCAGACTTCGAGTTTTGTATGAAAATAGTCTTATCTGAAAGGTAATCATCGTACATAGTGACAAAGTTATCCAATTTTACTTGAGCAATAACCAGGTTTTTGAAAGATCCAAGATGAGCCAAAGATTCACCTTTTTTGAACAACAAACCCTCCCCATTATAGTTTTTAATAATAACCACTTTACTCTTCGAGCTAGTTGATAAACCCTTCGATCCAATCTCTGGTCTTTTAACAGGTCGAAGTGGTAAAAATAGATTTTCCACTATGAGCGATGTGCTCGAAATAGGATTAGAGCTTATTTCAAATTTTGAGATAGTGTCTTTGATTTCTTTCGAAGTACCAAAAATCTCCGCTAATGCATGATTTATAGATTTTTTTAAGTCAATTTTTCCATTAGAATCTCCAAATCCCGCAAGCACACTCAGATCACTTTCGTCCACTCCAATTGGAGAAGGTGCTAAAATTATTTTTCTAGATGGGCCTTCCACTTCACCATCTTCTTGTACAGAGTTCACAGCATAACCTAAATATGCTGTCTTATCACCACCAGGATCACTAGGTAAAACTTTTAATGGGCCAGTGGATGCCTTGATAATAGGTAATACTGTCGGTTGACTTAATGATAAATTATAACCCCAGTTAATTAACCCTAATAGTAAACCAAGTGATATCAAACTTCCAATAACCTTAAGAACTCTACTTACATGACCCCGTGAAACGGAGGGGTCTGACACCGAAAAAGCGTCAAAGTCTACGTCTGCCATATCTGCCTCATAACTTCTCGATTTATTTCGAGTTATAATTATTTTGTAACGTTATTAAGTTTTACCTTAACGCATTTCTGAAACCGCTTCTACCCCTAGAATAGAAAGCCCTGAGGAAATTACAATAGCCACAGATCTTGCTAATGCAAGTTTTGCAAGTGCGATGGTTTTATCTTCTTGTATGAAACGGAGTCTCTTTTCATCATTTCCCTTATTCCAAAGAGAGTGGAAATCACCCGCCAATTCATAGAGATAAAATGCTACTCTATGCGGTTCATTAGTCTTAGCCGACACCTTCACTAACCTAGGCCACTCAGCAAGTTTCTTAATAAGTCTTAACTCTACTTGATGGTTATTTTGGCTTAAGTCAGCAGAGATTAGATTCTGATCTGAAATATCAATATCTGCTTCCGCAGCTTTTCGAAGCACAGAGCACACTCTAGCATGTGCGTATTGAACATAAAATACCGGATTATCCTTAGATTGATCGAGAACCTTTTCAAGGTCGAAGTCAAGTGGAGCGTCATTTTTTCGAGTAAGCATTACAAAGCGCACCACATCAGAGCCAACTTCATGAATTAGATCACTTAGAGTAACAAAAGTTCCTGCCCTTTTTGACATTTTAAAAGGCACCCCATTGCGATAGAGTTTTACTAATTGAACAAGCTTCACATCAAGCTCGACTTTAGTATCAGACAATGCCAGCACTGCAGCCTTCATTCTTTTAACATATCCTCCGTGATCTGCTCCCAAAATATCAATTAATATATCATATCCACGATCAATTTTATCAAAATGATAAGCAATATCAGGGGCAAAGTATGTCCATGTTCCATCAGATTTTTTCACTGGCCGATCTACATCATCTCCAAAGTCAGTTGATTTGAAAAGGGTTTGTTTACGGGGAGACCAATCATCCAGTTTCTTACCTTTTGGAGGCTCTAATACACCTTCATAAATTAAGCCTCTTTTTGAAAGTTGTTCTATTGTAAAGTCAATTTTTCTTTCTGAGTACACAGATTTTTCACTAAAATAATTATCCATTTTAATACCAAGACTATCAAGATCTTCTCTTATCAATTTCATCATTCTATCAGTTGAATAATCCCGGATGAACTCAAGCCAAACTTTTTCATCTTCTTTTAAAAACCTATCTCCAACCTCAGCTTTCAAAGCCAGGCCTACTTCAACCAGATAGTCACCTGGATATGTCCCATCTTCAAATACTACTTCTTGTCCATGGGCTTCCAGGTACCTGAGATAAACGGAGCGGGCTAAGACATCTACTTGGGTACCACCATCATTAATATAATATTCTCTTGTAACGTCATAACCAACATAGGTTAGCAGATTAGACAATACATCACCAAAAACTGCACCTCGAGTATGGCCAACATGGAGGGGTCCGGTTGGATTGGCACTTATATACTCTACATTAACTCGCTTTCCGTTGCCAAGCTGAGTTTGCCCATATTTACTTCCTAAAAGTAAACTTGATTTCACCACTGCCTGCAATACAGACTCTTCGATTCTCATATTTATAAAACCGGGCCCTGCAACATTAACCTCTCTTACTCTCTCGTCAGATATTAAAATATTGGATAGGTATTCTGCTATCTGCCTGGGAGGCTTATTGGCTAATTTTGAAAGCACCATAGCTGCATTTGTTGCCATATCTCCGTGAGCCTGATCTCGAGGGGGCTCAACTGATATATTATCATACCCTAACCCTATTTCTAGAAAACCATCAGAGACCATTTTATCCAGAGAACTAACAACTAGATCGCGTATGTTACTATATATATTCAAGATTTATCCTTTTGTTAGGCTGGGTTTAACATGCCTAAATATAAAATCTAGCACGAAACCATCTGCCACAAAAATTTTCTGAAGTAACTACTCTAAGAATTTGCATAATCTTCGATGCTCACTAATTGCGAACCTATCGGTCATCCCAGCGATATAATTTGATACTACCCTTGCTACATTAGTCTTACTGGAAGAATTTTGTAAATCTGCTTGCCACTTCTTAGGAAGATGCAACTGATCCCTTACAAAAAAGGTAAATAATTCATTAGTTATTTGTGTAGCCATTTTTCTCATTTGCAATAGTGGAGGAGATCGATACATTTCTTTAAATAAAAAAGCTCTTATAATATCTAAATCATCACGCACCTTAGGTGAGAATTGAATTACAGGCTTTGTTGCATTACGAATATCTATGACAGATTGAGCTGATAATTCACCTAATAGTTTTTTTGACTCAATGATGACATCTGAAACAAGAAAGTTAAAAAAGCTCCTTAGAGCCTCATGACGTTGTCTCAGATTATCAATGCCTGGATACAACTTATCAACTTCATTAAAGCATGAGGCCAAAATAGGTAAAGTTCTAATATCGTCTACAGAAAGCAAACCTGCTCGTATTCCATCAAGAACATCATGATGATTATACGCAATATCATCAGAGATAGCAGCCACCTGCGCTTCCCCACTTGAAAAAGTTTGTAGCTCTAGGTTATGGCCGCTTGAATACTCAGTTATGACTCCCGAAATATCACGGATCATAGGCCCATTATGCTTGGCCATCCCTTCCAAAACCTCCCAGGACAGGTTTAAGCCATCCCACTGAGCATAATGTCTCTCGAGTGATGTTACTATTAATACTGACTGGGAATTATGGTCAAATCCTCCATAAGGCATCATTAAAATATCCAGGGCTTCTTCGCCAGTATGTCCAAACGGCGGGTGCCCTAAATCATGCGCTAATGAAATTCCTTCAGCTAAATCAACCTCTAACCCCAACGCATTAGCTATAGTACGAGCAACTTGGGCGACTTCTATTGTGTGAGTTAATCTCGTTCTGAAATAATCACCCTCATTTTCAAGAAAAACCTGCGTTTTATGTTTTAACCGTCGAAAAGAGCTCGAGTGAATTATTCTATCTCTATCTCTTTGAAAACACGTCCTATATGTGCTATCATCTTCTTTGAAGAGACGTCCTCTGCTCTGCTGGGGGTTAGAGGCATATAGAGCCAACATAATTTAAAAATCCTATTCTTGTCGAGTTGATTTTATTCCAGTACAATAGTAACTATTAATTTCAGAAAGATAACCATGAATTTAACTTTACCGCCAAAAATCACAGATCGAGCCTTTTCAAGGTTAAATGAAATTGGTGCTGGAAAGCAATCAAAAGCTTTACGGATCGCAGTCGAAGGTGGGGGGTGTTCTGGGTTTCAATATGAAATTAAATTAGACGATATTAGTGAAACGGACTGGGTTTCTGAAAAAGATGGGGAATCAGTTGTAATAGATAGTATTTCATTGCCATTTTTAGAAAACTCAATAATTGACTTTTCGGAAGAGTTAATTGGCGCTAAATTTACGATAGATAACCCAAATGCAAAAACCTCATGTGGTTGTGGGACTTCTTTTTCTATCTAGTGATAAAAAAAATTAGCTATTTACTAGCTAGAGAGTGAAAGTAAGTTCTTATAGATACAATTATAATTTTGGGTAGTGGCCCCAACGTACTAAAGTTTAGAGATATGCCTAAGAAAAGCATTGATCACGTAATAGCAATTAATAATGCTTGGAAAGTAAGTTGTGTCTGGAATGAATTAATTTATCCTGAAGACTTTCCAAAATCTAAACTCCCACCGGTCATACATGAGTCAAAAAAACTTACGTCTGCTGAAACCTATGTTACCGCTCAAAATCAATATGGAGGTTTTATATATGGCGGTGGAACAATGGCTTTCACAGCCGGATACTATGCGCTTTATCAATATAGACCAAAAACAATCGCTTTTATTGGTTGTGATATGATGTACCCTGAAAAAGGAAAAACTCACTTCTACGGTGATGGGACTGCTGATCCACTTAGAGATGATATAACGCTCCAATCTCTAGAAGCAAAATCTAACCGATTACTGATTCATGCTGCGAAGCAAGGTTGTGCGTTGGTTAACTTGTCACAAGACACATCCCGTTTAACGTTTCCAAAAACTTCCATAGAGCTACTAGCACAACCACCAAACCTTATTAGTTGGAGCATTTCAGCCGAAAAAAAGGTGTTACAGCTTGAAAAAGAGTTAAACTACTTCATAGCCTCTGGAAAATATTGGGAACAACTACATTTATTTGATAAAGCCAACTTGCAAAAGATTGACCAACTATGGTTAGACTGTATTACAAATTAAACTTTCTTGGTATTTTTAAGCAAACTAAGCCTTATATATCTTTTGGAAAACTATAAATGAAAATTGCAACTTTTAATATAAATGGTATCAAAGCAAGAATTAATGCTCTTACGGAATGGATAGATCAGAGTAATCCTGACGTAATTTTACTCCAAGAGATAAAATCTAGAGATGAAGTCTTTCCCAAAGAACACTTTGAGGACAAAGGATATAATGTACAAACTCATGGCCAAAAAGGGTTCAATGGGGTAGCAATTTTATCAAAATATCCATTAGAAGACGTTACTAGAGGGTTACCAGGTGACGATAGTGATGAACAGTCTCGGTGGATTGAAGCGACCATTTCATTGCAAGACGTTTCATTACGAGTATGCTCTCTATACGCCCCAAACGGGAATCCTACACCCGGACCGAAGTATGATTACAAACTTCAATGGATGGAGAGAATGTTACATCACGCAGAGAATCTTTTAACTTACGAAATGCCAATAATAATTGCTGGAGACTATAACATAATACCGCAGGAAATTGATGCTGCAACACCAACCCAATGGACTGATGATGCGTTATTTTTGTTAGAGAGCAGGACAGCTTTTCGTAAAATTCTAAATTTGGGTTATACGGACAGCTATAGATTATTAGATAAGTCACATAGTAAATATACATTTTGGGACTATCAGGCTGGATCTTGGAACAAGAATAACGGGATTCGAATTGATCACTTTCTTCTAAGCCCAAAATGCACAGACCTTTTATTGGATACTGGTATAGATTCCGAAATACGAGGTCACGAGAGGCCTTCTGATCATGTTCCAATTTGGATTAAATTATCTGAAAAAAATACCTTAGAAATGAAGAAATTATCAACTTAAAAAGTGGTCAACATTGCTAAGAAAACAACACTAATCATAGACACAGCCATAAAATAATTTATTAATTTTTGTATCTTGGTAGTTAATTCTAAGCTCTTTATCACTACACCAAGATAAAGCCAAAGTATATGAACAGGAATCCAAATTAAGTTAGCTATTAAACATTTCAACAAAACCTCAAGTATTAATGAGCTTTCTATCATTACAAAACCTGAATACATAGTTGTGCTAACGACGTAAGCCTTCGGGTTAATGATTTGTAATAAGAGCCCTGATTTTAAACCCGGTATATGTGAATACGCCTTAAATCCAATCTTGTTGCCAGAAAAAGCAATACTCGATGCAAGGTAAATAAGGTATGCACTCGAAAGTATCATTAGTATCGTACGAATAAGCGGGCTTCCAAGTAATAAAGCAGCCAACCCAGAAACTACAAAAAAACCCACTAAATTATGGCCTATAAATAAACCTAAGAAGTATCTGACTCCTGACTTGAAACCGAATGCTGAACCTACACCTGCTAAGGATAACACGCCTGGTCCAGGAGTAATAATTAATAAAACAGAAGCTAATATGAATTCGAACAAGTTAGACCTCCTGTGCTTCAGTAGACAGAGTAAAATAAAAAATAAGCTCTATAGTTATGAGTCTCTATGAACCTTTTCACGCCTTTCATGTCGCTCCTGAGCCTCAAGACTAAATGTAGCAATTGGTCTTGCATCTAAACGTTTAAGAGAAATAGGTTCTCCAGTTTCTTCGCAATACCCATACTCTCCGTTTTCGATACGTTGCAATGCTAACTCAATTTTTGAAATTAACTTTCGTTCTCTATCCCGTGTTCTCAGTTCTAGTGCTCTATCAGTTTCCTCGCTTGCACGGTCCGTAATATCGGGAATATTTCGTGTGGTGTCCTTCATACTCTCGATTGTAATAGCAGTCTCATCCAAAATTGAACTTTTCCACTCTAAAAGCTTCTTACGAAAGTACTTCACTTGAAGGGCATTCATAAATGGTTCTTTTTCCGAAGGTCTATAATCTTTTGGCAAAGATTGTACCGATTTCATAATTCCTCCTTTAAATGGCGTAAGCTTGGCAAAGTCGAAAAAACCGTCGTATTGCGATTCCTCAAACCCTCTAACTTAACATATGCCCCTTGTCACGCGGTTTAGGAAGAGTATGAGTATTCTTAATGATAAATATAGATTCAAAACAAAATAGAGGTTAACCGCGAATGAAATTTAAAGGTACTGATTCATATATAGCCACGGACGATCTAATCATTGCTGTAAACGCTGCTATAACACTTGAGCGACCCCTATTAATAAAAGGCGAACCAGGAACGGGAAAAACAGAGTTAGCTCAACAAGTATCCAAAGCTTTGGATCTTGAAATTATTGAGTGGCACATTAAATCCACTACAAAGGCAAGCCAGGGACTTTATGAATATGATGCAGTAAGCAGACTAAGAGACAGTCAACTTGGAGATAAAAAAGTCAATGATATAAAAAACTATATTAGAAAAGGAAAATTATGGCAGGCGTTTGAGGCTAAAAAAAAATGTGTGCTACTTATAGATGAAATAGATAAAGCAGACATTGAGTTTCCAAACGACTTGTTACAAGAGCTCGATAAAATGGAATTTCATGTTTATGAAACAGACCAAAACATAAAAGCGGTTCAACGACCTGTAGTAATAATTACCTCAAATAATGAAAAAGAGCTCCCTGATGCCTTTTTGCGTCGTTGTTTCTTTCACTATATTAAATTTCCAGACCTAAAAACTATGCAGGCAATTGTTCATTCGCACTTCCCAAAGATAAAAGAGAACTTATTAGCCGTCGCCCTGACGCAATTTTACGAAGTAAGAGATACCACAGGGATTAAGAAAAAACCTTCAACTTCAGAGGTTTTAGATTGGTTAAAATTATTATTATCTGAAGATTTAAACGCAGCTGATCTTAAGCTTTCGGGATCTGACTCTTTACCCATCTTACACGGTGCTTTATTAAAAAATGAGCAAGACGTACATCTATTTGAACGTTTGGCTTTTTTAAATCGTTCACAAAGATAATCCTCTTATAAAATAGGTTTATTAACAACTAACAAAGGCTTTTTAACAATAATATATTTACAAATTTAAACAAGGTGAACAAAATGATACCACTAATTGGTTTAATCTTAGGCGCATTATTAGGTGTTATAATAGCAAAACGCCGGCAAGGGACTTTATTAGATCAACTTCAATATGCAGCAGGGTTTGCTATAATTTTTTTCTTAACTAGCTTATTTATTTCAATTTATATTGTAAGAATTTCATCATAGTAAAAAATGTTTATATCTTTTTTTGAAAACCTTAGAGCCGAAAAAATACCCGTTTCACTGCGTGAATTTTTAGCTTTTTTAGAAAGCCTAAGTGCTGGCCTAGTTACATATGATTTGGAAGGGTTTTACTATTTAGGACGAACAATCATGATAAAAGATGAAAAAAACCTTGATAAATTTGATAGAGTTTTTTCTAAGACATTTAATGGTATTGAAAATATTTCGGTCGAGGAGGTCTTAGATGCAATTGAATTACCAAAGGATTGGTTGGAAAAATTAGCAGAGAAACATCTGTCTGAGGATGAAAAAAATGAGGTGAAATCACAAGGTGGTTTTGAGAAGTTAATGGAGACTCTTAAAAAACGACTTGAAGAACAAAAGGGACGTCACCAAGGAGGTAGTAAATGGGTAGGCACTGCTGGTACTTCACCATTTGGAGCCTATGGCTATAATCCAGAGGGAATTAGAATTGGACAGAACGAATCTCGTCATCAACGAGCAGTAAAAGTTTGGGATAAGCGAGAGTTCTCAGACTTTGATGACGACATTGAAATAGGTACCAGGAATATAAAAATGGCACTCAGGAGGCTTCGTCGTTGGGCTCGAGATGACGCATCTGAAGAATTTGATCTTGATACAACGATAAAATCTACTGCAAAAAATGGTTACCTCAATATAGAAACCAAGCCAGAAAAGAAAAATGCTGTAAAAGTATTACTTTTTTTAGATGTTGGGGGCTCAATGGATCCTCACGTCAAAGCTGTTGAAGAACTATTTTCTGCCTCAAAAACAGAATTCAAACATCTTGAATATTTCTATTTTCACAACTGCCTTTATGAGGGCGTCTGGAAAGAGAATCAGCGGCGATGGGATCGGCAAGTTAGCACTACTGAAATAATGCGAACTTATGGGAGTGAATATAAATGTATTTTCGTTGGAGACGCTTCAATGTCACCCTACGAAATAGCATACCCTGGGGGCGCGAACGAGCATTATAATGAAGAGTCAGGTGAAGTTTGGTTAAAGCGAGCTAAGGATACCTGGGAAAAAAATCTTTGGATTAACCCCTTACCTGAAGAATATTGGAAACATACTCAATCCATTCAGATGATCCAACACATCTTAGGTAACGCTCGAATGGTTCCAATGACGTTAAAAGGGATTGAGAGTGGTATGCAGGTACTTAGCAAATAGTTTTGGGATGCTACTCGCTTACTCAAAAATAATGTTTTCTTGATATTTTTTAGTAGAAGTTGAACTAACAGAGATGTTATAATAACTCATGATACAACTCACACCTATAGTATTAGCTATTTTATATGCCATAGTTTCCTATAAATTTTCTGCTTGGAAAACTAAGAATACTCTAAACAGTAAATCAGTTACGCTGGAAGATGAAACTCTTGAGGCTCTTAATAATAAAATGGCAAAGGCTCTTGATTTACCTAAAATTCGAGTAAATGTTTATGAAATTCAGATAGTTAATGGTCTGGCAGCCCCAGATGGTAGAATATTTATTACTAGGGGATTTATAAAGAAATACCACTCTGGGGAAATTTCTGCAGCTGAGCTCGCAACCGTAATCGCGCACGAAATAGGGCACGTCGCCCTTGGTCATACTCGTCGACGTTTAATTGATTTTTCAGGTCAGAACATAGTACGCGTAATACTCACATCTTTTTTTGGAAGACTTATACCAGGGTTAGGCATTTGGATTGCTAATATGATAACCAAGCTTTTGTTTGCAAAGCTTTCTCGCAGTGATGAGTATGAAGCAGATGCCTATGCATCAGCATTGTTAATAAAGTCTGGTATTGGAATTGGCCCACAAATAACACTTTTTGAGAAGCTTGAACAACTTACAAATGTCTCAGGCACGGGTGCTCCCGCATGGCTTCTTAGCCATCCAAAAACATCTGAAAGGATTAGAGCTATAAAAAAGAATGAACAGAAATGGAGAAAGTAAATCCTATGCCATCAACTTCCCTAGGCCTGGTAAATAGGATTTCTTTAAAACTCCCCTCAATGTCAATTTTTGTTCTAAATTCTGCTTTGCAGTCTCAAATTCATTTGCTACCACCCTTGAAATAATTTCTGAATTATCAATCCATAAACTCATTAGCATCTCGTCTGGGCTATATCTAACAATACCATAGTCCTTTAATATTTTCTTTGGGAAATCTTTTCGATTCAAAGTCAAAATAGCTTCAGCATCTGATGATATTGCAGAAGCTAATACGTGAACGTCATTCTCATCTGGCAACCATAAGCTACGAATATCAAAGTCATAATCTTTAACTAAAGAATTTGGCCACTGGAATTTCAATAATGCTATCTGGGCCAAAATAGTATCCTGTCCAATAGGATTTTTTTTCCTAGTTACATGAATCCATTCATCCAGTATTTGCGTTGACCATACCGGTTTATACAGACCCTCCTTAGCAACACCTAATAAAATTTTTCTAAGTACAGTCGGATATAAAACACAGGTATCAAAAATAATTTTCAACTAAAACTCTCACAGTCGATAATTTTTTACTCAATACTTTGAAAGCCCTCAACAGCTTCAAGAGCACTTTTCATAATCCACGCATGTTCTGATCCCAAGACATAAGTAGTGAAACCATATTTTTTCCACTCTTTTATCTTAGCTAAGTCCGTTATGAACGTAATATAATTTATCTTATTTTTAGTAGCAGCAGCTCCAACTTTTATCATCGCATCTCTTAAGGATTGAGAATCTAAATTTGTTTCTCCATATGAAAGGGATAAGTCAGATGGACCAAGAAAAACAGCATCTAGCCCATTAACGGATGCAATGTCTTCAATGGAATCAACACCCAGTTTTTCTTCAATTTGTGCAATTACAATTGTTCTCTTTTTTGCTTTTTCTATAACATCAGACATAGGTTTTGACGTTCTACCAGCTGATCTAGTTCCACCCGCATAACCTCTTCCCCCTGCCCCATAATGTGCACCCTTAACAATTTCTTCGGCTTTGGTAACGGAATCGACATGGGGCACAACAATCCCAGTAGCACCACTATCTAAAACTTTTAAAACCTCTGAATGACTAGAATTTGATGTCCGAACTAAAAGAGGAAAGTCTAACGCTCTACCAACTGCTAGACACGCGTCCATTCGTGATCGATCAAACGCAAAGTGCTCAGCATCTAGACAGGCAAAATCAATACCAGTTTCTGCCAAAATTTCTACTATTTCAATTGATGGGGTTCTGATAAAGGTTCCTAACAAAGGTTCCTGGTTTTTCATTCTCTTTTTTAAATTTTCAATACGCATAATATACCTGCCCTAAAATTAAAATTACTTAGTACTTTTCCAACTATTCAGAGCTTCTCCAAAAGCTGAAAATAAAACCTGTGAGGTTGAATCCTCATTAGCACGATATTCTGGATGCCACTGAACAGATAATGTGAAACCAGGCGCATCTTTTATAAATATAGCTTCTGGCGTTTTATCACCAGAATACCCATCAATACATACCCTTAAACCGGGCTGTTTAATACCCTGCCCATGAAGAGAGTTTGTGTACACGCTGTTTGTGCCAAGTAACTTATGAAATGGGCCACCATCTGTAAATGTTACTTCATGGCGATGGGCAAACTTTTCTTCTATTGTCCCATCAGGTGGCATACGATGATTCATCCTTCCAGGCAGATCCCTAATCTCTGGGTAGAGTGAGCCTCCCATAGCAACATTTACCTCTTGAAACCCTCTACAAATCCCAAAAATAGGCTGACCTCTTTCTACGCATGCTCTAACTAAAGGCAAAGCTATGGTGTCTCTTTCCCTATCAAAATCACCGTGTGCTTCCGTTTCAGGTTCTCCATACTCTTCAGGGTGCACATTTGGCCTGCCCCCAGTTAACAAAAAACCGTCACAAACTGCTAACAATTCGTTAACTTCTAATAATGCAGGGTTGGCCGGAAAAATCAGAGGGACTGCGCCAGAAGCAATCGAAATTGCTTCTGAATTCATCTTACCACTACCATCAACTTCATATTGGTTGTTCACGACAGCTGTATTGCCGATTATCCCAACTATTGGTCGGGCCATTAACTTATTCCCCAAAAAATTTATCTACACCTATAAAAGATATTTATACTATTTATACAACATAAAATTAAATATATTTATAAACGTCTATTTAAAAATTAATCCTCACATATCCCCAGAAAATCCAGCAAAAGTAACGCCATGCATCGCTACGATCGCATCATTATCAGAGCTATCTCCAGTAACCCCCACTGCTCCTATAACCCTTTCACTTTTATTTTTTATTAAAACCCCTCCTGGAACAGGAATCACATTACCACCAAATAAGCCATTTACAGCACTCATAAAGTACTGTTGTGCTTCTGCCCTAGCCATTTGAGCAGTTCCCGACATACCTAACATTATTGAACCGTATGCCTTCCCTCTGGCAATATCAAAACGTCCAGGGCTCGCATAATTTTCTCTTTCAAAAGCTATTACATGGCCACCAGAATCTAATACTACCACTGATAAAGGTTTAAGATTTAACTCTCTACCTTTCTTAATAGAGTTACGAACAATCACTCTTGCTTTATTAAGTGTTAACTCTACCATTTATTATCCTTTTTTTTAAATTTATTAAAATATTACCCATATGAACTTAAAATAAGTTTTTTCTTCAAGGCTTGTTTAAAGTGTATTTACTAAAAAAAACAAATTTATTTTGACACTTACTATGCTCCCAAAAACCTCATAAAACAATTGCAAAGATAAACTGAATAGATATTTTATCTCATTAGGAAACAACAGTATGCCAACACAACAAAACAAAGCGGTCTACTTAAAAGACTATGAACCACCAGCATTTTTAATAGACAATGTTAAGCTTACATTCAAACTTTCTCCCTCAAAAACAACAGTAAAAAGTGAAATTAACTTTAAACCAAACTCCAACTCTTCAAATAAGATTTTTTTTCTTATGGGGGAAGAGTTATCACTTAAGTGGGCTAAGGTGGATGGAATGCCAATATCACCTAATATGATAGAAAATGGCTTGACCTGCCAAGTCCCAGAAGAACCCTTTGTTTGGGAGGCGGAAGTAGAAATTCAACCTGATTCAAACACGTGTCTGGAAGGTCTATATATATCCAATGGTATGTATACCACGCAATGTGAGGCAGAAGGATTCAGACGGATAACTTACTATCCTGATCGACCAGATGTCTTAGCGAAATTTCAAGTTAGAATTGAAAGTAATGAACCCATTTTACTTTCGAACGGTAACTTAATCAACTCTGGTCCAGGCTTTGCAGAATGGTATGATCCTTGGCCAAAACCATCATATCTATTTGCTTTAGTTGCCGGAACTTTAGTGAAATACTCGGATCACTATAAAAGTAGGTCCGGTCTCAATATTGATTTGAATATATGGGTAAGGTCTGGAGATGAGGGTAAATGCGCATTTGCTATGTACGCATTAAAAAAGGCAATGAAATGGGATGAGGTTACTTACGAAAGAGAATATGACCTTAATCTCTTTAATATAGTTGCTGTAGACGATTTCAACATGGGGGCAATGGAAAATAAAGGTCTAAATATTTTTAACTCTTCAGCAGTTTTAGCGTCACCCGAAACTTCTACAGATCAAAACTATGAACGTATCGAATCAATTATCGCACATGAATACTTTCACAACTGGACAGGAAATAGGGTTACGTGTCGAGACTGGTTTCAATTATGCCTTAAGGAAGGCTTAACGGTGTTTCGTGACCAACAATTTACTTCAGACATTAGATCAGAATCAGTTAAACGTATTACTGATGTATTATATCTGCGTTCAGCACAGTTCAGAGAAGATAGTGGCCCTCTAGCTCATGCTGTTCGCCCTGATAGCTTCATCGAGATTAATAATTTCTATACTTCCACCATTTATGAGAAAGGAGCAGAAATAATACGAATGCTTCAGCTCCTTGTTGGTAAAGAAAACTATTACAAGGCAGTTAATTTATATTTTTTACGACATGACGGGGAGGCATGCACAGTCGAAGACTGGTTAAAGTGTTTTGAAGATATAACCAAGCGTGATCTAACTCAATTTAAGCTCTGGTACCTTCAATCTGGCACCCCAGAGATCAAGGTAGAGGAAGAATTTTTTTCAGGATGTTATACACTAAAACTTACACAACAAGGTCCTAACAAAAATAGTTCAGTTATAAATCCAATGCTGTTACCAGTGGCCATAGGGCTTCTTGACACCAGTGGTGATGAAGTTTTATCGACTACTGTTTTAGAGTTAGACAAAACAATCCAACGTTTTGAGTTCAAAAACTTACACTCAAAACCCATAGTTTCATTGTTGCGCGGGTTTTCTGCCCCAGTAAACTTGAATCATACCAGACCGGACGAAGATTACGCATTCCTTATAAAAAATGATACTGATCCTTTCAACAGGTGGGAAGCAAGTCAGTTCTTAAGCCAAAAAGTACTATTATCAAAATCATCAAAAAAACTAGAAGCAATCTACCTTGATGCAATCAAAAGTATTGTAATTAATAATAGTATTGAACCAGCATTAAAATCTTTAATGCTTAAGTTACCTACTCACGATGAATTAGTAAAACGGATCCTTTTAGTCGGGGAAACTCCCGACCCACTTAAGATTAATTTATCAATAAAGAGATTAAAACACTTACTGGCCCTGAAATTAGAACCATACCTAACACAGATCTATTTAAATAACTTTGTAACTGGAAATTACAAATCTAATGCAGAAGATGATGGTAAGAGAGCATTGAGGGCTATAGTATTAGAGCTTATCACTGAAATAGATTCCGGTGTCACAGCTACTAAACAATTTCAAAATTCCTCTACTATGCAAGAACAGTTGGGTGCTCTAGGTTGTTTAATTGAATGCAATCAGGGCGAGAAAGAAGTTATTAGGTTTTTCAACCAGTGGTCAGAGGAAAGATTGGTCATGGATAAATGGTTTGCAATTCAGGTGCTAAAAAGTAGTCCAGAAAAAGCTCTTGAAAAGGTCAAAGCATTAACAGAACATAAATTATTTGATATGACTAATCCTAATAGATTTAGAGCAGTTTTTGGATCATTTACGACAAACTCTGTTGCCTTTCATCAATTATCAGGTCACGGCTACGAGCTTCTCGCAAACTGGATAATTAAACTAGATCAAATAAATCCCCAAACAGCAGCACGTATGAGTACAACCTTCGATACTTGGAAAATTTATGATAAAAAAAGACAAAGTCTGATAAAAACCCAGTTAAATCGAATACTAGATAAAAAGAACTTAAGCAAAGACACAAGTGAAATTATCGAACGCATTCTAATGTGATCTTTGTTATTAATTCAAGAAAGGGGGTTTTAAAAATGGACAAAAAAAATATCTTGATAACAGGTGCAAGCTCTGGAATTGGAGCCGCATGTGCACTGCTTGCTGCAGAAAGAGGCTACAACTTAGCAATTCATTATTATTCAAATAGTGATGGTATAAAGCTTATAGAAAAAAAGTGTAAAGAAATGGACGCTTCAGTTCAGGTGTTACAAGGCGATTTATCAGACCTAAATGATATAAACAGAATATTTAGTACATTAGATAATTGTTCGTTCAAAATTGACGCCTTAATAAATAATGCTGGCATTGTAGATAAAACTTCGCGGTTAGATGAGATGAGCTTCGAACGCTTAAATCGTATGTTTGGAGTTAATCTAATTGGACCCATATTGGTTGCAAAAGAGACTGTTTTAAGAATGTCTAAAAGGTACGGAGGAGCTGGTGGGGCAATAGTGAACGTATCTTCCGTAGCAGCCAGACTTGGATCAGGAAATCAATGGGTAGATTACGCTGCCTCAAAGGCGGCTCTGGATATTGTTACCAAAGGCTTAAGTGATGAGGTGGCTAATGAGGGTATTCGTGTAAATGGTATACGTCCCGGAATAATTGATACAGAGATACATGCTAAGGGTGGAGCTCCAAACAGAGCAATAGAGTCGGCACCACTAGTCCCAATTAAGCGCGCAGGAACAGCAAAAGAGGTGGCCGAGGCTATTCTTTTTTTACTTTCAGATGAGGCTAGCTATATCACTGGTACTAACTTAGATATCTCTGGAGGGAGATAATATAAATATTATTTATACTTTTTGAACTCTTAAAATTAATTGCACAAAACCCTTGCGTGTTCTAAACTAAAAGGCAGATTTAATTTATTACCTCAACTAACAATAATTCATAATTATCTAATAAAAGGAATATCCATAGATGCTTGATTTAACATACGACACCCCCAAACCTACTACTATTTCTGGGGCAAAGTATGATTGGGAACTTGTAATTGGTTTAGAAGTTCACGCTCAAGTTGCATCTAAGGCAAAATTATTTTCAGGAGCTTCGACGCTTTTTGGAGCTGAGCCAAATTCGAACGTGGCCTTCGTCGATGCCGGGATGCCTGGAATGCTACCTGTTATTAATGAAGAGTGCATTTCACAAGCAGTTAAAACAGGATTAGGTTTAAATGCTCAGATAAATTTGTACTCTGCATTTGACAGGAAAAATTACTTTTATCCAGATTTACCTCAGGGATATCAAATTAGTCAACTTTATCATCCGATAGTTGGTGAAGGCGAGGTGCTGGTTTATTTAGAACCTGGAAAAGCAAAAGTGGTGCGTATTGAACGCATTCACCTTGAACAAGACGCAGGTAAATCGATTCATGATATGGACCCCAATACATCATTTGTTGATCTAAACCGCACTGGCGTCGCGCTAATGGAAATTGTTAGTAAACCTGACATTCGAAGTGCCGAAGAAGCAACAGCATATATCTCAAAGCTCAGGCAAATTATGCGTTATTTGGGAACCTGCGACGGAAATATGCAAAATGGTAATTTGCGTGCTGACGTTAATATATCAGTTTGTAGGCCAGGAGATTATGAGAAATATCAAACATCCCAAGACTTTTCCAATCTTGGAACACGTTGCGAGATAAAAAATATGAATTCTCTTAAATTTATTCAGCAAGCAATTGATATTGAAGCACGTAGACAAATTGGAATATTGGAATCAGGAGGAACTATCTCTCAAGAAACGAGGTTATATGATCCAGACAAAGGCGAAACTCGACCTATGCGTTCAAAAGAAGAAGCTCATGATTATAGATACTTTCCATGCCCTGATTTACTACCACTAAACTTAAAACAAGATTGGGTTGATAATATATCTTCAAACTTAATAGAACTCCCTGACCAAAAACGATTGCGCTTCGCTACTGACTACATGTTAAGTGATTATGATGCAGGGGTTTTAACAGCAGACCTAGAGACGAGTAAGTACTTTGAAGCAGTGGCAAAAGGAAGAGATCAGAAACTTTCTGCTAATTGGGTTATTAACGAACTATTTGGTAGATTAAAAAGGGATACTGACAAAAGTATTACTGATAGCCCAATAACGCATAGTCAACTTGGAGAAATAATTGATTTAATTACCAGTTCAGAGATATCTGGAAAAATAGCCAAAGATTTATTTGAAATAGTATATACTGAAGGCGGTAGTCCAAGTGAAATTGTTGATAAAAGAGGGATGCGGCAAGTCTCAAATACCGCAGAAATAGAAAATGCCTTAGATATAATAATTAGAGAAAATCCAAATCAAGTTACAAAAGCGAGAGAAAATCCAAAGCTTGCGGGTTGGTTTGTCGGACAAGTGATGAAATCAACTGGAGGCAAAGCTAACCCCAAGTTAGTAAATGAGTTAGTTCAAAAAAAGCTGGTGAGTTAACAGATTTTTTAAACAATGTTATTAAAAATTAAATAGTTATTTTTATAGCTAATGCGTGAATTTTTGATATAATATCAGGACCAAGAGCCGAATGAACTAACCTATGCCTCTCAAGCCTAGTTTTTTTTAAAAAATGAGTGGATGAGATCTCTATATTGAAATGGCTTTCACCACCTTCACGAAAACCAGCATGCCCTCTATGACTGTCACTATCATCTACAACAGATAAAAAACTTGGATTAAACTTATCACGAAGTTTTTTTTCAATTAATTTAGTTATTTTCATCTTTTACCTATCTTTGCTCTTCAATTATCTGAAGAAAACACTACACTCTCTTTTCCGACTCGGAAAGGTAAGTAAATGGCAAACCAGACAAAATTCGATCCATTCGGCTTTGACATATCAGTTTCTACCGATAAAAAAAGGAGAGCAAAGGGACGCAGAGGGATGTCGGGTATTGTTGAGACTTCTCAGCGAAATTGTTCCGTTCCCAATTGTTCTGAAGCTGGCAAGTATAGAGCCCCAAAGTCTCCTGACATTCTCGATGAATTTTATTGGTTTTGCAAAGATCATATACGTGAGTACAATCTAAAGTGGAATTTTTTTGAAACCCATACTCAAGAAGAAATGGAACGACAAATGGACTCTGACAGGGTGTGGGAACGTCCAACCGCACCTCTAAAAATGGGAGTAGAGCAACGTGCGTGGTCACGCCTGGGTGTTGATGATCCTATGGCCGTCCTTGGTGCTAATGCCACTCAAAACCCTGGTAGGAACTCAGGTGATTTAGGTAGAAAATTACCTCCAGCAGAGAGACAGGCTATTGAAATTTTAAATGGTAAATCGAACATGGGTAAACAACAATTGAGGGTACTATACAAAGGCTTAATCAAAGATCTTCATCCTGATATGAATGGAGGAAATCGTTCAGATGAAGATCAACTCCAAAAAGTAGTATGGGCATGGGATCAAATAAAAGATAGTAGGCGTTTTTCTGATTAATTAAAATATTGTCCTGTAGTAGTAATATCTTGGAAAGTATTACTTTTAAATATTAATATAATAAAAAAGGCTCCTAAAGGAAAAATGTCATAAGTTATTATTTAAATTATTAAGCTTACTCTTGCCCTTACCTTTAATTTATTGCATTTCAGAGGAAAACTCCATTTTTCATGATAAAGGAAAAAAAATGGCCGACGGAAGTATTGATTTAAATTCAAAACCTACAAAAGAAATTGACGTAAGCAAAGTCTTTGGGTTTGAGAGTAACATGAAAGTTACTGCATTCTCTGAAAGATCAGAACGCGTGCCTGATATCGATTCAACTTATAAGTTTGATCCAGATACTACCTCTGCTATTTTAGCTGGCTTCATTCATAATCGCAGGGTTATGATCCAAGGGTATCATGGAACAGGAAAATCTACCCACATCGAACAAGTGGCCGCGAGATTAAACTGGTCATGTGTGCGAGTAAATCTAGATAGTCACATCAGTCGTATCGACTTAATTGGAAAAGATGCAATCAAACTCAAGGAAGGTGTACAGGTAACTGAATTCCAAGAGGGTATACTACCGTGGGCTCTTCGCAACCCTACGGCTATAGTTTTTGATGAGTATGATGCAGGCAGACCTGATGTTATGTTTGTTATTCAAAGGGTTCTTGAAACTGATGGAAAATTAACTCTACTAGATCAAAATAAAGTTATTAGCCCCCATAAATATTTTAGACTTTTCTCAACTGCAAACACTGTTGGCCTTGGTGATACAACCGGACTTTATCACGGCACACAACAAATAAACCAAGGCCAAATGGATCGTTGGTCGTTAGTAGCAACTCTGAATTATCTCGGGCACGATGTTGAGTGTCAGATTGTTATATCCAAAGCAGCAAACTATGATAATCCAAAAGGACAGAAAATAATTTCACAGATGGTTACTGTTGCTGATTTAACTAGAACAGCTTTCATGAATGGTGACCTCTCCACAGTAATGTCACCAAGAACAGTGATTGCTTGGGCACATAATGCAACAATTTTTGGTGATGTGGGTTACGCTTTTAGAACATCATTTCTTAATAAATGTGATGAACTTGAACGCGAAACAGTTGCTGAGTTTTATCAGAGATGTTTTGATGAGGAACTGCCAGAAAGCGCAGCTTCTGTGAGTCTTGGTTAATACTCCCGACAAAAGAAATCCTGCTGACCCATTCAAAAAAGCTCTTGCAGAAGCAACAAAGACTTTGGCCAATGACTCAGAGCTTGGTGTCTCATTCTCTGTTGACCAGTCGGGCATGGTTAATGACCAAATTCGTCTCCCTCAAGTATCGCGAAAACTTACTAGAGATGAAGTATTGTTAGCCCGTGGTACGGCCGACTCTTTCGCCTTGAGACGGCGTTTTCATAATTCATCTACTGGTTCTAGGTATGAACCCGAGGGAACCATGGCTAAAGAACTATATGAATCCATGGAAAATGCTAGATGCGAAGCTATTGGTGTTAAATCAATGCCAGGGACAGCTGGTAATATAGATGTTAAAATTGAAAATGAAGCTAGATCAAAAGGCTATGAAAACATAAAAGAAGCTTCTCAGGTCCCCTTACCTGTAGCCGCAGGTTACCTTATTAGGCACTTGGCAACTGGACGTGAATTGCCAGAGGCAGCAAACAATATCATGACACTCTGGAAAGACTTCATTGAAACGTCTGCTGGAAACACTCTAGGAGATCTAGAGAATGTCCTAGATGATCAAAAAAAGTTTGCAAAATTTACTCGAAAAATAATTCAAGATTTAGGGTACGGAGACCAGCTCGGTAACGATCCAGATGATTCTGAAAATCAAGACGATCAAAGTGACAATGACGCAGAATCGGAGCAAGAGAATCAAGACGATGATAATGAAGAAAACCAAGAAGGTTCAGAGGATAGTGATGCTAGTAGTGAGCAACTTCAGGAAGATGAAGAGGATTCTAGTCAGGGTTCTGCAAGCCAAGAAGATATGGCTGAATCAGACTCTGACGACGACACAGAACTACCAGAGGGAGAGGCACCAACCGAACCCCCAGCAAGTCGACCACATTCAGCAGCTGACCCTAATTATACAGTCTACTCTACAAATTTTGATGAAGAAATCAAAGCAGAGGATCTAGCCGATACGATAGAACTTGAAAGATTAAGGGCATACTTAGACCAGCAACTAGAACCTCTAAAGGGTGCGGTATCCCGACTTGCGAATAAACTCCAACGAAGGTTGCAAGCTCAACAAAACCGGAGTTGGGAGTTTGATCTTGAAGAAGGCATACTGGATGCTGGTAGGTTAGCACGTGTTGTCTCCAATCCAACCACTCCATTATCATTTAAGGTGGAAAAAGATACTGAATTTAAAGATACCTGCGTAACTTTATTATTGGACAATTCTGGCTCCATGCGTGGTCGTCCAATATCAATTGCTGCAATATGCGCCGATATTTTAGCAAGAACTCTAGAACGCTGCCAAGTAAAAACTGAAATTCTAGGATTTACTACAAGAGCTTGGAAAGGTGGTCAATCAAGAGAAACCTGGTTAGAACATGGAAGAAGTCCTCAACCTGGTCGTCTAAATGACTTAAGGCATATTATTTATAAGTCAGCTGATGCGCCATGGCGAAGAGCTAGACCTAATTTAGGCTTAATGATGAAAGAAGGTCTTCTAAAAGAAAATATCGATGGCGAAGCTCTTGAGTGGGCTCATCTTAGATTAAAAAATAGACCAGAAGCCAGAAAAATTCTTATGGTTATTAGTGATGGAGCACCTGTCGACGATTCCACGCTATCCGTTAATTCCTCAAATTACCTCGAGAAACACTTGCGCGATGTTATAGAAATGATTGAGAAAAGTCGTATCACAGAACTGATCGCTGTTGGTATAGGGCATGATGTGACTAGATATTATAGAAGAGCCGTGACTATAACTGATGTCGAACAGTTGGCCGGCGCAATGACAGAGCAGTTGGCCAGCCTCTTTGATAAAAAAATCAAGTCAAAAAGGTAACAAATGAAAGATAAGATATTTCAGACTTTTGACACACCTGAAAGGCAAGAGAACCCCTCACATCTTTTGAAGAATCTCCGCCGGGAGTTAAAGGTCAATAAGCTAGACGGATACATAATTCCTAGAACTGACTTTTTTCAGGGGGAATATGTAGCACCATCTGACGAACGATTGAAATTTTTTACCGGCTTTACTGGGTCAGCAGGATTTTGTTGCGTTCTTCAAGAAAAAGCAGGTATTTTTGTTGATGGGCGGTATCGATTACAAGTGAAGCAAGAAGTCTCTAAAGATTATGAAATTATACACTGGCCGGAAGTTAATTTATGGGATTGGTTAAATAAAAATGTCCCTAACGGTACTGTAGGCTATGATCCTAACTTACATACTATTAAAGAAATAGATGAGCTTAGGGCCAAGATCACCTCAACATCCATAAAACTCACTCAAACAGAAAACCTGATAGACTTAATATGGGATAACAGGCCAGGTTCTTCACTTGGCAAAGTAACAGAGCACAAATTGAGCTTTTCAGGCGAAACAAGTGAAAGCAAGTGTGCTAAAATTTGTCATAAATTAAGAGAATCTGACCAAAAATTCTGTGTATTAACAGACCCAGAAAGTATCTCCTGGCTACTGAACTTAAGAGGACAAGACGTACCAAGGACTCCAGTAGTTCAAGCTTGCGCCATCATATCGGATGATGGTCGAGTAGATTTATTTATACAACCGGAAAAAACTAACGGCCTTTCAAAAAAAAATCTTAGTCATGTATATGAGTTTCCATTTTCCGAATTTAAAAACCACTTAAGAACTCTGAAAGGGAAAACTCGGATAGATTATCAAAAAACACCCATAGCAGTGAAAGAATCTATTGATGAGTATGTTTTTGGTAATGACCCATGCGTTTTACCTAAAGCAAAAAAAAATAAAGTTGAAATACGGGGGACAAAAAAAGCACATGTAAGGGATGCTGCAGCAGTGACCGAGTTTCTTTTTTGGGTTAGCAAACAGAAACATGGTACGTTCACTGAAATAGACGCAGTTACTAAATTAGAGCGACTTCGGCGGAACCTACCAAACTTTCGTGACATTAGTTTCGACACAATTTCTGGTTCAGGTCCGAATGGAGCACTCCCACACTACCGCGTAACTCATAAAACTAACAGGGTTGTTAAAAATGGAGAGATTTTATTAGTTGATTCTGGTGCTCAGTTTCTTGATGGAACGACAGACATAACAAGATCTATTTCAATTGGAAGCCCTACAAATGAACAAAAAAAATTCTATACATTAGTTTTGAAGGGTATGATTGCTATTAGCAAAGTTAGATTCCCTCGTGGGTTGGCTGGGAGAGACATTGATTCTTTAGCTAGAGTTCCCTTGTGGGAAATAGGTCATGACTATGATCATGGGACAGGGCATGGAGTGGGTGTATATCTGAGTGTACACGAAGGTCCCCAACGAATTAGTAGAGCTAGCAATATTATTTTAGAGGAAGGTATGATCTTATCAAATGAGCCAGGATTCTATAAGGAAGGGAGTTTTGGGTTTCGTATAGAGAACCTACTAATTGTAAAAAAAGCAAAAAAATTAAAAACTTTTTCAAACAGAGATATGTTAGAGTTTGAGACTATTAGTTTTGCTCCGTTGGATCGAAAATTAATTATCAAAGATATTTTAACTAAAGCAGAAATTGATTGGATCAATCAGTATAACAAATCAATTCTATCTAAAGTAGTCGTTTCAAAAGAATGTGAACCCTGGTTGAAAAAAGAAACAAGTCGAATATAAAAGTATTCTAAAGGTCTTATGAATGCTCTTCTTTAACTCTAGATACTAGCTCAACATTATATTTTTTAAGTGCATCTGTTTGATAAAGGACACCCAAAAGGGATGGTAAATCTTTTGATGGGTGCACTTCAACTATTGGAATAAACGATGTGTCTGCATTTTCAAAAATAGGCATTGCATCCTCTAAAGTATCATCTGGACTGAGGTAAATT
>CAJWHE010000021.1 GCA_913041145.1 uncultured Paracoccaceae bacterium
AACGCCTGAGCCAGAAGTTGCACCAGAGCCAACGCCTGAGCCAGAAGTTGCACCAAAGCCAAAATCTGATTTTCAGGAAGTGACAAATTCTAGTAATAAATCTACTAAATTAGTTTTAGATGATGAGAAAGTTTCAAAACCAGTAAAGACAAATTTCTTTAAACGAATTATTGGAAGTAAAAATAAAAGTCAGGTTATTAAAAGAGCATTAGACGATGAAATGTTGGAAGCTCTAGAGGAGCTTCTAATTGCATCAGATATGGGTGTAGAAACAGCCGTGCGTGTTACCGCAAATTTAGCAGAAGGTAATATGGGAAGGAGACTTTCCACAAAAGAGGTTAAAGGCTTATTAGCCAATCAAATAGCTGAAATTATGGATAGTGTAGCTAAACCGATGCCAATTTTTTCAAAGCGACCACAAGTAGTTTTAGTGGTTGGAGTTAATGGATCTGGTAAAACTACGACTATCGGAAAATTAGCTAGCCAATTTAAAATTGCTAACAAAAAAGTAATTATAGCTGCTGGAGATACCTTTAGGGCAGCGGCAGTCGAACAGTTGCAAGTATGGGGTGATCGAGCGCAAGTTCCAGTGCTCACTGCACCAGAAGGTTCTGACCCTGCTTCCTTAGCCTTTGAAGCTATGACAAAAGCAGAAGAAGACGGAGCTGATCTTTTATTAATAGATACAGCAGGACGATTACAAAATCGTTCTGATTTAATGGAAGAGTTAGCAAAGATTGTACGAGTTATTAAGAAGAAAGACCCGACAGCACCTCATAATACGTTATTAGTTCTCGATGCTACAACAGGTCAAAATGCTTTAAATCAGGTAGAAGTTTTTCGCCAAATCTCAGAGGTGTCTGGACTAATAATGACTAAGTTGGATGGAACTGCAAAAGGTGGAGTTCTGGTTGCTCTAGCAGACAGATTTGGTCTACCAGTACACGCAATTGGAATTGGTGAGCAGATTGATGATCTTGCACCATTTGACTCTAATGACTTTGCTAGAGCACTAACTGGCTCTGATAATTGATAGAATCGTTTTTATTACTAGAAGGAACTAGCGCAGGTCACTGGGTTGCTATATTTTTAGCTTTAGCTGCTGCAGCCTTACACGCAACTTTTGGGGCATTACAAAAAGGTAAGCATGATCCTTGGCTATCACGCGGTGCTATGGATTTAAGCTATGGGCTAATAGCCTTACCATTTATAATTTTTGTCGTGCCAGTTCCGGAACCACATATGTGGTCAATATTATTCATCGCACTTGTAATTCATTCTATTTATAAAGTTTTACAGGCTTGGACCTATAGCCGAGGTGCTTACACGGTAGTTTACCCAATAGTTCGAGGAACATCACCAGTATTTACAGTTGTTACAGCATTTTTTATCTTTGGAGAGGTTTTCTCATTAATACAGATATTAGGATTAATTTCTCTACTAGTTGGAATCTTTGGGTTGGCATTTTACAATCTAAAGACAGTTGTTATTGATAGAGTTTCCTTAGGCCTTGCACTAACGTTAGCAGTGATAACTGGGCTATTTGTGGCAATATATACCACGTACGATACATATGGGATTAGATCTACATATAATCCCTTCACTTTTATCTTTTGGCTCTTTCTGCTAGATGGTTTCTTTATGCCTTTGATAGCTTATATGCGCTGGAGTTTGGTATCAGAAAAACCAAATCTTTCTGGGTTAGTTGGTCGAGGAATTATTGGTGGTATCATAGCATATTTTTCCTTTGGCTCTATAATGTTGGCAACAAGATTAGATGATGTTGGTCAGGCTTCAGTTATGCGGGAAACCTCCATTATCTTTGCCGTTCTAATAGGATTTTTATTCTTAAATGAAAATGTGGGGTTATTAAGATTGTGCCTTATAACTCTAATTGCTATTGGTGCTATTGTTGTTGGAGTAGGAGCTTAAATGAAAAAAAGAGATATAAATCCTGTGTTGAAGTTTTTATTAGAGCTTGGGCCTTTAGTCATATTTTTTATTATTTATGGCAGGATTAAAGACAAAGTCTTTTCTATTTTTGGCGTAGATTACCAAGGGTTTATAATAGCAACAGGAGTTTTTATTCCAATACTGCTTCTCTCTATTTTAGTACTTTGGATTCTATCTGGAAAGATAGCTAAAATGCAAATCATTACAGCTCTTTTAGTTGTAATTTTTGGTGGTTTAACAATCTGGTTTAATGACGATCGTTTTTTTAAAATGAAGCCTACGATCATATATTTATTATTTGGAGGGATTTTGAGCTTTGGTTTATTAAGAAAAAAATCATATTTAGAATATGTAATGGAAGACATGCTTCCGTTAGAGAGTATAGGGTGGGTGATTTTAACAAAGCGAGTGGCTATTTTCTTTTTAAGCTTAGCTTTACTTAATGAACTTATTTGGAGAAATATGAGTACAGACAGTTGGGTTAACTTTAAAACCTTTGGCCTTACAGGAGCAGTATTTATTTTCTTTGTAGCACAAAATGGCTTGATCCAAAAATATGGAAAGACTTCACAGAAATAGGCAATAATTAGAGTAGTTTTCTAACCTATATGAAAAAGACTTTTAAATGTTGTTGGGTCTAGGCTGTCCTGCTTAAAGGTTTTACCTTCAGTTAAAACTGAAATAGCATCGTGAGAGTGTAAACTTTCTTGATGACTAGCAATAATTCTATAATCATTTATTCGAGGTTCCTCACTTAGTTTTTGCGCGAAGGATCGCACAGCATCTTCAACAAAAATTGGGTTTGAGCCATTTAACTCAGCAAATGCTTGTTCGTCTTCTCGCTTTACCATTACTTGTGTCTCAGTGGGAACTGCTTCTCTGCATAATTCTACCATGTCCTCGAACCAGAAAGTTGAAAAGTTTGGATTAATTTCAGCAGAAATCCTTGCAACTGACCTTTGGGAATGTGGTGTTGCCAGTTGATTTCGAGTCGCTCGAGCGTGCTCTGCTAGCTCTAATGAGCAAGGGCAGGTCGAGGAATAAACATAATCAAGATGTATAATTCTCTTTGTTATACCCTCAAAATCAACTACTTCTAATGCTATGTCGTAGTACTGATAGCCTTCAAGCTTGGAACGAAGGCTTGTTATTTTTATTGGAAAAGAAAATTTCATTTGTATTCTGGCATCAAAGCTATCAAGATCTTTTTTGTAAAGAGAAATAGCTTTTGTAATCACATCAAAACTAAACTTTTCTTCAGATGTTTTGTAAAAGCTTCGCATGATCCGAGACATGTTCACACCTTTCTTATTAGCTTCTAGGCTAACAGATCCAGTTACTGATGTTTCTAATGAGATCGAAGACAAATTCTTTGTTTTAAAGCTTACTGGCAACCGAAAGTTTGAAATTCCAACATGTTGTATCCTTTGTTTTGAACCCCGTATAAGTGAAGCAGAGCCATTCTGAATGTCTGGCATCGTCTTTAGGTAGTCTTCATTTGGTGTGAAGTTACTTGGATAGGTAGTCTTTAAATTCTTTGAGCTAAGGGTTTGAATCTCACTTAGTATATCAGAAAGATTAGATTCAGAATTTGATTGATCTAACTTTGAGGATAGTTTTTGAATTTTCTTCAATACATTTAAAGAGTCTTTAATACCTTCAGTGCTTCGAACAGGTTCAATTTTTGGAGAGTGAACAGTCAACCCTATACCTCGCATGATTTAATAAAATTTTTACTTAAAACTGCTTATGTAAATATTTGTCTACCTTATAATATTTAAAATAAAAGGTAAAAATTGTCACACATTGTGAAAAGTATTTTTATTTTAGTTAAAATTGTAATGTCTTTAAGCGTTGTAAGAGAACGTGTGTTTTAGCAGATATCAATTAAACCTTTTTTGTAATCTCTTTAACTTGCCACCAATCTGTCATCAAACCAAAACTTAAAATCTATATTGGTTGAAGTTTTGTAGTTAATAATTTCGTTGATCGTGATTGTTGAGAATTAAAAAACAGTATATGTATTTACTTTAATAAGTATTATAATAATAAAAAATTAAGTTAGGTATATGCTAGATTTCAGACCGGTTGGATATGTTGTAGGCCTATTAGTTTTTGGTCTAGGGCTTTCTATGTTATTGCCAATGCTATGGGATAGCTATGCTGGAAATGGCCATTGGTTTACTTTTTTGGAGAGTGCTCTAATTACTTGCACTATTGGTGGGTTGACGGCTCTTGCCTCTGCAAATGGCGTAACTGATAGATTAAGTATTCAGCAGACATTTATTTTGACAACAGTTGTATGGGTGGCCTTACCATTTTTTGGTGCTCTTCCTTTTTATTTAGGGGCCACCGATGCGAGCCTTGTGGATGCTTTTTTTGAATCAATTTCAGGTTTCACAACTACTGGTTCAACAGTTTTGACAAATATTGAGCAATTACCGGTTGGCTTAAAACTTTGGAGAGGATTACTTCAATGGTTTGGTGGAATTGGTGTTGTAGTGATGGCAATGGTTTTTTTACCTGCTTTGAGAATCGGAGGTATGCAGCTTTTTAGAACAGAGGGATTTGATACTTTTGGAAAAATATTACCTAGAGCTGGTCAGATTGCACAATCGATATCAATAATTTATCTAGCTTTAACTGGGTTATGTTTTGTTGCCTATTTGGCTACAGGAATGACAGCTATTGATGCTATTGTGCATGCCTTTACCACGATTGCTACTGGGGGGTTTTCAAATTCTGATTTGTCGTTCATTAAGTATGGCCAGGGAGCAGAGTATGTAGCTTCTCTATTTATGATCTTAGCAGCACTACCTTTTGTTCGGTATGTACAGTTTGTTTCTGGTAACACGCGACCATTTTTTCAAGATAGTCAAATTAGGACGTTTTTAGCCGTGATATTCCTGTTGTCGGCTTTAATGGCTCTATGGCATGTTGTTGAATTTAAAAATTTTAACGAAGTAATACTTAGAAAGGTTTTCTTTAGTGTCATCTCGATTATAACTGGTACAGGTTACGTAAGTGCAGATTATGGTTCCTGGGGGACTTTTGCTGTTTCATTTTTCTTTTTCCTGGGTCTAATAGGCGGATGTGCAGGTTCTACTTCTTGTTCGATAAAAATATTTAGATTTCAATTATTATTTGCCTCGATAAAGACCCAATTGCAAAGAATTCAGTCGCCTCATGGTGTATTTTCACCAAGATACGAGGGTAGGGTTGTTGAGGAAGAAGTCTTAAGCTCTGTTATTTCATTTTTTGTACTATTCTTGGTCTCAATCGGCATTTTTTCGATACTGTTAGGGTTATCTGGACTAGATTTTGTAACATCTGTATCGGGAGCCGCCACTGCATTTGCAAATGTTGGACCTGGTTTGGGTAATGAAATTGGGCCAACTGGAAACTTCTCTGGTTTAAATGATGTTTCAAAATGGTTATTAGCGTCTGCAATGTTAATTGGGCGTTTGGAACTTCTAGTCATCTACGCTATTTTAACAGTGAATTTTTGGAGGAATTAATTAATGAAAAAAACTCTTGGTGCAGAATTATCGCATTACCTAAAGTCCAAAGGAGTAGATATTATATTTGGAATTCCGGGAGTACACAATCAAGAGTTATATAGGGGTATAGAAGAAGCTGGAATTCAACATATTTTAGCACGTCATGAACAGGGAGCAGGATTCATGGCAGATGGTTTTTCGCGTGCAACTGGTTTCCCAGGAGTCGCATATGTTATTTCAGGTCCAGGAATTTGTAATATTATGACACCAATGGGCCAAGCCTACTCTGATAGTGTGCCTATGCTTGTTATCTCTTCGGCGTTAGATGAATCTATTCTAGAGCGTGGGCGGGGAAGACTTCATGAAATGAAAGATCAGCGGTTAGCCGCAGAAACGGTGTGTGACTGGTCAGAAATAGCAAACGATGATATGCAAGCATATGATTTGATTGATAAAGCTTTTCTTGAATTTCGCACTCAAAGGAAAAGACCAAAACATATCCAAGTTCCAATCAGGCTTTTAGAGAGCAAAGTAAAGCCTTATTCAGAAAAAAGAATAGAACTATCAACAGAGATAGAAGCTGAAATTGATCCGAACCTTTCTGTAGTAAAAGACCTTTTCCAGGATAATCCAAAAGTGATGTTTATATTTGGTGGGGGAGCGACTCACTGTGCAACACTTGCTCGAAAAGTCTTAAGTAAACTTAATGCTGCCTCATTTTCGACTTTTTCAGGAAGAGGCATTATTTCCCCTGAGGATAAGTTAAGTTTTGGTAGTTACCTTTCCAGGAAACTTAGTATTAAACCAATTTCGGAAGCTGAAGTTGTAATAGCAGTTGGCACCTCTTTATCTGAAGTGGATATTTGGCGAAAGACTCTTGGAACAACTGGTAGGTTTATTTGGGTTAACTCTGATTCAGAAGCGTTTTCAGACGAAGTGGGATCACATGAAAGAGTTATTTGTGATAGTGAACTTTTTTTAAGGCATGTCCTTGATAATACAACAGAAAATATTTCCAAACATTGGATGGAGAATGAGGTTTCTGACTTTAAAAGAAAATGTGAACTGGAGGTTAGTGTAGATAGGCCTGGAATTGTTCCACTTTGCCATGCTCTTCGTGACTGCACTCCTGATAATACAATATTTTTTTCTGATATGACGCAGTTTGCCTATGTAGCAAAAGAAGTAATTACAATGCCTGCCCCTAATCTATGGCATCACCCATATGGTTTTGGGACGTTGGGATACGCCCTTCCTGCTGCTATTGGTGCCGCGGTGGGGAAGCCAGATGATCCAATTGTTGTAATAGTTGGAGATTACGGTTTTCAATATACTCTTCCCGAGTTGGCTACTGCTGTAGAGTTAAACCTGAGTTTACCTATAGTGCTATGGGATAATGGTAAGTTAAAAGAAATTGAAGATAGTATGTTGAGCTCTCAGATAGCACCAAATGCTGTAATTTCAAAAAATCCAAATTTTGGTAAGTTAGCCGAAGCCTATGGTATAGCTTTCGCCGAACCAGAAAGCATTAAAGACTTTCAAAGTTCGATTAGTGAAGCCTTTTCTAGAGATGGGCCCACATTAATTTATATTAAAAGTGAAATTGATTTCCAGGATTAGAATTTTTATTTCCTAAATAGACATATTTTCAATAATTAGTTTTAAACCGAGTACTAGTAGCAGAACTAAAATAATTTTGTTAAAAGTTTTGGCTGACAAGTGGCTGGTAAGAAATGAACCTAAAGGCATAAATAGCACTAATGGGATTAGAGAAAGGAAGCTATATCCAAAACGCTCCATGGTCATTATCCCTAAGTATATTTGGACAGGTAATTGTGTTAACCCCATTGCAATAAAAAATATGGAAATAATAAATATAAAGTCACTACGTTTCAGGTTTATAGAATTAAAAAAAGTAAGAGATACGGGTCCAGATATGCCTGATACTCCTTGTAGACATCCTGCTAAGGTACCTACAATTAGTGCAAACCTTTGTGCTAATTTAAAATCTAGAACCCAAGATGGATTAGTAACTCTAAACAAAACGTAAATGATAATAAAAATACCAAGGCCAGTAGATAATAAAGACTTATCTAGAACTGATAATCCAATAGTCCCTAAACCAGCTCCTAAAGCACCCCCAGAGGCAAAGCTGAAAACAAATTTTCTTGGTAACGAACTTCTACGATATTGCCAGGTTTGCCATATGTTGGGGACTATGTTTGGAAGGACAATCATAGCTACAGCAAACGGAACATCATATATTATGGCTAGTGTAGGAACAGCTAATAAGGGTGCCCCTGCGCCAGTTGCACCTTTAAGAATACCTCCAAAAGCGAAGGCGGCAGCAATGATTATTATATTTTGAATATCCATTTTGACTTATAACTGTTTTGGTTTCTCTAAAGGTATTAAGTTTTAGGAGTTAGTATAATCTTTGCTCAGCTTACTATTAGTATAGGTTAACAACTTGTTTGAAATTGCAGATAAGAACTTTCCAACCTCATCCTCCGTGTTGTAGTGACATATCGAGACCCTCACACAGTCGTTTATGACTAGAGGCTTTAAGACATTTCCTGAATAGTGATCATTTTTTCTTATATGAACCCGTATACCCTCAGTTTCTAGATATTCAACTAAATCAGAACTTTCTATTCCGTTAATTGAAAAAGAGACTAAACCTGTTCGAGCCGGATTTTTAGCACCCCCTAGAATATATATTTGTGGGTACTCTGACAAACCTTTCAAATTCCCTGTCCCGAACAAAAGTAAATCTGTAAGATATTTCTCATATTTGCTAATTGCTTCACCTGCTGCGTTAATCTTCTCCCGGATGCCAACTTGGTTGGAGACTTTCTCACCTAACCAGCTAAAATACTGAACAACTTCACTGAATGTAGCGTATGATCCTGGGTCACGAGTGCCCAACTCCCATGAGTTTTCTGGTGCACCACTTAGGGAGTTGTGTGGAATCTTTGCAAATCTATCAGAAATCCAAGCCACTCCATAACCGTGCCTAGAAAATACTTTGTAAGGTGAAATAACATATCCATCAATATTATAGCTATCTATATCAATATTACCGTGAGGTGCATGCTGGATGCCATCGACGATGATAAAACAGCTAGGTGATTTTTTTCTTATTGCTTTTGAAATTTCTGAAAGATTTAACGTCATACCAGTAATTGGAGAAGTATGAATTATCGTTGCTATCTTTGTATCGCAACTAACGGAATCGTAATACTGGGTTGGAGATACTATACCTTCCTCATCACTGTGAATAATCTCTACATAGCCAAGGGAGGCTATTCCAGCCCATCTTTGTGATGCACTTCTAGAAGATGGGTGTTCCAAAGTGCTTCCTACTAAGTTTCCAGAGTTTGAGGTGTGCAAGCAGGCTTCACTTATAAGCCTAAATAATAACTCAGTACCACTTTCACCAACAAATATTTGACCAGAGGTGGCATTTAGAAAATCTGATAGATCATCTTTTCCTTTATGTATTACTCTACTAACCTCGTTTGAAGCTTCATTATTCCTTCCCTGATTGTCGGGGAGTGCAGAAAACTTTGAGGATGTTGAAATAACCTTTTTTAATGTAAGTGAACCACCTGCATTTTCAAAAAATATCCTCTCTCCTCCTTCAGAACATTTCCCAACATTTTCAAACCTATCTCGTATTTCTTTAATAAGGTTTTCATTTTTTTTTATCATTTTGAAATATTCTTCTAATATTTAAAGCTACTGTTTTAACATCCTAAATTTTCTTACCAACAACTGATCAAAGCTGAACTATCCTCTGCCAATTTACTAATTTTTTCAACAGATAATGGAGTTACCTCTGTGTTAAGGTCAAATTCTATACGCTGTCTTTTTAAAAGTTTTCGTATGAAAGAAGACTTCACAGAGAAAGCCGTGCTTTTTGGTATCTCTTTGTTCTCGATATCATACTGTAAAAGGAGTCCTATTACAGCTCCGGCAGCATTCAGTACCCCCGCTCCATAGTCCCCTTTTTCTGTTTGTATTAACAATTGCTGTAAATGTTTCTCTCTTTTTAAACCCCGAGTGTTTACGAGTGTTCCGGTGTTCATAGACGGTGTTCCTAATGCGCCTTCATAAGAGAACCCTGAAGCAAATATCTTAGAGTTAAGTTTTGTATAGGATCTTGAAAATTTTAGATAATCTAAGGGACTAAGCATAGTCTTAGGATTAAGTACCGCTATTCCTTTACCTGTAGCAACGATATCTAACTCTATGTCCATGTCTAATGTTATCTTTTGGCAATTCTCGACTATTTTTGAGGATGTCAATATAGTTCCTGATCTATTAATAAAAAAGCCAGTTTGTGATGCTTTTGGAGTTCTAATTTTTAAACCAGAAAATAAATTTAGTTGCTCTTCTGTGTCAGAACTTTCTGCAGTTAGAATGTTTGTCTCAATACCTTGAATAGAGTTTTTTGCTAAGTAAATAGCCATTTCGATATCAGTCTTTGTGTTGTCAGGATATTTAAATAAAAACCCCTTTATAATTTCATCATCTAGATGTGCATAGACAAAAACATTTTGTCCGTTATCATCTCCTGAAATCGTAAAATAATTTGTTCGTAAACGCCCCTTACTGTTTTGAGGAATTATTTGAAGCTTCTTTAGAAAATGATAAAAGTCATTCAATGTTTTAGGATCTCCAGGCAGAGAAATTAGGATGGTTTTAAGTTTTTCTCCAAATGTATTTTCTGAGAAATATGTAAAAGGGGCTTCATATTTTTGGAACTTTTGAAGGGCTGGTAGTAAAATTTTTATTCCAGATTTGGCTTCTATGATATACGTGAATCCTATTTTTTTTAAATATTCTTCATAATTTGAAAGAAGTACTTCCCTTTGAGCGGAAGTTAAAATATTTGTTACTGGTAGTTTTTGAAGCTGTTGCCAACTCCCCATAGCTGCTCTAGTTCTTTTTCCAAAATCACCGTCGATCGTAGAGGAGTATAGGTCGAGATTTTGTAATGCGAGCTGTATATATTTTTTTTTAGATAGAGTTAAATTATCTTCGTTTGTCTTTACTTCCTCAAGTGATGTCTCAATTACTACATTGTCTTCTGAATAGGTACTTGAATTAGACAACTTATTTTTCTCAGATAAGATCTCTGGGAGTATTTCCTTTAGAATTAAGGTTTGTTTAGGCCAAAATTGTGAAAGAAAATTAGAATCGTTTGTAATAGTTGCTGTAATAGGAACTTTCTGATTGGAAAGAAGCTTTTGAATTTCTTGTTCGGCTTTCTGTTTTGTGAATGGGCCCAGTGTTAAACCGTACGAACCATTTTTAAAATGGAATCCATGAATTTTGTGTGGAGTGTCATTATATTTAAATACTCTGCTTTCGGCATCCTCCTTTTTTACATAAGTTTCAACTTCAATCCAGAACGATTGAGCAACCACCATTGAACTGAAAGTAAAGGATAAATAGATAATACCTAGAATCATGAGGTGACGCATATATTGTCCTATATGTATTTTCTTAATTATAATCTATACACTGTAGTAATACGGTTGCATGGATGATGCATCAAGAAAACTAATAGTTTCAGCAATTGACCAACATCTATGTGTTCCTTATTGAAAAAATAACACATTAAAGGCAAAAAAATGACCAATAAAACAAATAAACCCAAAAGTTTTCAAGAAATTATTTTTAGACTTCAAAGGTATTGGTCAGATTTTGGGTGTGCGATAATGCAACCTTACGATATAGAGGTAGGCGCTGGTACATTTCATCCTGCCACTACCCTCAGAGCTTTAGGACCTAAACCATGGGCCGTGGCGTATGTTCAACCATCAAGACGTCCAACTGATGGTCGATATGGAGAAAACCCCAATCGATTACAACATTACTATCAATTTCAAGTTTTGATTAAACCATCACCCGAAGATTTTCAGAGTTTATACCTAAAGTCTTTAGAAGTTATCGGTATTGATTTGAAGTTGCATGATATTCGGTTTGTAGAGGACGATTGGGAAAGCCCTACATTGGGTGCCTGGGGGTTAGGTTGGGAAGTCTGGTGCGACGGAATGGAAGTTTCACAATTTACATATTTTCAACAGATGGCTGGGTATGATTGTAAACCTGTTTCTGGAGAGATTACCTACGGCCTAGAACGTCTTGCTATGTATGTTTTAGGAGTTAATCATGTAATGGAATTACCTTTTAACGATCCTAGTTCAATGCATCATGTTAAATATGGTGATATTTTTATGCAGGTGGAGGCAGAGTATTCTCGATGGAACTTTGATGTTGCTGACACTAAAATTCTCTTTCAGCACTTTGAGGATGCCGAAAAAGAGTGTAAAGCAATACTGGCTACTAAAGAAATTGATCCAAAATTTGAAAAGCGCATTGTGATGGCTCACCCAGCCTATGATCAATGTTTGAAAGCCAGCCATTTGTTTAATCTACTAGATGCGCGTGGAGTTATATCTGTGACTGAGCGTCAGGCATACATTGGGAGAGTTAGAGCTTTGGCAAAAGCATGTGCTGACGGGTTTTTGTTGACTGACGCTGGCGGTTACCTCGAATGAAAGGAAAAATTGTTGTCTTGATACTGGTGATTTCTACCATATTTGGTGGTGTTTCCATGTATTATCTTCAGGTTTATTATTTTTATACTATTTTGGATGGTAGTGACCCAGAGTTAAAGGTTACAATTCTATTAAGAAAAGATAAGACAACTGAAAGTATTGATTTTTATGATTTCAAAGGAATAGATGCAGATAATTCTCCCTTAAAATATAGGAGTTGTTTCAATATAGTTAATATTCGGCACATAAAGAATATTTCTATACCTGTCCTTGATGCTGTCCCTATTACTGCTCCACATTGGTTTTCATGTTTTAAAGCAAAAGACCTGGGACTAGATATTGAAGGAGGTAGAGCGGAAGTAATTTTTTCTGAGAAGGATATTTCTACTGGTATAGATAGAGTTGTGGCTTTTTACCCGGATGGTCGGGCATATTCGTGGCATCAGTTAAATAATAAGTACAAAAAGTGAGTATTAAGATGAAGGATCTTTTAATAGAACTGTTTTCAGAAGAAATCCCTTCTGGTATGCAGGCGCTTGGAAGCATGAATTTTAAAAAACTCATGACTGAAGGACTGGTAGATGCGGGGCTAACTTATGAGAATGCTGCTGTTTTTTTTACACCTACTAGATTAGTGTTAATTGTCTCAGGCCTTATAGACATGTCTAGTTCTGAAATTTTAGAACGACGAGGACCCAGAACGGATGCCCCCGAAAATGCTGTGCTGGGATTTCTTCGGTCTACGGGCTTGAAGAGAAATGATTTAGAGGTTCAAAAAGTTAAAAACGGAGAATTTTTTTTCGCCAAAATTAAAAAACCTGGTCGCCCCTCTGGAGCTATAGTATCTGAAACCTTAAAAAAGACGATAGAGGGCTTTCCTTGGCCTAAGTCCATGCGCTGGGGTGCTGGCACAATGAAATGGGCTCGACCTCTAAAAAATATTATGGGTATTCTTTATGATGAAACAGGAGCCAATGTAATTGATTTAACTATTGATGGTTTGGTTGCAAATAATAAATCAGTAGGCCATCGTTTTTTGGCTGGGCAATCGTTTTCTGTTAATTCCTTTGATGATTTGAAGTTAAAACTAAAAAAGTCTTTTGTTATTTTAGATCAAGCAGAAAGAAGAGCTGAAATAAAAAACAGTGCAACTAACGGTGCTTTTGCTTTAGGGTTTGACGTTGTAGAAGACGAACTTCTTTTAAATGAAGTAACGGGTCTCGTGGAGTGGCCTACGGTTTTAATTGGACAGATTGATAAAGAATTCTTGGAGCTTCCAGCAGAAGTTTTGCAGGTATCTATGCGACAACATCAAAAGTTTTTTAGTTTAAAAAGAAAAAAAACAAATCGTATAGAAGGTTTTATAACTGTCGCTAACATAAAGACAAAAGATCAAGGGGCAACTATTTTAAGGGGCAACCAAAAGGTTTTATCTGCCCGGTTGTCTGACGCTAAGTTTTTTTTAGAAAATGATTTGCGAGTTGTTAATTCAGGAATGCTTTCATGGATTGAGAAATTAAAAAATGTTACGTTTCACAAGAAATTGGGTAATCAAAATGAACGCGTAGAAAGACTTAGGGTTAAATCCATTGAACTATCAGATATTGTGGGTGCAAACAAAAAGTTGGTTGAACAGGCGGCACTCTTTGCTAAAGCAGACCTTGCTTCTGAAATGGTTTATGAGTTTCCTGAACTTCAAGGCGTAATGGGCTCTCATTATGCTAAGTTTTGCGATTTCCCTGTAGAGGTGGCTTTAGCTATTAGAGAACATTATTCTCCTCTAGGTCCTACAGATAAGTGCCCAACGGAACCTGTATCGGTTACAGTTTCTCTAGCCGATAAGCTGGATGTATTAATTAGTTTTTGGAAGGCTGGTGAGCGACCTACAGGTTCAAAAGACCCGTTTGCTCTGAGGAGAGCAGCTCTAGGTGTTATTCGGCTCTTAGTAGAAAACAATATTTCTTTGGATTTAGTATCCCAGATGTCTTCACTAGAAAATGAAAAAGCTTTAGACCTTTTGAACTTTATTTATGACCGATTTAGAGTTTTTCTCAGGGATGACGATGTTACTCATGATATTGTTGACGCTTGTTTGGCTGCAAATAGTAATAACGATATTTTTATTTCTTATTTAAAGGCAAAGGCACTTTCAAAAGTACTAAACTCTGAAAGCGGTCGAGATTTAGTTCAGGGGTTCAAGCGTTCAAATAATATTCTAACAAAGGCAGAAAGTGATGATGGTGTTTCTTATGAACTCGATCCCGATACAAAGTTTTTTGAAGTAAAAGAAGAACACGAACTCTGGAGTGATCTTAATAACCTTAGTGATGAAGTTGCTAAGGCTGTGGCTCAAAACAATTTTTCTGTGGCTGTTGAATATCTCGCTGAATTAAGAAAACCAATAGATAATTTCTTTAGTATGGTTAAGGTAAATTCAGAAAATTCAATTGTAAGGAGAAATAGATTGTGTTTGTTACATCGTATAAAGACAACAATTACTAAAATAGCTGATTTGAGTCTCATTGAGGGTTAAGGGCGTGAATTAATAAAAACTTTAATGCTTGGATAATTGGATTAAGAACATGTCAAAAATTGTTAACTATGAACTGATTACTTCGACATCTAATATCCAAGCAGATATGTATGGTTCTAGGGCAAAATGCCTACAGCGACTGATAAGGCTTGGTTTACCTGTTCCACAGTCTGTCGCTTTGTCTGTGCCTTTTGTAAATTCTATTGCTCTAGGTAAGAGTATTGATCTAAAAAAACTTGTAACATGTTTCCCTAATAGCCCAATCATTTCTGTTAGATCTTCTCCAGTGAGTGCTGAATGGGGAGGACCTAGTACCATTTTGAATATAGGAATGAACAGTGAGATAGAGAAAGTTTACTCTAATACTCTTGGAAGTTTTGCAGCTAGAGAGTTGCACATAAAATTTATTAAATCGTTTGCTATAGAAGTTATGCGGCTGGACGATGAAATTTTTGATCATATTAATATTACACCTGAAGTTGCTATAGATGCCTATGAGCAAGAAATAGCTGAATGTTTCCCTAGAACTATTGAGGCTCAGTTGTCAGAAGTTTTGAAGTCTATGTCACGAGCTTGGCAGGGAACTTCGGCTCGATTATTAAGAGCTTCTAAAGGGGCAGCAGACGATGCTGGGTTAGGTCTTGTAGTGCAACAAATGGCTTTTGGTTTAGGGAAGGGAGAGAGTGGGGCAGGTGTTATACAATTTGTTGATTCAGACACTGGAATTAAAAGAGAAATTGGTCGTTATCTAAGTCAATCGCAAGGTAGAGATGCCCTAATTAATAAAAAAGCAGCTATTTTTCTAACTAAAGATGAGCGAGGGCCTTCGTTAGAGGATACCCAACCAGATATTTTTTATGAATTAACCAAAGCAGGTGTAAACTGCTCTAAAGGGTTAAAGGAAGAAATGCAGATAGAGTTTACTCTTCAAAATGGCAGGTTATTTATTCTGGATGCCATTCCCACCCCAAGAAATGCCCTGGCTGCTGTTGAAGTGGTTACATCTCTGGTAAAAGAGAAAATTATATCAAAAAAAGAGGCATTACTTCGTATCGATCCAAAATCTTTAAGTGATCTTCTCCATCAGCAAGTTGCACCAGGGTCAATCAGGAATATAATTTCAAAAGGTATAGCAGCTAGTCCAGGCGCTTCTACTGGGAAGTTAGTTTTTAGTTCTTTGGCAGCACAAGTGTCCGCTGCAAAAAGTGAGAGTTGTATACTTGTTCGAAGAGAAACTACGCCAGAAGACATAAGAGGAATGCATGTAGCAAATGGGATATTAACTGAGCGTGGTGGCAATACCAGCCACGCTGCAGTTATTGCACGGGGTCTCGGTTTGCCCTGTGTGTCGGGTGCTCTAGGCATTAAAGTTGATCCTAAGCAAAAGTCTCTAGTCACAGAAGATGGCCGTATCTTTGTCGAAGGCGATTTAATAACCCTAGATGGAACTGCTGGAGAAGTTCTGGAGGGCAAGGTTCCTCTTGTGTCCGTAGGGTTAATGGATAGTTTTTATACTTTAATGAAATGGTCTGACGAGTTTAGAGATATAGGAATTAGAGTGAACGCAGATACGCCCCAAGATGCTGGTGTGGCAAGTAAATTTGGTGTTGAGGGCATAGGCCTTTGTAGGACTGAACATATGTTTTTTGCAGAAGAAAGACTGACAGTTTTAAGAGAAGCTATATTTGCTAATAGTTCATTGGATAGAGCGACCGCATTGGAGAGAATATTACCAATGCAGAGAAAAGATTTCTCTGCATTGTTTAAAATTATGGCGCCTTTGCCTGTATGTTTACGGTTATTTGATCCACCTCTGCATGAATTTCTTCCAAATAGTAGGGCTGGTGTTCAACAATTAGCGGAAGCAATGAACTTGACTTTGAAAGAGGTACAAGAACGGATCGAAGGTCTTTCAGAGTTCAACCCTATGTTGGGTATGCGAGGTGTCAGACTAGGTATTACTGTTCCTGAAATATATGAAATGCAGGCACGAGCTATATTTGAAGCAGTGATCGATATTGCGATATCTAGCAAACAAAATATTGTTCCAGAAATAATGATACCACTTGTTTCTGCAAAAAGAGAAGTGGAACTGGTCAAGTCCTCAATAGATTCTGTTGCTAAGCAAGTTTCAGAAGAATTTGGGTGCAGTATTGATTATAAACTAGGTGTTATGGTGGAGACGCCAAGGGCAGCACTTAGAGCTGGAGAGATTTCAAAGGATGTTACTTTTTTTAGCTTTGGAACGAACGATATGACGCAAATGACTTATGGACTATCTAGGGATGATGCAGGTAGGTTTATGTCTAACTATGTTAGCCAAGGTGTTTTTGAAGAGGACCCGTTTCATATTCTTGATCGTGACGGCGTAGGGGAGCTACTATCTTTGGCTTGTGAGCGTGGTAGGGAAACAAATAAAAACTTGACGTTATCAGTTTGTGGAGAGCATGGAGGTGACCCAGAGAGTATTGAGTTTTGCCGAGCCTTAGGTATGGACTACGTGTCATGTTCACCATACCGAGTGCCAGTAGCAAAATTGGCCGCAGCGCAACTTGCCATTATAAACAAGTAAAAGAGTAAATTGGCGAGCATAAATAAATGTTCAATTTACCCTTTATCTTTTCAAGTTTTTAATAGATAAGGCGATTTGCTCGATTTTTAAATAATTGGTGAGATAACTTTTGTTAATCCTAGTGAATTAATAATGATTAGTTTTGTAAAAAAAAACTTGATAATATTTTTCTTTATGTTGCTCACAGGCTGTGGGACGGGTATCGACGGGAGTGCTATATTCTCAAAACTTAACCTTGATAATATTTATAACCGCCTCAACTTTCGACCACTTAAAAGGCCTGGCCGAGCAATTTATATAACAACGGTTATCAATGGGAAAAAAAGAGTAACTGGGAACTTAAACGATATAAAAGTTTTGGATGCTCTTCCCGTTGCTACTGGAAATTCGGAATGGAGATGTTTGTCGGAGGCCCTTTACTTTGAATCTAGAGGGGAGCCTGTGGAAGGGCAAATTGCTGTAGCTGAAGTAATTCTAAATCGAGTTGACTCAAAAAAATTTCCTAAGTCGGTTTGCCGGGTAGTAGGGCAGACTACGGGTCGCCGACACAAATGCCAATTTAGTTATAATTGTGATGGTCTCTTAGAAGTATTTCCTGATAAAATAGCTTATCAGAGAGTTAGTAAAATCGCTCGCCTAATGCTAGACGGTGCATCTAGGGATATTACAAAAGGCGCTACTTTTTATCATAGTAAAAAAGTTGATCCGTTCTGGAGGACCTCAGTAGCTAGAACAACCAATATTGGGTCCCATATCTTTTATCGTTTCAAGTCTTAAAATTTTTTTTATGTTGGTATAAAGGTTAAGTAGAGTTTAGTGTTTTTCACTAGGTGGGGGGTCTCACTTTAAAACGTTTATACGAAAAGATTTTTATGGTTGATGAATTAAAACTAGCATTTGAGCACCCTGAGAAAAGGTCAAAGGAACTTCTAGAGGTCAACCCTCTTGATAGAATTTCTCTTAGAAACCATATTCGAGAAGTTGAAATTGGGGCATTTCATTCAGAGAGAGGTGCAAAACAAAGAATACAGTTCAACATAGTTGTTGAAGTTATAATTCCCATGAATCCAGATGATGATGTTGATTTAATATTCTCTTATGACACTATTACCTCAGCCATTGATAAAGAACTTTCGTTAGGGCGAATAAACTTACTAGAGACATTAGCTGAGCGATTGGCGAGTAACATTTTGTCAGATCAGCGAGCAGTTAGAGCTTTTATTAGAATCGAAAAGTTAGATAGAGGGCCTGGGTTTCTTGGTGTTGAAATAGTTAGAAAAGCTAATGAAAGTGCTATTTCTAGTAAGTTAACTCTTCCTGACTGTCTTATTGTATTTATAAGTAATGATTTGATTCAGTCTGATTTTACAATCGAATTATTAGAAATATTAGCTTTGCAACAGTATCCTGTAATTATAACGGTGCCGCCAATTTTCCAAAGTTTACCAGTCTCAATGTCAATTTTTTCAAAAATGAGAGTGGCTTTGTTGGCCATGGATCAAAATGCTTGGATCCTTTCAGATCTTATTCCTGATATTCAGGTTGTTGAGACACGTACAGAACTGGAGTGGGCTATAAGAAACAAAAAGGTTAGTGTTTGGGGGCCCTCTAAATTAGTTATGAGTTCCGATATCGATTTTAAAGAAAATTCTTATAGTGTGGCTGATTTAACTTTATGGTTAGCACAACAAATTAATACGAAAGGTATTTTTTCTATGGGGTCTGAAGCCAAAGGGCTTGGTGAAGAGCTCTCGTTAGACTCTGTACTTAAATCAAAAATAATCCTTCCTCAGATTTAAATAAAGAAAAAAATGACATTATATTATCGTCCTATTCCACAAATTGATAGATCTAGAGGAAAAGACTCCTATTCCCTTGCTGGAGGAAAAGTTTGGTTTTCTAAAGTCGAAATCCTCGAACGAAACAGAGATAGTTATATTGTTCCAGCACTAGAAATTCCTGATCAAGTAATGTCTGCATTAATGGATGAGCGTCCTAACGTTCTTGGCTTTTCTCCCTCAAGTCCAATTATAATGGGTATACTTAATGCAACTCCTGATAGTTTTTCTGATGGAAATAAATGGTCTGGTCCTGCTCAAGCATTAGTAAGAGTTAAAAATATGATAAGTGCTGGGGTTAATATTATCGACATAGGGGGCGAGTCAACGCGACCAGGTTTTAAAGCTATTTCTGAGAAAGAAGAATTGTCTCGTGTTATTCCAATCATCAAATCAATTAGGGATGCTGACTTAAATGTTCCTCTCTCGATTGATACAACAAAGGCGACAGTCGCGGCGAAGGCATTGGAGGCAGGGGTTGATTTTGTTAATGACATTTCGGCGATGATTTCTGATACTAATATGGTAAACGTAGTAAAAATTAATAATGCCCCAGTCTGTTTGATGCATTCTGAACCAATGACAACAGACTCTTCAAACTTACCACGCTATGAAAACGTCCTTTTAGATGTTTATGATTTTCTTGCTGATAGGCTTAAGGATACTGATCTATTAGGAATACCAAGATCAAAAATAGTTGTAGATCCTGGAATTGGTTTTGGAAAAACTATGGAGCATAATCTGATTTTGCTAAATGGTTTAAGTTTATTTCATTCGTTAGGTTGCCCAGTACTTCTTGGAGCTTCAAGGAAAAGGTTCATAGGCACTATAACTGGGGAAGCAGAACCTAAAAAGAGACTGGCTGGCTCTATTGCTGTAAGCTTAGAGGGTTTACGGCAGGGTGTGCAAATACTGCGCGTCCATGATATAGTAGGGAACTGTCAAGCCACTAAGATGTGGAAGGCTATGAATTGTGACTAACTTGGATATTTTGAACAATTTAACTTAGACGATTAGGACATTAGATGGTAAGAAAATTTTTTGGAACAGATGGTGTGCGTGGACGAGCTAATCAGTATCCAATAAATGCAGAAATGTCATTAAAGCTAGGGGCTGCGGCTGGAAGGTATTTTCGGAGAGATGGAAACCAGCATCGAGTTGTTATAGGAAAAGATACACGACGGTCTGGTTATATGCTGGAGAATGCGCTTACTGCAGGTTTAACGTCAACTGGAATGAACGTATTTTTATTGGGACCAATCCCTACGCCAGGAGTAGGTTTGCTTACACGATCTATGAGAGCTGATCTTGGGATTATGATCTCAGCTTCACATAATCCGTATTATGACAATGGCATCAAACTTTTTGGACCTGATGGTTACAAGTTAAATGATCAGGCTGAGGCAGAGATAGAGGAGTTGCTAGAGCACGATATTGATAGAGCTAGTGTTGAAAATATTGGCAAGGCAAAACGTATTGATGATGGCTTGGGTAGATACGTTGAACGAGTAAAAAGTACTTTTCCGTCAGGTTTAAGATTAGATGGAATAAAAATAGTTGTAGATTGTGCTAATGGAGCTTCATATAAAAGTGCTCCTGAGGCTTTGTGGGAGCTGGGAGCTGACGTCATACCAATCGGAGTTAATCCTGATGGGTTTAATATTAACAAAGACTGTGGGTCTACGAATGCAAAAGCAATCAAGGAAGCGGTTCTTTTAAATAAGGCAGATCTTGGAATATGTCTGGATGGAGATGCTGATAGGGTAATTCTAATTGATGAGTTTGGAGTTGAAGGTGATGGGGATCAGATTTTAGCTGCACTTGCAAGCAGATGGGCTGCCCAAGGTATTTTAACTGGTGGAACACTAGTTTCAACTGTCATGTCTAATTTAGGACTGGAACGTTACTTAAAAAGTAAGTCAGTAAAACTATTAAGAACATCTGTTGGTGATAGGTATGTTGTGGAGGCAATGCGTAAAGGTGGCTATAACTTAGGTGGTGAACAGTCAGGTCATATTGTAATGACCGACCATTCCACAACTGGTGACGGGATAGTGGCGGCTTTACAGTTCTTATCAATAATGAAAAAGGAAAACACTCCGGCAAGTTTACTATTACATCAATTTGAAGCATACCCTCAAAAACTTTTGAACATAGGTTACAGTCCTAATAAAGATCCATTAAAAGTTGATTCAGTTCAGAAAACTATAAATCGCCTAGAGAAAAAACTTTTTAGTATAGGCCGTGTCTTGATACGCAAATCAGGAACAGAGCCACTAATTCGTATAATGGCAGAGTGCGAAGATGAAGCCCTATTGAATAGCGTGATAGATGAAATAGCTGAAAAAATTAAATTAGAGAGTGGAAATGATTAAAATTATTTCTTCAAAAACCCTATTATAGCTCTGGATTGACTTGTTCCAATTCCTAACAAAATGATTAATAGACCTATAAATAAAGTTGGTGGTAACTCTTCATTAGAAAAAGTAACACTATATAATATCGCCCAAATTGGGATTTGGTAGGTTGTTAAGCTCATAAATAAAGAGCCTGCACTTTTAGTTATATGAATTCTAAGTACGGCCCCTAGGGCTGAGGCAAAAATTGCTAAATATAGTAAAGAAGATAAAGATCTTAACGAAATCTCAGTTGGGAATCCCTCGTAATAAATAGCTAAAGGAGTGAGTATAAGAGCTGCAGCCATTAATGTGATAGCCGCAAAAATCAATGGTGGCATTCTGGGTGCATTTCTAGTCAGAACTGACCCAACAGCATAGCATAGCGCTGCCATAAAGCATGCTAGTTGTCCCAATACCTCGGTAAGATTTGTTCCTATTTCAGTAGTTTCAAGGTCAAATAAAACAATTATGCCTAAAAACCCTAATAGAAACCCAATAATTCTTCTTGGCCCTATACTTTCATCGGGAGAGAAAATGTAGACAAGTGGAAGTACTAAAAGGGGTATGGAACTCATTGAAACACCTGCAAATGCTGATGAGACGTGTTGCTGTCCCCAACTGAGTAAATAAAGTGGAAGAGCAATTGATACAACACCAATTAATATTCCAAAAACCCATGATTTTAAATTTTGAATATGTGTAAATTTCTGTCCCATTGTAGGAGCAATAGTGGATAGAAGTATTCCGGCTATGAGAGTTCGCATTGCAGCCGATGTCCAAGGACCAACTGTTTCTAGTGAGATTTTTATAAATAAGAATGAACCGCCCCAAATAAGCCCTAAAGCACACATCAGAAACCAGTTTAATTTACCTGGGTTATCTGGAGAGATGGCGATTGATTTAGTTATTTAATGTCTCCATTAAAAGTAAGAGGAGATACCTTTTAGGTATCTCCATTAGCATTAAATAATTAATTTCTCTCTTGATCAACTAATTTACCAGCAGAAATCCAAGGCATCATTCCTCGTAATACTTCTCCAGTAGCTTCGATTTGGTGAGCATCGTTCCGTCTACGGGTACCTCTAAAAAATGGTTGTCCAACAGCATTTTCTGTCATGAAATCCCTAACAAACTTTCCAGTCTGAATATCATTTAGGATACCTTTCATTCTAGCTTTTGTTTCCTCGTAAGGTAGTACTCTTGGACCGCTCACGTATTCACCATACTCTGCTGTATTGGAGATTGAATAATTCATATTGGCGATTCCACCTTCATATATTAAATCAACTATTAGTTTTACTTCATGTAGGCATTCAAAATAAGCCATTTCAGGCGCATAACCAGCTTCGACTAATGTCTCAAAGCCCATACGGATTAATTCTACAATGCCTCCACAGAGAACAGCTTGTTCACCAAATAGATCAGTCTCGCACTCCTCTCGAAAATTTGTTTCTATTATACCGGAACGACCACCACCAATTGCTGAGCAATAACTTAAACCAATTTCTAATGCTTTCCCTGATGCATCGTTATCAACAGCAACAAGGCATGGCACTCCACCACCTTTAACGAACTCGCCACGAACAGTGTGCCCAGGGCCTTTGGGAGCCATCATTATTACGTCTAATCCCTCTTTTGGTTGAATTAAACCGAAATGGACGTTTAGACCGTGCGCAAATGCAATTGCGGCACCACTTTTAATATGATCGTGGACATGCTTTTTATATGTTTCAGCTTGCAACTCATCTGGCATAGTAAACATCATTAAATCACACCAGGATGCAGCTTCTTCAATACCCATGACTTTTAGTCCTTCGCCTTCTGCTTTTTTTGTTGAAGGTGATCCATCACGAAGTGCAACAACTAGGTTTTGAGCTCCACTGTCTCTTAAGTTAAGAGCGTGGGCATGGCCCTGGGATCCGTAACCTAAAATGGCCACTTTTTTGTCTTTTATAAGATTAATATCACAGTCTCGATCATAATAAACACGCATATATTTTTCCTTTCAATTGAACTTATGGCTTTTATAGGTAGTATGTATATACTATTAATTATAATAATATTTTTTATTTATTGTATAAATTTATATAATTACGAAAAAATTATTCATATAATGTTTAAAAAAAGGAAAAATCATAATTAACACTATTGATAAAGAAATTTTAAAGCACTTACAGCAATCACCGACAATCGGTGTTGGAGAGCTTGCGGATTTATGTGGCGTAACAAGTACTACCTGCTGGCGTCGGGTGGAAAAGTTAAAAGCTAAAAATATAATTATATCAACTCATGCAATAATTGACTGGCGTTCGTTAGGTTATGAAGTTGAGGTCTCACTCAGAATAAACCTTGATAAAAGCCAGCCAAGAGCTTTTGAGGATTTTATACAGGGTGCACGTAAAATACCGCAGGTCATTGAAATTCAAACTTTTTTGGGGAGTGTCGATGTAAGATTAAGTGTTTTGGCTAGAGATATGGGGCATTATCAAGAGCTATATATGTCACAGATCTTAACTTTACCAAATATTTTGGAAGTAGAGGCGTTGATGCATATAGCATCCGTGAAATCAAATGAAATGTTACCATTATGATACATTTGGATCACATTGATCATCAATTATTATTGGCCTTATCTTCTCACGGGAATAATAATGCTGGTGCACTTGGACGGAAGTTAGGCCTTAGTCAACCAGTAGCTTGGAGACGAATAAAGAGGTTAGAAAAACATGTAATTACTGGTTATCGGGTTAACTTGGATAAAGAAAAGCTAGGTTTTGGAGTAACTGTATTCTTAGGGATAAAACTTGCAACGAAGGGTAGAGTGTCACTTAGTGATTTTGAACGGGCAGTAATTTCAATTCCAGAAGTGCAAGCGATACAGCATGTACTTGGTTTGTATGACTATAGGTTAAGGATTGTTTCTAAAGACTTGTCAGACTTTGAACGTATTTTAAGGCGAAGAATTATGACACTACCTGGTGTGGGAAATGTTGAGGCAAATGTACTTCTTAGCGAAGAGCGGCGCCCTGGTCCCTTGGTGGAATAAAATTAAATACTAAAATAATAAATATACTTTAAATTTATATATAAAAAATATATTATTTAATTTAAAATCTGTAATGGAGAGTAAATATCATGGTAATTTCGCACAGCAATGTTGACCCAAATGGGTTAAAAGAGTTTTCAGTTGTTTTTACTGATAGATCATTAAATCATATGTCTGACTTATTTGGAGGTGTAATGAATGATATATCCAGTACACTGAAAGAGGTTTATAAGGCTAATAGTATTGCGCTGGTTCCAGGCGGAGGAACCTTTGCAATGGAATCTGTAGCGAGACAGTTTATGTCGGGAAAGACTGCACTAGTCGTCAGAAATGGATGGTTTTCGTATAGATGGAGCCAGATATTTGAGACAGGTAATATTTGTAGCTCTGCCATTGTTATGAAAGCAAAACAGTTTGGTAATAACCTGCAATCAAGCTTTGAACCTGCTCCAATTGATGAGGTTGTTGCAAAGATTAAAGCTGAAAAACCGGACTTCGTTTTTGCGCCTCATGTTGAAACTTCAGCGGGTATTATACTTCCAGATAATTACATTAGAGAGCTTTCCAAAGCGGCGCATTCTGTTAATGCACTAATGGTTTTAGATTGTATTGCTAGTGGATGCGTATGGATAGATATGGAAGATACAGGGGTTGATATTCTAATTTCGGCACCTCAAAAAGGATGGTCTTCTCAGCCATGTGCAGGTTTAGTTATGATGTCGACTAATGCTAGAGAAAAAATAAATACGACTGAGTCAGATAGTTTTGCTATGGATTTAAAGAAATGGCTTTCAATTATGGAAACCTATGAAGCCGGAGGTCATGCATATCATGCAACTATGCCTACAGATTCTTTAAAAGTTTTTAGAGATACTTTATCAGAGACTCGTGAATTTGGATTTTCAACAGCGTTTGATGCTCAGTGGAAACTTGGTAAATCTGTTAGAAAATCTCTAAAAAATTTGGGTATTAAGTCAGTGGCGGCAGACGGTTTTGGTGCTCCTGGTGTTGTTGTTAGCTACACTAATTCTTCTGATATTCAAAATGGATCACGATTTAAAGAGCTTGGGTTTCAAATTGCAGCTGGGGTGCCGTTAAAATGTGATGAGCCTCCAGAATTCAGTACTTTTCGGTTAGGCCTTTTTGGATTAGATAAACTAAAGAATATTGAAAGTACTTTATCAACTTTAGATCAAGCTTTTGAACAAATCTTTACGCCTTGAATCCTAATTTTTTTAATAAAGTATTTTTCTGTAGTGTAATACGGGGACTAAAATGAATGATAAATACAAGGTAGTAGTTATTGGTGGTGGTGTCGTGGGGGCATCTGTTCTTTACCATCTTGCGAAATTTGGTTGGAAAGACGTTGTTCTCTTAGAGAGATCGATTCTTACTGCTGGCTCAAGTTGGCATGCTGCTGGAGGAATTCATGCATTAAATGCAGACCCTACTATGGCTTCTTTGCAAGCCTATACAATTGATTTACTTGCCGAAATTGAAAAAGAAAGTGGTCAAAATATTGGGTTGCATATGACTGGTGGGATAACAGTTGCTTCTACACCGGAGCGTTGGCAATGGTTAAAATCAGCCTTTCGAGTGTTTCAATCTATAGGAATTGAAGATTGTTACTTAATGTCGCCAGCCCAAATTAAAGAAAAATGTCCTATAATGGATATTACTGGTATTTTAGGAGGTCTGTGGGCTGATAGAGAGGGCTATGTTGATACTACTGGGACAGTACATGCTTATGCTGGAGCTGCCCGTAAACTTGGAGCAGAAGTAGTAGAACACAATAAAGTTGAAGAGTTAAAGCAACGTGGGGATGGGAGTTGGGATGTTATAACCCAAAAGGGTATTATTCATGCCGAGCACGTTGTAAATGCAGGTGGATTATGGGCAAAACAACTAGGTCGTATGGTTGGCCTTGACTTACCTGTTTCACCTTTATCACACCATTACTTTATAACTGATACTATCCCAGAACTTGAGGCAATAGATTTTGAGGTTCCTATGACGGTCGACCTTGAGGGGTTTACTTATATGCGACAAGACCAAAAGGGGATTTTGATAGGAATATATGAGTTAAACCATCAGCACTGGGAAGTTGACGGTGCTCCCTGGGATTATGGGTTTGAGTTACTACAAGAAGATACCGATCGAATTGGTCCAGAGTTGATTGAGGCATATAATCGGTATCCGACTTTAGAAAATATTGGAATAAAGAAATGGGTAAACGGTGCTTTCACGTTCTCCCCTGATGGAAATCCTTTAGTTGGGCCAATAAGAGGTCTTAAAAACTACTGGTTAGCGTGTGGCGTAATGGCAGGATTTTTACAGGGTGGTGGCGTAGGTAAAACTCTAGCAGAATGGATGATTTACGGAGAGAGTGAAGCAGACTCTTGGCCAATGGATATAGCTCGATATGGAAAATTTTCATCAAATCGAGAGTATATTAAGCAGACTACTGGGCAGTTTTATTCGCGACGGTTTGTTATGACTTATCCTAATGAGCAGTTACCTGCGGGAAGGGCTCTTAAGAAAGCGCCAGCTTACTCAGCAATGACAGCAAAAGGGTGTAAGTGGGGAGAAAGCTGGGGTTTAGAAGTCCCTTTACTATTTGGCCCTAAGGGTTTTGAAGAAACGCCTACACTTAAGAGATCTAACGCTTTTGTTGAAGTAGAAAAAGAAGTTAAGTCGGTTCGAGAAGACGTTGGGCTTTTAGATATCTCAGGCTTTTCTAGGTTTGAAATAAAAGGACCTAATGCAAAAAAATGGTTAAATTTTGTAATGGCAACGACACTGCCTAAGGCTGGCCGAACCAGGTTAGCTGTGATGCTTGCTCCTAGTGGACGTCTTAAGGGTGATTTAACTCTCTTTAATTGGGGTGATGGTTCCTGGTGGGCGATGGGTAGTTACTACTTGAGAGAGTGGCATATGAGGTGGTTTGAAGACCACATGGAAGACGGAGTTTCAGTAAAAGATATCTCAGATACAACTGTCGGTTTTTCGATAACTGGACCAAAGTCGCGAGATGTTTTATCAAAACTGACTCACAGTGATGTTAGTAATGAAAGCATGCCATTTTTGTCCTGTCGAGAAATGGATGTTGGGTTAATTAGAGCAAAAGTTGGACGCCTTTCTGTGTGTGGTGAGCTTGGATACGAAATCAATTGTGGAGCTCTTGAACACATCTCGTTGAGGGAAATCTTATTAGAGGCCGGTGCTGAATTTAATATTCGTGAGTTTGGATTCTATGCTATGAACTCCCTTCGCTTGGAGAAGGGTTTTGGAATTTGGTCAGCTGAATTCAAGCAAGACTACACTCCCTTTGAAACAGGTATGCATAGATGGATAGATTGGGAAAAAGATAAATTTATTGGAAAACTGAGCCCTAAAGACCTTAAAGTTAGCAGTACTCCATCCAGACAACTAGTTATGCTAGAAGTTGATGCATTAGATGCTGATGCATCTGGTTATGAGCCAGTCTGGGATAATGGGAAGAAAGTAGGGTATATAACTTCCGGTGGATATGGGCACTTTGTAAAGAAATCCCTTGCGCTTGCTATGGTAGATAAAAAATACTTAAAACATGGAACAATACTCCAAACCCATATTGTTGGAGAAGAACGAAATGCCACTGTGATCGAGAGTTCGGTATATGATCCATTAGGGTCTAAAATACGTTCTTAAAACTCTTTAACAAAAAATATAGATATAACTAGTACTACTCTAGCCAGTTTAAAGTGCAGTCATGCCGTATTTCATTAATTGGTCACGTATAGGAGTAATATCATGCATTAAACCTAGTGATTTATTACGAAAATCTTTAAACCATTGCGTCTTGGCCATCGAAGTTAAGTTTAAAGTATCTATCCCCTTCATTCTTAAATTTACTTTCAGTCGTCTTAATCTGCTATACTCTGCAATTGCACTTTCACTGTCTAGACCATTTTTTTCAACCAAATCGAATAATGTGCTTATGTCTGAGATACCCATGTTTAATCCCTGTGCGCCTATAGGGGGAGAGGAGTGTGCTGCTTCTGCTATTAATACTGTCCGTTCTGAATAGAATGTTTCAGAAAGCTGGCTTACTACTGGCCATAGAGAAATTTTTGAGTCTATAGTTAAGTTCCCCAGCACACCACATGATCTTTTATTTACCTTATCTTGAAATAGATCTTTACTGAGCTGAATTAGCTTTTTTGCGCAAGTTGTTTTCTCCATCCAAACGACAGCTGATCTATGCTGACCATTGCGTTCGTTAAGTGGGACTAGAGTGAAGGGACCACCACTCATATGAATTTCAGTAGATATGTTTTGATGAGAAACTGAGTGATTAACAGCAAAAGCTAAAGCGGATTGCTTAAAATTACTAATACTAGATTTGATGCCAAGAGTTTTCCTTACGAAAGAGTTTTTACCATCTGCGCCGATAATAAGTTTAGCTTTAATATTTTCACCGTTACTTAACCATACTTTTGCTTCGCTCGTTCGAGTAACTATCTTGGTTGAGTTCACACCAAAACATAATTGTACGTTAGAAAGAGTATAGATTTTTTTAATCAACTCTTCCTTAAGTGTAGAATTTGGTATGTTCCATCCAAAGGGAAGTCCGGATATTTCTGAGGAATTAAAATCACGCCTAGTCCTAGGAAGTTCATTTTCTCCACCGGCATCAATTATACGCATAGTAAACAATGGTGTGGCATAAGGAATAAGGTCATTCCAAATATTAAACTTTTGCATAAGCTTTATTGACTGCTGTAAAAAAGCTGTACTTCTTAAATCTAGATTTTTAGTAATTGATGTTTCATCATTAACTTTAGGGTCAACACAGATTACTTTATAACCTGATATTCCAAAAAATGCCGTAGCTAGGAGACCAGAAATTCCACCGCCACAAACTAATATATCGCATGATTGAGTCATAACAAACTGTTTAATGCTAACCGTTGATTTAAAAAAGTCTTTTTAGATCAGGTGCTTCAGAAAGCCGCTCAAATCAGAAGTGTGAAAATCTATATAAGGTTCATTTTTTGGCGCAGGGGATACAAAAATAGTTTTCATACCTAATTGATGTGGGACTTTTAAATTTCTAGGCTCATCTTCAAACATTGCACTAGTTAAAGGGTTTAACCCATCTTTTTTAAAAACAAGTTCATATGCTTTGTACTCTGGCTTTGGATTATAATCTGCATCTTCAACCCCATAAATACTTGAAAAAACATTTAATAAACCCAATGCCGATAAGACATTTTTAGCATACGGAGCTGTACCATTTGTATATACAATTTTCTTTCCTGGTAAATTTTCTATGAGGTTTTTTAATACCAGGTTTTCAGTCAAGTTATCAAATGAGATGTCATGAACATAAGTTAGGTACTCTTCGGGTTCGATTTTATGTTCTCGCATTAAACCAGCCAGCGATGTACCATATTTTTTCCAATATTGACTACGTAAGATGTCTGCAGATTCCTTTGTTATTGAAAGTTTTTGAGAAATCCAATCAGTCATCTTTTTTTCTATTTGATCAAACAAGCATACCTCTGGTGAGTATAGCGTATTATCTAGGTCAAATACCCAGCTGTTTACATGTTTGAAACTATTTGAAATCATAATACTTTTCTAAAAAATTTTTTACATTTAATAAGGGGGTAATACTGGAAGTAAATAGATAGCGAAAATTAATTTTTCATTAGCTAAGATAAGAAACTATTAACCAGTGTGCGTTGAACTTAATTTATTTCTTAAAATTTGTTCAGTAAACTTCTCAAATAAATGATAACTATCCTGAGGGCCAGGAGATGCCTCTGGATGATACTGAACGCTAAAAGCATCTTTATCTTTTGCGCGTATTCCACAGTTTGATCCATCAAAAAGTGAAACGTGGGTTTCTATTACGTTGTCAGGCAAAGTTTGGCTATCGACTGCGAAGCCATGGTTCATAGATGTTATTTCAACTTTTCCTGTTTCAACATCTTTTACTGGATGATTTGCTCCATGATGCCCATGATTCATTTTAATAGTTTCGGCACCAAGAGCTAATGCTAGCATCTGATGACCTAAGCATATCCCAAAAATTGGAATGTTATTTTTTAACAAGCCTCTTATCACTGGGACTGCATATTTACCTGTAGCTGCTGGGTCACCTGGGCCATTTGATAGAAATACCCCCTCAGGATTATGAGAGAGTATTGTCTTTAAAGTGGAATCTGCAGGAAGTACTGTTACGTCACATCCTGAATTCTTTAGACAACGAAGAATATTACGTTTTGCCCCATAATCGATTGCCACTACCTTATGATCCTCTTTTTTAATATTGCTATGCCCTTTGGGCCAACTCCACCGCCCTTCATACCATTTATAAGGGTCTAAATGAGTGACCTTTGCCGCTAGGTCAGACCCTTCTAGCCCCTTGGACGCCCTTGCAGAACGTACCATCTTTTCTATTTCGAATTTCCCTTCAGGATTATGAGCTATAGTTACATTTGGTGCTCCTTGGGCTCTTATCGCTCGCGTTAATCTCCTAG
>CAJWHE010000022.1 GCA_913041145.1 uncultured Paracoccaceae bacterium
AGAGCCTCTCTAATATATCAAATTTTTTAAAATATAGTTTCAAAAGTATTTCTATTAAGTACTTTAAAATGGGTTATGACTTATCCACACTTATTAAAATAACTAATTTCAATTTACTCTTAAAGATTGAATAACCTCCGCCATAATAGAAATTGCTATCTCTGTGGGTGTTCTACTTTGTATTTTTAAACCAATTGGTCCATGTAATCTACTCAAACAAACATCAGAATTAACAATTTTGGATAGACGATCCAACCTTTTAGAATGTGTTTTTTTTGAACCAAGGCAGCCAATATAAAAACAGTTTGAATTTAAAGCCTCAATTAATCCAAGATCATCTATTTTAGGATCATGGCTTAATGTAATTATAGCGGTTCTACTATCAGGTTTAAAAGCTTTCAATGCTTCGTCGGGCCAAAGATTACTAAGTTCTACATTAGGAAATCTTATCGCATTTAAAAAAGTTGACCGAGGGTCGATTACCATTACAGCAAAACCTGACATCCTTGCGATACTTACTAATGGTTGAGCAATATGGACCCCCCCAATAACTGCCATCCTAAGTGGTTCTTCATATATTACTAAAAACTCTGCACCATAAAAACCAGAAGTATGTGTTCCAACGTTTTCTTTTCCAGCGTTAATATCCAAGGTTATTACTTTGTTAACTCCCGACTTAATATCTATAGAATACGCTACCGGCTCTCTACGCTGACATCTGCATACTAACTCAGCTACTATATTTTCTGAAAGTCCAAAACCAACCGGTTCAACTAATATTTGAATATTCCCTCCGCAGGCGAGTCCAACCGCAAATGCATCTTCATCTGAAACTCCATATTCTAAAATTACATTTCTACCTGTCTTTAAAGTGTTTAAAGCCTCGATTATCACTGCCCCTTCTACACATCCCCCAGATACTGAACCAATTATATCTCCTTCACCACTGACCGCTAACTGACTTCCAACTGGCCGCGGCGCAGATCCCCAGGTCCGAATCACCGTAGCTACAGCGGCACCAATTCCACTTACGTGCCATTCCAAAGCAGTAGGTAAAGTAATGTTAAATTGATCCATATAAAAAACCCATATAATTAAAATCTAGACCATAACTAAAAGTATTTTCTCTAGTAACTATTACTTGGTTAATCTATATAAAATAAATAATTACCCAAAGCCCTTTGACAAAGCTTTTACACTAGAAAGTTTTAAGATATAAGCTTAGTATCGTAAAAGATCTAATTCTCGACATTCAAAAAAGTGGTAATATCTATAATAACTTCAAAATCTATAATAACTTCCAAAAATTCATGCTAAACCGCCTAAGGTCTTAAAGCTTACCCACAGTAAACAAAAAGTATTGGAGCACAAAAAGTGAACTCAGCCAACCCAAGCAATATGAAAGACCTACCAGATATGAATCGCTTTAGTTGGGAGGACCCTTTTTTCTTAGAGGATCAATTGTCGGACGATGAAAGAATGTTTAAAAGTGCCGCTGAATCGTTTGCAAACGAAAAACTTGCTCCAAGAGTTATTAAGGCATTTTCAGAAGAACATAGCTCCCCAGAGATTTTCAAAGAGATGGGTGCGACAGGTTTACTTGGCATAACAATTCCCGAACAATTTGGAGGTTTAGGATCAACATATGTCACTTACGGGCTAGTAGCTAAAGAGATTGAAAAAATTGACTCGGGATACAGGTCTATGATGTCAGTTCAATCCTCGTTAGTAATGTACCCAATATTTGCATATGGTTCTGAGGCTCAGAAGACAAAATACTTACCCAGTTTAGCCTCAGGAGACTTTATAGGTTGCTTTGGTTTAACTGAACCTGACGCAGGCTCTGACCCCAGTGGAATGAGAACATTTGCAACGAAAACAACTAATGGTTATAAAATTTCTGGAACTAAGATGTGGATTTCAAACAGCCCTTTTGCAGATATATTCATTGTTTGGGCAAAGTCAGAAGAGCATGGTGGAAAGATTAGAGGTTTCATCCTTGAAAAAGGGATGAAAGGGTTATCGGCACCTAAAATAGGTGGCAAACTTTCTTTAAGAACATCGACAACTGGTGAGATAGTAATGGATAATGTTTTTGTTCCTTCTGAAAACTTATTGCCAAATGTTGAAGGCTTGAAAGGCCCTTTTGGCTGCCTAAATCGTGCTAGATATGGAATAAGTTGGGGAGTAATGGGCTCAGCGGAGTTCTGTTGGAAAGCCGCTCGGCAATATGGGCTAGACCGCAAACAGTTTAAAAAACCCCTCGCGCAAACACAATTATATCAAAAGAAATTAGCAGATATGCAAACAGAAATTACACTTGGTCTCCAAGGAGCTCTAAGGGTAGGTCGACTAATGGATGATGGAAAAGCGGCTCCTGAAATGATTTCAATGATGAAGAGAAATAACTGTGGTAAAGCTCTTGATATAGCGAGGGCCTCCAGAGATATGCACGGAGGGAATGGCATCTCTGAAGAGTATCAAGTTATGCGGCACGTTATGAACCTTGAGACAGTAAACACTTATGAGGGCACCCATGATATTCATGCTTTGATTTTGGGTAGAGCTATTACGGGACTGCAAGCTTTTTTTTAAGACTTAGAGGTAGGAAGTAAATAAACAAATGCTAGAGCTAATAGATAGATAAAATTATTTAAAATGACAAAGCTAGTAATTAAAAAGCCTGATGATTGGCATCTACATCTTAGGGATGGAGAGTTACTTAAAGCAGTTCTGCCTGAGTCAGAACGGCATTTTAATCGAGCTCTTGTAATGCCTAACCTAGTCCCCCCGATCACCACAGTAGCTCAAGCTATTAAATATAAAGATCAGATATTAAATTTGCTACCAAAGGGCTCAGATTTCAAACCGTTAATGACACTATATTTAACGGAAGATACAAGTATTAGTGAAATAAAACTTGGCGTTGAAACAGGCGTAATCACTGCGATTAAATTATATCCAGCTGGTGCAACAACAAACTCTTCATCTGGAGTAAATAACTTTGAGAAAATAAAACCTGTTTTAGAATATATGACAAACGTTGGATTACCATTATGTATCCATGGAGAAGTTACAGATAGTAATGTAGATATTTTTGATCGTGAAGCCGTTTTTATTGAAAAAATACTAATGCCACTTCGAAACGATATTCCTGGTTTAAAAACAGTAATAGAACATATCACTACAAAAACGGCAGTTGATTATGTAAGGAGTGAGAATTCAGACTTGGCTGCCACCATTACTACCCACCACCTGGTAATAAATCGAAATGATATTTTAGTCGGTGGAATTAAACCACATTATTACTGCTTACCAATAGCAAAAAGAGAGCATCATAGATTGGCGTTATTAGAGGCTGCAACTTCTGGAGAGACTTCCTTTTTTCTTGGCACAGACTCTGCTCCTCACGTCAATACTGCGAAAGAGTCGGCCTGCGGTTGTGCTGGCTGTTTTACGGCTACTAACAGCATTCCTATTCTAGCGCATATATTTGAGGAACAAGCAGCGCTTAACAAACTAGAAGCATTTATCTCAATTAATGGGGCCACTTTTTATAATCTAGAACCAAATAAATCTTTTCTTACTCTTTCTAAGGGAACTCCACCTATCTCCCCTAATACGATAAGTACAATAGAAGGCGATATAACTATTTTTGATCCCGGCTATGAACTAAATTGGCAGGTACTATGACAAATGATAAAATAGGATGATTTACTAATTATGATCTCAACAGGTTTTCCGTCAAAAAAAGAAATTGCAGAATTAAGTGCGGCTATGTTATTGGACGTAAACGCTGTACACTTTAACTCACAAGACCCATTTACTCTTGCCAGTGGGCTTCCTTCTCCAACGTATATTGATTGTAGAAAACTTATATCGTTTCCTAGGGTAAGATCAGCTTTAATGGATTTTTTAGCTTGCACAGTATTGAGAGAGGCAGGATTCGAAGCATTTAATAATATTGCAGGTGGAGAAACAGCTGGAATCCCATTTTCTGCCTTGATCGCCGAAAGATTAGCTCTACCGTTAACCTATGTAAGAAAAAAACCAAAAGGCTATGGTAGAAATGCACGCATAGAAGGCGTAATGACGAAGAATGACAGAGTCCTTTTGATTGAAGATATGACCACTGACGGTGGTTCAAAGATTAGCTTTATAGATGCAATTCGGGCGACTGGTGCAAAGTGTAACAATACAGCGGTAATCTTTTATTACGATATTTTTCCTGAAACTCTAAAAAAATTAAAAGATCACCGAACTGATCTTCATTACTTATGTACATGGTGGGATGTTTTAGCCGTTGCAAAGAAGCGTAACACCTTTGATACAAAGACCTTAGAGGATGTGGAAAATTTCTTACGAGAACCAAGACTATGGCAAGAACAAAATAAAAAATAAAAATACTTTGAAAGTGCTTATGTTATAAATATGTAAACCGTCTTCATTCAATTCACCTAAATAATCCACAATCTATCCACAGGAAATACAGATTGATTAGTTGAGGAACACTGTTATTTAATAGATTAAAATTGTACACGAGGAAGATATGAACTCTGTTAATACTTTGCCAGGCTCTTTAGAAAAAATACAATCGACCGTACAATCACCTCATAATATCGAAGCTGAACAACAGTTATTAGGCGCAATTCTTCTAAATAATGAAGTCTTCGATAGAGTTTCATCGATCATTAATAGTGATCACTTTTTTGAACCTGTTCATAAGAGAATTTTTGAAACATCAGCTTCACGAATTGGAAAAAATCTTCTTGTCTCTCCAGTAACTCTTAAAACATACTTCGAAGATGATGAAGGTCTCCAAGAGCTTGGAGGTCCAGCATATTTAGTAAAACTTCAAGGTTCATCTATTTCTTCTTTTGCAGCTAAAGACTATGCGCAAATGATCTATGATTTAGCAGTAAGGCGCGAACTAATTCTTTTAGGAGAAGAAATAGCTTTAAATGCGGTAGATATACAGACAGACAACGGGCCTGACGAACAAATCGTAGATGCCGAACAAAGATTATATAACTTAAGCGAAGGAGGAAAATCACAGACTGGATTCCAAAGCTTTCTTTCTGCAGTAACCGACGCTGTTAATGCGGCAAACCTTGCGTATCAGCGTGATGGAGGTTTAGCAGGTATATCATCTGGGTTAGCTGATATAGATAAGAAGTTAGGTGGATTGCACAAGTCTGATCTCCTTATCATTGCCGGACGGCCCTCAATGGGTAAAACATCATTAGCAACTAACATCGCGTTTAATATAGCAAAGAGTCATAAAAAAGGGCCACTTCCAGATGGGTCAGAAGGTACCATTAATGGTGGTTGCGTGGGTTTCTTCTCGTTAGAGATGTCTTCCGAACAACTTGCAGCAAGGGTCCTATCAGAAGCTGCGGAAGTCTCATCTGAGCAAATTAGAAGAGGTGACATGACAGAAACAGAGTTCCGAAGGTTTGTCGAAGCAGCCAAAACTTTAGAAAGTTGTCCGTTATTTATCGATGATACACCGGCGCTGCCAATAAGTCAGTTATCAGCTAGGGCTAGGCGGCTGAAAAGAACTCATGGTTTGGACATTTTAATAGTAGACTATTTGCAGCTTGTTCGAGGAACTAACTCAAAAGACGGTCGAGTAAACGAGGTGTCAGAAATTACCCAGGGCTTAAAAGCTATAGCAAAAGAGTTAGACATCCCAGTTATAGCGTTATCACAACTATCTCGCCAAGTCGAAAATCGAGATGATAAGAGACCACAATTGGCAGATTTGAGAGAGTCAGGGTCAATCGAACAAGATGCTGACGTTGTTATGTTTGTTTACAGAGAGGAATATTATCGCGAACGAGAGAAACCTGGTGATCATGACTTAGAAGGAATGCTTAAATGGCAACAAGTTATGGAATCCGTGCATGGAAAAGCCGAGATAATAATTGGAAAGCAAAGACATGGACCGATTGGATCTGTTGAATTAAGCTTTGAGGGTCAATTCACAAGGTTTGGGAACCTAGTGAAATCTTATCAAAAGAATATCGAATCTGATACGATTTTCTAACTCAAGTATTTAAACCCTTATTAGTTTTATTTAAGTGCTTTCTGAGTTTTGATGAGCTCTTTTTCTTCCGATTTTTAAATGGATTTTCTTCACTTTGACTTCTGAAAAATAAACGAATTGGAGTTCCAGGAAGCTCAAAACTGTCTCTTAATCCATTCACTAAATACCTCGAGTAACTTGCTGGAAGGGCATCTGGATGCGAGCACATTACAACAAACCCGGGAGGTCTAGCTTTTACTTGAGTAGCGTATCTTAATTTAATTCTTCTTCCTTGAGGTGCAGGAGGCGGATGTTGTTCAAGCATTCCAGACAACCATCTATTCAACTCTGCGGTTGACACTCTCTTGTTCCATACCTTGTGAGCAGAAAGAATCCCCTCTCGAAGTTTATCAACTCCTTTACCAGTAACCGCAGAGACAAAAACTAATGGAGCCCCGCGAAGTTGAGGTAATAAACGAAGAAACTTTTCTCTTAACTCTTTTGACTTTTTAGATTTGTCTTTTTCAAGATCCCATTTATTTATTGCAAGAACGACAGCTCTACCTTCTCGTTCTGCTAAATCTGCAATACGTAAATCTTGTTGCTCAAAAGGTATATTAGCATCTAAAAGAACAACAACGACTTCAGCAAATTTCACGGCTCTAAGTGCATCAGAGACACTAAGTTTTTCTAATTTTTCTTGGACTTTTGATCGCCTTCTAATCCCTGCTGTATCAAAAATACGAACCGCAGCACCATCCCAATCAGTGCTAATAGAAATAGCATCACGTGTAATTCCCGCTTCTGGCCCTGTCAAAAGCCGTTCTTCATCAAGAATTTTATTTATAAGAGTAGACTTGCCGGCATTAGGCCTTCCAACTACTGCAACTTGCAAAGGTTTGTTAGGAGATGGTAGCTCATAATCAAATGCTTGATCAGCAGAAATCTCAATATCAATTTCTGGTTGACCATCGTCACAATCACTTTCAGCAGAATCTAAAAATGGTCTTAATACATACGCTAATTCTCCCATACCTTCGCCGTGCTCTGCAGATAATCTTAGAGGCTCGCCTAACCCCAGAGAATATGCATCTAGGAGACCCGCTTCTCCTGCTCTACCCTCTGCTTTATTCGCTGCCAAAACGACTCTTGTGGCCTTTTTTCTTAAAATATCCGCAAAAATATAATCTGCAGGTAAGACACCAGCTCGGGCATCAATAACAAAAAGACAAAGGTCTGCCATATCCACGGCTTTTTCAGTTAACTTACGCATCCTACCCGGCAGTGACGTGTCATTAACATTTTCCAAACCAGCTGTATCTATTATATCGAATTTCAAATCTCCGAGACGAGCCTTACCTTCTCTAAGATCGCGGGTTACCCCTGGCTTATCATCGACAAGAGCTAATTTTTTTCCAACTAATCGGTTAAAAAGAGTGGACTTACCTACATTCGGTCTACCGACAATAGCTACAGAAAATGGCATAAAAGTCTCTCCATATGAGAATTCTTATTTAGGTTTTTTAAATTAACGAAGCGCTACCAGTTTACCCTGATTTGTAACCAAATATAATGTTTTGTTTGCTATGACTGGACTCGTTGCTACGCCACCCCTAACTGACACAAAACCTTTATAATCGCCATTTAAGGGGTCATACTTATGAATCTCACCATTTGCAGAAGCAACTATCAGCATCCCACCCGCAAGAACAGGTCCATAATGAACAAAAACACGATTTCGTTTTTGTCTATTTGAGTTTAAATAATAGGGCAATTTTACTCCCCATACTTTAGAACCACTTTTTCGATCTAACCTTATTAACTCAGATTTGTCTGTTATTAAAAATACACTATCTAAGTCAACCCATACAGGCGAGTAGCTACCCCCATTGAAACTCCAGTAAACTGACCCAGAGTTAACATCTAAAGCTAAAATTGATCCACTCTGATTTCCAACATATACTACCCCGCCCTTAACAACAGGATCACTTGTTATGTCAGGCATATTTGCATAACCTTGTCCAACTCTCTGTCCAGTTATGAATTTATTCCACAACATTAGACCAGAGTCCTTAAGCGCCACTACAAGCTCCCCAGAGCTACTAGGGATTATAACTAACCGACCAGTAACAGCTGGACCAGCACCACCTACTATGGTCGAGTTACTTGGCGAACCGTTTCGAAACCACTCAATATTTCCTGTTGAGATGTTTAAGGCCCAAGCACTATTATCCCTTGTTACCAAATATATAAACTTTTTATCTACACTTGGAGCTGCTGTAATAGGTGAACCTAGCCTTCGTTTCCAGTTCAGGGTTCCTGTTTTTGAATTTAAAGAAAAGACATCACCAAACCCTGTCACCGCATAAACCGTTCCACCAGCAAATGCTAATCCACCTCCAGAAGCATCGTTAGCGTGCTCTTTGCTAGGGACTAAAGATTTTGACCAAATTGGTGATCCGTCCAAACTAAATCCCGAAACTTTTGATTTAGAATCCATTACAAAGATCATATCACTTGCAATAATAGGTTCTGCGGTAATTCGCGTCTTTCTTGTATTACCAGCACCTATCTTAGAACTCCAAATAACTTGAAAATCTTTATTTAAGTCGGGATGATTGATACTATGCTGCATATCTCCATTTCTGTGCGTCCAGCTCGCATTATTTTTTGTCTTGGAAAGTATTATACCTTTAGGGGACTTAGCCACATTAATAACAACATCATTACTAGCGATTGCAGCACTTTTTACGTCTAATCTCTCTCCATCTAATAAATATACAGTATCACCACATGACGTTAATACAGATATTAAAGAGCACAAAAATAATAACTTTAATGCCGACAAATAAATTAATTTAATATTATTAAAAATAAGATCCCTCATTATTGATCGTTTGGATCGCCACCTAATGAAATACGTAACTGTGTTACCCTTCGTTTAAGGGAGGCAGTAGTTTCAGAATCGACACTTATCTCCGTAAGGGCTTTAATAGCTAATTCAAGCTTACCTTGTTCGATAAGTATTAGTGCTTGTTGCTCTTTCGCGAGCAATCTAAAAGGTGACCCCGGCTCAACTAACCCCTCGAAAACACTGAAACGTTCGTCACCAGTTAAATTGCCTTCCTTAAGGACAAGAAGTCCCAATTTAAAAGCATTTAATTCTCGGTAAGTTTTTGTTATCCCAGGGATATCTCTTATTTCTTCTAAAGCCATCTTTGAGGCGTCTAATTTATTATCAGAAAGTAGAATTGCTGATAATAAATTTTTAATAAACATATCTTGAGATATATTTGAAATCTCAATATCTTTGAGTTCAATTGGATCTTTGTTAGCGACTGCTGAGAGAACTCTATCTCCTAGATTACGGGCGGAATTCATTTTTGAATCTTTATTCCATTCATTAAACGAAGCGCCCCCAACTAAAGCTACGATCACAGCGATACCAATCCAACCCCATTTTTTTAGAATTCGATATAATCGGTCTCTACGTACCTCTTCTGAAACCTCTTGTATAAAACTTTCGTTATTACTCAAACTAATCTCCTGAAATATAAACTATATATACCTATTCGGTATACTCATACTCTGTCAAAAATAATTTTGCTAGTAAATTAAACTTCGTTTTATTTTTATGTATACCTTGTAAAAATTTATCCAGTATTTATTTAAGACGGACTATTGTAAGCTTGCACAAAACATAAATAATTTAATTAATTAATCTCTCCCTAGTAAAAATCTAATTAATACCCAAAACTCATCAAAATATCGATAGAATCCCTGATAGTTAAACAAAAGGTTTTTAAATTTAAATGAGGATATTTTCTATAACTGTTGCGCTGTTAGTCTCAGCGGCTTTATATCTCTTAATATTTGAACGTGATCGTTTAATGAGGTTTTCTCAAATTAAACCAATCACCGATGTATCGAAAAATGAAATTATAATAACAAAGGAAAATCTAAAAAGTACTGCTGATAAGTCTAGTAAAATGTTTTCAGTAGTTGTAAAAAAATCAATTGCAAAAGACTTAGACAAAATGGTCATTTTAAGAGGCCGATCTGAAGCCGCACGACAAGTGAACGTAAGATCTCAAACGACTGGGTTAATTGTTTCATCACCTCTTAAAAAAGGAAGTAAGATCCAAAAAAATCAAATTCTCTGTGAACTTGATCCTGGAACCAAATTAATTGATTTAACCAATGCAATGTCAAAACTCGACGAAGCAAAGGCACGAACACCTCAAGCCGATAGTCAAGTAATAGACGCCAAAGCTAAACTAAGTGAGGCAATGGCTCGAATACCTGAAGCAAATAGTAGGGTAATCGAGAGTGAAGCTGTTTTAGTTGAAGCCAATGCTAGAATACCAGAATCGAATAGTCGCGTTAAAGAAGCAGAAGCTCGTCTGGTGGAAGCAAAAATTAATTACAGTGCAGCCAAGAAACTAAAGGCTGGAGGTTACGCCTCAGAATCTCGCCTTGCTTCAAACGAAGCTTTAAAACAACAAGCCATTGCAAATCTAGAAACTGCAAAAGTAGGCGTAACAACTGCAAAAGCTAGAATCAAATCGGCGATAGCCAACATCGAAACAGCTAAAGCTGGTGTTGAGGCAACAAAAGCAAGAATTAAGTCGGCGATTGCAAATGTCGAGACTGCAAAAGCTGGTGTGCTTTCGGCTAAAGCACTTGTCGGATCGGCCGAATCTTCTGTAGCAGCAGTAAAAAAGGAATTAAGTCGATTAGAAATACACGCTCCATTTTCAGGTTTTTTAGAGACCAATACAGCTGAATTAGGTAGTTTAATGCAGCCAGGTTCTTTGTGTGCAACAATAGTCGATCTCAGTACAGTTAAGTTGGTCGGCTTTGTTTCCGAAAATAGTGTATCTCAATTAAAACTTGGGGCAAAATCATACGGATTAACTTCAGCCGGTCAAAAAGCTACTGGAAAAGTAACTTTTATTTCAAAATCAGCTGATCCAGCAACGCGAACCTTTCGATTAGAGGTTTCTACCGATAACTCGTCAGGGGCGCTGATAGATGGCCAAACAGTAGAAATAAGTGTGGTATCAGATGGAGAAACAGCTCATTTGATACCAGCTTCAGCTCTGACGTTAAACTCTTCAGGGGAAATGGGTGTTCGTATTGCGACTAGAAATAAATCTGAATTTAAACCAGTACAGTTAATTAGAGATACGACTAAAGGTGTATGGGTGTCTGGATTAAACGTGGAAGAGGAAATAATTATTATTGGACAAGAGTATCTTACTGATGATGTTGAAATCATTATTTCATATTCGGAGAATTAAACGATGATTGGAATTGTCGATTGGGCGAGCCAGCGGGCAAGAATGATTATAGCATTCATAGCAATGTCAATTATAATTGGGTGGGCTGCATATTTTGGTTTACCCAAGGAAGGTGAGCCAGACATTGAAATACCAGCTCTTTTCATATCAGTACCATTCCCAGGAATATCGGCAGAGGACAGTGAAAGACTCCTCGTAAAAGTTATGGAATCTAAACTTCAAGATCTTGATGGTTTAAAAAAAATTTCTGGAAATGCATCTGAAGGCTACGCTGGTATTGCCTTAGAGTTTGAGTTTGGTTGGAATAAGATAAAAGTGCTTGCAGATGTTAGAGACAAAATGACTCAAGCTGAAGCTGAATTTCCTTCTGGAGCCAAACAATATTCTGTAAATGAGATTAATTTTTCTGAATTTCCAATTGCTATAGTCTCAATTTCAGGAAACCTACCCGAAAGGACACTACTAAAATCAGCAAAAGAGTTGCAAACGATTATTGAAACTCTTCCAGAAATTTTAGAAGTTAGTTTGTCAGGACACCGTGACGAAATGCTGGAGGTAATTATAAACCCTCTAGCTTTAGAGGCTTATAACGTTTCCGCATCTGACCTAATTTCTGTTGTGAACAATAATAATTTATTAGTAGCCGCAGGAAAAATAGAAACCTCCCAAGGGGCTTATGCAATAAAAATTCCCTCTTCATTTGATAATCCGAGAGACGTTTACGAACTGCCAATTAAGGTTAATGGCGACCGGGTTGTTACCTTAGGAGAGCTTGCCAAAATTAGGTTAACTTTTGAAGATAGAACAGGGACAGCTCGTTTTAATGGTAAAGATACAATCGCGCTTCAGGTAGTCAAAAGAAAAGGTTTTAATATCATAGATACAAGCGCATTAGTTAGGCAGCAGGTTTTTGATGCTGTCGAAAAATGGCCAGAAGATCTAAGAAACTCAGTCAAGGTAGACGTAACATTTGATCAATCAACAAATGTGGGAAGTATGGTTAGACAACTAGAGGGATCGGTCCTAACCGCGATAGCATTGGTGATGATAGTTGTACTTGCTTCTTTGGGCGCTCGCTCGGCACTATTAGTTGGGTTTTCAATTCCTACATCTTTTCTACTATGTTTTATCCTACTCGGGATCATGGGAATTACAGTATCAAATATTGTGATGTTTGGGCTTATCTTGTCTGTAGGCATGTTAGTAGATGGCGCTATAGTAGTTGTCGAATATGCTGATCGAAGACTACAAGAAGGCATTCAGCCTATGAAAGCATACTCAGACGCTGCAAAAAGGATGTTTTGGCCAATTGTGAGCTCTACAGCTACCACACTTTGTGCATTTTTGCCTATGTTATTTTGGCCTGGGGTTCCTGGTCAATTTATGGGAATGCTCCCAATAACTCTTATCTTTGTTCTAAGTGCTTCTTTAATTGTAGCACTAATTTATCTACCAGTATTAGGTGGAGTAACAGGTGTTATAAGTCAGTTCTTTTCAGGGATTTCTTTATGGTTGCGTAGCTTCAGCTACCTAGCAAGGCTATGCTTCTTTCTAATTTCTTTGTTTGGACTGTTTATATCTTGTATGCAGTTATTAAACTCAGATTATATTTTTATTTCAACTGGAATTCCTCCATTTGTTAAAAGTCTTTTAGCAGTACTGTTTTTTGTAACAATGGCAACAATGGTTTCAATTGCAATGGGGGCAATTTCAATACGTAACCCTCAAAAGGGAATCTCTGGAGGTTATAAACGAACCTTGTTTGGTCACTTCACAAAATTTATTGTTGGCAATCCAATAATGCCCTTAGTTGCAATCGGACTAGTAAGTTTTTTTATTATCTCAACTTTCAGTGTTTTTAAAGCAAACAACAATGGTGTTGAATTTTTTGTGGAATCCGAAACTGAACAAGCCATCGTCTATGTTAGAGCCAGAGGAAACCTAAGTCTTCAAGAGAAAGATGCACTAACACGACAAGTTGAAGATCAACTATTATCAATAAAGGGTATTACTGCCGTATTCGCATTTGCTGCTGAGGGTGGGCTTAGAGCAAATGATGGCGGCATCTCCACACCTCTTGATACGATCGGTAAAATTCAAATTGAATTAGCTCCTTGGGGGAGTAGACGAGACGATTTAGAAATTCTTCAAGAAGCTAGAGTTAAAATGTCAGGCATACCAGGCATAAAAACAGAGATTCAATCTCAGGACCGAGGACCGGCTCAAGGTAAACCTGTAAACTTGCGTTTAACTGGCAATAATTGGAATGACTTAAAAAACGCTACTATTTTGGCCAGAACAAAATTTAATAACACCCAAGGATTAATTGACATCGAAGATACTCTACCTCTTCCGGGTATAGATTGGGAATTGAATGTGGATGTTGAAGCTGCAGGACGATATGGAGCTGACGTTAATATGGTAGGAGCAATGGTTCAATTGATCACAAGAGGTCTTTTGTTAGATACAATGAGGGTCAGTACTTCCGAAGAAGAAATTGACATTCGTGTAAGACTTCCAAAGGATCAAAGAGTTCTTTCAACCTTAGATAGCTTGAAAGTTCGGACACGTGATGGCCTAATTCCTTTATCTCAGTTTATTAGCAAGAAAGTTGTACCCAGGTTAGATAGAATAGACCGCATAAATCAGTCTCGCTATTTTGATATAAAGGCTGATATAGCACCTGGTTTACTTAATGAAGATGGTGCTCCGTTAAATGCAAATGAACGTATAGACTATATAACAAAGTGGATAGTAGAGGATCGGCCTTTTAAACCCAATATAAATTTTGAATGGGCAGGAGATACTGCTGAACAAGAGGAAAGTCAGGCTTTCTTGAGTTCAGCTTTTGCAGCCGCACTCGGTTTAATGTTTATTATTCTTTTAGCTCAGTTTAATAGCTTTTATAATTCAGCATTAGTTCTACTTGCAGTGGTTTTATCGACTTCAGGGGTACTAATAGGTATGCTAGTGATGGACCAGACCTTCTCAATCATAATGACCGGAACTGGTATAGTAGCGTTGGCTGGCATTGTAGTTAATAATAACATTGTCTTAATAGACACTTATTCAGAATATTCGCAATATATGCCGAAAATAGAGGCAGTTATACGGACTTCTGAGGCACGAATTCGACCAGTACTACTCACTACGGTAACAACTATGGCAGGTCTTACACCTATGATGTTTGGTCTTTCACTCGATTTTCTTAATGGAGGTTATACTATAGACTCTCCAACAGCACTCTGGTGGAAGCAATTAGCGACCGCCGTCGTTTTTGGATTAGGCGTATCAACAGTCTTAACTTTATTTCTTACGCCAGCTCTCCTCGCTTTAAGGGTCTGGATAACCGCAGGAGCATATGCCTCTCTAAAACAGTTAATTTCATTAGGTATGGGACGTAATTCAAAGTCCTCAAGGGATATAACACTAGCGAGTTTATCAAAAAAATTGTCAAACCCGATTTTATTGTGGGAGTTTCCTGAAAATGATGTAAAATCTCAAGAAAATATGAAACCAATCCATCAATTTAAACAAATTAAATTTTTAAAAAAGAATAATTTAAATTAACTTTGTAAAGAAATGTTTCTAAAATGTGTTCCGGTTACCTAACCATAAACAAACAAGCGTTAATTAATAATTTAAAAAAATTACAACGCTTATCGACATCTGAAACAGGTTCAGTTGTTAAGGCTAACGCTTATGGACTGGGTTCAAAAGAAATTGTAAAACTGTTAGCAACTCACGGTGTTCGAAAGTTTTTTGTTGCAACAATAAATGAAGCTGAGATTATTCGAGAAACCTTAGGAAAATCTCCAGAAATATATGTATTTTCTGGGCATTTAGAGGGTGACACCAAGAAATTTATTGATTTAGAGGCTAGACCAATCCTAAACTCAATAGCCCAGTTAAACCGTCACCATTCACAATCTCGCGAACTTCCCTTTGCAATCCAAATCGATACTGGAATGAATCGTCTAGGGGTTACATCAAATGATTGGGTAAAAGAGTTGGCAACAGGTGCAGATTTTATTATGAGTCACTTGGCATGCGCAGATGAGCCATCAAATCTTGAAAACAAAAAACAATTAAACAAGTTCCTCCAAATGACTTCCGAGCTTAATATACCACGATCACTTTCAGCTACCGCTGGTATATTACTAGGAAATGACTATCACTTTGATCTAACCCGACCAGGTATTGGTCTCTATGGAGGGTTCCCATTCTCTGACTCTGAACATGTTGTGTCGTTAGATATCCCAGTAATTCAAACAAAGGTAATTAATAAAGGGGAGAGCATTGGTTACGGCGCGTCGTTTATAGCACAAAAGAAAATGACAATAGCTACGATATCTGCTGGCTATGCAGACGGCATAATAAGAAGTTTATCAAAAAAAGCCATTTTTTATCATGAAGGAATTCCTTGTCGAGTAGTAGGAAGGATATCAATGGACTTAATAACAGTGGATATTAGTAAATTAGAAAATGAACCTAATTATCTAAACTTTATTGGCCCATCTCAATCTATAGATCAGATTGCCGAAATATCAAACACAATAGGTCACGAAATTCTAACTTCTCTTGGAAACAGATATAGTCGGATCTACAAATGATTTTTATACGTGGAATTGGAAAAACTACTTTACATGCCCTTTCTGGTATTGGACGGGTGTTTCTGTTTATCGCTAATATTTTAGCAAATCTCTTAACTCGACCATTTTATTTCAAAGAATTAGGTCACTCCTTAATTAATATAGGGTACTTCTCATTACCAGTTGTCGGGTTAACCACTTTTTTCACAGGAGGAGCACTAGCTCTGCAAATATTCGCAGGAGGCGCAAGATTTAACGCTGAGGCAGTAGTACCTCAAATTGTTGCAATTGGGCTTGTGCGAGAGTTAGGACCCGTTTTAGTGGGCTTAATGATTGCGGCTAGGGTCACTTCTTCTATAGCTGCTGAAATTGCTACGATGAAAGTAACTGAACAATTAAACGCTCTTAAAACTCTCTCGACTAATCCGATAAAATACCTAGTAATCCCTAGAGTCCTTGCTGCAATAATTGTGTTACCAATTCTAGTTAGCATTGGTAATATTATTGGTATTTTTGGAGGTTATATAGTTTCCACTCGTGCCTTAGACTTTAACTGGATTAGCTATTTACAAAGTACAGTAAGTTTTCTCGAACTTTCAGATATCACATCAAGTCTCATTAAAGCATCCGCCTTTGGTGGAATAGCATCCCTAATGGGTTGTTATTTTGGCATCCACTCTGGTCAAGGGGCTCGTGGCGTTGGTGAGGCAACAAGATCGTCAGTAGAAGCAGCTGCAATATTTATATTAGTAGCAAATTTTGTTTTAACGGGAGCACTTTTTTAAAATGATAGTATTAGAGGGTGTAAAAAAATCATTTGGTAAAAAGAAAATCTTAACAGGCGTAAATTTAAAGATTAATGAAGGTAGCAGTCTAGTAATAATAGGTAGGTCTGGAACAGGTAAGTCAGTATTAATAAAATGTATATTAGCCTTAGAAAACTATGACGAAGGCACAATACATATAAATAAAATAGAGAATAGTAATAAAAACAACAAAACATTTTATGATCAGTTTGGAATGCTTTTCCAAGGTGGAGCACTTTTTGATAGCATACCTATTTGGGAAAACATTTCTTTCCGTTTATTGAGAGGTAATCAAAAGATTTCTCGATCTGATGCTAAACAACTTGCCTCTGAAAAACTGAAGCTCGTCGGCTTAAATAGTGACATAATAGATCTATACCCAAGTGAGCTCTCTGGAGGTATGCAAAAAAGAGTCGCATTAGCTAGAGCTATCGCTGGTGATCCTAAAGTTATTTTTTTTGACGAACCAACTACTGGCCTAGACCCAATAATGGCTAACGTAATAAACAGATTAATTAGAGAAATTGTTGTTGAGATGGGGGTAACCGCAATAACTATAACTCATGACATCAACTCAACTCGTATAATCGCAGATGATGTGGCAATGTTAGACTCAGGTAAAGTTCAGTGGAAAGGTGAAATCAATCACTTGGATAACTCAGGAAACAAAATGGTAGATCAATTTATAAATGGACTGGCTACTGGTCCTATCTCAAATAATTACTAAAAAAGTAAAGACTTAAGGTACTAATATAGTAAAATGAATATATTTTGATAAGTACCTACTAAATATGAAAATGTGCTTGCTGTCTGATCAAGCTTAGGTGAGACTTTCCCAATGGTAAAACAACTTTTATTTTCATGTAGTCAATGCGGAACAAATTTTGGAAAATGGTCCGGTCAATGTGATAATTGCAAAGCCTGGAACACAATAGTCCAAGAAGTTCCCCTATCATCTGGCCCAAGGAATAGCTCTATTGGAAGTGCACGAGGTGAGATAATCAAGTTTTCTAAATTATCTGCAACAGACAAAACTCCAGAAAGAACTCTATCTGGAGTTAAAGAGTTAGATCGTGTCTTGGGCGGAGGTCTAGTCGATTCATCAGCTATTTTAGTCGGAGGAGATCCTGGGATTGGGAAATCGACTTTACTACTCCAGGCCGCAGCAAGATTTTCAAGACTTGGATTAGATGTTCTTTATATCTCTGGTGAAGAAGCCGTAGACCAAATACGACTCAGAGCTAAACGACTAAAGCTCCAAGAAAGTCCATTAAAATTAGCTGCTGAGACTAACCTTAGAAATATTCTAACAACATTAGATTCTTTGAAACCAAATTTAGCAATAATTGACTCTATTCAAACAATTTGGTCAGACAATTTAGACAGTGCACCAGGCTCAGTGTCTCAGGTCAGAGTAGCTTCACATGAGTTAATAACTTTTGCAAAAACTCGAAACACATCTATCGTCTTAGTTGGTCATGTAACAAAAGATGGACAACTAGCGGGCCCAAGGGTGGTCGAACATATGGTTGATACCGTTCTTTATTTTGAAGGGGAGCGAAGTCATAACTTTAGAATCTTACGAGCTGTAAAAAACCGATTTGGTGCAACTGATGAAATTGGTGTTTTTGAAATGACGGGTGCTGGTTTAATAGAAGTGCAAAATCCATCTGCAATGTTCATTGGCGATCGAGACAAATCTACTCCTGGGTCGGCTATTTTTGCCGGAATAGAAGGAACTAGAACAGTCTTGTCCGAGATACAGGCTCTTGTTTCTCCCTCCCCTCACTCTCAAGCGAGAAGAACCGTAGTTGGTATAGATGGTGGTAGGTTAGCAACTATCTTGGCCGTACTTGAGGCTCATTGCAAAATTCAATTTTCTAATTATGATGTATATTTAAACGTTGCTGGGGGATTGAGAGTTTCTGAGCCAGCAGCAGACTTAGCAATAGCTGCTGCAATCCTTTCTTCAAAGCAGGGTATTGTATTACCTTTAAATACAATTATTTTTGGAGAAATTAGTCTGTCTGGGTCCCTTCGTCCTGTTTCTCAAGTTGAAAACCGTATAAGAGAAGCTAAGAAACTTGGATTCAAGGGAGCAATTATTTCAAAAGGAAAGAAAAAAGTAGAGCAGTCGTTAATAGAGATTACGGAGTTCGAGGATATAAATGCATTCATTAACAAGCTTTCACTTAAATAATTACGGTGTACTAAAAAATGGATAGTTTTACATTAATAGACGGAGCAGCTCTCACCATAATTTTATTATCTGGGATTTTAGCGTACGCTCGAGGTTTCACGAGAGAGCTTTTTTCGATAGCTGGTTGGATTGTATCAGTGATTATAGCTTTCATTTTTGCTCCAACAGCAGTGCCACTAGTAAAAGAAGTTCCTTACTTAAATAAAATTGTAAGTGGATGCGAAGCTACCACAATAATATCATTTGCCTTTGTGCTTGCGCTATCAGTAGTAATCTGTTCCTTCTTCACTCCACTCTTATCCAATTTAATAAAACGTTCATTCTTAAACAGTATCGACCAAAGTTTAGGGTTTTTATTTGGAGCAGCAAGGGGTGCTGTCTTAGTTGCAGTTGCTATTGTTGCTTACAGTCAATTAGCAATCAACCAGCAGTTTCCTGTAGTAAACGAAAGCTTTGTATATAAGTCATTTTATGGAGTGTCGTCCGACTTTAGCTCTGTTCTCCCAGACGACATACCTTATTGGGTAGTAAAAAATTACGACGGGTTAGTATCAACGTGCAATACCCCCTCAATTAAATTATAATTTTTAAGAGAGAACAACGTAAGTGATTCTCTTTTATATTTAAAAGCAAAAAATATCAGTATTTAGAAATTTTATCTTTGGAAAATATATGTGCGGTGTATTTGGAATATTTAATCATGAAAACGCGGCTGCCTTAGTTACTCTTGGCCTACACTCTTTACAACACAGAGGGCAAGAAGGAGCCGGCATTGTTACCACTGATGGTAGTAACTTTTACGGTGTTCGACGACCAAGGTTGGTTAGTGAGCACTTTAATAGCCCTGAAATTGTAAACAAACTCATTGGTAATAGTGCGGTTGGGCATGTTCGATATAGTACAACAGGCGCTTCTATAACTGAGAACATTCAACCACTTTTTGCAGAGCTATTTCGTGGTGGGTTTGCAATCGCACACAACGGTAATTTGACCAATGCTAAATCATTAAAAAATAAACTTGTTGAATCTGGAGCAATATTTCAAACCACATCTGATACCGAAGCAATTCTACACCTTGTTTCAAAAAGTAATGCAAATAACGTAGTAGAAAAGTTAATTGATGCTCTCAGCCACATTGAGGGAGCGTATGCTCTTACTATAATGACTAAAAAGAAGCTTATTGGTGTAAGAGATCCTTATGGTATTAGACCTTTAGTCCTCGGTGATTTAGATGGCTCGCCAATACTAACATCTGAAACTTGTGCTTTGGATATGGTCGGAGCAAAATATGTACGGGATGTTATGCCAGGTGAAATAGTTTTAATTGACGAGAATGGTATCAAAAGTATTAAATATGATGAAACTAAGATAGAAAGACAGTGCCTATTTGAACGAATTTACTTTGCTAGGCCTGATAGCGTAGTTAAAGGAAATACAGTTTATACATATAGAAAAAATCTTGGATTAGAGTTAGCCCGTGAATGGCAAGAAAGTGGTAATTGTCCTACAAAAAAAGAAACTAAAAATACGGTAGTTGTTCCAATTCCAGATAGTGGAGTACCTGCGGCACTGGGCTTTTCTCAATTTACAAAATGTGATTATGAGCTTGGGATAATAAGAAACCACTATGTTGGAAGATCATTTATAGAGCCTCTCCAAAGCTTAAGACAAAATACAGTCAAGTTAAAGCACAGCATAAATAAGTCTGCTGTAAAGGGAAAGATAGTAATACTCATAGATGACTCCTTGGTACGAGGCACCACAGCAAAGCAAATAGTAAACATGGTTTTTGAAGCTGGAGCAAAGGAAGTGCACATTGGTATAGCTTGCCCTCCTGTAAAATATCCAGATTTTTATGGCATTGACACGCCTAACCAAGCCGAACTGATAGCAGCAAAGTACTCAAAGAAAGAAACAGAAAACATTATAGGGGCTACGTCAATATTCTTTCTAAGTATCGAAGGTACTTACAAAGCAATGGGTTATGATGGCAGAAACAACGAAACTCCACAGCTCACTGATCATTGTTTTACTAATGAGTACCCAGTACAACCTGAAATTTTTTAAGGTAGTTTTTAATTAAGCTTATTTGGAAGTACGATTAGAAACTATCAATTCTTCTATGGTGAGTAAAACGCTTTATGTCCGTGAAATGCACAAATGACAAAAAATAACCAATCGATTACTGGGACTAGTTCCAATCGAACGTTTCGGCGGACAGGCACGGTTGATCCCCACGCGGGGCTAGATGCCATCTCGCGCATTACCCGAATGGCGTTTCGTTACCCCACGCGAGCATGGTTGGCCATAATCGCAACAATAATTGCTGTTTTAATGCAGTTGTCGATACCAGTATTCCTTGGACAGGCCGTTGATCAAACCCAAGCGGTGGCTGAGGCAAGGGCCGAACCCGAAACACTATACCCGATTGCATTTCTTTTACTGTTTGCTAGCATTGCGCGAGGGATATTTACTCTTATCCATAACTACACTGCAGAAACTGTTGGACATTTGATGGCACGTGATATCCGAAATGCCGTTTATGGAAAGATCCAAAATCTACCTTTCTCATTTCATGATCGAACCCATTCAGGCGATCTGATAACTGTGGGCATGTTAGATTTGGAAGGTGTTCGAATGTTTTTTTCCACTGCACTAGTACGCACTGTACTTGTGGGTTTGTTAATTGGGCTTGGAGCAGCACTGCTGCTATCAACCAATCTAACTCTTGGTTTACTTGCGCTATCATTCGTTCCTTTTGCAGGATGGCGTAGCGCAGTCATGCGGCTAGCTTTACGTAAAACTTGGCTTATACTTCAGGAACGACTAGGCATTCTAAGTCAAGTAATGGAAGAAAATCTTGGTGGTATTCGCGTAGTTCGAGCCTTTGCATCGTCAGAGCACGAAATGAAAAAGTTTGAAATTGCATCAAAATCAGCACTAAGACTCAGCCATGAACGAATTGAGACGCGAGTTCAGAACACCTCTATTATGACTTTGTCATTTTTTGTCTCTATGGGGTTAGTCTTATACTTCGGTGGAAGGCAAGTGGCCTCAGGAGAGATTACATTAGGTACTCTGGCCACTTTCCTTACCTTCATGACCATACTTCAGATGCCAGTGCGTCAATTAGGTATGATGGTAAATGGATACGCTCGTGCTTCAACTTGTGGAGCCCGCCTGTTTGCCCTAATTGATCATGAATCCGAAATCAATAATGTCCCAGACGCACAAGACTTGAAAATCATAGACGGCACTCTAAAGCTTGAAAATGTTAGCTTTGCATACAAAGGAAACACAGATCGACAGGCAGTGACTGGTATTAGTTTTGAGGCAAAAAAAGGCGAGACAATTGGAGTAATAGGCTCACCAGGTTCTGGAAAAACGACTTTAATGCACCTAATCCCACGTTTTTACGACCCTACAAATGGTACCATTAGTATTGACGGACAAGACATTCGCCGCGTGACACTTTCATCAGTCCGTCAAGCCGTCGCCGTTGTACAACAAGATAGTTTTTTGTTTACAACTTCCATCGAAAATAACATCGCCTATGCAAACCCCTATACTGAAACTAGTCAGATCCATGATGTCGCAGAGTCAGCACAACTTCATGACTACATCCTTGGTCTGCCAGACAAGTATGAGACGATCGTTGGGGAGCGTGGCGTATCGTTGTCTGGTGGTCAGCGCCAACGATTATCGATTGCACGGACTCTGATGATGAAGCCTACAGTGTTAATTTTTGACGATTCAACTGCTGCAATCGATGCTGAGACTGAAAATCGGTTCCGAACAGCAATTAAAGAGTTTGCCAAAGATCGCGTAACTCTGATCGTGGCCCATCGATTAGCCAGCTTGATGCATGCTGATAGAATTTTATGCCTAGACAACGGACAAATAATTGAACAAGGCACCCATGAAGATCTTCTGCTTTTAGGAGGACGATATAGAGATCTGTATGAATTACAGATGCATCCTAATCCTGAAATATTAGCCAAAAAGGCAGGTATTAAATGAACCAAACCAAACCTGATAAAACTCTCCAAAGTATCAAAGATAAAAGCCCACATATACGCGCCGTTGTCGGGTCACATCGTATCGAAGAAGAAATCTTTGGAAGAGTATTCGATGGCAAGGTCACCCAAAGAATCTGGCAGTTTGTACGCCCTTACAAGCATAAGGTGATGGTTTCTATTTTTGCTGTTTTAGCATTCACATGTTCACAGCTGACAATCCCACTCTTGATTCGCCATGCGATTGACAGTGGTATGGCACCAGGTGTTCAGCCAACTATATTATTACAAATTATTATTATATTTGCCATAATCGTTATTATAAATTTTATTGCGTCTCGTGTGCAGGAGTTGGTAACTGGCAGAATGGCTGAAGAGGTCCTGTTTGACATTAGGCGTGCTATGTTCAGTCATTTGCAACGTGTTTCACTCTCCTTCATGGATAAAACTGAGGTTGGTCGGCTAATGTCTCGGTTACAAGGCGATGTGAATTCAATGCAAGAATTTCTTGAAACCTCAGTTCTCGCTATAGGTGATCTACTACTCTTGTTTGGCATCGTAATGGTTATGTTTTGGTTAGATTGGCAATTAGCGATCATGGTCTTAACTGTAATTCCTATACTGTTAGGAGTTCGTATTTTGTGGCTGACCCGAGCTCGGTCAGCATTTATGGCCGCTCATGAAGCAAACTCAATCACTAATGGTGCCTTAGCGGAGGCAATTCACGGAGTTCGTGCTGTTCAGGCAATGGATAGAACCAAACTCAATTCTGAACTATATGGTCAACTTGTTGACAATACTTTTAAGGCTCAGTTACGGGCCTCAAAACTATCACAGGTTATGATTCCAATTGTGGACACTTTGACCGGTAGTGCGATGGCAGTAGTTGCTTTAGCCGGTGGTATGATGGTTGTATCTGGACGGATCGAGGTTGGTGTAATGGTGGCTTTCCTTTTCTATATTCAAAGGTTCTTTGATCCAATCCGATCACTCACAATGCAATATTCAGTAATGCAACGCGCAATGGCTTCTGGTCACCGATTAACAGAGGTTTTGGATGTTAAAATTGATGTCAAGGATTCAGATAAGGCAAAACCACTTAGTAGCAGTGACGATGGCTCAATCGAATTCCAAAATGTGACCTTTGGCTACAATCCAGAAAACCCAGTAGTTAAAGGCATCAGTTTCAGCGTCAATTCGGGTGAAACAGTAGCCTTAGTCGGTCCCACAGGTTCTGGAAAATCTAGCGTAATGGCTCTAATACACCGCTTCTACGAGGTGCAGGCTGGAGCAATCTTTGTTGGTGGTCATGATGTACGGGACGTTACACAGAAAAGTCTTGGACGCCACATCGCGATGGTCTTGCAAGAACCCTACTTATTTACTGGTACCGTGATGGAAAACATCCGCTACGCTTCCAACTGGGCCGATGACAAGGCCGTAGTCGACTCGGCCAAAGCTGTTGGTGCCCATGATTTCATTTTAGCTTTGCCAAAAGGTTATGACACAATGCTGACAGAGCGTGGAAGTAATCTTAGCCATGGACAACGTCAACTGCTGAGTTTTGCTCGCGCACTTGTCGCTGATGCTAAAATTCTAATAATGGACGAGGCTACGGCTAACATAGATAGTTACACTGAAATGCAGATTCAAAAAGCACTGCAACAGCTACTAAAAGGGCGTACTGGTATAGTTATTGCACATCGGCTCGCCACTATTCGAAATGCTGACCGCATTATAGTGTTAAAGCAGGGTCAGTTAGTCGAGCAAGGCGATCATGATCAGTTACTTAACCTTGGTGGCCTTTACTCACAACTCTACCAGCACAACTATGCCAGCTTTGATGATCTTCCCACTGACTTGTCTAGCAAAGACCGAAAATTTTCTACGTAAAATAATTCTTAGTTTGCGGACAAATCATTTAATTATAAGTTCCAAAATTAAAGTCGGCCAGTTATAAATAATGAAGAAGAATTTATTCTATTGTGAAGCCAGGCTATATTTCTGTCATCGAAGTTTAAGTGGATTCACTTAATTAAATCTTACCTTATTTTTTTAAACCAAAGGTATCACCTAATCAAGAAAATCAGATGAATAAATTGAAAAGTAAAAATAGTTTAATCACTGATATTAAAAGGTTTTTAATTTTTAGGTAACCTAACAATATTTTAAAATATTTCAGTTATAAAACATAAGTATCAAATTAAACGTTTTACTACAGACGAAACAAGTAAAGCAGCGACAAGTGATTTCACAATATCAATCAAAATAAAAGGGGCTATAAAACTACTAATTATCTTACTAGCTGGTAAATTTGCCCAACCCGCCTTTATTCCAAAAAACTCAGCTATTAGGAGAGGCCAAATAGCACCAGGAATGTATAAAAGCATGGACGCCAATAAAGTAAAAAAAGAAGTCGCAAAAAAGTTAGTGACTCGAAGGTCTCGAGCCAAGCCAGCAACATAAACCATAAGTAAAAAACCAAAAAGAAACCCAGCAGTCGGTCCAATCAAAGCTAGAGTAGAAGCTCCTCCCGCAAACACTGGAAGTCCAACTGCCCCTTCAAATAAATATGTAAACACAGTTACTAAGCCTAACTTAGAGCCAAAACTGAGACCTATAATCAAAACAGCCAAAGTTTGTAATGTAACTGGGACTGGCACAAAAGGGACAATTACTTGAGCCGATAAAGCGATAAAAATAGAACCAGAAATTACTAAACTAATATTTTTTAGTAATTTCTTATTATTAGTCTGAGCAAATGCTAACGCCATTTATTTTCCATTTTTGTTGATTTAATACACTATCGATATCATAGGATTATTATTAATACAAATCTTGATCTTCAATAAAGTATGTGAAATGAGCGAACTATGGCAGATAATAGAAATGAAATTGCGTTAATAACTGGTGCATCTCGAGGTATTGGAGCAGCGCTAGCTCTAAATCTTTCATCTTTAGGTTACCATGTGATTCTAGCAGCCAGAACAGTAGGAGCATTAGAAGAGCTTGATGACAGAATCCGCGAAAACGGTGGATCAGCAAGTCTATTGCCATTGGATGTAACAGACGAAGTAGCTATCAAAAAAAGTTGTTTAGAAATTTTTAACCGGTGGAAGAAAATAGACCTTTGGGTTCATACAGCCATTCATGCTCCTGCCCTATCACCGACGGATCACATAGACTCAAAAGAGCTCACAAAAACTCTAGCTACTAATGCCATTGCCACCTCTCTATTAATAACTAATCTGAGCCCTCTTTTAAAACAGTCTAAACATGGAAAAGCAGTATTTTTCAACGACAGTACGATTCAAAAAAAATATCATGTGGCATATGGTGCTTCCAAAGTCGCACAGCTCTTTTTGGTAAATAGCTGGAAATCAGAGAACCAACAAAATTCTCTACAAATAATAATTGAGGAACCAGCTCCAATGGCAACTAAAACAAGAGAAAAATTTTATCCTGGAGAAGATAAAAGTAAACTTGCTGACCCTGAGACTGAAGCTAAATTAATTTTAAACCGCATACTTAAATAAACATTTAAGTCTTAGGCAACTTTTTGATCATCCAAACCTTGTTTAAACCACATTGAGGCATAAACTCCATCTAAGTTAATAAGAGATTTATGAGTTCCAGATTCAATTACTTCCCCCTTCTCAACTACAATGATTTGATCTGAATTTGAAATAGTTGATAACCGATGAGCGATTATAATGGTAGTTCTACCTCTACCAAGGCTTAAAAGGCTTTCTTTTATATCTTTTTCAGTTCGTGTGTCGAGGGAGGAGGTCGCCTCATCTAAAACGAGGAGGTCTGGGGACTTTAATAGAACTCTAGCGATACCAATTCTTTGTTTTTCTCCTCCGGATAGTTTTAAACCTCTCTCTCCAACAGAGGTATCATATCCCATTGGTAATTCCATTATGAAATCATGAATTTTTGCTGCTTTTGCAACATGTTCAACCTCAGTTTTTGAGGCATTTAATTTTCCATAGGCGATATTATAAAAAATTGTATCGTTAAAAAGAACAATATCCTGCGGTACCATTCCAATATTTCTACGTAAGCTTTCTTGCGTAACATGGGATATATTTTGACCGTCAATTAAAATTGAACCTTTGTCAGTATCATAAAATCGAAATAGAAGCCTTCCAATAGTAGACTTACCACTTCCTGTGGATCCAACAACAGCTAACGTTTGACCCTTTTGCACAGAGAAAGATATATCTTTTAAAATATTTCTTTCTCTGTCGTAACCAAAAGAAACTTTTTTAAATTCAATGAGCCCTCTACTCACTATTAAGTCTGGCGCTCCGTCCTTATCCTCCACCTCAGCAGGTTGTTCCAGTAAGTGAAACATTTCAGACATATCTACTATTGCTTGTCTGATTTCTCTGTAAATTGTGCCTAAAAAATTTAAAGGCATTGTAATTTGTATCATATATGCATTAACCATCACAAAATCACCAACTGTCATAGTTCCGTCATGTACGCCTATCGCAGCCATAATCATAACAGCCACTAAACCACTGCTAATAAAAAATGATTGTCCAAAATTTAAAAATGAAAGCGAATATAGCGTTTTTATTGATGCCGCTTCAAACTTAACCATAGCCGAACCATACCTAGAGATTTCACGATCTTCTGCGGAAAAGTACTTTACGGTTTCATAATTCAGTAAGCTATCTATCGCTTTTTGGTTAGCATCTGTGTCTTGTTCATTCATTATCTTGCGAATTTTTACACGCCATTCAGTAACACAGAATGTAAAAATAATGTATAAAAAAATTGTAATTAAAACAACTAATAGAAACCTTACGTCAAACACAATAAATAATATTATAGAGGTCATTAGAAGTTCTAAAAATAATGGCCCAATAGAGAAAAGTAAGAATCTAAGTAAGAAATCTACACCTTTAACTCCCCTCTCAATAATCCGACTAAGACCACCTGTTTTTCGAGAAATGTGATATCTCATAGAAAGTTTATGAATATGCGTAAAGGTTACTATGGCTAATTCACGTAGGGCTCGTTGTCCTACTCGAGCAAAAACAACATCACGAAGCTGTTGAATACCTACATGCATAAATTTTGCTATTCCGTAAGCTACAGTGAGACTTATGGCTCCAGCGCCCAGCATCCAACCCGAAGATTGAACATCACCTGATAAATAATCTACTGCCCCTTTATAAAGAAATGGCGTAAAAACACTTATAATTTTTGCTAAAAACAAGAGTACTATTGATATAGTTACCCGTTTTTTTACCCACGAGTTATCTTTAGGCCATAAATATGGAAGCACACGGAAGACAACTCTCATTGAGCTATTAGCCTTTAGCATATTTTTTGTGATCTTTCTTGTTAAGGGTAAAGATTGACAGTAATTATATGTTTAAAAATGAATCAAAATTACTTTATTCTTAAGCGTAAGGCTACTCTTCAGGCAACTTAAAAACTTGTCCAGGATAGATGAGGTCAGGGTTCTTAATTAAGTCTTGGTTAGCTTGATACACTCTAACATACTGAAATCCAGATCCATATTTTTCTCTGGCTATTGCCCATAGTGTAAAACCAGGTTGAACCGTAATAGCTGATGCACCTTTAGCTGCTATCCTAACATTCTCTCTTTGAAAGGGAGTCTCCACCCTAGATAAAACAACTCCACTTTTTGAAACCTCATCTGCCCGCAAATTATACAAACCCTGTTTAATATTTGTTAAAGGAGTGACCCAAGAACCGTCTACACCTATTGAAGTTAATAATACTGGCTTATTATCTAAATATATTTGAACAAAGTCTCCTGCAGAACCTCGGCCAGAAATAGCAACCTCTCCTTCATTATCATAAGTAATTGTATCAATTATCACATTTTCAGTATCACCATCCTTGGGAGAGACTGGCAAAGGTGAAGATTGTACTACTTTTGAACCTTCATTATCAACAATAACTATAGTTGGCTTTTTCTTTGTAATATTTTCGCCGATTTTTGTTGCGAAAACTTCACTATCAGCTTTGGGTGCCACCTCCCCTGTTACAACTTTTATTTCTTTGTCGACAGAACTAACATCAGCTGTCGCTACTGCCTCTTCACTATCAGATTTGGACGCTAACTCTCCCGTAACCACTTTTATTTCTTCGTCTACAGAACTAACATCAGCTGTCA
>CAJWHE010000023.1 GCA_913041145.1 uncultured Paracoccaceae bacterium
TTTTTGATGAGCTTCTTAGGTTTTAAAAGTTGATACACTTAAGAAATTAGAAATCCACTGCTAAACCTTTTTTTTCCCAATCTCCAAAGCGCACTGGTTCTGGACCATCTCTGCCACCTATTTCTGTGGGTAAAGGGTTTAGCTTTTCTTTAGCTCGCCTTAATTTTGCTTCCTCGAGTGCTCGAATAGCCTCCTTAGGCAGTTTCTTTTCAATACTGATGTTATCTTCCTTGTCCATGATTGATCTATAATATAATTCAATTTGATATGCAAAACATTCCAATACGATCAGAAAAAAAATAGGTCTTGGTGAACTTATGAGTGCAAAATATGAGAAACTTGGATTAGAATCCCGCTGGGCGGCCATTCAGCTTTTAAATCGAGTAATTGAAGATGGTTTACCAATAACCAATCAATTGGATTCAGCTCCAGTATTTAAAGGTTTGAACGGTGCGGATAGGGCGAGAGCACAAAGGCTGGCAGCTAATACATTGAGACAGCTTGGTCGCATTGACCTAGTACTAGGAGAATACTTAAAAAGGCTTCCACCGACTATTCCGCTTAATATCTTACGATTGGCAGTATTTGAAATTTGTGCTGAAAAAACATCTCCTTATGGAGTTGTAGACAGCGCGGTTTCACTAATGAAAAAAACACGAAAACTTGCGAAGTTTTCCGGGTTAGCAAATGCTGTCTTAAGAAAGATTTCAACAACTAGAATTGATTCCTGGGAATCAGAGCAAGTAACAAAGTTACCGAATTGGCTGCGAAATAGACTAGTTAGTGTTTATGGTGAAAAAATTGTTAATAATATTGAAATTTCGCATATGCAGGGAGCACAATTAGACATTACATTAAAGCCAGAGTTAAACGTAAAAGAGTGGGTTGAAAAACTTGATGCTCTACTATTGCCAACTGGTTCTTTGAGATTAAAGGGTTCCCCACAAATCTCTACGCTTCCTGGCTATGAGGAGGGTCTGTGGTGGGTCCAAGATGCAGCAGCGGCTCTGCCAGTAAAACTTTTAGGTACTATCAAAAACAAAAATGTTTTAGATGTCTGCGCGGCCCCTGGTGGTAAGACTTTGCAGATAGCGTCGATGGGAGCGAATGTAACAGCTCTTGATAAGTCCACTGACAGATTGAAATTACTCCGTAATAATTTGGATCGAACAAGCTTGTTGGCGACGGTGGTTCAGACAGATTTTATTTCCTGGAATACGAATGATAAGTTTGACTTTATTTTACTTGATGCTCCATGCACTGCAACTGGAACCATTAGGCGCCACCCTGATCTACCACTTTTAAAAAGTGAGAAAGATTTGAAAACGATAATTAAGCTTCAGGCTAATCTTATTGATAAAGCTGTTTCTATGTTAAGCCCTAATGGGAGATTAGTCTTCTCAACATGTAGCCTCTTGCCAGAAGAGGGTGAATTACAGATCAAGGCTGCCATTGAAAGACATAATTTAAAAGCAGTGACAGTAAGGAGCAACCTATTGGGTTTAGAGCCTGGGTGGTATAACTCGCACGAAGGTACAATTAGACTTAGACCAGATCACTGGAAATCTCTTGGTGGTCTGGACGGTTTTTTCTTAGTCGCGCTGGAGAGAGCTAGTTAAAGAGTAGCTTTTTTTATTTTAGTGTTGAAGGTATTATATTATTACAGAATACACAGATTGAATAAAGAAATGCACTTAAGGTGAAAATTCAATATAACAATCAAATAAGGTCTCAAGAATAAAATGACAGAGCTTTTACAAATTAGACGCGCTTTAATATCCGTCTCAGATAAAACTGGGTTAATTGATTTAGCGAAGGCTCTAATAGGTTTTGGAATTGATTTAATTTCTACTGGTGGTACTGCGACAGCTATTAGGGAGGCGGGTTTAAATGTAACAGACGTTTCGGAGCTTACCGGTTTTCCTGAAATGATGGGTGGTAGAGTTAAGACCCTCCATCCAAATGTCCATGGTGGTTTATTAGGTCTCCGAGATTCTAAGCTTCATCTGTCAGAAATGGTAAAACATGATATTAAAAAAATTGATCTTTTAATTGTTAATTTATATCCATTTGAGGAAACAGTTGAAGCTGGTTTTGATTTTACTAAATGCATTGAAAAAATAGATATTGGTGGACCTGCAATGCTTAGATCTGCAGCAAAAAATCATAAATTTGTTAATGTTGTGACAGATACTGAAGATTATAAAACTCTATTAGATGAGCTTCAAAAAAACAATGGGAAAACTAGTTATTGTTTTAGGCGTACTCTTGCCCTTACAGCATTTTCAAGAACAGCAGCCTACGATTCTGCAGTTTCTGAATGGCTCGCAAAGTCTACAGGCCAAACTCCAAAACGTTTAACTATTTCTGGCGAGCTGGTTGAAGAGCTTCGTTATGGTGAGAACCCACATCAAGTAGCATCTTTTTATAAAACAGGCCTGAGTAAATCAGGGTTGGCAGGAGTAACCAAGTGGCAAGGTAAAGAATTAAGTTATAATAATATTAATGATACGGATGCAGCGCTGAATTTAATATCTGAGTTTAACCAAGACCCCAGACCCGTCTGTGTAATTATTAAACATGCTAATCCTTGTGGTGTTGCGTTTGGGAAGACCTTAAAGGACGCATACTTATCTGCTTTGGATTGTGATAAAACCTCGGCTTTTGGAGGTATTGTTGCGTTCAATAAAATATTGGATGAAGATACGGCAAGAGAGTTGATTAAATTATTCACAGAGGTAGTTATTGCTCCTGATATAACGAAAAATGCGAAAAAAGTTTTTGAAACTAAGAAAAATCTTCGACTTTTGACAGCTTCCAAATCAAGAAATAATGGGTGTTTAACTAATCAAATCCACTCAGTTTCTGGTGGATTTTTGGTACAATCCATAGATAGTTATCAAATTAGTAATAGTGAATTAAAAGTGGTTACAAAAAGAGAGCCCACCAGTGATGAGACTGTTGACCTTATGTTTGCTTGGAAAGTTGCAAAACATGTAAAGTCTAATGCGATAGTTTTTGCAAAAAATGGTGCTACAAAGGGTATAGGAGCTGGACAAATGAGCCGTGTGGATTCAACGCGAATGGCAAGTTTAAAGTTTCAGGACTTAAAGGGTTTGTCGAAACAGAGTGAAAAAAATGAAGAAGATGTAGTTTTAGCGTCAGACGCCTTTTTTCCTTTTCCAGACGGTTTGATAAAGGCTGCAGAGGCGGGTGTTACTTCCATAATTCAACCTGGAGGTTCATTAAGGGATAAAGAAGTAATAGAGGTGGCAGATAAATTAGGCATAGCTATGGTTTTCACCGGTAAGAGGCATTTTAGACACTAATGATACGTTTAGTAATAATAATTAGTGCCCTTGTTTTTTTTATAGATCAGATTAGTAAATTTTTTGTTGTTCAGTATCTAGATTTAAAAAGTAATTTAGTGCTTGAGATATTCCCACCATATCTTAACCTTAGGATGGGTTGGAATACTGGAGTTAACTTCGGATTTATGAGTAAATATTTTGCTAGCTCGGGGTTGATTTTGGTAGTTTTAGCATTGGTTATCTCCGCTTGTTTGGTTTGGTGGATGTATGGTAAACAAGATAGTTATTTACGGGTTTTAAGTGTTGGGTTCGTAGTTGGGGGTGCGCTAGGAAATGCGTTAGATAGACTAGTATATGGAGCGGTAGCTGACTTTATTAATACGTCATGCTGCGGTATAGAAAACCCATTTGCTTTTAACATTGCAGATATTTTTATTTTTATTGGGGTTTTTGGCTTACTTTTTACTAACGATAATAAGAAAGCGTGACATTTTCTTCATAAATGTGATTTAATATTAATTAAACGACTGTAGGGAACATAATGAAAAGAAATTATCTCATAATAATTTTTGGCTTCATTGTTTTAAGTCTTGGGGCCGGGTGTGCGTCAATCAACCAACCCAGTTTGATGAACTTGAGATCAAGTAAAACAGGGCCAAATGAGTTTTTGGTAGTACCGTCAGGGCCTTTAAAGCAGCCTAAAACTTATTCAGAACTACCTTTGCCCACGCCTGGTGGCGGAAACCGTACTGATCGGAAACCTGGAAATGAGGTTATTACAGCGTTGGGGGGGAATGAGAATTTTTCACGCCGTGATCCAAAATTAGTAGAGTATGTGTCACGATACGGTGGAGAGATTAATATTCGATCAATATTAGCTAAAGAAGATTTGGTGTTTAGAGAAGAAAATGATGGACTTTTTTTAGAACGAATACTTAAAGTTAGCGTTTACTATAAGGCATATGCCAAACAGTCCTTGGATCAATATGTTGAATTGAAGCGTTTAAATGACCTTGGTGTGAAAACAGTGTCAGCCCCTCCTAAAGTCACAAATTAATAATGTCAGCTTCGTATTCACAGTCTGTAAGAGAACAGTCAAAGCATTATGTTAAAAACACTTTTTGGTTAATGCTTGTGTCTCCTATGTATTCATTAAGAACTTTAGGTTTAGTATTAGTCTTATTTTTTAATAGCCCTCTTGAAGGAAATGCTTCAGAGAAAGTTACTACTTTTAAATTAGATAATGGATTGCAAGTGGTCGTTATTGAAGACCACCGAGCGCCTGTTGTAGTAAATATGATATGGTATAAGGTTGGTGCTGCAGATGAAAAAATGGGGAAATCAGGGGTAGCACATTTTCTCGAGCATTTGTTGTTTAAGGCGACCAACAAACTTCAATCAGGAGAGTTTTCACAGATTGTTGGAAAGCTAGGTGGCTCTGACAACGCGTTCACCTCTTGGGATTACACGGCATATTATCAAAGGGTATCACGTGATTATCTTGATCTTATGATGGAGCTTGAGGCAGATCGAATGAAGAATATTAATCTCACAAAACTAGACATTGAGGTTGAAAGAAAGGTTGTTCTCGAAGAGAGGTCTCAAAGAACAGATAGCAATCCAGGCTCTTTATTTGCAGAACAAAGGAGGGCTGCTATGTATTTGAATCATCCATATGGGATCCCCATTATCGGATGGCGACATGAAATCGAACAGCTTAATCTAGAGGATACGTTAGCATTTTATAGTGAATACTATTCACCAAGTTCTGCAATTGTAATTGTGGCTGGTGATGTTACTCCAACTGAGGTGAAGGAATTAGCAATAAAACACTATGGAGCATTGAAACCTAACGTTGATTTTAAAGAGAGGCGGCGAAATATTGAACCACCTCATCTAGCTGAGAGGCGAATAGTATTTGAAGACAAGAGAGTATCTCAACCATATGTTATACGTACTTATCTTGCAGAAGAAAGGAATTCAGGCGATCAAAAGAAAGCAGCTATTTATACAGTCTTGGCAGAGTTGTTGGGTGGTAATGAGACTACTTCAGTTCTAGGAAAAGCACTGCAAATAGATACAAAAAAAGCCTTATATACGTCAGCTTTCTACACCGGACTTTCCCATGATATTTCAAATTTTGGCTTAGTGATCGTACCAACTGAGGGAACAACCTTAGAGCAAGCTGAGGTTGATCTTGATACGGTAATTAAAAATTTTATTAACGATGGAGTTGATGAGAAACAACTTCAGAGAATTAAAGCGCAGATTAGAGCGTCAGAGATATATGCTATGGACGATGTTTTTGGGCGAGCCAGATCTTATGGTGTGGCACTTACCTCCCAGCTCAGTATAGAAGATGTTAAAGAATGGCCAAAATTACTAAGTGAGGTTTCTTCGGAGCAAGTTCTAGAAATAGCAAGAACTCTTGAAGATAAAAAAAATGCCGTTACGGGTTGGTATACAAAACTACCAAAAAATGAGGACAGGTGACAGTTTTGAAAGCATTAATGATCAGCCTTATTTTATTAACCTTTTGTAGTAAGCTCTCTGCCACAGTAATAACTGAAGTTAAGGTCCTTGATGGAAACAAAGCATGGTTAGTTGAAGAGCACTCTATTCCTTTTGTAACTCTTGAAATAAGGTTTAAGGGGGGTGCAACCTTGGATAGAGTTGGAAAACGCGGATCAGTATATTTTATGTCCGCACTGTTAAATGAAGGGGCTGATGATTTAGATGCTTCTGCATTCGCAAAGGAAATGGAGCGGCTAGCGGTCGAATTAGACTTCAACGTTTATCAAGACAGCTTGAGTATTTCATTTAAATTCTTAACAGAAAATAAAAGTGCTTCTATTAACTTATTAAAAAAAGCCTTAACGAAGCCAAGGTTTGAAGAAGAGCCATTTGAGCGTGTGCGAGACCAGATATTATCTATTTTAAAATCAAATGCTAAGGATCCAAGAAAAATAGCAAGTAAGGTATTTTTTGAAAATGTATTTGGAAGTCATCCTTACGGATCAATGAAAGATGGGAACTTGGAAAGTATCTTATCTCTAAGCAGAGAAGATATTTTAAATGCCTATGAGGATACTTTTAACCGAAATCAGATTTTTATTAGTGCAGTTGGAGATATAAAACCAAACGAACTTAGAGATTTAGTAAATGAGGTAATAGAAAAAATTCCTGCCCACTCTAATAAAGTCATCGATCAGGCAACATATAAATTCCCTGAAGGGAATACTGTTATCGATTTTGATACTCCTCAATCAGTGACTATTTTTGGACATGACGGAATTAAAAGAACTGACAAAGATTTTTTCTCTGCTTATGTTTTAACGCATATCTTAGGTGGCTCAGGGTTTGGCTCCAGGCTAATGACTGAACTGAGAGAGAAGAATGGTCTCACATATGGGGTTAGTGCGTACTTAGCTAGCTGGGAGAAAGCAGATTTAATTTTAGGACAATTTGCATCATCAAATAACACCGTTATGGAGGCGATTGGCATTGTGCGAAAAGAGTGGGCTGCATTAGCTGATAGAGGTGTGACAGCGGACGAGTTACAGGATGCTAAAACATTTTTAACTGGTGCCTATCCACTCAGGTTTGATGGTAATTCTAGGATTGCAAGAATTTTAGTTGGAATGCAGACCCAAGGTTTACCTATGGATTATATTCATACCCGTAACGCTAAAGTTAATGCTGTCACAATGGAGGATATTAGACGAGTTTCAGCTCGTATACTAAAAGAGGAAAATTTATATTTCGTCATTGTTGGACGGCCGACCTCCTAGCTTTTGCTTTTGTAAGTCTAGATAGCCGAATCAATTCGAATTGTGCTACAGGTTGTGGTATGAACTTAAAAGAGCACAATATAAGCCCTAAACTTACTGAAATTCGGCAACTTGACGATTATTCTATAAATAGAATCGCTGCTGGGGAAGTTGTGGAACGGCCATCATCTGCTGTTAAGGAGCTGATAGAAAACTCACTTGACGCTGGTGCATTAAAAGTAGAACTTTTTGTGAAAGATGGTGGTAAAACATATCTAAAAGTAAGAGATGATGGTCAAGGCATACCAGAAGGGTCTTTAGAGTTAGCTTTGTCCAGACACGCGACATCAAAAATAGATGGATCTGACCTACTAAATATTTCAACGTTTGGGTTTCGAGGGGAGGCTTTGCCTTCTTTGGCAGCAGTATCGCATTTAAAAATTACATCAAAGTTTGTTGAATCAATATCTGCTTCAACGATCTCTGCAAGTGCAGGGGTGATCGGAACAACTAAGCCAGACGCTTTGGTTTGCGGAACAGAAGTTGAAGTTTCTAATTTATTCTACTCTACTCCGGCGCGTTTAAAATTTTTGAGGACAGATCGTGCAGAAATGATTGCTATATTAGATACCGTGAGACGCCTTTCAATAGCTGAGCCTTACGTAACATTCTTAGTTAAAGATTTATCAAAGAAAAAATCTAATAAAGAGACTTTCAAGGTAACTAGGCAGAATGGACCCCTTCTCCAAGCGCTTAAGGGAAGGTTAAAGGAAGTCCTTGGCGTTGAATTTTGGGAGAACTCACTTGAGTTGGATTATAATAGAGACGGTATAAAGTTATTTGGATATGCAGCGTTACCAACATACTCTAGAGGGTCAGCTACAGTTCAATACTTATTTGTAAATGGGCGGCCAATTAAAGATAGGGCTTTAATTGGTGCTGTGAGAGCTGCTTACTCTGACCTTATAGTGCGTGATAGGCACCCTGCTTATGCATTATTTTTAGAGTGTAACCCAGTGGATGTCGATGTGAATGTACACCCCACAAAAGCTGAAGTTCGCTTCAGAGATCCTGGAACTGTAAGGGGTTTAATAATTTCATCTATCAAGGGAGCTTTAGCTACAGCAGGGCACCGAGCATCTACTACTGTTTCACACGGTTTGCTTGGTGCATTTACGTCCAATAACTCTAACTATCAACAGAGTAGAAAATACTATGGGTCAGGAAGTGAACTGGGGAATATACCAAAAAATTATTTATTAGACGAACAAGTGATAAGCTCAGAAGCAAGAGTGGATAGAATTGAAGACCTTAGTAATGAGAATCTACCATTAGGGGTTGCCAGAGGGCAGTTTCATGAAAATTATATTATTTCACAAACTGATGATGGAGTTGTTATTATTGATCAACATGCTGCCCATGAACGTTTAGTTTATGAAAAACTTAAACAACAATTGCATAATAATGGGGTTGTGTCACAGGCTTTGCTTTTGCCAGAAATTATTGAGATAGATCAAAATGATATAGAACTCTTATTATTAAACTCAACTGAGTTAAAAAAATGTGGCCTTACCATTGAGGAATTTGGACCTGGGTCGATTATAGTTCGAGAAACACCAGCAATTTTGGGAGTGATAAATCCAAAATCAATGGTTTTTGATATTGTAGATGAACTTAAGGATCAGTCGGTCAGCACAATAATTATTGACCGGATAGAGGCTGTACTAAGTAAAGTAGCATGCCACGGGTCTGTAAGATCTGGCAGGAGAATGAAGTCCGATGAAATGAACGCCTTACTAAGAGATATGGAAAAAACACCTCACTCGGGTCAGTGTAATCATGGGCGCCCTACATATGTTAAATTAAAGCTGTCTGATATTGAGAAAATGTTTGGAAGAACATGATAAAAGATCAAGGTGCATCGATTTTTTCTATTAATATAAATTCAATACTTATTTTATCTGTTGGTTTGGTCCTATTGTTACTTTCAATATACTTGATGCTTCGTCTTTTTAGGAAACCAGAAAATGAAGACACTCTAAAAACCTACATAACTCAACTTAACGAAACTGTTCAAAACCTTAATGGGGGACAATTTCAGCTAACTGGTAGTTTAGAATCCTTGAGCAAGGCGCATACAATGTCTGTTCAAAATATGGAAGTCAGGCTTGCGGAAGTCCAACGTCAAATGTCTGAGCATTTGCATGATAATGCACTAAAATCAGCCAGATCTTTATCTGATCTAGAAGCGCAGGTGAAGGAGACATTGACTGGTTCTTCTGAAAAGACCAATAAATCGCTCACTCAACTTCAGGAAAGACTCTCAACAATTGATAAGGCACAATCAAATATTGAAAAGCTATCAGGGGATGTTTTAAGCCTTCAGGATATATTATCTAATAAGCAGACCAGAGGTGCTTTTGGGGAAATTCAACTTAATGATATTGTTAAGAAAGCACTTCCTCCAGATAGCTACTCTTTTCAACATACTCTAAGTAATGGTAAAAGAGCTGATTGTTTAATATATTTACCTAATCCGCCAGGACCAATTGTTATTGATGCAAAGTTCCCTCTTGAGGCGTATGAAAAACTTCTTTCTGCAAACACAAATGAGGAAAAAGCGAAGTCACTTCTTCTATTAAAACAATCAGTCAAAACGCATATACGGGATATTTCAGAAAAATATCTAATTGAAGGTGAAACCGCAGATGGAGCGTTGATGTTTTTACCTTCGGAGGCGGTGTATGCAGAATTGCATGCGAAACTGCCTGAAGTGGTTAGAGAAGGTTTTTCAGCGAAGGTCTGGATAGTTTCCCCAACTACCTGTATGGCGACGCTTCATACTATGAGAGCAATACTAAAAGATGCAAGAATGCAGGAACAGGCGGGAGAAATTCGAAAAACATTAAGTCTAGTAAACAGAGACGTAAAACTAATTGTCGAGCGAGCAGGAAAGCTTAATACACATTTTTCTGCCGCCGTAAAAGATTTAGAGGGTATAAATATTGCAGCAGGGCGAGCAGGTAAGCGTTCGGACAAGCTAGATAATTTTGATTTTGAAGAGCTAGAGCCAGAACGTGTAGATACTATTATACCTCTGAAGAAATAATATATTAACAATTTAAAAGCAGGAAAATTTTTGATGGAATTTGGTCATCGTGTGCACCCACCAAAGCGAATTGCTGTGATTGGTGCTGGGATATCTGGTATGGGGGCTGCATATTTGCTTTCTAAAACCAATCAGGTGGTATTGTTTGAGTCAGAGAAAAGGCTTGGTGGGCACGCAAGAACAGTAAATGCAGGAAAGTACGGCAATCAGCCAGTTGATACAGGGTTTATTGTTTTCAATAAAGCTAATTATCCTAACATTACAAAACTGTTTAATGACCTTGAAGTAAAAATAGTAAACAGTAACATGACCTTTGGCGCTTCATTTGATGGCGGTCGTTTAGAGTATGGTTTGGCAAGTCTAAATTCTGTTTTTGCCCAAAGACAAAATGCTTTTCGACCAAAGTTTTTAAGAATGCTTAAAGATATTACAAAGTTTAACTCTCGGGCGGAGTCTGTATCTAAAAATTCTGATATGAGCATAGAACAATTACTGAAAGAGGTAGGAACAAGTAGTTGGTTTAAGGATTATTACTTGTTTCCTTTAACTGGAGCAATTTGGTCTATGCCAGTAGAGCAGATGGAAAGTTTTCCAGCTGAAGCACTAGTTAGCTTTATGAAAAACCATGCGCTGCTCAGTATGACTGGTCAGCACCAATGGCTAACAATTAGTGGAGGGTCTATAAAATACGTTGAGAAGCTAGAGCAACGTATGAAATCACAAAATGTTGAGATTAGATTAGGCTGCAAAGTAAACAAGATAAGTCGGAATTTTGATAAAGTTAGTATTAAAACCCAATTTGGCTTAGAGGAAGAATTTGACGAGGTTGTATTGGCTACCCACGCTGATGATACTCTTAGCTTATTAGCCGACCCAACAGAGGATGAAAAAACCTCACTTGGAGCAATCCATTATCAGGAAAATGATGCAGTTTTACACGCAGATCAGTCATTAATGCCTGTCACTAAAAGAGTTTGGTCTAGTTGGGTTTATAGTGAAAGTAAAAACAAAAGCTCTAAGAAGATAGACTTAACTTACTGGATGAATTCATTACAGTCTATACCCAAGGAAGATCCAATATTTGTGACTTTAAACTCGAGTAGAAACATAAAACAAGAACTGATCTATGATAGTGTTACGTACAGGCACCCAGTTTATGATTTGAAAACTTTGTCATCACAACAGAAAATAAAGGAAATAAATGGACAGAATAGAACGTGGTTTGCTGGTGCTTGGATGCAAAATGGATTCCACGAGGATGGGTACTCCAGTGCTATAAACGTTGCAACTAAATTAATGAATCCGTCGCGTGGGGAGTTAATTTTTTGACGCAGCTTGAATATATTTCTGGAACTACTTTTCATGCTCGAAAGGGGCAGATTAATAACGAATTTAACTATAAAGTTGATTACCTACTGATAGATTGTGAAGTCGATTATAAGAAACCACTTCTTTTCTCATATAATAAAAGAAATATAATGTCTTTTTATGATAAAGATCATGGAGGTCTTTTTAGTAGTGGTAGGGGTTCCAAATGGGCAACCGAAATTCTATCTTCCCATGGCTTCTTGAACGATGTAAAAAAAATATATTTGTTAACTCAAGTTAGAGTTTTTGGTTATGTATTTAATCCTGTTAGCTTTTGGCTTTGTTATGACGATAGTAATAACCTAATTGTTGCTATTGCTGAAGTCAGTAATACTTTTAATGAACGGCATGCCTATATATGTGCTCACAGTGATACTCGACCTATTAAGAGCCAAGATAAAATATTATCAACAAAAGTGTTTCATGTGTCGCCCTTTCAAGCAGTTGCAGGGGAGTATCAATTTCAGTTTAATTTTACTGGAAAAAGGGTTAATATTGTTATTGATTATACCTCTGGAATTGATGGTGTTTATGCCAACCTTCAGGGCAAAAGAAAGCCATTATCAAATTTGTCGATAATAAAAATAGCCTTACGTCGTCCAATGGGGGGATGGAGGGTTTTATTTTTAATTCATTATCAAGCTATCAAGCTTTGGCTTAAAGGAGCAATATATAATAAAAAACCGTTACCTCCCCAGAACGATGTGTCACGATGAGTATTTCAGGAAAAAATAAATTGAATAAAAGTTTACTTCCATTCTCTGTTTTTGCGGCTGTCCTCGCAAGTGCAGGGTTACCTATTTACATGTTTGGTCCAAAATTTTTTGCAGAGAGTTATGGAGTCAGTCTAACAGCCCTTGCCACAGTACTATTTATCTTAAGGTTAATTGATTGTATCCAAGATCCATTTTTGGGGACATTAAGCTCTAAGTTGGGGAAAAAGCGTCCACAATACATAATGTTTTCTGTAGTGGTCCTCGGAATTTCAATGGTGCTAATGTTTGCGGTATCCCCTATAGTTTCACCGTTGCTTTGGTTTTTTCTTACCAGCATAGGTTTGTTTACTACTTACAGCTTTTTATCTATCAACTTTTATGCGCAAGGTGTCCAGAAGGCAAAATCGATCAACGGTAATCACAAAAAAGTTGCAGCATGGCGAGAAACAGGTGCCCTATTAGGCGTTTGTCTCGCAGCCTCCACCCCAACACTTTTAATGAGTCAAACTACTTACCCTTATACGGTTTTTTCATTTATTTTTGTTTTTTTTGCAATCTTGGGATGGTATTTAATGAGAAAGGAGTGGGCAGAAGAAATAGAATACTCATATTCACCTACTCAAGGAGTTTTTAAAGACCCAATTTTAAAAAGCCTAATTATAGTATCTTTCCTTGGCGCCGCACCATTGGCGGTTACATCAAGTTTATTTCTTTTTTTTGTAGATTCTGTTTTAATGGCCTCAGAGTATACTGGAGCTCTCCTAGTTATTTTTTTCCTATCTGCCGCTATTGCATCGCCATTTTGGGCAATTTTGGCAAGACGGTATAATGAGAAATTAATTCTATTTATTGCAATGATAATATCTGTTTTATCTTTTTGCTTCGTTTTATTTTTAGGGGAAAGAGATGTCATTGAATTTTCAATAATTTGTATGGTGTCTGGGATAAGTGTTGGCGCAGACTTTACACTCCTCCCGGCACTTTTTTCCCAGAGAATTGAGAAAATCTCAACTCAAGCAACACAGGCTTTCGGCGTTTGGTCCTTTGTAACAAAGGCTTCGCTTGCGTTAGCAGCAATTACTCTTCTGCCAATTTTAGACTACTCTGGTTATCAAGTTGCAAGTACAGAAAATTCACAGGAAGCGATACAAACCTTAACAATTCTGTATGCTCTTGTACCCAGTGTATTAAAGAGTATTGCTTTGATACTTTTGATTCGTATTCCGTTGTAGGAGATGTAACATGGAATCTTTAATATATTTTATTTTTGGTGCTACTGTTGTAGCAAGTATCTGGTTGTTTCGAACAAAGAAATTATCATTTTTGAATCAAAATGAGAGTCATTATAGTGGTAAAAAACCTACCTTTAATATTAAAGATACTCTTTCTGGGGAGCTTTTGTGTGAGGGAATAATATTTGGGCCAACCGGAGTTGTGAACTCTCGTTTTGTAGCTGATATGAATGCTATTTGGGATGGGAATAAGGGTATTATCAATGAAAGATTTGTCTATGATAATGGGTCTGTTCAAGATAGAAAGTGGGTTTTAACAATTATGGATTCTGGAAAAATATTTGCAGAAGCCTCCGATTTAATTGGAACCGGGACTGGTGTTCAAAGTGGAACAACGATCAACCTCAATTATAATATAAAATTACCACAAGACGCTGGTGGGCATGAACTCACAGTGGTGGACTGGATGTATCTTTTATCAAATGGAAATATAATGAATAGAAGTCAGTTTTATAAGTATGGGATTAAAGTGGGTGAACTTGTGGCAACAATTCGTAAAAAAGATTTTTAATGAAAAGCTGGAAAGATAAACGTTACTGGTTAATTGGCGCGTCAGAAGGACTGGGCAGAGCATTGGCAAAAACCATGAGTGATCATGGTATAGAGCTTATACTAAGTTCTCGTAGTGAAAAACGCTTAAAAGAACTTTGTGATGAGCTTCCATCTAAGGCCTCTTATTACTGTATGGATGTAAGCAACCTAAGTGATGTTAAACGTGTTGCCAAATCTATTGGTGAGGTTGACGGAATAATATTTTTAGTTGGAGCTTACTGGCCTTTGATGAGCCAGGATTGGGATGTCGAGAAAATTGAAACAATGTGCGACACTAATTTTACGGGCGCTACGCGTGTTATTGGTCAAGTTTTACCGACAATGATAAAAAGAAATAGTGGTCATATTGTTTTAACTGGTAGCTTGGTTGGTTATAGAGGTTTGGCCGGATCCATTGGTTATGGAGCTAGCAAGGCTGGTATTATGTACCTTGCAGAGACCCTTTACGCAGATTTATTTAATACCAACATAAAGGTACAATTAATAAACCCTGGTTTTATCGATACAAGACTAACAAAAAAAAATAAATTTAAGATGCCCTTTATTATGTCTCCTGAAAAAGCAGCTAACATTTTTTTTAACTTTATGAAAAAGAGTGGTTTTAAGAAAGATTTTCCGTTCATATTTAGTATGATTTTTAGAATGGGAAGGTTTCTTCCTGGATGGATATATTACAGGTTACAGAGATAAAGTTGGCTAAACTAATAAATATTAAAAAAAATCTATTTTTTATTCAAATGCGACATGTTAACATTTGACTTTTGTGACGTAACAGTGAAAACACTTGTTATTCTCACTTTATGAGAAACTAGGTTAAAGTTTAGAGGATTAATTAAGGCAGAACACTAAATACAAAAATAGTGTTTTTTACTATATCCGGGGGGATCTAAGTTTGAATACAGTCTCTACAAATGAGCTTGTGAGTATACCTGCTTTGCTTTTGCGAAACGTTTCCATTCGTGGTGATATGCCTGCTTATAGGGAAAAAGAGTTTGGTATCTGGCAGTCATGGACTTGGTCGCAAACATCCTTAGAAATTGAAAACTTTGCATTAGGTTTAAGGGATTTAGGAGTAGAAAAAGGTGACTTTGTAGCAATAGTGGGTCGCAATCGTCCGGCCATGTACTGGGCTATGGTGGCGGTTCAAATGCTTAATGCAGTACCAGTTCCTTTATATCAGGACTCAGTAGCTGAAGAAATGGCTTATGTTTTAGAGCACTGTGGTGCGAAATATGTAATAGTTGGGGATCAAGAGCAGGTAGATAAAATATTAGAAGTTCAAGAAAGTGTTTCTGGAATTGAAAAGATAATCTATTTTGATGCAAAGGGCCTTCGAAAGTATGAGCATAGTCGTTTGAGCTCGTTTATTGAAGTTCAAGAAAAAGGACAAAGCCTTAGAGAGTCCCAGCTGACTAAATTGGATAAAATAAGGTCATCAATAACATTGGATGACATTTGTGTCATGCTATATACTTCTGGCACAACGGGAAGACCAAAAGGTGTTGTGCTTTCGAATAGAAACATAATTGAAACATCAAAAAACTCTGCTGAATTTGATAACTTAAAGTCAAGTGAAGAAACAGTTGCGTATCTACCCATGGCTTGGGTTGGAGATTTTATTTTTTCGATTGGCCAAGCCTACTGGACAGGCTTTTGTGTGAATTGTCCAGAAAGTCCTGAAACGCTAAATACTGATCTTAGAGAGATTGGACCATCTTATTATTTTGCTCCACCACGTGTTTTTGAAACTCAGCTGACAAGTGTAATGATTAGAATGGAAGATGCAGGTAATTTTAAGAAATGGCTTTTTGAAAAGTCGATGGCATTAGCTAAAAGAGTCGGTGGAAACATTTTGGATGGTAATTCCGTAGGAGTTATAGACCGAATTAAATACTTTTTGGGTGATATTTTTATCTTTGGTCCTCTCAAAAATACGTTGGGATTTTCTAAGATTCGAGTTGGTTATACAGCTGGTGAGGCGATTGGGCCTGAAATATTTGAATTTTACCGATCACTAGGAATAAACCTTAAGCAACTTTATGGACAAACTGAAGCTTCAGTTTTTATTACCCAACACCCTGACGGAGAGGTCCGCTCTGATACCGTTGGAGTAGCATCACCTGGAGTAGAGCTGAAAGTAGCTGAAAGTGGAGAAGTTTTTTACCGGTCTCCTGGTGTTTTTATAGAGTATTTTAAGAATTCTGAAAGTACTGGTGAAACAAAAGATAGAGATGGTTGGGTGGCTACTGGTGATGCTGGTTTTGTTGAAGAAGAGACGGGCCACCTTCGAATTATCGATAGAGCAAAAGATGTAGGAAAGATGTTAGATGGATCACTTTTTGCTCCTAAATATGTAGAAAATAAGTTAAAATTCTATCCAAATATTTTGGAAGTTGTTGTTTTTGGAAATGGTCGAGAATTTTGTACTGCCTTTATTAACATCGATTTAATCGCTGTAGGTAATTGGGCAGAAAGAATGAATATAGCCTATTCATCCTATCAAGAGCTTGCAGGTCATGATTTAGTGATGGGTACAATTAAAGAGCATATTGAAGAAATTAACCAGTCAATATCTGAGGACTCAATGCTAGCGGGTTGTCAAATTAATAGGTTCCTTGTTCTTCATAAAGAGCTTGATGCGGATGATGGCGAATTAACCCGAACTCGGAAAGTAAGAAGAAATATAATAGAGGATAAATTCTCTGATTTAATAACAGCACTGTATGATGGTTCTAGCTCAGTTTCGACAGAGACAGAAGTTACTTATGAAGATGGTCGAAAAGGGTCAATTAAAGCAACTCTTACAATCCACGATACAAAAACCATTGATATATCGCAAAGGATGGCTGCTGAATGAGCAATGAGTCAGAAGGAAATTTCGTTACTACTGATGGGCGTAACATCGGTGGAGTTATGATGGAAATGAAGAATATTACTCTAAGGTTTGGTGGAGTAGTTGCATTAGAAAATATTTCATTCAATATTTTAGAAGGTGAAGTTCGAGCGATTATCGGTCCAAACGGGGCTGGAAAATCTTCAATGCTGAATGTTATTTCTGGGTTTTATATTCCTCAGGAGGGTGAGGTCATCTTTCAAGGCTCGCCTCGGCCGTCATTGAAGCCATTTGAGGTTGCACATCAGGGGATTGCTAGAACATTTCAAAATATCGCTTTATTTGAAGGAATGAGTGTTCTTGATAATGTTATGACAGGACGCTTAACTAAGATGAAAACAGGTATTTTTAGTCAAATGATTTGGGCTGGGAAAGCAGAAAGAGAAGAAATTGAAAATCGAGAGGCAGTAGAGAAAATTATTGATTTCCTTGAGATTCAAGCGATTAGGAAGACACCAGTTTCAAGGCTCCCTTATGGTTTGAAAAAAAGAGTTGAATTAGCGCGTGCCCTAGCAGCAGAGCCTAACCTTCTGCTTTTAGATGAGCCAATGGCTGGTATGAACGTAGAAGAAAAGCAAGATATGAGCCGATTCATATTAGATGTTAATAGTGAGTTTGGAACAACTATCGCATTAATTGAACATGATATGGGAGTTGTTATGGACCTTTCTGATAGAGTAGTGGTTATGGATTATGGTCGTAAGATTGGAGATGGAACGCCTGATGAAGTTAGGAACAATCAAGAAGTTATTGATGCATACCTAGGAGTCAGCCATGATTAAAATTAGGCCTCAAAAGACAACATGCTTAGCTATTGGAGGGTCGAATGCCTGATCAAGTTTTATTTGCTGCAGAAGTGATGCTTAACGGCCTAATGGCAGGAGTTTTATATTCTCTGGTAGCTTTGGGTTTTGTTTTGATTTTTAAGGCATCAGGAATATTTAATTATGCTCAAGGTGTGATGGCTCTCTTTGCGGCATTAACTTTAGTAGGGATTATGGATGGACAAGTCCCATTTTCTCACTTGATCAATGCTATTTTTGGAACAAACATACATCATTTTGGATGGCATACACCCGCACTGTTAGCCATTATATTGACTGTAATGGTTATGGTACTTTTTGCATGGCTAGTTCAAAAGTTTATTTTTAGGCATTTGGTAAACCAAGAACCTATAATACTGTTTATGGCTACTATCGGGCTTGCATACTTTTTAGAGGGTGTAGGAGATTTAATGTGGGGCTCAGATATCAAAAAATTAGATGTTGGGATACCAAAGGGAATTAATGAAACCATTGACAGTTTAACCTATAATGCTTTTGGTTATGGTTTTTTTATTGATAACTTAGATATTTTTGCAACCTTTGTTGCTGTCATTCTAGTGGCCATTCTAGTTTGTTTTTCTCAATATACAAAGCAAGGTAGAGCTCTTCGAGCAGTGGCTGACGATCACCAGGCTGCGCTGTCTGTGGGTATTTCACTTAGCTATATTTGGATATTAGTATGGTCAATTGCGGGCTTTGTAGCTCTGGTTGCTGGTACCATATGGGGGGCTAAATCAGGTGTTCAATTCTCGTTATCGTTGATTGCTTTAAAAGCTTTACCAGTTTTGATGCTAGGTGGCTTTACATCAATTCCAGGTGCCATAATTGGAGGTTTAATTATTGGTGTTGGTGAAAAGTTATTTGAATTTTTGGTTGGCCCATGGATTGGGGGGGCGACAGAAAATTGGTTTGCCTATGTTCTAGCTTTACTATTTTTAGTGTTTAGACCGCAGGGTCTATTTGGCGAAAAAATTATTGAGAGGGTATGACAATGTTGTTTTCTGTCTACTACAAAGTTTTTTCGTCTGAGAAGTATGATTTGAGGAGTTTTAACTAATGTTATATCGCGAAGCTGGGGACTACAGTACCTCTTACCCAGAGGACAGCCAAACCTTCCCAATAAAGTTCGATAGATATAGGTATTACGCTATCCTTGCTGTTGCCTTTTTAGTAATTCCCTTTTTTGTTAATGATTATTGGGCAAATGCTGTCCTCGTTCCGTTCTTGATATACTCGATTGCGGCAATTGGGTTAAACATTTTGACGGGTTATTGTGGTCAAGTATCTTTGGGTACTGGAGGTTTCATGGCAGTGGGAGCGTACGCTTGTTATAAATTAATGACGGCCTTTCCTGAGATTTCAGTAATGGTTCATATACTTTTAGCGGGTGGTGTGACTGCAGCGGTTGTTACACTGTTTGGGCTACCATCATTACGGATAAAAGGGTTTTATCTAGCTGTTTCAACTCTTGCGGCACAGTTTTTTCTTGTTTGGATGTTTAACAAAGTGCCATGGTTCTATAATTATAGTATGACTGGTATGATAGGCTCTCCGGAACGAACAGTTTTAGGTATAGTTGTTACTGGCCCGGCTACAGATGCTTGGGCTAAGTATATGGTATGCCTAATTTTTGTAACTTTTTGCGCAGTATTAGCAAGGAATATGACCAGAGGCTCAGTTGGAAGAAAATGGATGGCAATAAGAGATATGGATATTGCTGCAGAAATTATAGGAGTTAATCCTTTAATGGCAAAGTTATCAGCATTTGCGGTTTCAGGTTTCTTCATTGGGATTGCAGGAGCATTATTTTTTAGTGTTTACTTAGGGGCGATAGAAGTCACCGAGGCTTTTGGAATAGAGAAATCATTTTTAGTTCTTTTCATGGTTATTATTGGTGGATTAGGATCAATTTTTGGTTCATTTGCTGGGGCTGCATTTTTAGTTCTTTTACCAGTACTCTTAAAAAACCTTTTGGTCGGAGGTCTAGGCTGGCCAACAGATTTAGCACAGCATTTATATTTTATCATTGCGGGTGGGTTAATTATTATCTTCCTCATTTTAGAACCACACGGCTTAGCTCAACTATGGCGAGTGGCAAAAGAAAAATTAAGACTTTGGCCGTTCCCTCATTAGGATGGCTATATAAGAGTGACCAGTACTTGAGTATTGGTTATAACAAGTATCGGAACAACCTTAGGGAGGAAATATACCGATGAAACTAAAACTTAAACTAACCTCGATTGTGCTTGGCGCAGTCATGGCAACTGGTCCAGCGTTAGCTGATCTAGTTTTGCCAATGCTTAGCTACCGAACTGGAGCCTATGCGGTGAACGGAATTCCGTTTGCTGATGGTTACAATGACTATCTAACGCTTATGAATGAGCGAGATGGTGGTATTGGTGGTGTTAAAATTGATATTCGCGAGTGTGAAACTGGCTATAACACGGAAAAAGGTGTTGAGTGTTACGAGTCTCTGAAAGGGACTGGAGCGTTGATTTTCTCTCCTTTATCAACTGGTATTACCTATCAGTTAATTCCAAAAGCTACTGTTGACGGAACTAACATTCACTCAATGGGTTATGGAAGAACATCAGCTAAAAACGGTAAAGTATTTAGAAACGTTTTCAATTACCCAGCAAACTACTGGGATGGCGCTTCGATAGCTGTAAAGCATATTATGGATCAAGAAGGTGGAGATCTTAAGGGTAAAAAGATTACACTACTTTACCATAACTCTGGATATGGCAAAGAACCTATCCGCACACTTCAAGAGCTCGCTAAAAAGCATGGGTTCGAATATAAAGGTATAGCTGTTGACCACCCAGGTCAGGAACAAAAGTCTCAGTGGTTGCAAATTAGACAGCAGCGCCCAGATTATGTTCTAATGTGGGGCTGGGGAGTTATGAACCAAGTTGCTATTCAAGAGGCAGCAAACGTTCGGTTCCCAATGGATAAGTTCATTGGAATTTGGTGGTCAGCGTCTGAAAATGACACAGTGCCAGCAGGAGCAGGTGCTCATGGTTACAAAGGCTTAGCACTTCACGGTTCTGGTATGGGTTATCCAATGTATGCTGATATGCAAAAATATGTTGTAGACGCAGGAAAAGCCGCAGGAGCGGGTGATCAAGTTGGGACAGTGCTTTATAGTCGAGGAATGTATAATGCATTTTTAGCGGTTGAAGCAATTAAGACTGCTCAAAAGCTTGCAGGTGTAGGAGATGTGAATGCGGCTCAGGTCAGAGATGGCATGGAAGCATTGAACATTACTGAAGAGACAATGGCAGCAGCGGGATTACCAGGGTTTGCACCACCATTTAGTGTTAGTTGTGAGAATCACGGTGGACCAGGCCTAGGAATGGTTAGCCAGTGGGATGCAGATGCACAAAAATGGAGTCTTATTACTGGTTTGATTGCTTCTGATATGGATGTAATTCAACCGTTAATTGATGCAGACTCTGCAGCATTTGCCGCAGAAGCTGGAATTACTCCCGGATGTGGCTAATAAAATAGTAATACATTAGCCGACCCCACTCAATGTAGGGTCGGCTAATCCTTTTTAAATTTAAAAGCTGATATTAATTAATAAGCTTTCACTCTTAATGGAGTAATAAAATGTTTGATTCAGAAAAAACAGATAATCTTTTGGAGATAAACAACATTGAGGTGATTTATAACCACGTTATTCTTGTTTTAAAGGGTGTTAGTTTAAATGTACCTAAAGGTGGAATTACTGCCCTTTTAGGGGGTAATGGTGCAGGGAAAACTACAACCCTTAAGGCAGTATCAAATTTACTTCATTCAGAGCGCGGTGAGGTAACGAAAGGATCGATTTCTTACAGAGGTAATCTAGTCGAAGGGTTGGACCCTGCTGAGATGGTTAAACGAGGGGTTATTCAAGTTATGGAAGGCCGTCACTGTTTTGAGCATCTTACGATTGAAGAAAATCTCATGACTGGTGCCTATACCAGAAAAGATGGTCGAAGTGCTGTAGAGGCAGATTTAGAAATGGTTTATAACTATTTCCCACGTTTAAAGGAAAGGCGTAGATCACAAGCTGGCTATACTTCAGGCGGAGAGCAACAGATGTGTGCAATTGGTAGAGCTTTAATGTCAAAGCCTGAAACGATCCTTCTAGACGAACCGTCTATGGGATTGGCTCCACAACTTGTTGAAGAAATTTTTGGAATTGTAAAAGGCCTTAATGAAACAGAAGGTGTTAGTTTTTTATTGGCTGAACAAAATACTAATGTTGCCCTCAGATTCGCACACTATGGTTATATTTTAGAGTCTGGCCGTGTTGTGATGGATGGACCTGCTGATGAGTTAAGAGAAAATCCTGATGTAAAAGAATTCTACCTTGGAATGTCAGAAGAGGGTCGTAAGTCATTTAGGAATGTTCGATCGTACCGCCGTCGCAAACGGTGGTTAAGTTAAGTGCTCACGCAATTTTATGATGACCTTGAAACAAGAACTGAAAACGAGCGCAATACGGCTATAAGTAAGCTTTTGCCTGTTCAAATTAAAAACTTACAAAGCTTAGGAGGTTTAAAAGGTATCGACGCAGATATGATAGACTCTGTTGAGTATCTAAATCAGTTACCAGTCTTAAGAAAGTCAGAACTTACGGAAATGCAACAAAAAAAACCACCATTCGGTGGACTGGTTAGAGGGCCGATAGATCATATTTTCCAATCCCCAGGACCAATTTATGAACCAGGAAAAGATACCCATGACTGGTGGCGTTTTGGACGCTTCTTGCATGCTTGTGGAGTTGGAAGAAGTGATATCGTTCAAAATTGCTTTAGTTATCATTTAACACCTGCGGGGATGATGTTCGAAAATGGAGCAAAGGCTGTGGGAGCAACTATTTTACCGGCTGGAACCGGACAAACTGAGCTTCAAGTGCAGGCAGCCTTTGATGTTGGAGTAACTGTCTATGCTGGTACACCGGACTATTTAAATACGATACTAGAGAAATCTTCCGAAATGGGTTTAAACTTAAACTATTCAAAGGCAGTTGTTTCTGGTGGAGCACTGTTTCCGTCACTCAGAGAGTCTTATCTCGAGCGTGGAATAAATTGCTTACAGTGTTATGGGACAGCGGACTTGGGGTGTATAGCTTACGAGAGTTCTGAGCAGGATGGAATGATCGTAGAGGAAGGTGTTCTGCTGGAGATTGTTACCCCAGGGACAGGAAACCCAGTTAAAGAGGGTGAGGTGGGTGAAATCTTGGTTACGACTCTTAACCCTGACTACCCGTTAGTTCGTTTCGCTACTGGTGATATGAGCGCCTTTATAGGAGGGCACAGTGCCTGTGGTAGAACCAATGTAAGGATTAAAGGGTGGATGGGCCGTGCGGATCAAACTACAAAAGTTAAGGGAATGTTTGTGCGTCCTGAGCAGGTAGCAGAATTGGTCAATAGACACCCTGAGGTTTCAAAAGCTAGAGTGGTCGTGAGCCGTATCAACGAGAGTGATTCAATGGTGGTTAGATTAGAGGTATCAGGCTCGAGCAACCAAGAGTATCATGAGAGTGTTCAAAATATCTTTAGAATCAAGGGAGAAGTAGAGGTGTTTCCTACTGGTAAACTACCAAAAGACGGCTTAGTTATCGAAGATTTACGCTCATATGACTAAAAGAGTTTTACAAAAATAGAGAAGGTTTGACAGAGCCGTCTAAGAAAAGACCCTATTTTTTAGCTACAATCACAAGATTTATGTGAGATGTGTATTAAGTTTTCTTTTCTATCCTTGACGGGCCTTAAAACGTGGCTGTGTTTTGTTAATTACATATACACGCCCTTTTCGTTTTACGATTCGGCAATCTCTATGTCGCGCTTTTAGGGAGCGAAGTGAGTTTCTTACCTTCATATTACTTCTCCTTTATAAAAGCGCGCATGCGCCTTAAAATCCTATATGCTAGCATTTGCTAGCTGTTGCTATGGTGGGCACTACTGGGTTCGAACCAGTGACCCCTTCGATGTCAACGAAGTGCTCTACCACTGAGCTAAGCGCCCATATGCACTTGCTTAATTGACCAACAACACTCGTTTCCTATATGTCTCTGTGTGCTATCTGACGTTCTATAGAAGGAGTCGTTATCTGTTTCAAGGGCTTTCGAAATAATGACGTAGTTTTTATAAAATTAACCTGGAGTAATTATGCCTGTCCCATCACACAATATAAGGTTTCCAGAGGAGCAGACCACAGCTGTCATATTTGCCAGTCCTCATAGTGGAAGGTATTATCATGATGACTTTCTTAATAGATCTGTTCTCGACAAACATACCCTTAGGTCCTCAGAGGATGCATTTGTAGATGATTTGGTTTGCCAGAGTATAAAATTTGGTGCACCTTTTTTGAAGGCTGTGATGCCAAGAGCATATATTGATTTAAATAGAGGTTCAGATGAACTGGATCCAGCTGTAATTTCTGGTATTGTTAGTAGGTCAAGAAACAATCGGATATCTTCTGGTTTAGGGGTTATCCCTAGGGTCGTTGGTAACGGTAAAGAAATTTATAAAGGGAAAATTTCTCAGGCTGAAGCAGAAATAAGAATTTTAAATTACTGGAGACCTTATCACTTAGTTTTAAAAAAATTAATGACAGAAACACATAAAAAATTTGGCACAGCAATTTTAATTGATTGCCACTCAATGCCCACACTACCGAACTATAGTGGGTCTAAACAGCTTCAGAAAATGCCTGATATTATACTTGGGGATCGGTTTGGAGGCTCTGCTGATAAAGACATAGTAGACAAGATAGAGTCTATATTTGTTAGAGAAGGTTTTAATGTTGGCAAAAACGTTCCTTTTTCTGGTGCTTTTATAACTAAGGAATATGGTATTCCATCCTCTAATAGACATGCATTACAAATTGAAATTAGGAGAAGCCTTTATATGAAAGAAGAAACCTTATGTCTAAATGACAACTTCAATTACTTTAAAGATATTTTTGGTTATATTTTAGGTCAAATTGCAAAAATTGGTGAGATTTCGAAACCTGTTAGGTGAAGATAATTATTTTGGCTATTTAGTTTAGACTAACTCTTAATACTCTCTAGGATTTCATTGGCAACTTTGAGTGGGTTACCTGCTTGCCAAATAGGTCGACCAACCACTATGTGGTTCGCTCCCATGGATATTGCATCATGTGGAGAGGCTACCCGCTTCTGATCACCTATAGATTCATTTTTGAGCCGAATTCCTGGAGTCACAATGAGGCGGTTTTTTGCTTGAGGCAGACACCGTATGGCGGTAATTTCTTGTGCGGATGCTATAACACCGTCTGCTCCAGCCTCAAATGCATTAGCCGCTCTTTCTTGAACTATATCCTCAATACTCCCACTCTTTAAGCAACAATCATCTAAGTCCTTTCTATCCAAGGACGTCAGTATTGTAACAGCAAGAATTTTTAATCCACTTCCGGACGCTCCGTTTACAGCAGCTTTCACAACATGAGGGTCTCCATGTACCGTTAAAAAATCTAAGTCAAATTTAGAGAGCTGTTTAACTGCCGCTTCCACGGTTGAGCCAATGTCAAAAAGTTTAAGATCCAGAAATATTTTTTTTCTGTGATCGTGTTTTAATTCGTTAGCCAATGCCAAACCTCCCCCAGTAAGCATACCAAGGCCGATTTTGTAAAAAGATACAGTATCCCCAAGCTTTTTAGCTAACGCTAACCCTTGAAGTGCACTAGGGAAGTCTAGGGCTACGATTAGTTTGTCATTTTTCATAAGGCAGCTAATATCATAAGTTTCCAGTAGATTTAAAGGGATAATTAAAGCATTATTTATCTAATAAATATTATTTTAGATAAGGTTATTGTATTCTGAGAAGTGCAGAACAAAAGTATTTTTATTTATTGAAGAATAAAGGTAGCAAGGTTCACACTAAAGGCACTTTATTAAAAAGATTTTCCATTAGTAATAAAGGTAAGAAGAGTGTTAAGTTAAATTTTATTAGATTTTTGTGAGGAACTATTTTGGCATATCGATATAAATCAGATCTTAGCTTCAAAGACGTGTCATCAGAGGCGATATTCTTGAATAGGAGACAACTTTGCCTTGGAGCTGGTGCTATGCTTTCTGGTAATATTTGGGGTCAAGCAAACGGAGCCGTGTCATCTACTCTGGATGAAAAGCCGAACAGCTTCGAGCAAATAACTAACTACAATAATTATTATGAGTTTGGAACAGGAAAAGGAGACCCAGCTAAATACGCGGGGGTGTTGAAAACCAAGCCGTGGTCAATAAAAATTGATGGTCTCGTTGATAACCCTATGACGCTTTCGATGCTAGACCTTTTAAAAGCAATGACTATTGAAGAACGTATTTACCGTTTTCGCTGTGTGGAGGGATGGTCCATGGTCATCCCGTGGAATGGTTTTGAGTTGGCTGATTTACTGAATGTTGTTGGAGTTAAAAGCGAAGCAAAATATGTTTCTTTTGAAACTTTGTTAAGACCTGATGAAATGTGGGGTCAGAAAAGAAATTATTTAGAATGGCCATACCGGGAAGGTCTAAGGCTTGACGAGGCCTTAAATCCCCTAACAATTTTGGCAACAGGCTTGTACAATAAAAGCCTTCCTAATCAAAATGGAGCACCAGTTAGGTTAGTTGTACCGTGGAAATATGGTTTCAAATCGATAAAATCTATAGTGAGAATTACCTTAATGAAGGAAGAACCTCAAACTAGTTGGAGTACAGCAAATCCTAGAGAGTATGGATTTTATAGTAATGTGAACCCGAATGTAGATCACCCGCGATGGTCGCAAGCCACAGAACGAAGAATAAGCACGAGTTTTGTTGCAAAAAGGCGACCAACCCTTCTTTTTAATGGCTATGAGAAGGAAGTTTCGGACTTGTATCAAGGTATGGATCTAGCAAAGTTGTATTAAAGTTTTAACAAAAAACTAGGTTTAGATGTAGTTTGATATGCTTAATAAGGTAAAGGTAAATGTTACTCCAAGGGTAGTATATGCAATTGGAATTTTACCTTTGGCATATTTACTTTTTATTGCTCTCTTTGGCTCCTTAGGAGTTGACCCAGTAAAAAAGCTTGAGCATGAGTTGGGAGGTTTAGCTATTAAGTTTTTTATAGCTACTTTACTTATATCCCCCATAAGAGCTCTTTTTAGTATCAACCTCACAAAGTATAGAAGAGCTTTGGGTTTATTGACTTTTTTATATGCGCTTTGCCATTTTGTTGTGTGGATCTTGTTTGATGTTCAGCTTTTGTGGGGAGAGCTAATAAAAGATGTGATAAAGAGACCTTTTATATCTTTTGGTTTTCTATCACTTGTGGGGCTTTTACCCTTAGCAATAACTTCCAATTTTATATCTATAAAAAAATTAGGTATAGTTAACTGGAAACGTTTACATGTTTTAATTTACCCAGCAGGATTCTTTGCTGGTGCTCATTATGTGATGGTAAAAAAAGTTTGGGAGGGTGAAGCACTAATTTATTTGACAGTGATTCTTGGATTATTTGCTATTAGATTCGTAATTTGGAGAAAAGGAGTGTCATCTCAAATTAAAAAGACTAATAAAGTTTCAAAAATTAATCTTTAAAGTTTATTAAATAACTTTAAATGGGTTTATTGTCGTAAAGATATAGATTCTTTATAAACTCGAAATAATAATAATTTTTTATTTTCTGTAATAAAAGTGCTAATATAAGGGAAATATGATGTTTTTGTTGAAATTTTGAAGTTTTAAAAAAAAAAATTACTATTTGTGAAAAAAAAGCCTTGCAGGCGGGCCAACTCGGATCTAAACAGCCTCTCACCGGACGAAGAAATGTTTCTTCCAAGGTCTACATATTCACTTTAAAAGTGTTTACGTAGTTTACGACCAAAGAGGCTTACGAAAGCATACGCGCAAATCAAGATACGGAGCGCATGTGTTTTTTTGTCTCTGTGCTATTTGAAATTGTTATATTAGATGAAGAGATATGTGGGCGGTTTGGTCCAAATCGATGGATCAACCTCGACATATCCACTTACTAGAACTTAGGTTCGATAATGTAAGGTCAGCTTCACTGTTTGAACGGCTTTTTGTTATCTTTGATAACTTCAAGCACAACAAACAGAATTAAGAAGTCTTGTTGAATTCAGTAAGTTCAGCAAGATAGATATGTGCAGAGGTTCGACGTCAAGGACAAGCTGGAAACAGCTTTTCAACTTGAGAGTTTGATCCTGGCTCAGAACGAACGCTGGCGGCA
>CAJWHE010000024.1 GCA_913041145.1 uncultured Paracoccaceae bacterium
TACTAAAAAAGCAAAATTATATTTTTTTAACCTCAAAAATAAATTAATTACTAAAAATTGGTTCAAATTGCCTTCAACACCAACCCTCAACACTATCAACCAAATTATTTGTTTTCAGCAGGTTAGTTAGCAAACGGCAGAGCTTAAAGAGATTTATTTTTAGAGCATTCATCTCTTTTTTGGAGATTAGAAAATTATCGATTTTGGTGCATAGTTAAGATGGCAATAATCACTTAGCAAGTTAAGAAAAGTTAAATGTTTGTCATTAAATTTTCTACATAAATGTTATAAAAACGATACTTGTAATATAATATATATACTATATGCTGAATTTCATTTTTTTTAAGAAGGTAACATACTTTGAATAGCGATATACATATTACTAAAGTGAGTACAATGGTGCTAAGAGGTGAAGACCTTCATGGATTAGGTGGAGTTCCGCGAACATGGCACTTTATAGTAGTCAAAATAGAGACTAATAATGGTCTTCATGGTTACGGCGAATGTCCTCATTGGCAGCGTGGATATTTTGGTGTTAGAGAGACCATTGACTACATTGGTGAAAGATTGATTGGTGCTAGCCCTTTTGATGTTAAAAAAATAGTTGAAGAACACTTTAATGGTGCACGCCCTCCACATCAACCAAGAAGTTTGCCAGGGACAATACTACCTGTTGGGCCAATCGTCTGGGCTATGTCAGGTATTGAAATGGCTTTGCTAGACATTACTGGAAAGCATTCTGGACTTCCAGTTCATGCTCTTTTAGGTGGAAAGTTTAGAAATAAAGTGCCCGTTTATCTTGATCGTAGTGGTCCTGTAGATGTTACAAATTTAGACGAATGGCGAAGACTTACTGAAGAAACCCTTAAATCTGGTTACACAAAATTTAAATTCGATGTTGATTATACAGCTCCAGACTTTGTAACAGATGTATGGTCTCGTTCAATTGGACGTGAGCAAATGTTAGCCATAGAAAAGCGCCTAAATGTTGCCAGACAAGTTGCGGGTGATAGCGCTGAAATATCAGTAGATTGCCATATGCATTATGATTTAGTTTCTTCTATAGAGTTATCTAAAGTTTTAAGCAAAATAGGGATTAACTGGTTAGAGGATCCTGTTCCAGTCATGGATTTAGTCACTCTTGCAGAACTTAGAGAGAAAAGTACTATACCTATTTGTGCAGGTGAGATGTACACATTTGACTTAGCTAAATTAGCCATCAAATTAAAAGCTGTCGATATTTTTCATCCAGATGTTTTATTTGCAGGAGGTTTACATGAAGCAAGAAAAATTTGTGAACTAGCAAATTCAAATGGCCTTCCTGTTGCCTTTCATAATAATTCTACAGCCTTAGGTTTCATTGCTACTGCTCACTTAGCAAGCTCAATACCAAATATTATTGCCTCGGAGTATCATTTTTATGATGCTGAATGGAGTAAAAAATGGATTAAGCGTGCAAATGATTTACCATTAATGAGCAATGGTTTTATAGAATTAGATGATACCCCAGGTCTTGGTTGTGAATTAAATGAAGAAGTGTGTATTGAATTACTAGCGCCGGGTGAAAAATACATTGGCTAGTAAAGAAGAGCATATAGTGATTCTTGATGCAAATGAAATTCCAAGTATAGCTATCGATAAATTATCTACTTTAGGTAAATTAAATCTGCAAGACATAAATCACCCCTCAAAGCGAGAAGATGTTAAAAATCACATCAAAAAAGCAACGGTTTTATGGGTGGCTTTAGGACAAAAAATCGATGAAGATCTATTAAAATGTGCTCCTAATTTAACTGATGTGGTTAGCGTCACAACAGGATCACTTCATGTTGACCTAGATTATCTTAATGAAAAAGGAATCAATTTTCATTATTTAAGAGGTGAAGATGAATTTCTTGAGCAACTATCAGCAACTGCAGAGCATACTTGGGCTTTACTATTGGGATTGCAAAGAAAAATATTTCAATCTTACAAAGATGTTATAAAGGGTGAATGGCGAAGGGATGGATTAAAAGGTAGAGAGCTAGCAGATCAAACTCTGGGCATAATTGGTATTGGGCGTTTAGGAAGAAAAGTTGCAAGCTATGGCAATGCGTTTGGCATGAACATAGTTGGTTATGATAAAAATCCAAAAAGAATTCCAGATTATATTTCTATAGTTTCATCTGTTAAGGATTTAGTAATGAACTCTGATGTTATTTCTATTCATATTCATGCAACCCCGGAAAATTATAATCTTCTATCTAAAGAAATACTTTCATATTTAAAACCTGATACTTGTTTAATAAATACCTCAAGGGGAGAAATAGTTGATGAATTTGAATTAGTAAATTTACTAAAAATAAAAAAAATAGCTGGGTATGCTGCTGATGTGGTGGCGAATGAACTGTCTGAAAATAAAACTCCTCTTCAAGAATATGCTATGTCTTCACCGACAAACTTACTCTTAACACCACACATAGGCGGATTTACTGTTGAATCTCGATTAAAGGCAGAAATTTTTATGGCTGAAAAATTTGTAAATCATAAATTAAAATTCATAAACTAAAATGACTGTATTTGATTCACAATTTGCAAAAAGATTACATGATGAATCTGTGCCGGTAATAATTGCTGAGATTGGACAGAATCATGATGGTTCCTTGGGTATGGCTCATGCCTACATTGATGTTCTAGCAGATGCTGGAGTTGATGCTATTAAGTTCCAAACACATATTGCCTCAGATGAATCAACATTAGACGAAGAGTTTCGTGTAAAGTTTTCTTATCAGGATAAAACTCGTTTCGATTACTGGAAGCGAATGGAGTTTACTGAGTCTCAGTGGCTAGAGCTTAAAAACCACTCTCATGCCAGAGGTGTTGAATTTTTAAGCACGCCTTTTTCAATTGCTGCTGTTAATTTACTTTCTCGCGTTGGAGTTGGGGCTTGGAAGATAGGGTCTGGTGATACAAAATCTAATAATATGCTTGATTTAATGGTCGCAACAAATAAGCCGGTTATTATTTCCAGTGGAATGAGCTCTTGGAAAGAATTAGATAAAATTGTAAAAGAGTTTTCTAACACCGACTTGAATTATTATTTAATGCAATGCACTAGCAAGTATCCAACACCACTCTCAGAAGTTGGTTTGAACGTTTTACAGGATATAAAAAATCGCTACGGATGTAGGGTGGGATTATCTGATCATTCGGGTTCAACATCTCCAGCAATAGCTGCCATTGCTAGAGGATTTTCCCTTATTGAGGTTCATGCAACATTTGATAAACGTATGTTTGGACCAGACGTAAATGCATCTTTAACTATTGATGATATTGAGCATGTAGTTCAATTTGCTGCAAACCTTAGATTTATGGATAATAACCCAGTAAATAAAGATGATATGGCTAAATCATTAAGTAAACAGAAAAAACTTTTTGATCGGAGCCTAGCTTTGATAAAAGATCTCCCATCTGGGCATGTATTGTCAGAAAATGACCTTACACTTAAAAAACCTGGAGGTGGCTTGTCATGGTCAGATAGGACTAAACTAATTAACAGACCATTATCTAGAGATAAATCTATGAATCGTATTTTAAAAATTGAGGATGTTTCATGAAGCGTAAAATTTGTGTAGTAGTTCACAGTCGAGCAAACTATGGCCGAATTAAGAGTGTTATGCGCGCAATCAATAGCCATTCAGATTTAGAATTGCAACTCTTAGTTGGATCCTCTGCGTTACTTTATCGGTTTGGTTCTGTTATAGACATTATTCGAGAAGATGGCTTTAAAGAAAATGCTGTAGTTCATTCTATTCTTGAAGGTGAGACACCTACCACTATGGCAAAGTCAACAGGCATGGCAATTACAGAACTTGCTACCCATTTTGAAAATTTAAAACCAGATATTGTTGTAACTGTAGCTGACAGATTTGAAACTTTATCAACTGCGGTTGCTGCAAGTTATATGAATATCTCTCTTGCTCATTCTCAGGGTGGTGAAGTGACCGGATCAATTGATGAATCGGTAAGGCATGCCATAACTAAGCTTGCTCATATTCACTTTCCAGCCACAGAAAGGGCAAAAGATTATATATTGCGAATGGGAGAGGAAAGGGAAAGCGTTCACTTAACCGGATGTCCTGCCATAGATTTAGTAGCGGAATCAGATTTAGCTTTGCCTAACGATTTGTTTAAGCGTACTTCAGGAGTGGGAGACGAACTAACTACGAAAAAAGATTATATAATTGTATTACAACATCCTGTCACCACAGAGTTTGGGAGTGGATTTAAACAGATTCAAGAAACATTAAAGGCGGCTCATAAAGTTTCTAAAACAGGAATGCAAATTGTTTGGTTATGGCCCAATGTAGATGCTGGAGCTGATGATATTTCTAAAGGTATTAGAATGTTTAGAGATAAAGAAGAGGCTAAAAACATGCACTTTTATAAAAATTTCACTCCTGAGGACTATGTTCTCCTTTTGGCAAATGCAAGATGTATTGTAGGAAATTCATCATCTGGATTGCGTGAGGGAGCTTTTTTGGGAACACCATGCGTTAATATTGGAACGCGACAGTCTGGACGTGAACGAGCTGTGAATGTGATTGATGTAAAATGCGATGCCTTAGATATAAAGACAGCAATTGATAATCAATTACAAAACGGACGTTATAAATCATCTAATTTGGTAGGAGATGGAACAGCTGGAAATCAAATCGCTGAAATACTAGCTTCTACAAAATTAAAAATTCAAAAACAAATTTCCTATGTGTCCGAAGACTCTGGACGATCAAATAATTGAGAGTACTTTGTCTCATACCTGTGCGAGGAGGAAGTAAAGGTCTTCTGCGCAAAAATGCTTTAGAGATTAAAGAAGGTATTTCACTTTTAGAGTGGACTATAAAACAAGCTAATAAGGTTTTTCAATATGACGATATTATTGTTTCAACAGAAGATCTTGAGCTTAGTAACATAGCTAGAAATGTTGGTGCTAGAGTTTTAGATCGTCCAACTGAATTAGCTCAGGATGAAACAACGACTGCTGCTGTAGTTGAAAATGTTCTTCAGCATTTAGATCCTGAAGAAAAAATTTATGATGCAATTTGTATTCTACAAGTAACCTCTGCTCTGCGAAGGAAAGAGGATATTTTGAAATCTATTAAAATGATCTCAAGTAGAAAGTATGATTCAATTATAAGTTGTTTTGAACTAATGAATATTCATCCAGCAAAGCAATATACTATAAATGAAATTCAAGGCCTGTTAATTGCAGAGTCTATTTTGCCTGAATCACACCCTTTGCAACAACAACATGCTAATAGACATCAGCGGGCTAAGGTGTATCAAAGAAATGGCGCAATTTTTCTTGTAACTCGTAAACACTTTATTAAAACTGGACATCTTTGGGGTGGTTGTATTGGGATTATAAAAATGCCCTTTGAGCGCTCAATTGACATAGATACAGAAGATGAGTTAAAAAAGGCTCGTTTTTTTTTAGAACAAAACAATTAATTGTATAAACTTGATGGGCTTTATTAACTTATCTACTAAAAAGCTTGAATTCGCTATTAAACCCATTGTATTAACTAAAGGAGTTCAAGATAAACGGCTTTGACTAAAAATTTTATACAAAGTAAACAACTTGAATACGAAAAACTATATAATTACTTTCATGAACAATAATACCAATACAAATACCTCTTATAATCCTGATGACGAATTAGACTTTAGAGAGCTCTTTCAAGTTATATGGCAAGGTAAATGGATTGTAGTGGCTATAGTTACTTTTTTTTCAATAACAGCCATTATTTATAGCCTTTCTTTACCTAATATATACCAATCTAAGGCTTTATTGAGCCCGGTTGCTGGGCAAGGAGGTTCTAGTGGAGGTATGCAAGGCATCGGTGGTTTAGCTGGTATCGCTGGTATTAGTTTACCTCAGTCCGGTGGCAACGCAGTTGAAGCTATAGATAAACTAGGAACGTTGAGCTTTTTTACAAACAATATCTTGCCTAATATTTTTCTTCCTGATCTCATGGCATTAGATTCTTGGGATGCATCAACCCAGGCCGTTACCTATGATGAAAATTATAATCAGGAGACTCAAACTTGGGTTCAAATCCCAAGCGCCCAAGAAAGTTTTATGAAGTTTAAAGCATATCTGTCAGTAAATAAAAAGAAAAAAACAGGCTTTGTTACTATTAGTGTGAAACATCAGTCACCAGTTGTAGCGCAAGCCTGGACAGAGCTGATCGTAACAGAGCTCAATGAATTTTTTAGAGTAAAAGACAAAGCAGAAGCAACAGCAGCAATGGAGTATCTTAATGCTCAGATGACGCAAACAAGCTTTGCTCAAATTAAGCAGGTTATTGCCCAATTACTTCAACAGAAAATACAACAACTAACCCTTATTGAGGTTCGTGATTTTTATGTTTTTGATTACATAGACCCCCCTGCAGTAATGGAGTTTAAAAGTGAACCAGCAAGGTCAATAATTTGCATAATAAGCGCATTATTGGGGGCTTTGCTTGGAGTATTTGTTGTTTTAATTCGACATTTTTCTATGAAAAAAAAGCCTAATAACTCTATAACTTAATGATGGCTGTGAGCGTAGCTTCATTCAAAAATCTATGCCTTGTAAAACATAGTACATTCTTTTCACTAAATTAAACGTAAATATAAGCATAGGAAATTAACCTTTAAATGCATACTAGAAAAATATTAGTTACGGGTGGTGCAGGGTTTATTGGCTCAGCCCTTATTCGTCATATTATCCAAAATACTAATAATAGCGTATGTAACGTTGATAAGCTTACCTATGCAGGTAATCTTGAAAACCTTCATGAAGTCGATAACGCTGATCGCTATTCTTTTGAGCAGGTCGATATTTGCAATCGCAGTGAACTAAAAAGAGTATTTGCCCAATATCAACCCGATACGATTATGCATCTAGCTGCTGAAAGCCATGTAGATCGATCTATAGATGATCCTTCTGCTTTTATAGAAACTAATATTATAGGTACTTTCACCTTGCTGGAAGTAGCCCGCACCTATTGGCAGGGGTTGAGTGATGTGCCCAAGCAGATATTTCGCTTTCACCACATTAGCACTGATGAAGTTTATGGTGATCTTCCACATCCAGACGAGGTAGATAACACATCCAAATATTTATTTACAGAAACCACAGCATATAATCCTAGTAGCCCATACTCTGCTAGCAAGGCTAGCTCAGATCATTTGGTACGCGCTTGGATTCGTACTTACGGTTTCCCAGCTATGGTTACAAACTGCTCTAATAATTATGGGCCTTATCATTTCCCAGAGAAGCTAGTACCCATAATTATCCTAAACGCCCTAGATGGCAAACCATTACCTGTTTATGGTAAAGGTAATCAGATCCGTGATTGGTTATATGTTGACGATCATGCTCAAGCACTTTATGAGGTTGCTACCAAAGGTAAGCCTGGAGAGACCTATAATATCGGGGGCCATAATGAAAAACAGAATATAGAAGTGATCGAAACTATTTGCGATATCTTGCAGGAACTGGTTCCAAATTCAATATCCTATCGCAGCTTAATAACCTATGTTCAAGACCGTCCTGGTCATGATCGCCGTTATGCGATTGATGCCAGCAAGATCCAACGTGAATTGGGCTGGCAACCTAAAGAAACCTTCGAATCCGGTATTCGAAAAACTGTAAATTGGTATCTCGAAAATATGGAATGGTGTCGTCGAGTTCAAGATGGCACATACCAGAGCAAACATCCAGGTGCTGACGTTTGAGAATACTGCTTTTAGGAGGAACTGGCCAGGTTGGTTTTGAGCTGCAGCGCTCACTTGCTCACTTAGGAGAGATAATCGCTCCTGGTCGAGCAATACTTGATTTAATGAACAAGTCAGCTGTGGAGGACTACCTTAATAAAAAAAGAATAGATTTAATTGTAAATGCCGCAGCCTGGACAGATGTAGATAAAGCTGAAGACCATAAAGTTGCTGCTCAAAGACTCAATACAGATTTACCTGAACAGCTTGCGCAATACTCTACTACTAACAAGATAAAACTTATCCATTATAGCAGCGACTATGTCTTTAAAGGCTCTGGAAGCAAGCCTTGGAACGAAAACAGTCCCATAGGACCTCTTAATTTCTATGGTCAAACCAAGATTGAAGGAGATGATTCAATTCAGCAAAGCAGCTTCAATTATCTTATTTTTCGTATCAGTTGGGTATATAGTGCACGTGGAAATAATTTTATGAATAGTATGCTGAAGCTTGCCAAAAACAAAACAAAACTCAATATTGTATCTGACCAAATTGGAACCCCAACACCAGCGCGACTAATTGCTGAGGTTACCGCCTTAGCTATTCATGCTCGGCTTGAATCGGGTTTGTATCATTTAACTCCAAGAGGTGAAACTAGTTGGTATGGATTCGCTAAAGCTATCTTTGATCTAGCGTTGAAGGCTGGTTTGAAATTAACTGTAAGTTCTAAAAATGTTAATCCAATTTCAACAAAAGAATATCCAACTCCTGCAAGACGACCTCAAAACTCGCGTATGGATTCTTCAAAGTTGGAAAGCGCTCTTAATATCGAGTTGCCTGACTGGAAAAGCCAGCTGGAACTAACATTTAATGAATGTATTAAGTGAAATACTTGATAATCAGAAATGCCAACATAGACTGGCTTGACTCCTAGAAATAAATAAAAGAATTTTTTTATTTAAAACGCATTTCTTTCTTATTTTTGAGTAATTAGAATATAATAATTTCGTTTAAAAGGAGATAATAATGATTGATGAAAGTTTTAAATGGCTATCCAACGTTCAATGATTATGTCTTTTTCGATAATATGGATAAGTTCTATAAAATCTATCTAGGAGTGATTAATTGAAAGTACTAGTTACCGGCGCAGCTGGTTTTGTTGGCTCGGCACTATCTCTCAGGTTGCTTGATCGTGGTGATATTGTTATTGGCATCGACAACCACAATGACTACTACGACCCTGCTCTAAAGGAAGCCAGACTTGATCGCCATGCTGGTCATCCAAACTACACACATTTACGAATAGACCTCACCGACAAAAAAGCCATCGAAGCTCTTTTTGAAGATCATAAGCCTCAGCGTGTAGTCAACCTTGCTGCCCAGGCTGGTGTTCGTTACTCTATTGAAAATCCACTCGCTTATATCGAAAGTAATATTATTGGCTTTACTCACATCCTTGAGGGATGTCGTTATAGTGGAGTTGAGCACTTAGTGTATGCCAGCAGTTCCAGTGTGTACGGAGCAAATACGACAATGCCATTTTCTGTGCATGATAATGTTGACCACCCACTAAGCCTCTATGCCGCAACTAAGAAAAGTAATGAATTGATGGCTCACACCTATAGTCATCTCTACAATCTACCCACTACTGGTCTTCGTTTCTTCACCGTCTATGGCCCTTGGGGCCGACCAGATATGGCACTCTTTAAATTTACTAAAGCAATCCTTGATGGTGAGAATATTTCCGTCTTTAACTATGGTAAACACCGACGCGACTTTACTTATATCGATGATATTGTCGAAGGTGTTATGCGTGTGTTAGATCAGCCTGCCCAGCCTAATCCAAATTGGTCAGGAGCAAATCCTGACTCTGGAAGCAGTATGGCACCTTGGCGTGTATACAATATTGGCAATAACAATCCAGTTGAACTGATGGATTACATTGCTGCGCTTGAGAAAGCGCTTGGAATAAAGGCTAAAATGGATATGCTTCCACTTCAACCTGGTGATGTGCCAGATACTTATGCAGATGTTACTGATCTTGTTGAGCAGTTAGACTACAAACCAAGCACTACAATTGATAAAGGAATAGCTGACTTTGTAGTTTGGTACCGTAATTACTTTAATATATGAGTGAAAATATGCATATAAAAGATTTAAAACTTTCCATCATTGGTCTCGGTTACGTAGGCCTTCCATTAGCTGTCGAATTCAGTCGGAAACGTCCTATTCTTGGTTTTGATATTAACCAGCGTCGTATTGATGAGCTTAAATCTGGTAATGACTTTACTCTTGAAACTACACAAGAAGAACTTGCTGCTGCTAAAGATCTTAGTTATTCAACCAATCCCGATGACTTGCGGACTTGTAATTGCTTTATAGTCACTGTGCCTACACCTATTGATGAATACAAGCGTCCAGACCTCACTCCACTTATCAAAGCAAGCGAAACTGTCGGAAAGGTACTAAAAAAAGGAGATATTGTTATCTACGAATCTACTGTTTACCCTGGTTGTACAGAAGAAGATTGCGTACCAGTCCTAGAAAAGTATTCTGGTCTCAAGTTTAATCAGGATTTCTTTTGTGGTTATAGTCCTGAGCGCATCAACCCTGGCGACAAAGAACACCACATTACTTCCATTAAGAAAGTTACCTCTGGTTCTACGCCTGAAATAGCTGATCTAATAGATGAGTTATATAACGAAATCATTACCGTTGGAACTCATAAGGCTGAAAGTATAAAAATCGCTGAGGCTGCAAAAGTTATTGAAAATACACAGCGTGATCTCAACATTGCACTCATTAACGAGCTAGCACTAATTTTTAACAAACTAGGCATTGATACTGAGGCTGTTTTGAAAGCTGCCGGCACCAAGTGGAACTTTTTGCCTTTTCGACCAGGACTTGTTGGAGGCCACTGTATAGGGGTTGATCCATATTATCTTACCCATAAAGCTGAAGCGATTGGCTATCATCCTCAGGTGATTCTCGCAGGTCGAAGGATTAATGATGGAATGGGGGTTTATGTGGCTGGGCAACTATTCAAGGAGATGTTAAAGAGGCGGGTTCAAGTTGTAGGTGCACGTGTTCTAGTTCTAGGTCTGACTTTTAAGGAAAATTGTCCAGACCTGCGAAATACGCGAGTAATAGACGTTGTTCGTGAATTACAGGATTATGAAATTCAGGTTGATGTTCATGATCCTTGGACAAATGGAGATCAGGCACAGCATGAATTCGGGTTGGACCTTGTGCAAACACCCTCAAACCATACTTATGACGGTATTATATTGGCCGTGGCGCATGACGAATTCAAAGAAATGGGAGTAAAGGCGATACGCAAGCTTGGAAAAGACAATCACGTGCTTTATGATTTGAAGAATGTATTCGATTTTCAAGAAAGTGATCTGAGGCTTTGAACTGACAAAAAATTGCACTAAGTGCTATTACGATCAAAGGAGAAAAAAAGATGACCGAAAGTATTAACAGCAAAAACTTTGTACGCCTAATTGACTTGCCTGTAGTGACTGATCCTCGAGGAGATTTAACCTTTATAGAAGGTGAGCGTCATGTACCGTTTCCGATCCGACGTGTATATTATCTCTACAATGTCCCAGTAGATGCAGAGCGTGGTGGTCATGCGCATCACGGCCTGGAGCAGATAGTTTTTGCTCTTTCAGGCAGTTTTAGAATAAAGGTAGATAATGGAACGACTAAATCTGAATATTGGTTGAGCGATCCGCGCAAAGGTCTTTATATTAATCGTTTAATTTGGCGTGAAATGGATAGTTTTAGTCAAGGTGCAGTCTGTATGGTTTTAGCCTCGCAACCCTATGATGAAGCTGATTATTTACGTGAATATGATAATTTTATCGAAGCTGCAAACAAGGAGACAAAAAATTAAAATTCCTTTCTTAGACCTTGGTGCCGCTTACCGAGAACTAAAGGCTGAAATCGATGTTGCTGTGTTGCGTGTTATGAATAGTGGCTGGTTTATTCTAGGTCCAGAAGTCGATGCGTTTGAGGAGGAATGGGCTAAATACTGCGATGCCAAGCATGCTGTGGGACTGGCAAATGGACTAGATGCACTGATTCTCGGGCTGCGAGCATTAGATGTAGGCCCGGGAGATGAGGTGATCGTCCCATCTAACACTTACATTGCAACATGGTTAGCGGTCTCTGCAGTTGGCGCAACTCCGGTACCAGTTGAACCTGATTCTAATACATATAACATTGACACGACTCGTATCGCTGCAGCAATAACATCAAAGACTAAAGTGATTTTGCCGGTGCATTTATATGGTCAACCTGCAGATATGGATCCTATCTTAAATCTCGCACGCCAGCATGGTATATGGGTAGTAGAGGATGCGGCGCAAGCTCACGGAGCTTACTACAAAAAAAAACGCATTGGTGGACATGGAGATATCGTCTGCTGGAGTTTTTATCCTGGAAAGAATCTTGGTGCTTTGGGTGATGGCGGTGCCATTACCACGAATCGAGCTGATCTTGCGGACAAAATTAAAGTGCTAAGTAATTATGGCAGCCGGACGAAATATGTTAATGAGGTACAGGGTGTGAATTCGCGCCTCGACCCAATTCAAGCCGCAGTGCTGCGCGTTAAGCTTAAATATCTTGATGAATGGACAGAACGTCGAAGAAAGATTGCAGATATTTATACTAAAGCCTTGAAAGGAACTGATTTAATTCTGCCTTATGTTCCTGACTGGGCCGATCCAGTTTGGCACCTTTATGTTGTTAGAAGTAATGATCGTAATGCACTGCAACGGCATATTGAGGCATCCGGCATCGGGACATTAATCCATTATCCCATACCTCCACATATGCAAGAGGCATATGCAGGATTAAGAATGAACAATGATTATTTTCCTCTCGCAAGCCAGATTGCGGATGAAATACTTAGCTTGCCGATTGGTCCTCAGATGGAGGTGCAACAGACCTCACATGTCTGCAATGTCATTTGTGATTCAGGATAACTAAACTATGTCCGATAACTCACGTGGCCTGATTCGCTCTATGGTTGTAATGGGCAGTACACAAACTGTCAATATATTAATTTCCATATTACGAGTAAAGGCATTTGCAATAATGCTGGGGCCTTCAGGCGTTGGCTTGTTAGGCATCTTCAGTAACTTACTTGATATGGTTAAAACGGCTGCGGGCCTTGGAATAGGAAAGAGTGGCGTTCGACAAATTGCTATTGCCAAGCGTGATGAGATAGTATTGACTCGTGTCAGACGTGTACTGTTATTAGCTCACCTAATGCAGGGTGCTGTTGCCATGTTTGTAGTATGGGTGTTTCGTGCTCAAATATCTGAATGGTTATTCGCAGATAGCTCATATGCTACCGAAGTAGCCCTAATAGGTATTGCCATATTATTGACCTTATTAGGAACGGCGCACACAGCATTGCTTCAAGGCATGCGTCGTATCGATGATTTAGGACGCGTGACAGTCTATAGTGGTTTCATTGGGAGTGTTGTAGGATTGGTCGCTATTTGGTTTCTCGGTGAGGCTGGAGTGGTTTGGTTCGTTGTTGCTCTGCCATTTGCAACCATAATAATTGCATTAAAATATACTAGACGTTTACCAATACCTAAAACAAACATCCTCAGTGCTGCGGAGATCTGGGATATATGGAAGCCAATGGCTAAACTTGGCGCAGCTTTTATGTTTGGAGGTCTTGCCACAACAGTAACCTTGCTAATAGTGCGTCAAAACATCACACAGGAACTTGGGCTAGAGGCTGCAGGGCTATTTGCCGCTGCTTGGGGTATTTCAATGATCTATGTTGGATTAATGCTCAGCGCGGTGTCAGCAGATTATTATCCACGCCTTACCGAGGTCATTAATGACCGTGTCGCTGCGACCGACCTGATGAATGATCAATTACAGATTTTGCTTTCAATTGGTGGGCCAGTTCTATTGTTGTTAATCGGTCTAGCACCTTGGATAGTGACCTTGCTGTATTCATCTGAGTTCGATTCTGCTGCCGAGTTATTGCAATGGATGACGGCTGGCAATATGTTTAAACTTGCTAGTTGGCCGCTGGCATTTTCGATTGTTGCAGCATCGCGGTCCAAGACATTTCTTATGATGGAGGTCAGCTTTAATATTGTTTTTCTTGCGATCATCTGGTTGATGCTGCCCAGTCTAGGACTTCAGGTTACCGCCATTGCCTTACTTGTCGGATATTTTGTATATTTTGTAATTACAAATATCCTTGCTTATACCCTTCAAGGTTTTCGTTGGGAATCGCTCTCAATAGGCTTGGTTGGCATACATATAACCCTCGCTTTAATTTTGCTTGGATTGGCGCTTGTATCTCCATTATCCGGGGCTATTGTTTCATTATTTATGACTGCTGCCACAGGACTCTTTGGTATACGTGTTGTATTAAAAAAAATTGGGCCAAAAGGAAGCGTTGCAAGTAGTCTTATAAAAATTTATGACTTTATTCGTTGGCCAATATGACAAAGTCTATAAATTTTTACCTTGTTTCCATATCTCCTTTAGCCAATTTTCAGCAAATCTGTTAGGGTGTTCCCTCTTGGAGACTCAAATATGACATATGACAGCCATTATCCCACAAGCAAAGGGCAACAAGATGAGGCACAAGCTAATGAGCATAAGTCAGATGCTTTAGTTTCAGTTGTTATTCCATTGTTTAACCATGAAAAATATATTACAGAAACTCTCGACAGTATCTTTGCTCAAGACCATTCGAATATTGAAATTATACTGGTAGATGATGTATCGACTGATAATAGTCTGAAATTGGCTAAGGATAAACTAGCCTCATGTGGAGTAGCGCACATAGTTCTTGAAAATACTTACAATGTTGGTGTTTGCAAAACAATTAATCGTGGTATTCGTGCTGCGCACGGAAAATATACTTGCCTTATTGCATCCGATGATATGTTGGCGATGGGGCGTATAAAAAGACATGTCAAAATTCTGGAGGAATGTATCGACCCAGATATTGTTGCCTGCCATGGTCCACTTCAGGTAATATCTGAGGATGGTACGCTGCTTGGGCTCAAAGGCGATCGCGCAAAAAACAAGCACTATGATTTAGCGTCCATAGTAACGAAAAAAACTAATCCATGCTTGCAGGGCTGTACTTTCATTACAAAAAAATTAAAAGACTTTCCTTTTGACGAGAACCTTTTCTTTGAAGATTGGGACTTTTTAATAAGATTGTTTTTAGAAGGTTATAATGTTCTTTATGATGAGGTTATTTCAGCCAAATATCGAGTTGTTCCAGACGGAGTTAGTAAGCAAATTGATAAAATGATCGAAGCCAGGCATGACATTCGAAATAAGCATTTCAAAGCTATTGCAAGCAAAGACCTAAAACTTGCTAGAGACTTTGACTTTACTATAGCGTTTTGGAATTTTATTGGTATTTCACACACTGGAAAGATGAAGGCTTGGACCATTGCTTTTGCGCGTTTGCTGGTATTAAATCCCAGAGCTGTAATTTTTAGAGCCCGAGATGTTGCTTGGTCACTCAAAAATCTTATTAGATTGAAAGTTAAGGTCATTATCAGGGATATTTGAAGCCTTACTGGAGTTTGAGTAGAGTTTTCAGTAGCTACTAAACGAGTTAAGGAAATAAACGATAGGAATGAATATGTTAGAAGCTTGTTTTATCAGAGTTGAAGTAAAAAAGCGTGAGCTAATTTCACGTACCGATCTGGCTATTGAAATGGTTCGTAAGGGTGTTCCGGTAATCTTAGGAGAAGTCATCTCACCAAATGAACTTGAAAAGATTGGTGTTAGCCAGGGCTATATGTTTGGCAAGTGTGCTCAACCCCAAACTCTTAGCCATTTTCGTTTACTTTTGGATCGAGGGTGGGCCTTTGGAGCCTTAGATGAGGAGGGATTATTACCTGTCAATTTAGAGAGGTTCGCAAACTATAGGTTCTCATCAGAAAGCGCAGAAGTCTTTGACGACGTTTTCTTCTTCGGTGAGGCTCAGAAGAATGTCTTTGAAGACACCTATGGGGTTCATGATTCTTTTGTGGTGTCCGGCAACCCTAGGACTGATATGTGGCAGGCGAACTGTTATGATATACATGACGAGACCATGCGTAAGATAAAAGAATCTTACGGAGATTTTGTTTTAATGCCACTTAACTTTAGCTTGTACACCAACAAGCAGAGAAATACAGTTTTGTCACATGATCACTTAAAATATAAACAAAGTTTAGCAAAGAATTCTGAAATTCTATTTGACAGCTTTTGCAAACTAGCCGAAAGATTAGCGACCGAAGCAGATGTCAACGTTGTTATGCGGCCGCATCCCGCTGACGATCCCGATACCGTCAAAGACTTGATGTTTAAACACGGCGTACGATCAGATCGTGTTAGCTGTATAGGCACTGATGAAGTGTTTCCTTGGATCTCAGCGGCTCGATTAGTGGTTCATAATTGTTGCACAACTTCCCTCGAGGCCGGATTCCTTGGGACTCCGGTTGTGACATACGCTCCTTCCGGAATTTTACTTTTAGAAGACGATGCTGATGGCCTCCATCAACATATGAATAAACTCTTCCCAGTCGCCGCAATCCCAGATGATATTATTAACATTCTTGCCTCGGACCAATACTTTAATGCAGAAGAATTTCGTTCCCAAATATCTGACTGGAAACGTCTTAGCCTTAATTATTCAGGTAATATTAGCGCCTTTATAGCTAATAGAATCGTGGAGAGGCATGCCTTCTCTCCAAGACTAGATAAACTACGCTTAGGCTCCACATGGGGTTTTAAACGTATCAAAAATGAAATCATTTCACGCGTTACATCTATGATGGGAAAAACCCAACGCAGTGTTTTTCTTCATAAATTCCCTCGGACCAGTGCACAAGAGATCAAAACTATTGTGAAGAATATCTGTAAATACCGTGGATATGATGATCGTCCAAAAGTAATGGCAATTAACTCCCAACTCTTCGTATTATTACCAGATGATTCTTAATCCCCTCAACTTATCGACTATAATATTGAAAGGTAGCTTAGGATATGGGCATATTACTTTTATGAGCTTAAAATGAACTCTACTCTTTACTTGACCCGTAATGGTCTATTAGAGCCACTTGGTCAAAGTCAGGTTATGGCATATTTGCGGGGACTGTCCCACAAACATACTATTACTCTAATAACTTATGAAAAACCTCAAGATTGGGCAGATGTAACGGCTATGAATCGTGCACGTGCTGATTGTAATGCTCATGGTATTCAATGGCTACCGCAACGCTTTCGATCTCACCCAAGGATCATGGCTCCATTATTTAGCATGATTCGGATGGTATGGTTAGTTAGGCGCGAAGTCATTCGAGGCGACATTAGATTGATACATGCTAGATCATACATCCCTGCAGCTGTTGCGCTCATTGTAAGCCGTATCACAAGAGTGCCGTTTATCTTTGATATGCGCGCACTTTGGCCTGAGGAATTAATCATTGCAGATCGGTTACGTCGTGGGTCATTGATCCATCGTGCAATTGTGGCAGCAGAAAGGGCCTGTTTGGCTAAGTCTTCCGGAGTGATCTCACTTACTCATGCTGCGGCGGCATATTTGAAATCAGAGTATCCAGTTGAACTTAAAAACCAACGTCTCGTTGTAATCCCTACATGCGCTGATTTAGATCGTTTCACACCGTCATTAAATAAACGTCATGGCCCCAATGTACATGGTTGCATTGGCACCGTATTGTCGGGCTGGTTTCGAACGGACTTGCTCGCCAGCTGGATGAATGTTGTAGCAGTCAGGGATCCCAGTGCACAGTTTGAAATTGTGACGCGCGACGATGCATTGCTCGTGCGTAAAGCACTTGATCCAAAGAATAATTTGTCCGAGCGACTTAATATTGGCTCGCAGCCATCAAAAGATATGCCAGATGTTTTGCGTGTTCATGACCTATCTATAATGTTCTTTTTTAGTGGTCTAAGTAAATTAGGAAGTGCGCCAACTCGATTAGCTGAAGTTTTAGGTTGCGGACTTCCGGTCGTCGCAAATGAAGGAGTTGGCGATGTTGCCGAAATTATTCGTGAAAATAATGTTGGCGTCATTATCGAGGGCGAAAGCGAAGAGGATATTCATAATGCGTTCGATACACTTCATAACCTGATGCAGGACACTGATTTATCCATACGCTGCCGTGCTGCTGCTAAAGCTATATTTTCACTTGAGAGTGGGACTGAAGTTTATGGTAATATTTATACAGAAATTCTTAAATCAAAAGATTCCTCATGTGTGGTCTGACAGGACTTCTCCGCTCCACTCCAGGCGGTGACATTATTGAGCAGATAACCAAGATGACTACTCAACTTGCACATCGGGGTCCGGATGATGAAAGAGTGTGGGCTGAAAATAATATTGGACTAGGTCATCGAAGGCTTGCAATTCTTGATTTGAGTGATTCAGGTGCGCAGCCTATGCATTCAGTATGTGGGCGTTATGTATTGGCTTACAACGGAGAGATTTACAACCATTTAGAATTGCGTCGTTCACTTGAAAAAGAAGAAGCGGCACCCCTATGGCGCGGACAGTCCGACACCGAAACTCTGTTGGCTGCTATTGTTCATTGGGGTCTAGACGAAGCACTTTGTCGAGCTCATGGCATGTTTGCAATAGCATTATGGAACCGAGATAAGAAATATCTTAGCCTGGCTCGTGACAGGATGGGTGAAAAACCGCTTTACTGGGGTTGGGCTGGGAAGGATCTGATTTTCGGATCTGAGCTAAAAGCGCTGCGAGCACATCCTAACTGTCCCAGCGAAGTGTGTCGTGAAGCACTGGCTCAGTATCTAAGGTTTAATTATGTTCCAGCACCTCGCAGTATTCATTTTGGGATATATAAACTGGAACCGGGCACTATACTTACTGTCCACCATAGGCCTCCCTTGGAGGCTCCTAAGATACCAATTCGCCCAGGTGAAAGTCATGGCAGTTTGAGTATTCGTCGATATTGGGATATTAATGCAGAGATTGATAAGGGTGCATGCAATCTTATAGAGCAAGACACCAAAGCAATTTCCTTGCTTGATCAGGTCTTAAGTAATGCTGTTCAAAAACAGATGATTTCAGATGTACCATTAGGAGCATTTCTATCAGGTGGTGTTGATAGTTCAGCAATAGTAGCTCTAATGCAGGCACAAAGTGATCGACCGGTACAGACTTTTACTATTGGGTTTGATGAAGCTAATTTTGATGAGTCACCTCATGCTGCTGCAGTGGCTAAACATTTGGGTACAGATCATACTAAACTGCGAGTGACGGAGTCTGATGCCCGTAATGTGATTCCTATTCTACCTGAGCTTTATGACGAGCCATTCGCTGATTCTTCTCAAATACCTACTTATCTTGTGTGCTCTGCTGCTCGCGAACATGTAACTGTAGCACTTTCTGGTGATGGCGGTGATGAGCTTTTTGGTGGCTATAATCGCTACATTCACGGTCCTGGCTTATGGCAGCGTATCTCGAATATGCCTGCTCCTATAAGGCGTTTTATAAGCCAAGCAGCACAAATTCTTCCGGAGCATACTTGGGATATATTTGGAGCGACTTATAACCGGATTAGAACTGGAAGTGCTGGGATATCTAATTTGGGTACCAAAGTTCATCGTTTATCCGAAAGGCTGAAGCTGATAGAAAGTCTCGATGATCTGCACCGCAATATGGTTAGTACTTGGATTAAACCTGAAGATATTATCAAAGAGGACATTATTGAGCCCTTATCACAGTTTAACGATCCACTACCAAAATTTAGTATCGAAGATCCGGCGATGCTGATGATGGTTCAAGATATGCGGAGTTATCTGCCCGACGATATACTATGCAAGGTTGATCGTGCTGCTATGGGGATTAGCTTGGAGACACGCACACCCTTCTTGGATCCGGATGTGATTGCACTGGCAGCGCGCCTCCCGACAAGTCTAAAGATACGAGACGGTCATGGGAAATGGGTCTTGCGTCAAGTCCTATATCAGCATGTACCACCCGATATAATCGACCGCCCAAAAGCAGGCTTTGCGATCCCTATTGGTCTTTGGTTGCGCGGTCCATTGCGCGACTGGGCAGAAGATTTATTGTCACATAAGCGTTTAACTGAGGATGGTTTATTTAAACCTGATATCATTCGGGATACATGGTCAGAGCATTTATCGGGACGAAAGGATTGGTCAGCAAAACTCTGGACAATTTTAATGTTTCAAGCATGGAGAGCTTTACAAGAATGAATAATAATAATAATAACGATCCAAAAACAGTTTCTTCATTTGGTGATGAATGGGCACGCTTTGATCAGAAAAAACTTATTGGTGATGAGCATGCTTATCTCTTTGATACGTATTTCCACATATTTCCTTGGGAATCTCTACCAGATGAAGCACAGGGATTTGATATGGGATGCGGGTCTGGTCGCTGGGCTTCTTTAGTTGCTCCAAAAATTGCAAAATTGACTTGTATAGATCCTTCGCCTGAAGCACTAGCTGTTGCTCAACAAAACTTATCTCATTTATCCAATACTGTCTTTTTAAATGCAGGAGTGTCTGATCAACCTCTTCCCGCAAATAGTCAGGATTTTGGATATTCTTTGGGTGTTCTGCATCATATTCCAGATACTGCTGCAGCACTTAAAGATTGTGCAGAAATGCTAAAGCCTGGAGCTCCATTTCTTGTTTACCTTTATTATCGCTTTGATAACCGCCCTGTTTGGTACGCCTTAATCTGGAAGGCTTCTGATATTATGCGACGCGGTATATCACGAATGCCCGCCAGGATGAAATCGATGATAACAGATGTTATAGCTACAGCCATCTATTATCCTTTGGCACGCCTGGCTCTTCTCGGCAAGAAACTCGGGTTTAATGTTGATCGCTGGCTTTTATCTAGTTATCGAGATACTAGCTTCTATACAATGAGAACAGATTCTCGAGATCGTTTCGGAACTCCATTAGAGCAACGTTTTACTCGTTCAGAAATCAAGGCAATGATGCTAGCAGCTGGACTCGAAGATATAAACTTTTCTGATCGCTTTCCTTTTTGGGTCGCTGTTGGTAAGAAATCGTTACCAAAATAATGAAGGTTGCGCTCCTTACAAAATATGGTAATTTAGCTGCAAGCACAAGACAGCGTTTTGAACAATACCGTCCTTATCTAAAGGGTGAGGGCTTTGAGCTGGAGCAACATACTTTACTTGATAACAACTACCTAAAACAGCTTTATGGCGATGGACCTAAAGATCGTGGCAATATTACTTTGAGCTATCTAAAGCGTCTTCGTTGGCTTCTCTCTAAACCAGATGTCGATCTGATATGGCTACATTGTGAACTTTTTCCATATCTTCCTGGACTGGCAGAGGGGCTTGCGTCATTGGCAGGAAAACCTATTGTCTATGATTTTGATGATGCTATCTTCCATAATTATGATTTAAACCCGAGATGGCATGCTCGACATTTTCTAGGTCGTAAACTTCATACTACAATAGGAGCAGCTGAAATGGCTTTCTGTGGTAACAAATACCTCGCTAAGTATGCTAGCCCATTATGTCGCAGATCAGAGATTGTACCAACAGTTTTGGATACCGAAAAATTTTGTCCAGCTGTAAGTGAGAGACTAGAGGGTTGTAGGTTGAAGATTGGATGGATCGGTTCACCAAGTACTTGGAATGAATATTTTTATAGTATGTTGCCCATGTTTAAGCATGTAGCAGCATCAGAAGGCAGCCAAATTTCCATTATGGGAGCAGGTAAAAATACTGAACCACATCCTTTACTAGAATTCGTAGAATGGAGCGAAGCGAGCGAAGTATCATTTCTTCAAGCTCTAGATATAGGAATAATGCCTCTCACTGACACGCCATGGGCACGAGGCAAATGTGGCTACAAGCTTATTCAGTATATGGCTTGCGGGGTTCCAGTTATAGCATCCCCCGTCGGGGTTAACTGTGAGATTGTTGAACATGGCGTGAACGGCTTTCTTGCTGAAACTGATGATGAATGGCACGCGGCGATAAGGACTTTATTACATGATCCTGATTTACGACGTCAAATGGGAGCTGCAGGTCGAAAAAAAGTTGAGGAGCATTTCTCTCTAAAAGTCTGGGGACCCCGTGTGGTAAAGTTGTTACGCAGTGTTGTTACAGAGAGGGCGAACAACTGATGGTCTATTTCGGCTATATTAATGTTGTAACCCATTACTAAATGTTATGTAATTATTTTAGATCTTACTTCAATTCATTTAAATTCTTGACTTGTTTTAGAGACTATTTTTTTAATATTAAGTATCTTCTGCGTTATATAATAAAATTTAATATAATTTTTACAAAAAGAGAAATAATTCTTTGCTAACTTACTATACTACATACTTAACACTGCTTTCATCAGCTTGGGTGGGAAGAAACTCCAGAGTCGTTCGAGAATTGCTTTATTGGGTATTTCTGATTGCGTTGACCTTATTTGTAGGATTTCGTAATGAAGTGGGATGTGACTGGATTGCTTATGAGGGTCATTACTCAATTGGGGCAGACGCAGCTTTATTACAGTCATTAAATTTTAATGATCCAGGTCACTGGCTTCTAATCAGCTTATTAAATTATTTGGGCTTACCTCATCAATCTCTTAACGTTGTAACGTCAGGGTTGTTTTTTACTGGTTTACATTTTTTAGCAAAACGTCAACCAGACCCGCTCGCTTTTCTTGTTCTTTGTTTCCCAATATTGATAATTAATATGCCAATGTCTGCTATACGTCAATCAACTGCTATTGGTTTCATATGCCTTGCGTTTGTTGCGTTTATTGATAGACGCCAATTCTTATTTATTTTTTGGATTCTTTTTGGGATGTTGTTTCATTCAAGCATCATAGTTTTTTTAATGTTAATACCTTTTGTAAGGATGAGATTTAATTTACAAAACATAATCTTTGGTCTCATTCTCTTTATACCAGCATTGATTGGTATGCTTCAGACAGAGTCTGCAGAATGGGCAAGCAATGCATATATGCAAGAGGGCTCTGCAGAGGCCGCAGGCGCATTATTTAGACTTGGCATATTAGTTTTAAGTGGAGCTTATTTTTTGTTAAAACTTGCCCCCAATTGGCGTCGGCAGTTTCCTTCTGATTTTAAGTTAGCAATGGTTGGATCTTGGATGATGCTGGCTTTTATTCTTTTATTTTTAGTTTCTAGTGTTATTGGAGACCGTTTTGGGTATTATCTTATTCCAATTCAGGCTATGATTTTTGCTAGAATTCCATACTTAAATCTTGGAAAATGGCGACAAATTCATGTTGTCTCACCTTACATTCTTCTTACTTTAGTTTTTGTAGTCTGGACATCAACATCATGGCATTTTTCTCATTGTTATACGCCTTATCAGTTTGGTTTCGAATGATACTATATCTTGTCTGATCACTTTTAATCTCAATAGATATGTCTAATTTAAATAAGTCAAATGGTATAAAAAATAAAGTTAAAATACTATTTCTTGTTAATGATTTAAGTTTTTTTAATTCCCATCGTCTTCCCATCGCAGAAGCCTCAAAATCTAGAGGCTTTGATGTAGTTATAGCCTATGGTGAGCATGGAGGAGCTGATCCTAAATTACTAGAACGAAAAGGTTTTAAAGTTTTACTTGTTTCTATGGAACGTGGTGGCACAAATTTATTAAGAGATCTAAGAACCTTTTTTTTGATTTGGACTTTATTTAAATCAGAAAGACCTAATATTGTTCATTTAGTTACTATTAAGCCTTACTTATACGGTGGAATAATTGCACGCTTAACTGGAGTTTCGAGTCTGGTTTCTGCTGTTTCAGGTCTTGGAACTATATTTATTCATAAAGATTTCAAAAGTAAATTTTTACGTTTTTTACTGTATCCACTTTATCATTTTGCCTTTAATCATTCGAATCAAACAGTTATTGTTCAGAATCAGGAAGATGCAAATTTACTAGAGTCTTGGGGCGTTTTAAATTTAAATAAAGTTCAATTGTTAAGGGGTTCTGGTGTAAATTTAGATAATTTTATAGATCTTGAGGAGCATGATGCAACGCCGGTTGTATGTTTTGTAGCTCGTTTGTTAGTTGACAAAGGAGTTTATGAGTTTGTTTCCGCAGCACAAATATTAAAAAAAAGGGGTGTAAGAGCTCGATTTTGTTTAGCTGGAGGTCTTGATAACAAAAATAACACTGGGTTAAATAGTAATGATTTAAATAAACTAAAAGAAGAAGGTTTTGTTGAAGTTTTAGGCTATCAAAAAGACATCCCTAAACTATATGCAAAATCACACATTGTATGCCTACCATCTTATCGAGAAGGCTTACCTAAATCACTTATCGAAGCTGCAGCAGCTAGCAGAGCTGTGATTACAACGGACGTTCCTGGTTGTCGTGATGCAATTGAACCAAATATTTCGGGCTTACTAGTTCCTGTAATGAACGATAAGGCATTAGCAGATGCAATTCATGATTTAATTAAAAATCCAGAAAAACGTAAAAATATGGGCAAAGCAGGGCGCGTTCTTGCTGAAAAAGAATTTAGGATCGAGAAGATTGTAGACTCCCATATCCGAATTTATGAAGATTTAATTAACCAGATAAATGCCCAATAGAAAGGTTTTATTTAGCATTTTGTATATATTCTTTTTTCAATTGCAAGGTAATTAAATTTGTTGATAAGGGCTTTAGATGTTAAAGTATTTCTCGTTAAAACGGCTTAAATCACCTCTACACTTAAATAATTAAACACTAATCAAATAATCAGAGAATTGAAATGATAAATAGAAAAGGAATCATTTTAGCTGGGGGCTCTGGCTCTCGTTTGTATCCTGTAACGCAAGTGGTAAGCAAACAGCTTATGCCGGTTTATGATAAGCCCATGGTTTATTTTCCTTTGAGTACTCTCATGTTAAGTGGTATTCGCGACGTATTAGTTATTAGCACTCCTCAAGATACACCACGATATAATGATTTGCTTGGTGATGGTTCTCGCTGGGGTATGAATATTCAGTATGCTGTTCAACCAAGTCCAGATGGCTTAGCTCAGGCCTTCATCATTGGTAAGGATTTTGTTGGTAATAACCCAAGTGCATTAGTTTTAGGCGACAACATTTTTTATGGGCATAATCTGGTCAAGCAATTAACTAGTGCTAATCAGCTCGAAACAGGGGCTAGTGTATTTGCTTATCGTGTGAATGACCCAGAGCGATATGGTGTAGTAGCCTTCGATGAAAAGCAAAGAGCTATTAGCATTGAAGAAAAACCTAAGCTACCTAAAAGTAACTTTGCCGTGACTGGACTTTACTTCTATGACAACGAAGTTTGCAATATTGCTAAAGATATAAAACCCTCTGACCGCGGTGAGTTAGAAATTTCTGATATTAATCGTCGATACTTGGATCAGGACCAGTTAAATGTTGAGATTATGGGTCGAGGTTATGCTTGGTTAGATACTGGAACACATGATAGTCTACTAGAAGCTGCTAGCTTTATCGCCACATTGCAGAAGCGTCAGGGTTTGCAAGTGTCTTGCCCTGAAGAAATTGCCTTTCGACAGAAATGGATTAATGCTGAGCAGCTGATTGCATTGGCTGAACCAATGAAAAAGAATAACTATGGGCAGTATTTGCTCAGCCTTTTAAGCTAAGTTAGTCTATGCCTTATAAAATTTCGTCAACTTCTTTGTCTGAAGTCATAATCCTCGAGCCGCAAGTTTTTGGTGACGATCGTGGTTTATTTTTTGAAAGTTTTAACCAATACGATTTTAATCAAGCTACAGGTCTTGATGTAAAATTTGTTCAAGATAATCATAGTAAATCCTCTAAAGGTGTAATACGCGGATTGCATTATCAAATTCAACACCCTCAAGGCAAATTGGTGCGAGTAACACAAGGCAGTGTTTTTGATGTTGCAGTTGATTTGCGACGTTCTTCGCCAAACTTTGGAAAGTGGGTTGGCACTGAGCTGTCAGCAGAAAACAAACGTCAGCTTTGGGTGCCGCCAGGCTTTGCCCATGGCTTTTTGGTTACCAGCGAGTCAGCCGAGTTTTTATACAAAACAACTGATTATTGGTATCCTGAACACGAACGAACTTTGTTGTGGTGCGATAAAATCATGGGCATTCATTGGCCTTTAGATGGCGAGCACAATTTATCAGAGAAGGACTCTAATGGAAAAATACTAGCCGAAGCTGATTTATTCAACTAAGTGCGAAGCTTCATTGCTAAATTCAATAACCATCATCTTGTCGTTTAAAATATATTTTACTAGATATGTCTTAAAATTCATCAAAGTAATAGAAAAAAATATCAATAGGCACTATAACTTGTATTAATATAAATCATGATTAAATTTAATAACTTAAGCACAGATGCACCTTATGTAGTATTTAAAGAATTATATAATGAATCTATGAAAGCTAGCCAAAAAAACATAGAGGCCATATGTATTGCATCATACTCATCAGATAATAAGGAAGTTAATGCAAGATTTGTAAACCTTAAATTTATTAACGATAATAAGTTTATTTTTTTTTCTAATTACGAGTCACCAAAATCACAAGACTTCTACTCACATAATCAAATCACCGCCTTAATCTATTGGAGCAGTATAAATATTCAAATTAAAATGAAGGCTCATATTATGAAAACTAGCAAAGAGTTTAATCAAGTTTACTTTGCTAAAAGAGATGAGAAAAAAAATGCATTGGCAATTTCTTCAGTCCAATCTAAGACTATAGAGTCTTATGAGGCTATACAAAAAAATTATGAACTTTCTCTTAAAAAAAGTAACTTAACTGAATGCCCTGAGTATTGGGGAGGGTATTCATTTACTCCTTACTATTTTGAATTTTGGGAAGGACATGATTTAAGACTGAATAAAAGAGATGTATATGAAATGAAATCTAATGAGTGGAAGCATGGCATATTACAGCCTTAAAAAATTTGCGTAATTTGTTAATTAGTATAAAATCCACACAATCTATGGAACCAATACTATATCCTTCTTACAAAACTTGTTAATTATTGATGTTCACATCCTTTCTCCTCACTTATTTTAAATAGGCAATACTTATCGCTGCTTCAAAAAAACAATTAACTCCAATTAATGAAAAGATTAGAGCTAGTGAGGTAATGCTCATTGGTTCCAATGGAGAGAAACAAGGGCTTGTTTCTTTCTCTGTAGCTTTGGAATCAGCTAGAGTTGCCTCTCTTGATTTGGTCCAGGTTTCACCTTCAGATGCAAGTCCGGTAGTTTGCAAGCTTTTAGATTATGGTAAACATGTATTTGATAAAAAGAAAAGCTTATCCTCATCCAAAGTAAAAGTTAAAAGAAATACAACAAAAGAGATTAAATTTAGACCCTCAACAGATGTAGGGGATTATAAAATTAAATTAAAAAAGGTTAAAAGCTTTATTCTTGATGGAGATAAGACTAAAATAAGCGTCCGATTTAGAGGTAGGGAAATATTAAATAGCGATATGGGTCTTAATTTACTAAATAAATTAAGAGATGAGCTTGAAGATATTGCACAAGTTGATCAAGAGCCATCATTAGAAGGAAGGCAATTATTAATGGTACTCTCCCCTTTAAAAAAGAAGTAATTTTAAAATAATTGATAGAAGAAAATATGGGATATAAATTAAAAACACATTCTGGAGCTGCAAAGCGTTTTAAAAAGACAGGTTCATCTGTTAAAAGTAAAAGTGCTAACAGAAATCATATCCTAACTAAACAGTCAACAAAGAGAAAGAGACATAACAGAGGTCTAAATAAGCTATCAGGTATTGTGCTTAAAATGGCTTCAAAACTAATAAGAAGATAAATCATGCCAAGAACTACCAAATCAGTAACAGCCAGAGCTAAACATAAGAAAGTACTAAGTGCTACCAAGGGTCATTACGGTGCTAGAAGTAGATTATTTAGAACTGCAAAGCAATCAAATATTAAATCTTTACAATATGCATTTAGAGATAGGAAGAATAAGAAAAGATCTTTCAGAGCTCTTTGGATAGCAAGGATTAATGCTGGGGGTAGAGAACTGGGAGTTTCATATTCGGTTCTAATCAACTCTTTGATGAAAAAAGATATTGCTTTAGATAGAAAAAT
>CAJWHE010000025.1 GCA_913041145.1 uncultured Paracoccaceae bacterium
CTTTAAAACACTTTTTGTTTTTTTAATTAAACAGCTTTGATGAAATTCTTAATTTCTTTTCGACGTTGGAACGTTGCAGCCCACTCTCTTGTATCCTCATATGCATCTGGGAGCGGACGACCATCATAGAGCGAAAGCCATAGCCTTAGCATACAACGTCGTTTATTGATATCATCGTAGTCGTGGTAGTTCTCTCGTGAATGGAAGGTAGTAGCATTATTTGCAATTTCCATATCCCCAGGTTTTAATTTGATATCAAAGCAGAACTCTGCATCGTTACAAAGACTATCAACCATATCAAGTGCCTCGATTTGTTTTGTCGTTAACTTAGGGACATCTGAAAACCGTTGCGCTGTTTCAATATATTGTCTCTTGTATAAGGCCGAAACCAAACCGTCATGTTTTATGAATACTGGAACACTTTGGGATTTTTTTTCATTGGGATTTTGGGCGCGAGTATCAAAATAAAAATTTTCTTGTAATTCATGTGCCAAATCTGGACGTAGCCTTTCTATCTCTTTGAAAATAGCTACAGAAGACACAAGTTTTGAAAGGCCTCCTTTTTTTGCAGGCCGAACGCATAGAAGCCCAAAGGCATCGCCTCCGTCAGTATGAAACTGTAATTCTTGATTGGTTTGAAAGCCTCTAATATTATCTGAATTTTTTACTGTGGCGCCGGTATCAGTAACCACGTGCAGTAGTGAACCCGCTTTATCTTGAGGTTCAGGAAACCCAAAATACTGTCCAATACCCCAAAACATTATTTTTACATTACTATCACTAAAGTTTTTAATTGGTAAGTCTCGTAATATAACGAAACCTAAACCTTTTCCTAGTTGATGCTTTGCTAAGTCTATTTTCTTTTTAAACTTATTTAATGGGAAATCAGAAACTTTAAGATCAAATAATTCTTTTTTTGATTTAATAGCTTTATTGGTTGCATCTATAAGCTCCTTTTGATCACTTTCTTCAAGCTCGAAGATCCAGTCTTTTTTTATATTTAAATCTGATACTTTCCATTCTCCAGTCAAGATATTTTTGTGCATATGCCTCTCCTAAAAGCCTTGAAACAGTCAGAGCAAAAAACAGGTCGAATTGAGCTCTCTTAAATGGAAATTCTTACATAAGTTCATCGTAATACATTTGGTAACCACGTTGATGCTGCCGGGAATATAATCATTAATATTCCATATATTATTCCTACAAAGACGAACAATGGCACCTCTTTAAAGGCATTTCCTGGATTTTCTTTTATCACACCCGCTGAAGTGTAAATACCAACACATACGGGTGGTGTGATCATCCCAATACCTGCAAATGCAACAAAAACAACATATAGGTGCAATAAACTTTGGTTTAACGAAATTATAAGTGCAGCAAAAATTGGAACTGTTAAATAAAACACTGGTACAATTTCAATAAACGTTCCTAAAATAAGACATATTATAGCAAGAGATAACCAAAAAAACCAAATCCCAGCTCCCATCTCAGTAAAATATAAAATTAATTTTTGTGGAACTTGTGTGTAAGTCAAGACTACACTCAAGAACGTTGCTGTAGCTATAATAGAGAAAATAACTGCAGTAATTGAAGCTGTTTCTCTAAGGCATAGAATTAAGGAACTTATCGTTAGTTCTCTATAGATAACCGCTCCCATAATGATTGCCCACACCCCGGCAACGGCCGCTGACTCCGCAGGGGTGAGGAGCCCTGCGTATATACCCCCAAGGATAATAATAGGTGTAAACAAAGCTGGAAGTGCTTTTATACCAGCAATTAACTTACCATGATTAGAGACTCTTTCTGGGCTCTTAATATTTCTACATTTTATGAGAACCAGAACAATCATTAATACCAAGAGGATAAGACCTGGCACAATACCAGCAGCAAAAGTTTGAGAAACTGGAACATTAGTCAATGCACTAAATAGTATTGCTGCATTTGAAGGAGGGATAAGTGCTTCCAAAAGTGCAGCGGATGCTGCTAGCACAACAACAAAAGGCTTAGGATAGCCTTGCTCGATCATTTTTGGCATCATTATTGTGCCAACTGCAGTTATAGCTGCCAGGATAGATCCACAAAATGCAGCAAAGAAACCCATTGCTATAACCATTGCTATTCCCAGACCACCAGGCCAATGGCCTACCAAAGCCGTTGCAAACGATACCAACCTTGACGCTGCACCACCTCGTAACATTGCCATTCCAGCAAAAATAAATAAAGGGACAGCGATCAATACATGCTTTGCTAAAGCTTGAAATGAAATTTGTATAAGAGTAGACCACGGTAGATTAAGTCCCCAAATCGCTGCAACAGAACTACCAATAGCAAAAACTAAAAATATTGGTAAAGATATGGCCAGAAAAAAAGTCGATAAAGCTAAAGAAAATATATACATATTTTAAGTGTTCCTAAAACTTTTTGTAAAAAATGTTTTAATATCCAACAGTATTAATTCCAATGAGATTAAACCCAAAATAATAAAACCAACAGGGAACGCCAAATAAATCCACCAAACTGGAACCTCTATTTCTAATTCCATCGTTTCACCTAGTTGTATGAATAATTGGGTAGCTTCTATCCCAGCCTGAGTAAAGATTATGGCTGCTATGAAAGCTGTAATATGAGTTAAAAATTTTAGAAAGGATACCTGTGCCTTATTTAGAAAAACGGTTACAAAATCTACAGATATATGTTGCCCAGACTTAAATAAGGGACCTAGCAGAGGAAAGACTAACCAGGTAACCATAGCTGGAGGTAACTCAATAAACCAATCATAGCCATTACCTGAAACATACCTTGTCACCGCACTCATCGTCAGCGCAAGAACAATCAACCCAATAAGAGTTGTTGCTAAAGCAAAAACACATTGGGAGACAATTTTGTTAAATTTCTCTAAAGGCTTTAAAAAAAAATCGATCATGTTCATAAAAATGGCCCCACAATCTATGAGGAGCCATTTATTAAATCTTACTGGCTAGCTACGAAAGCTTGTGCCGCTTTTAAAGCACTTGCGTCAAACTGATCAGCCATATCCGGCAAAACAACCTCGTTCATCAGTTTATCGAACTTAGCTTTCTCTTCACCACTTAGTGTTGTGACAATCCCACCCATTGCTTGGAATTTCTTAAGAGAATTTTCACCAGCGTCAAAGATTGTATCTGTTGCCTTCGCACCTATCTCTGCACCAACAGTCATAAGAAGATCTTGAAGATCTTTTGGTAAGCTATCAAACCAAGTTGCATTTGCCATAATATATGCATCAGCATAATACTGGTATGGTTTTTGAGCATACTTAAGATGTTCCCACCAGCTATAAGCCTCAACGCTTCCTGGAGGAGTATTGATTGTGTCAATCATCCCAGTTTGTAGAGCTGTATAAACCTCACCGGTTTTCAAAGAGACAATAGACGCTTCCATTGCTTTCCACATTGGCCTTTCACTTCCTAGAAGCGCTCTTGCTTTAAGGCCCTTCATTACATCTATCCCCGTTAACTCTCTCGCGCCACTAAAGGTCATAATAGGACCAACCGGATTATACATAATCAGTTTTGTATTACTTTTTTTAGTAATATTATTCCATATTTCACTTCCTGTTTTATCTTCTAAGAAAAACCTTCTTTGCTCATCATAAGACCCAAACAACCCTGGAAACGATGCAACACTAAAGTTTTTATTAATTTTTGGAAAACTTACAACTCCAACTATACCGCCCATTTCAACGGCTCCTGAAGTAACACCACCCATTACACTTCTAATATCAAAGAGTTGTTTTGAGGGGTAAAACTCAACTTTTAATCTTCCATTTGATCTTTTTGTCACTTCGTCAGCAAAAAGTTGTGAATGAATAGCACTCTGGTGTGTAGGTGACCAATGGCCTGATATTCGAGCTAAATACTCTTCCGCGGCAAATGTAGGCGAAGCTAACAGGCCAACCACCAATGCTAGCTTAATATATATAAATTTCATCATCTTTAATATTCCTCCCAGAAATAAAGGTCTTAGTATCTTATTATAAACAAATAACTAATAAGTATTGTTGTTACTTATTTAACATTATGAACCCACAGGTTGTCCTTAGTTATCAAAGTTTACAAATGAAAATAGCATAGTCTATAGATATAAATTTATTTATATATAAATCATATATTTTTTTAGAAATTTAATATAAAGACTCGATTAGACCCTTGAAAAATAAAAGTAGTTAAACTTTAGACAAATAGTCAAAAGTGCTTTAATTTTTTAATAGACTTGGTTTTTACATTTGATTTAAGTCACTTAAACTTAGTCAATAGATCTATGCTTGCACTTTGCAGCGCGCTAGCCTTAATCTAAGGGTACTTGCAATTTAGTCTCTTTCGTAATGATACCACCACGATTGCCAACTTCAATTGAACCATAACGTTCTTTGTAACAATCTGGTAAAGGGCGGTCACCCTCCATAGACAACCATAAACGCATTAAATGACGCCTCTCTGCAGGGTCTGGCCAATCTAAAAATCCAGTACGATCATGCAATTGAGAATGATTATATACGAATTGCATATCACCTGGCTCCAACTGCATACCAAAGCAAAGATCTCGGCTATTTGCCAACGAGTCAAACATATCGAGCGCTTCAATATGCTTAGCAGTTAATCGCATCGCACCCTCAAACCTTTGCGCACTATCTATATATTGTCTTTGATAGAAAACAGTTAGGTATCCTTGATTCCAATTTAAAACAGGTATTTCCATAAATGGCTTCGCACCCTCAGGAATTTCTCCACGGCGATCTGTGGCAATAGGATCAAATAGTTTTTCTAACAAATCGGGACACTCTAATCTCATGCGGTTATAAATTGACTCCGCACTCACTAATAATGATCGGCCACCCTCTTTGGCTTCTCGGATGCAAACTAGGCCAACGACATCAGCACTATCTGTATGAAATGTTTGTCTATCACAAGTTTGATAAATTCGGCTATTAGGATCATTTGGATCTGCACCAATATCACGAACATGCCCTAAAATATGACCATCAGAGTTTTGCGAGCGGGCACTTCCAAGATGTGACCCTAAACCACAAAAAATTGTTGCGATAAACTCTTGAGAATAATTTGCAATGGGCAGACCACGCAAAACTTCTACGCCAGTTCCTTTTAACAATGTATTTTGCAAACTATTAATATGCTTTAAAAATATTGTTAGTGGGAATGTCTCTTTTGTAATTTCACCAATATTAACATGGAGACTTAGGAAATGCTGAGCAGCATTTTCCAAATCTTTGATATCCTCTACTGATAAATTATATAGCCAAGTATGAGGGTTAGCTTCCATATCTTTTCCTAACCACGCAGAAGGCCCAACTAGTTTTTGAGGTAAATCTGTCAAATCTTGAGGACTAGTCTGTGGCATTTGAATATCTCCTTTTAAAAAGTAAATGCAAGTATTTGTTGACTACCAGATTAATTGCAAATTAAAGATTGGCAAATTCCATACTTGACATACTGAGCTGTTACAATGGTTCCATTTTAACAAACTGTGTTTTTTGACATAACTTTTCCAATCTGTATGGCACCAATCTTTTCAGGAATTCTTTTTTGCTGTGACAATTACTCACAAGTTAAACTTATTATTATTTCTGTAGGATAATAAATATTATTTAATGTAGGAGAAAACTATGAAACTAAAGACTTTATTACTCGTTTTAATTTTAGGCGTATTTCCATCATTTGCATTTTCATATTCGTGCCCAATGAAAATTAATGACGTAAATCAAGCAATTTCAGAATTAGATATGACTAAACATGCAGCCCTAATTGAAGCTGCAAAAATGCTCAGAACTAAGGGCGAAGAAGCGCACAAAAATGGGGACCACCAATTATCGGAAGATATTCTTGCAGCCGCTTTGAGGCTTTTGGACGTGTAAACAAAAACTAATTAAATTTGGGCGGTAAAGCATCCGCCCATTTCAACTCCAAGTTAAGAATTTTGTTAGCTTGTTGAGATTATTATTTGCCTTTAGCCGATTTCTTCTTACTTTTGCTACTGTTATCTTTTGAAAAATATATAACAACTGCTATAACAACAATCACACCGGCTACGATAATTTGATTTAAAAACTCTTCCATGTAATTATATTAACAGAAATCTGATATAAATAGAAGAAAAAAATAAATTTTAACTTTTCTAAATAGTTAAAGATATATTATCATTTAATAGATTTAGATCTAAACTTATTGTCATAATACCATAGTTGACAACCTTATTTATATCTTAGTAAAATACTCATGTTTAGGACAAAATGCTGGATATTTTGCTTATCTTAAACCTCATAGCAAAAAATTTTCTCTTTTTGAGAATGAATTTAATTTTATAAAGATAGGAAAACACAAATGATTGTTAAACTTACACAAGACCTTTCTCGTGGGTTCGCACCCTGGAAAGAGATGTTCTTCGAAAATGAATCAGAACTAAATGCTCTTGGAGCTAAACTCATTTTTGCCGGATCAGAAAAAGATGATGACAATAAGATGATGGTCTTAATAGACTTTGATTCTCCTGAAGCAATGAAAGCATTTGGAGGCCATGAAGGTCTTAAGGCCAAAAGAGCCGCCGCTGGTGCTTTATTAGAGACAACAGCGATTACTGTTATGAGTGATGAAGCTTTCACAGGTACCTCTTAAGTCACTGTTTTAAAATGTGATACTAATAACAAATATGATTGGATTAATTAATGGCACTTTATGATAAATTACAAAAAAGTATGGTCGACAGAGATGTTGATTCTTACGCAAACCTTATCCACAACGACGCAGTTTTTGTTTTTCATAAAACAGGTAACGAATTTTCAAAAAGTGAATGGATATCTATGGCTACTGGCATGATGACAAACGAAAAATTTGTTCAAGACTCATCACGATGCGTTTATGAAAATGATGACATTTTGGTCATGCATGACTTTATGTCTTACCCTGATGACTCAAAAGAAGCTGTAATGGGTGTTATCATGAAAAAAGAGGGTCAAATTATTCGTATGGAAACTGGTGCCACTTTACTAAGTTAAAGGACACTTCGCGAACTAGATATCTTTCTTTTGAATTTTAATATGACTTTAAAGTAGTTCAACTATTTCACTACTTTAAAGTCACTTCGCTCTTTATTTAGGAGCCGAGTATTGTTTTGAAACTTAATCATATCCGAGTTTAAAGTCTCGCAACATCTGTTCTCAATTCTAATTACCTGCTAAATAGCATTTATGCATATAGTGAATCAATTATAAATGTTTTCCAAACTAGGTAAAATTTTTACAAAAAAAAATATTAAAAGGAATAATCAGAGCAATGGTTAAACGTATATTTTGGATCTTTGTTGGAGTATTAGTAGTATATCTGTGGAAAAAGATCCTTTAGACATCAACGAGACGACGAAAAATTCCTGCACACTCTTATTATAGCTTCTCAGGAATGAAGTTTACTTTTATTGCCGATATATTTTCAGGCCACTTCAAAATTATAGCCAGCAAGCCATGCAACTGGTCTTACCGCTACAGCGTGAACGCAAGCTTCTATTATTAACCGTAGGTGTGATCATTAAACGCAAAGCGCACGTCATGATGCATCCACCAACTATTATTTTTGCTGATCTTGAGCGCATCCCAACACTTAAAACAACTCTAACAAATTTGTGTAACCAAAAGAAAGAATGCCCTCTAGTTTCCAAATTATATCCTTTTAAAAAGCTAAAAACGACGATTCTGCCGCAAATAGGCAATTCAACTAGATGAATCTATAACAATTTTAAAATAATAAAACAGGAGATTACAATGAAAACTAACTAGTAGTTGGCTAGTTTGATAAAAAAAACTACTGGTGCAGGACATAGGTTTCAAAATAATTACTATGTCAAAACTGTAAGCTCTTATATAATAAAAGCGAGTATACAAATGTCTTCAACCCTTTCCCGGCGCTCCGGTGGTCGCTCTGCTCGAAAAGCTCTTCGCTCAGCCCCTCTTACAGAAAATGTCCGTCCAATTCGAGCAGGCATAGAAGGCGGAACATACAAGCCACTTTCTGATCTAGATGTTCAAAAAATTCATACAGCTGCTCTTGATGCGCTCGAAACTATCGGCCTGGCTGATGCCCCTCCATCAGGAGTCAAGATCCTTACAGGTGCTGGCGCAATCCAAGGAGAGGATGGTCGTATTAGATTTCCTCGAGCACTTGTGGAAGATATGCTTTCCAAAGCCTGTCGCGAAGTTACACTTTTCAGTCGTAACGGCAAAAATGATCTCACACTTTCTGGTAACCGTGTCCATTACGGCACCGCAGGTGCTGCAGTGCACATTGTAGATGTTCATGGAAATCAATACCGCGAATGCACCGTCCAAGATTTGCATGATGCCGCACGCATTGTGGATAAACTGGATAATGTGCACTTCATGCAGCGTCCAATGGTTTGCCGCGACATTCCTAATAATTATGAAATGGACTTAAATACAATTTTTGCTTGTACGTCGGGGACAACCAAGCACATTGGCACATCATTCACCGAACCCTCTTTTGTGCCTGGCGCGTTTGAAATGCTCTATGAAATTGCTGGTGGAGAGAAAAAATACCGCGAACGTCCCTTTGTCTCTAATTCCAATTGCTTTGTTGTGCCACCTATGAAGTTTGCAACAGAAAGTTGTGAGGTGATGGAGGCTTGCATTCGCGGTGGTATGCCAGTGTTGTTATTATCTGCTGGCATGGCAGGAGCCACAGCCCCCTCAACTGTTGCAGGCGCAATTACTCAGGCAACTGCCGAATGTCTCGCGGGACTTGTCTATGTTAATGCTATTGTTCCTGGGCATCCCGCCATCTTTGGTACTTGGCCCTTTGGGCTAGACTTACGCACAGGCGCTATGTCTGTTGGATCTGGCGAACAAGCCCTCCTCACCGCAGGTTGTGCACAAATGCACAAATTTTACAACCTTCCTGGGGGTGCCGCTGGTGGTGCATCTGATTCCAAAATGCCAGATATGCAAGCAGGTTGGGAACAAATGTGTTCAAACGTAATGGCGGGGCTATCAGGTCTCAACATGGTATATGAAGCGGCAGGCATGCACGCTTCTCTCCTTGGATTTTGTCTTGAAAGTTTAATTCTTAGTGACGATATTATTGGCCAAGCTTTAAGGTGCGTACGTGGAATCGAAGTCACTGATGAAACTCTCGCCCTCGATCAAATTGCGCAGGTCTGTATGGGCGGACCTGGCCATTATCTTGGCGAGGATCAAACTCTCAAGCGTATGCAATCAGATTATGTTTACCCAACATTGGGCGATCGAACCTCACCTAAAGAATGGGTGGAGCTTGGAAAGCCAAATTTACTAGAAAAGGCAACCAAGCGTAAAGAAGAAATCCTCTCAGAACGCTCTGAAGCCATCTTTGATCATCAACTTGATACCAGCTTACGCAAAAAACACAAAATTCATCTCCCTATTTAAAGATTATAATGTACAGATCGCCTAGATGAATGATGAAGTCTAATTTCCTACGCAGTGGTATAACACCATTAGCAACCCGTTTCACGCTTAAAAAGGTTTCAATTCCTTTAAGTTTTTAATTGGAACCACCTTAGTCTAATATGTGCGCAAAAACATTCTACTTAACCCAATTAAAACTTAAGTTGGTAACATCAATTTAATTGCTGAAGTGTATTAGATTAAAAACTTCAAAGTTAAAAAGATTGCTAATAAGGAAAAAATATTGTGAAATAACAAATTGTCTGCATTAGGAATTTTTTTCCTGCATTATAAAAATATACTACTTAAGGAGAGATAATAATGAAACGCCTCAATAAAAGTGCCTTAAGCCATAAAAAAGAATTTAATGTGCAGTATGATACGGTAAGTCACAACAATCTAGCACCGAAAGATAATATTTCATATGTCAGAGGCCCTGCGGAACCACCGCTCGTTCATTCTACCGTTCCGCAGCTCTTGCAAAATTCTGTCTCCCAATACGGATTAAAGGATGCCTTAATTTTTCCAAATCATAGATTGAACTATTGTGATTTTGACAGAGCTGTAGATGAGTTGGCGCTTGGTTTTTTAGCTATTGGATTAGATAAAGGTGATCGACTGGGTATTTGGTCACCTAACCGTCTGGAATGGGTTCTCACACAGTTTGCAACTGCTCGAATCGGTGTGGTACTTGTCAATATCAACCCTGCTTATCAGCTTTTGGAATTAGAATATTCTCTAAATCAAGTTGGATGCAAAGCGCTTGTCTTAGCGAAGAGTTTCAAAAGTTCTGAATACCTTCAAATGATCCGTAAATTAGCTCCAGAACTAGAGAACTGTTGCCGAGGTGAACTGAATGCCGCAAAACTACCAGACCTTAGGCATGTAATTGTAATGGATGAAGCTGAAAACTTTAATGGTTTTTGGTCGTTTGACTATATTGTATCTCTCGGGGGGCCAGCCGAAAAGTTAAGGCTTCTTGAAATAGAGGGAGAGTTAAGTCCAGATGATGAGATTAATATACAATTTACTTCTGGAACAACCGGCCAACCAAAAGGGGCGACCTTGTCTCATTACAATATTGTAAATAATGCACACCTAGTAACAGATAAAATAAAGCTTACTGATAGTGATCGTTTGGCAATCCCCGTTCCCCTTTATCATTGTTTTGGCATGGTAATGGCTGTCCTTGGTGCAGTAAGTAAAGGTGCGACGATGGTCTTTCCTGGTGAGGCATTTGATGCCAAACAAACATTGGATGTCGTGGCGAGAGAAAAATGCACTGCTCTTTACGGGGTTCCAACAATGTTTGTTGCGATGCTCCAAGAGCTCGAAGCTACGCCACGTGATATGACCTCGTTGCGGACAGGGATTATGGCCGGGACACTATGTCCTGTAGAAGTAATGAAAAAAGTAAACACTCAGATGAATATGAGGGAAGTCACAATCTGTTATGGGATGACTGAAACTGCACCTGTTTCTTTCCAAAGTTTTGTTGATGATCCTGTTGATAAGCGCTGTGAAACAGTTGGCCGTATCCACCCACACTTGGAAGCAAAAATAGTGGATGAGCATGATGAAATTGTTTCAGTTGGTACAGCAGGCGAGCTTTGTACACGAGGTTATTCAATAATGAAAGGTTATTGGAATGACATTAAACGGACAAATGACACAATCAAAGACGGTTGGATGCATACTGGCGATCTAGCAGTGTTTGATCAAGACGGATACTGTACCATTACAGGTCGTCTGAAAGATATGATCATCCGAGGTGGCGAAAACATTTATCCACGAGAAATAGAAGACTTCTTATTCTCTCATCCAAAAGTTCGTGAGGTGCAGGTATTTGGAGTACCTGATGAAAGGATGGGAGAGGAAGTATGCGCGTGGGTGGTTCCAATATCAGGTGTCCATATCAAGCAAGAAGAATTAACTCAATTTTGTAAAGGAGAAATAGCCCATTTTAAAATACCCAGGTATTTTAAATTCGTTCAGGAGTTACCAATGACGATCACAGGAAAACCTCAAAAATTTATTATGAGGGACAGAATGATTGAAGCTCTTAATACAAAAATACCTCATGGCTGATAATCGAATAGGGATTATAAGATACAAAATGGTAATTTAGATCTTGGACGTTTTATCCTTTCCGTCAACTCGCACGTAATCCTCTTTACCACCGAAGCTTTCACCATCTTTTAGTAAGCCAGTCCCAGGTATAAAATTAACCTCTAAACGGATTCCATCCGGATCCTCAAATAGAACATAATAATATCCTGGAGCCCACTCTCTTTCTTCAGGGCCACGCACAATTCTCGCTCCAAGTGAGATCACAAGTGATGCTGTTTTATCGACGTCTGCGCGAGACCTAGCTCGAAGACATAGGTGATGTAATCCGACCCTGTATTGTTGGAAGCATTCGTGCGAAAATTCAGGATCACATTTACGTACGCCTATCGCTGTGCGGGCTCCGACATGATAGCAGAAATCAGGCCCATCGTGTACTAGGGACATGCCAAACTTAGGCAAAAGGCTTCCGTAAAAATTACGGGCTTTTTCAAACTGGCTTACTGTCAGAATTACATGCGCCATACCATTGATATCGATTTGAGTATTATCTTCGTTCATGCCGTAGTCATCGCACTACCCAATGCCTTTACGGCATCAGCTCGACCAGGTGAGGGTGGAATATTAAGCCCGCGCTCACATGCAGGGCGAGAACGCATTTGATCCATCCAACGTTCAAGATCTATTAGACCTTCGGTGGGCACACGAGCCCACCTGTGGCTTCTGATCCATGACCAATTTGAAATGTCTGCAATAGAAAAATAATCTGCCAACCAAGTACGATTTCTAAGATGAGTATTTAGAACTTCGTAAAGCCGTCGAGTTTCATTATGATACCGTTTTCGAGCGGCAGGAACATCCTCGGGGAAGTAACGTTCGAATGCTACCGCTTGACCCTGCATTGGTCCAATCCCACTAGCTTGGAACATTAACCATTGCATCACTTGATGGCGTGCTGAGCCTTTGCTAGGTAACAGTTTGCCAGTTTTCTCAGCTAAATAAAATAAAATTGCATTAGAATCAAAGATAGTTTGCCCATCAACACCATGATCAACAATGACTGGAATACGACCATTTGGGTTCATATTCAAAAATATGGGTTTGTGCTGATCACCAGTAGAAAGATCTACATATTTCACCTTATAGTCCAACTTCAATTCTTCAAGTACCATTGCGACTTTCCAACCATTTGGTGTAGGCGATGTGTAAAGATCGATCATTAAATCTTTGTCCTTTTTGAGATTATTATGTTACTATTTTATTAGATAATATAAACTCTTATCATATGAATATTGGAATAAAAAGTTATGTCTAAAGCTACCTGGTATTTTGACTTTATTTCACCTTTTGCCTATCTACAGTTAGCGCGTTTTTCTGAATTACCTCAAAGCCTAGATATTACTTTAAAACCCGTACTGTTTGGATCTTTACTAAAGCATTGGGGCCAACTGGGACCTGCTGAAATTCCAGCTAAAAGGCGTTTTGTTTATAGATTTTTTCAATGGAACGCAGATCGCCTTAATATACCGTTTTCTATGCCACCACGCCATCCATATAATCCTCTTCCCTCGCTACGTCTTTGTGTTGCTGCAGGTAGTCAGCTCCATCACGTTAAGGAAATTTTTAATATGATTTATGGGCAAGGAATTCAGCCAGACACCACGGATGGCATTCAAGCTATAGCAAAAGCCATAGGCATATCTAACCCTAACACCGTTATTAATGACCACAATATCAAACAAAAGTTAAGAGAAAATACCGACCTCGCAATAAACGAAGGTGTCTTCGGTGTGCCCAGCTTTGTTTTAAATAAAGAAGTCTTCTGGGGTGAAGATTCTACAGAAATGTTCTTGAATTATTTGAATAACCCAAATCTATTTCAAACACCTGAAATGATTAGGATTTCCACTATGCCAATGGGAAAAAAAAGGAGTTGAAAACGGTAATGACTAATTCAAAGGTTTATAAGTATGGTTGATCCATTTTCACATCATCCCAATTTACGTAGTTTCATAAAACCAAGCAAAGACTCGTTTTTTCGGACAATAACAACTGAACAAGTGAAGGGGATGTTAGCTAATTCTGGTCTTCCTTTGACACTTGAGTTCTATGATGACAAAACCCGTGAAGCTCTAAGAAGGAAAGTCTTGGCCAATCATAAGGGCGATCTTCTAATTTTTGCTTACGGATCTCTGATATGGGACCCAGCTCTCGAATTCTCGGGAATAAGGCATGCTTTCGCACCTAAGCATCAGCGCCGTTTCATTTTAGTTGATACACATGGAGGTCGCGGTACTGCCGAAGCACCGGGGCTCATGGCTGCTCTTGATAGTGGTAAAGGATGTGAGGGTTTTGCATTCAAAATATCTGCCGAAAAAGTTGAAACTGAAACTGAAATTTTGTTCCGCCGAGAAATGATCGCCCCCGGATACCATGCTCGTTTTATTACAGTTCAAATTGATGGTATAGACAAAAAAGCCCTAACTTTTGTTGCCGATCACACTACAGAAATGATGCTTCCAAACATTTCGCGGAGTGAGCAGATAAGATATGTAGCAACGGGAGTAGGAATACTAGGTAGTAGTCTTGAATATTTACAAAATACTGTAAAAAATTTGGATGAAATAGGTATTACTGATACTGATGCCTCAGAGTTATTGGAACAGGTTTTGTTATATCAAGCTAATGAATCTAACGAATTCGTAGAGTAAGATAATCTTAGGCAAAACCTAAACTATATCTTTCTATTATTATATTTAAGTTGCAATTGAGAAAGCTGTGTTGATGAAAGTATTGAGTTGGAATTGTAACTGCAAATTTAGAGATAAGTATCAGTTATTAAAAAAATATAACGCAGACATATTAATTATCCAAGAGTGTGAAGATCCAAGGCAGAGTTCAGACTCAGAATATAAACTATGGGCTAAAAACTACCTTTGGGTAGGGGATAAAAAACATCAGGGTTTAGGTGTCTTTGCCAAAACCAATATTACATTAAAAGCATTACTACCGCACTCACACGCCTACAAACTGTTCTTGCCTGTATTAATTAATAACCAATATACTTTAGTTGCTGTTTGGACGAAAAGTGCATCAACTTTAAAAAAAGGGTATATAAATCAGCTTTGGAATTTCTTATTAGAAAATAAAGAATTTTTAGATTTTTCAAAAATTATAATTGCTGGCGATTGGAACAGTAATGCACAGTCAGATAGAAAACGTTCAGAAGGTAATCATTCCGATGTTGTTCAGTTTCTCAACAAAGAGGACGTTCATAGTGCCTATCACTACTTTCAGAAAATAGAGCATGGGAATGAAAGCGCAGCAACATTTTTTCTACATCGAAATATAAAAAAACCTTACCATTTTGATTATATTTTTACTCATAAAAGCTGGTTGAACCAGGATTGCTCTTTTTCTATATTTAAACCTACTCAATGGCTTAAATACAGTGATCATATTCCTATATTACTCGATACAAAAAATCACATATAACTCTCACGATCATTTTGGTGGGGGTAAAATTAGGAAGGCCATATTATGAATACTCATCCATCCATGAGCTTATTGGATTTGTATCAGGCTATTACGCCGACTTTACGTTTTGAATCTAAAATGCATGTTAACGCCAGTAAAAGCGTAATCGCTATCAAAGATGATTTTTCTAGATTTAAAGATTAACCAAAAGAAATGGGTGGCTCTGAAGATGTACTATAATCTTATAAGATCAATTTAATTCATTTTGTTCTGGTAAAATGCCCCAACCATTTAAGTTTGTTGGTTTAATTTCTCCATATCTTTGAACTCAATTTTCTTTTAAAAAAATAGGACATTTTAATTTAATTTTAATTCGTTTTGCACTTTAAGAAGAGCAGCTTCAAGAATATCAAACATTTCATCAATTTGTTTCAATGTAATAATAAGTGGCGGTGAAAAAACAGCCATATTGATAAGGGGGCGCACTATTAAGCCCAGCTCTTCACAAGCCTCATCAACCTTTGATCCGAGCGAACGTTCCGCTTCAAGATCATCAGCTTGGCATTCAATGCAACCAAGTAAACCCATACCACGAGCGTCACCAACAATATCATACTTCATAAGTTCTTTTAGACGCTTTTGGAAATAGGGTGTTACATTGCGGACATTTTCTAAGATTTTTTCATTTTCAATGATTTCAATATTTTTCAGCGCAGCAACACAAGATACTGGATGACCAGAGTAGGTATAGCCATTTGTAAAGGCAGACGGTTCTTTACCTTGGCTCAAGGCCTCCATCACTCGGTCTGAGATAATACATGCGCCCAACGGTAAATAACCTGACGTTAACCCCTTTGCGCAGGTTATTATGTCAGGGACAAAGTCAAATACCGCTTCTGATGCAAACCAGTGACCCAAACGGCCAAACCCTGTTACAACCTCGTCTGAGATATAAAGAATATCATTTTCATGACAAATCTCCCAAGTTCTCTTTTGATATCCAGCAGCAGGTACAATTACACCACCTGAGCTTAAAATAGGCTCTGCGATAAATGCCCCAATTTTATCAGCACCTAACTTAGAAATAGCACTCTGCAAATCTATTATTTTGGCATCACACCACTCTTGCGTACTCATGCCATCAGGTCTGCAATATGGGTTTACATCTGGTAAGAAATGAACAAGTTGCGTATCAAAATCAAAATGTGATTTATCTCTATCCTTACCTGACACAGAATGTGCCAAGTAAGTAGATCCATGATATCCTTTTTCACGCGCGATTATCATCTTTTTTTCGGGAAGCCCACGGCGATTATTTAAGTATTGCATTGTACGTAGTGCAGTATCTACTGCGGTCGACCCACCTGTTGTAAAAAACACATTATTCAGATCACCCGGTGCTAGATCAGCAATTTTTTTTGCCAAAATTACAGATGGTTCTGACGAATTTGTAAATGGAGAGGTGTAAGATAATTTTTCTACCTGTGCGGCAATTGCTTCGGCCATATCTTTTCTGCCGTAGCCAATTTGGCTGCACCACATTCCACCCGGTCCATCGATGTAGCGTTTCCCAGAGCCGTCCCACATATAGATTCCGTCAGCAGATGCGACAAACATGTTATCGTACCCTCTCCAGCTGTCGATAGCCGCCCAGGGATGAATTTGGTGGGTACGATCCCAAGACTTCAGCGTTTTAAGGTTTGGCTCGTTTGCAGATAATGTTGAAATTGTCATTTCTATTCCCTAATAAAATTTATTTAATAATTTAAAACGTCATTTTACTTGTTTAGCAAGTTGTTGATCTAAAAGGTCACGCTTCTGTTGTCTAAACATGATAAGTGCCGCAATTGCTATGCAAACTGCAACTACCAATATAATGATTGTTGCCAAGGCATTTATGTCAGGGCGTAAACCAAGTCGAATTCGAGAAAAAATTAATATAGGTAATGTGGTAGCCCCTGGTCCAGTCACGAAACTGGCGATCACTAAATCATCAAGAGAAAGAGTAAATGCCAACAACCAACCTGAAACTAACGCTGGCATCAGACGCGGAATTGTAATCGCTGTCAAAACTTTAAAGGGTTTAGCACCTAGATCAGATGCGGCCTCTTCCAACGATTGTCCCATTCCAGTTAGCCGAGCCTGAACCGTAACCGCCACATAGGCCATCGAAAATGTTATATGAGCAATTGTAATGGTAGCAAATCCACGATTTTCTGGCCAACCAAAAACTTGCCTTAGCGTGATAAATAAAACTAGCAAAGACAGACCTGTTATAACCTCAGGCATAACCAAGGGAGCCATAAGCATCCCACCAAACAAAGTGCGGCCTCTGAATTGACCAAATCGTACCATTGATAAGGCCGCTAATAAACCAAAGATTGTGGCGAAAGTTGCATTCACAAGTGCAATTTTAAGACTTAAACTGACAGCGCTCCATACCTCTTCAGATGCAAAAAGAACTTCATACCATCTAGTTGACCAACCACCCCAAACTGGAACCAATTTAGAATAGTTAAACGAATAGATGACCAAAAGGATCATTGGAATATAAAAAAATGCTAACCCAAGTGTAATCATAACTGTAAGGAAACGAGAGCGCCTACCGTGCATATTCTATTTTCCTCCCGTCGATTTGCCCTGATAATACTGAAATACTATAATAGGCAATACAAGCAAGAAGAGCATAGTGAGAGCAACCGCTGATGCCACAGGCCAATCAGTGTTTCGCGAAAACTCATTATATAAAACGCGACCAATCATTTGAACATTACCACCCCCTAGTAAGTCAGGAATAACGTATTCACCAGTTGCAGGAATAAATACAAGTAATGAGCCGGCGATAACACCTGGCATAGTTAATGGCAGTGTTACTTTAAAAAAGGTGTTAGTTGGCCTTGATCCCAAGTCAGCTGCCGCCTCATTTAAACTGCCATCAAGTTTTTCTAAGTTGGCGTAAAGTGGTAATATCATGAACGGCATATATGTATAAACAATACCGATATAAACAGCAAATTCTGTATACAACATTTGAATAGGTTCATCGATAATTCCGAGTGCTATTAGAATACTGTTAATAGTACCTTGATCCGAAAGTAGTCCCATCCATGCATAAACACGTAACAAAAAAGATGTCCAAAATGGTAAGATGACCAAGAAAAGAAAAATCGGCTTTGCTAATGGACCAGAACGAACAATCCCATAGGCAATGGGGTAACCAAACAAGAGGCAAACGAATGTCGAAACTGCCGCAATTTTTACTGAGTTTAGATAAGTATCAAAATAAAGATTATCAGTCATGATATAAATGAAATTATCAAAAACAATTCGTACCGTCACAATACCACTATCTGTCCACTCGAACATATTAGAAAATGGCGGACTCGCAATTTTTAGTTCTGCAACACTAATTTTTGCAACAATAAAGAATGGAAGTAGAAAAAATAATAAAAGCCAAACGAAAGGAATAGTTATTACAATTAACCGCCAATGTTTCTGAATTTTTTGACCAACGCGGCTAGGCAACAAGCTCCGTTGTTCAGCGCTTGTTCTGTTAACACTTTTGGTGTTCTCATTCATGAGGTTAACAACATTACGCTCTCAGGTTCCCAACTCAAAAATACTGTATCTTCCCAAGTAATGCTATGAGTGCGGCTCATCGGTCGTCTTTGGTTCGGTGCTGTTACATCAACAATTTGCCCATTTTGAAGACGAACTTTGTAAATAGACGTTTCGCCAAGGTAGCCTATGTCTTCAACCTGCCCCATAATTTGATTGGGTCCTGTGTTTTTAGGTGATGTTATACTAAGGTGAATCTTCTCAGGTCTTAGCCCAACCCAAATTTGTTTATTTTCTGCAACTGATTGGCCATGGTTTATATACACCTCTCCAACATTAGTAGACACTAGGACATGATCTGAGCCATCTTCGCTTACACGACCTTCAAAAATATTAGCAGAACCAATAAAGTCAGCAACAAATCTAGATTCAGGAAACTCATAAATTTCTGTAGGTGTCCCAATTTGTTTAAACCTACCAGCATCCATAACAGCCATCCTCGAAGACAAAGTCATAGCTTCCTCTTGATCATGAGTTACCACTATAAAGGTGACCCCTACTTGTTCTTGAATATTAGCAAGTTCGAATTGAGTTTGCTTCCGTAACTTTTTATCAAGAGCTGCAAGAGGTTCATCCAACAATAATAACTTTGGTTCTTTAACCAACGACCTTGCCAATGCTACCCTTTGGCGTTGTCCTCCAGAGAGCTGTTGAGGTCTGCGTTTTTTGTACCCTTCAAGCTCAACCAATTTTAGGATGTCATGAACACGATCTGCAATTTCATCCTTAGGCATAACATCTTGTTGAAGACCAAATGCAATATTTTTTTCAACTGTCATATGTGGGAAAAGCGCATAACTTTGAAACATCATATTAGTTGGGCGTTCGTAAGCAGGAACGTTAGACATATCCATGCCATCTATATGAATTGTTCCAGCCTCTGGATCTTCAAATCCAGCAAGCATTCTTAAAAGCGTTGATTTACCACAACCAGAACCGCCAAGGAGACAAAAAAGTTCACCCTGGTATATGTCTAAATCGACATTATCAACTGCTATAACATCGCCAAACTTTTTTGTTAGCCCTTTAATCTGCACAAGTGGTTTAGTTTTGTCGTCAGTGTGCCAAGTTGTATGATCTACGTTCGATTTTTCTATCAAATCAAATCTCACTATTTATAATTACTGACAAAAGTAAGACGGCGATATGAAATTACCGCCGTCAAATCTTTATGAGTTTAATTACCCGCTTTAAAATTAGTCCAGGTTCTTGTTTGAAGACGCTTAACTTTTGGTGGTAAAACTGCAGTTGTGTACATGTGATCAACTTGATCAGATGTTGGAAAAGCAGCTGGGCTAGATGTGACTTCTTCGTCGACTAAGCTCTTCCCTGCTAGATTTGCAGTTGCATACCAAGTGTAGTTACTGTCAGCAGCAGCAACTTCTGGACGCATCATGTAGTTCAAGAAAAGATGTGCGTCATCCTTGTTACTGGCATCAGCTGGAATAAGCCAACCATCGATCCAAAGCTGTGCTTTACCTTGCCCTGCTGGTAGGAAGAAATCAAGAATTACGCCTGTGTTTGCTTCGGCCGCACCTGACATTGCAAGCAATCCATCTGGCCCCCAAGTTACAGACACACAGAATTCTTTTTGGGGCATGCGTTGGTACGCATAATTATCAAAAGTTTTCACATGCGGACGAATCTTGGCCAGCATTGCACCAACTTTTTTATAATCATCTGAATTAGTCGAATTTGGATCAAGTCCCATATGGGCTAGTGCCATCGGAATGATATCACCAGGCGAGTCTAATAATGATACACCACATTTAGATAGTTCTTTAAGGTGTACTGGATTGAAAATCATATCCATTGAACCGATAGGAGCATCTGCATATGTCGCCATAATTAATTCTTTGTTATATGTAACCCCATGTGAGCCCCACATATAAGGTACAATGTGAGCGTTATCAGGGTCCCAATTGCTTGCTAACTGAGACATAAGCGCCGGATCCATATTTGCAAGTTGATCTAACTTTGATTTATCAAGGGGCGCAATAATGCCTGCCTGAATCAAACGTGCTGTGTCACTACCAGAGTGACTGACAACATCATATCCGCTACTACCCGCAAGCAATTTAGCATCAATTGATTCAGCAGAATCATATTCATCATATATAACCTTTATTCCGTACTCAGTTTCGAAATTTTTAATAGTATCTTCAGCGATATACTCACCCCAATTAGTAACTTTGAGAACTCGCTCTTCTGCATAAGCTGAATTGGCAAGCAACGAGCTGACTGCTAAAGTATAGGTCAGGCCTATAAATTTATTTATTAATTTCATTGTTGGTTTCCTCTCCCTAGATTAAATTCTTTTTTTGTAGTTTTGGTAATAGCTATTAATTCAGGCCAATACTTTTATCAAAATATAAGTACACCTACTAGCCATTGCCCCCCTATTCTTGCAATTGACTATTTAGTCTGCAAACATGCTATTATGTTCAACGCAATAAAGTCAAGTTGACTGATCAGTAAAATGGAATACAAATGGGCAAGCTAGTTTTTATAAATCAATTATCTGGCGACACTTTTAAAAAAAAATCTTGGGTGATTTGATTGGCAGCTTAAGAAGGGCTTAACAAAAAATATGGAAATGGAAAAAAATCATAAAATATTATTTGAGCCATTAAAAATAGGCCCTAAGACAACTAAAAATCGATTTTATCAAGTACCCCACTGTAATGGAATGGGCCATCGGTGGCCACGCACAATGGCAGAAATGCGCGGTGTAAAAGCTGAGGGCGGTTGGGGTGTTGTTTGCACAGAAGAATGTTCAATACATCCAACTAGCGATCTAACACCAGCAACGCTAATGCGCCTTTGGGACGACAGCGATCTACCAGTTCATGAATTAATGATTAATAAAGTTCACGAACATGGAGCACTTGCAGGTATTCAACTAGTACATAATGGTCAATCCGTTAGCAACTATCTTTCTCGCATGCCAGCACTTGCGCCCTCTCCTTGTCCAACTGAAACGGCTAACTCCACTCAAGCAAGAGGAATGGATAAAGAAGATATAAAAGTGTTACGGCGCTGGTTTCGCGAAGCAGCAATCAGATCTCAACGTGCTGGCTATGATATAATTTATGTTTACGCTGCTCATGGAATTATGACCCTACTCTACCAGTTTATTTTGAAACGCTACAATCAACGAACTGATGAATACGGAGGAAGCCTTGAAAACCGCGTTCGCCTTGTACGTGAAATCTTAGAAGATACAAAAGATGCAGTAGGGCAAGATTGTGCAGTTGCGTTTAGATTTGCTGTTGATGAATTACTTGGTGAAGATGGTATGCACCCTGCTGAGGCAGAAGATATTGTTGGTACATTAGCTGAAGTACCGGATCTTTGGGATGTCAACGTTGCAGACTGGGGCAACGACTCTTTGCCGTCAAGATTTGGGGTAGAGGGCGCGCAAGAAAAATATATTAAATTTGTAAAGGGCATAACTACTAAACCGGTCGTGGGTGTTGGGAGATTTACATCTCCTGATATTATGGCTTCCCAAATTAACCGCGGTGTATTGGATCTGATTGGAGCCGCAAGGCCCTCTATCGCAGATCCGTTTCTTCCAAAGAAAATTCAAGAGGGGCGCTCTAACGAAATCCGTGAATGTATCGGCTGCAATATGTGCACGACAGGCGATTACGTAGCCTACCCAATGCGATGCACTCAGAACCCAACCATGGGTGAAGAATGGCGAAAAGGATGGCATCCAGAAAAAATCCCCCTAGCTAAATCAAAAGATACTATTTTGGTGGTTGGCGGCGGCCCCACTGGTCTTGAAGCGACACTTGCGCTTTCAAATAGATCGTATGATGTTACCTTGGCTGAAGCTCGTAACGAAATGGGTGGTAGAGTATTAAGTGAAACCAAGTTAGGCCCTTTGCGACAATGGAAAAGGGTCGCTGATTATCGTACTTCAATGTTGTCCAATCGAAGCAATGTAGATTCATTCACTCAAAGCAAGATGGATGTTGATGCTATTCTTGAATTAGGTGCAAACCATGTCGCAATGGCAACTGGGTCTAAATGGAGATTGGATTTACTAGGCATTCATCACAGATTTAAAGATGTTAAAATTCATGCACCCATGATGATCTCACCAGAACAAATCATGTTAGGCCATACTCCAACTGATCACGTTTTAATTTTTGATGACGATCATTACTATTTGGGAAGTGCACTGGCCGAACAACTGGCAGAACTTGGGCTTAAAGTCACCTTAGTCACTCCCGCGCCTGAAGTATCAGGCTGGACGCATTTTTCACTCGAGTATGAGCATATACAAATTAAGCTTAGAGAATTAGGTGTTACTATAATTTGCAATCACGGCATTGCTCAAATAGGTGACGGTTTCGTTGATCTTTCTTGTGTTTTCGTAGGTACGAAACAAAGGGTTGAAGTTAACACGGTAGTACCAGTGACTTCACGAATTAGTCAGGATGACTTGTACTATAAAGTTCTTGCGCGCAGGCAAGAGTGGCAGGACAACGGAATTAAATCAGTCACTAGGATTGGAGATTGTTACGCACCAGGAACCATTGCAATGGCAGTTTATGCCGGGCACGAATTTGCGCGTAATTTAGATATGCCTATCAATGCAGATATTCCTTTTAGGCGTGAAAATGATTTTGAATTAGGTCGATCTTGGCAGGGATTTAAAACATGATATTTTAGCCTCAAAGATCATGGCATATTTAATATGTCATGATCTTATTTTGATAATGAAACTCGACTTCTATTTAGAAATTGTGTCAATTCACAAAAAGAACTGGTAGACATAACATATCCAGAAACATATTCCTAAGGATGTATGCGTAATCTGTTAAAAAAAGAGATCTGATGATGAATGAAGATGTAAACAAAAATAGCCCTCCCAAAAACTGGGATAGGAGCGGACTTCCAGGATGGACATATCACAGCCCTACGCTTCTAGAATTGGAAATAGAAATTTTCAAAACTCATTGGCAAATAGCATGTCATGTATCGGATGTTCCCAATGCTGGAGATTTTAAAACATTTGATTTATGTGGTGAACGAGCAATCATCATTCGCGACTCAAGTTTGAAGATTAAAGCTTTCCACAATATATGTCGCCATCGAGGTTCCCGTCTCGTGACACAAGATCAAGGTACGTGTAAAAATGCATTGATTTGTCCATTTCATGGGTGGGTATACAATTTAGATGGCACCCTAAGAGGTGCGGCGCGACCTGACACTTTCCCAGCGCTAGATAAAGATGAATTTGCGTTAAGAACTGTTGAGCATGAAATTTGGAATGGTTTTGTTTTTGTACGTTTTAAGGAGGGTCCACAACCCTCAGTTAAAAAATTACTAAGCCCTTATGAGCAAGAAGCAGCTTGCTATAACATCGCTGATCAAGTTCCAACGGATGGTTTTTGGGTTGAACACTCACCAGTTAACTGGAAATCAATTCGGGATGTTGATAATGAAGGTTATCATGTTGCAATGGCCCATCCCGGGTTACAAGACTTATATGGATCAAATTACCGAGACGAACCATATGAAAATGGTGTGTCACGCTCTGAAGGCCAATTCACTACATCAAACGGAAGACATTGGGCGGTTCGTAATTACAAGAAATTTTCCAAACAACAAACCTCACTTCCAAAAAGCTTAGCAAAGACCTGGGTTTATTATGGAGTTTTCCCAAATTCAGTTATAGCTATGACACCTGAAACCTCTCTGTTCTATCAAGAGTTTCCAGTGTCTGTGGGAGAATCTATAATTCGCAGTGCTACATACCGCTACCCAAATGAAGACAGACAACAAAAAGTGGCTAGATATCTTGCAAGCCGAATTGATCGCGAGACAGTAGTTGAAGATCAACAACTCACTATTTGGTCAAATGAGTCTATGTTATCAAATTCATTTGATGGATTTCACTTGTCTGATCTAGAATATGGTGTGCGTACGTATCACGATCATTTACGAGCACTTCTTCCTGTTTATAACATAAAAGAAACACCAAATGAAAATGAAATAAATCATCTGAACTTATCTCTTGATGCAAAAAGTGCATAATGAGGCATAAGCCTTCCATATCTTTAGAATTCGAAGCGCAAAAAATGTTCCTATTTTCTAAAATTGGAGTTCCAGGATCTGGAGCCATCCGGTACGCAGCAGCAATGTTTTTCTATAATCATGATAAGATATCAGTAGAAATGCTTGAAATTTATCGCAGATGTTGCAAATTTGATAAAGAGGATCCCATAGATCTGGCTCAATTCGAGGGTATTGAAGACATCCCAAACTTTATCTTAGAATTGTGAGGGAATAATCGTTGTGAGTTTATCAAGCAGTAGCCCAGACGTCGTCATTGTAGGAGCTGGAACAGCGGGGCTTTCTGCAGCCAAAACCTTAAAGAAATTTGGCTATTCAGTTGTTGTATTAGAAGCAGCAGCATTTGCCGGGGGAAGGTGTATAACGGATAATTCTACATTCAAAATACCTTTCGATGTAGGTGGATCATGGCTGCATTCTGCTAAAATCAATCCTTTAGCACGTTTAGCGGAGAAACATGGAGTGTGTTTGCACAAAGAAAATTGGGATTGGACTTGGGTATATTCAAATGGAACTCTACTTACTCCTCCACAAGTAAAAGAGTATAGTAAATATCATACTTCAATGTGGCAGGAAGCTAATAAGGCCGGTGCTAAGTATATTGATCAACCTGTTGAAAAGACTTTACCAAATTCACCTTGGAAAAACTTGGTTAAAAATTTAATAGCCCCGATGTTAGGTGCTGATCCGGACGTTGTATCATCAGCGGATGTTTATCAATATGCAGACGCCGAGGGTGATTGGTTGCTTGCCGGAGGTTTGGGAGCATTTATTAAGAACCTGCATTCAGACATAGACGTTGTTATTAACTGTCCAGTCTCAAAAATTAATTATTCTGGCGATGGTGTAAAGGTAGAGAGCTCAGCAGGATCTATTAACGCCAAATATGTGATTCTTACGGTTTCAACTGGCGTCTTAGCCGCAGAGCATATAAAATTTAACCCTCAATTACCTTCATGGAAATTAGAGGCTATCAATCTTCTTCCAACAGGGCTCTTGAATAAGATAGGGTTAGAATTTGATTCAAGTTGGCAAGGTGCCCAACAAGGACAAGTTGCAAATTACTTAGCAAATGATAGCGACTTCTGCACAATAAATTTTGGATTTTATAATACTAATCTAGCTGTTGGGTTTGTTGCAGGACGCTTTGCTGAACAGCTTGAAAATGAAGGAGTGGGCGCTGCCACAAATTTTTGCTTAGAAGGTTTGAAAGCAATTTTTGGCAACAACGTTACAAAGTATATTAATAGGACAACTGAGACTGCCTGGAAAGGAAACTTATACACACTTGGCTCTTACAGTTACGCCCTTCCAGGTTCAATAGATGCACGATTAAGGCTATCTGAGACATTGGCTGATCGATTGTTTTTTGCTGGTGAAGCAACAATGCCTAACGCACAAGCAACGGTCCATGGTGCATATTTAAGTGGAATCAAAGTTGCAGAAAAGATCGCATTAATCGATGGTTGAGT
>CAJWHE010000026.1 GCA_913041145.1 uncultured Paracoccaceae bacterium
AAGAAACCGGTTGGTGCATGGTCACATGCAATTACAGACGCGGCTTTAAACTAAAAGCTAACTCTTAAAAAAATAAAAGATGGCGTCAGGTTTTTCGGCGCCATTTTTTATTAGCTAATAACTTTCGTTTTTAACTCTTTATCTCAAAGCCTTCAAAGAAATAGAGGCAACTGGTCGCGCCTTTGGGTATTGACCTTCATTAACTTTAGAGCGCAAGTGATAAGCATATTTTGAGGTAACGATGATCCCTGAACTTGGACAATTCTCACTAATTTTAGCCCTCTTAATAGCTATTGTGCAAAGCACTTTGCCTATTACTGGTGTAGCAAGAAAAAATCCAATATGGATTAACTCAGCAAAGTATTTGGCACTTTTACAGTTTTTTTTAGTTCTAATCGCTTTTATGGCCTTAATGAGGTCATATATTGTGAGTGACTTCACAGTGACTAACGTTGTCAATAACTCACACTCAAATAAACCCTTACTATACAAAATTGTTGGAACATGGGGTAATCACGAAGGTTCTATTTTATTGTGGGTTTTAATTTTGGTGTCCTTTGGTGGTGCTCTATCTCTATTTGGATCTAATATCCCAGCCACATTAAGGGCCCGAGTTTTAAGTATTCAAGGTTGGATTTGTGTTGGGTTTATTAGTTTTATGTTGTTTACTTCTAACCCTTTTGAAAGAACTTTTCCGCCGCCTTTGAATGGCAATGATTTAAACCCTTTATTGCAAGACATTGGTTTAGCTATTCATCCACCTTTATTATACGTTGGATACGTCGGGTTTTCGATCGTTTTCTCTTTTGCTATTGCTGCATTACTTGAAGGTGAGGTTAGCTCCGCTTGGGCTAGGTGGGTAAGACCTTGGATTCTGATTTCTTGGACTAGCCTTTCTGCTGGAATAGCGCTCGGTGCGTGGTGGGCCTACTATGAACTTGGTTGGGGAGGTTGGTGGTTTTGGGATCCTGTTGAAAATGTATCCTTCATGCCTTGGTTGGTTGGTACAGCATTACTTCACTCAGCAATTGTGACTGAGAAAAGAGGGGCTTTTAAGGCTTGGACTGTACTGCTTGCTATTTTAACATTTTCTTTATCACTTTTAGGAACTTTTATAGTTCGTTCAGGTTTATTAACTTCAGTACATTCTTTTGCTGTTGATCCTGAACGTGGGATATACATTTTAATTTTGTTAGCACTCTCAATTGGTGGTTCACTATTGTTGTTTGCCTATAGAGCTCCATCACTGGAAGGTGGTGGTTTGTTTTCACCAATCAGTAGAGAATCTGGCCTACTTTTAAACAACTTATTTCTGACTACGTCTGCAGCAATTGTACTTTTTGGAACCTTGTACCCTTTATTTTTAGAGGGGATTACTGGAGAGAAAATTTCTGTTGGACCTCCTTTTTTCAATATTTCCTTCACTCCAATTGGACTAATGTTGGGGTCAACAATGGCGATTGGCCCCTACCTTAAGTGGAAAAAAGCAGATATAGCTGGGATCTTGTCTAGAATAAAATTTTTAATTTTTGTTTCTTTGGCGGTATCTTTATTTGTTTGGTACCTTAAAACCTCTGGACCGATATTTGCGGTTGTTGGTGTTGGCGTTTCAGTTTGGTTGTTTACTGCAACTCTTTTTGAATGGATGGATCGAGTAAAACTAATTAATAAAGATTACTCTGGTATTTTGAAAAGAATTAGATCCCAACCAAGATCTGCGAATGGAATGACAATCGCTCATCTTGGGATGTCTTTTATTATTCTTGGAGTTGTTGGTTCTAGTGCTTGGAAAGAAGAAGTTATTGGCTTTGTAGAAAAGGGATCACAGCTAGAGGTGGCCAGTTTTTTAGTAACCTTTGGGGGAGTATCTCTTCATCAAGGGCCTAACTATAACTCAGAAAAAGCAACTGTCAAAGTAGAGAAAGATGGTAAGTTTCTTGAAAATCTCTATCCAGAACGAAGATTATATCTAGCTACTGGGACTAGCACTACAGAAAGTGCTATCCGTCAAAGCGTGTCTGGCGATCTATACGTAACAATATCTGAACCAGCTAATAATAAGTTTAAGGGCAAGTGGGTATTAAGGTTGATCTACGAACCACTAGTAAATTTTATTTGGTTGGGAGCTAGTTTTCTTGCTCTGGGTGGGATTATTTCTATCACCGACCGGCGTTATAAAGTTGGTCGAACCTATAGATATAGGAGAACAAAACCTACCAATAAAGTGGTTAGATTGGAAAATTTTTAAATGCGTCGGTTTATTTTTTTAACTCCTCTAGCTTTAAGTTTAATTATTGGTGCTTTTGCAGTTTGGGGGCTCTTAAATGATCGAAACCCTTCTGAGATACCTTCTGCGCTCATCAATCGCTCGGTTCCAAGCTTTGATCTATTACCACTGCCTGGTTTAAATTCTCCAGGGTTATCTAAAAAAGATCTATTAAATCTAGATAAGGTTTCAATAGTAAATTTTTTCGCATCATGGTGTTTGCCTTGTCGTGCTGAGCATCAGTCATTTATTAAGCTTTCAAAAAATGATGAAATTGAGCTAGTAGGTATTAATTATAAAGATATTAATAAGGATGCACTCGACTGGTTAACTGAATTAGGCAACCCTTATACTTATGTAGGAAATGATTTTTCAGGAAGGACGGGTATTGATTGGGGAATAACAGGGGTTCCAGAGACGTTTATAGTTAATAAGAATGGAAAAGTAGTTCATCGGTTCTCTGGACCATTAGTGGGAGAAAGATTTGAAGAATTTAAAGAGCTCTTAATGCTAGAGTTAAGGTGATATAAATGAATTATTTAAAACTTCTCTTTATTTCCTTTTTTTATCTGGCACCCATTGCCAGCAGTATGGCAGTTGAGCCAGATGAAGTTTTAGCAGATTCAAAGTTAGAAAGTCGTGCTAGGGATATTTCAACAAATGTTCGATGTGTTGTTTGTCAAAATGAACCTATTGATACATCAAACTCTGGTGTAGCTCGTGATCTACGTATATTAATTCGTGAAAGGCTATTGGCTGGCGATAGTAATAAAGAAGTTTTTAAGTACTTAGTAGATCGATATGGTAATTTTATATTATTTAAACCTCCATTAACGCTCTCCACTGCTCTTCTTTGGTTTATGCCATTATTAGTGTTTGCGTTGGGCGTGATCATTTTAGTTGGAGCCTTAAAAAAAGCATCGCCCTTAAATAAGTCTAAAATTTTTATTGTTCCTAACGAAAAAAAACTGGATGTATTAGTAAACAAAAAAGGGAAAGAATAATTATGCTATTTATTATTGGGGTAATTCTTTCTTTAATAGTTGTGGTAGTTTTAATTCTTTCTAGTTTAGGTCCCAAAAATAATGAACGTTCAGCTGATGACTGGAACATTTTAACTCTTGAAAGCAAACTCGTTGAAATTGATGATGATTTTAAAAGAAACTTAATTACAGAGGAAGTCCTAAAAACCTCAAAAGAAAAGATTAATAGTCAAATTTTGTTTTTAGAAAGTCAAACCCCACTCCAACTAAGTAAAAAAAAGTTAAAAGGGTCATTCCTTATTGTTGGCTTGGCTTTTATAATACCAATCCTGGCTCTCTATATTCATCTACGTGTTGGAGGTTCTGGGATCCCTAGCGTTTCTTATGAAGATCGTGCCACTGAGTTTAAGGACATTAAAAACTTAGAAGAATTAATAGAAAAATTATCTAAAAGATTAAAAGAGGACGCTTCTGGAGGGGACCCTGTAGGATGGGAACTTTTGGGCGACGTTTATATGAATAATTTGGATTACTCTAAGGCCACCAATGCTTATAGTGAGTTGGTGACAAAAAGAGCTGGAGACTCAACCTCATGGGCAAAATTAGCTAATGCGCTTGTCGCTTTAGAAAATGGTTTAATAAATCAGGCAGCGTTAAATGCTATAGAAAACTCCCTAAAAATCAGTCAATCAAATCCAACAGCACAATACTTAAAAGCCTTATTTTTTGAGCAAGAAGATGAATTAGGGCTTGCATATACAATATTAACGAACAGACTTGAGTTTGATAAAGTAGCTATGCCTTGGACCGAATTATTTGTTAGTGAGGCTAATAGATTAGGTAAAATATTAGGTTACGATGTGATTGGTTTATCAAGTGAGATCAGAGTTCCAGTAACAAGCCAAGATGACTTAGTTTCCAAAAAGATAGGTGATAAAGCTACTGAAGCATTTATCAACTCTATGGTTTCCAGCTTAGAGGAGAGATTGAAGACACAACCAAATGATATTGATGGTTGGTTGCAGTTGGTAAAATCATATATCGTGTTAAAAAAAGTTTCTTTAGCTAAAGAAACTATAACATACGTTTATAAGTTAGTTAATGAACTTCCAAGATCAGACACAAGATGGGACATTTATAACAAGTTACTAAAAGAACTTGAATGACCCTATTCAGCATTTTTTAAAGCATTTATTACTACCTCAGATGTTAATATTTCTGGTAACATTATTCCTGATTTAGCACTTGGTCCATAAACTATGTTAAAGGGAATTCCAAAACGCCCATTTTCATTTAGGAAATTTAAGATTTTTGAATTTTTTTGTGTCCAATCACCTCGCATTTTAACAATATTTTTTTTATTTAAAGCCATTTCCACATAAGAGCTATCAAGGACGAGAAGTTTGTTTGCCTTACAGGTTAAGCACCAGTCTGCTGTAATATCAATGAAGACTAATTTTCCAGACTCAACAAGAATATCTTTTTGATCTGTATCAAATGCCTCCCAGGAATCGTTTAGGTTATCAGTCCAATTATTCTTTGAAGTTATTATCGTGGAGTGTGATACAGAAAATATTATAAAGGTTAGAAAAAAAGTATACTTCAGTAAATTAAATTTTATGAATTTCAAAGATAAAATTGCAATAAGAAGTGCAATTTGTAAAATTAATAAAGACTGAATACTTTCGATAGAAACTAGCAACCAAGAAAACCAACAAGCAGTTATTATAATCATTACTCCAAGAACATTTTTAACAGCTTTCATCCATTTTCCAGGGCGCGGGAAAAACATTACCAGTCTAGGTGCCATAGCAACAATTAAGTATGGGCTTGCTAAACCTAAACCAATAAACGAAAATATTATTAGAGATTTTAGTCCACCTAGAGTAAGTGCAAATGCTACTGCTGTACCTAAAAAAGGTGCAGAGCAGGGGGTTGCAAGTAATGCTGCAAAACAGCCACTTAGAAAATCACCAGTTAACCCATTTGTATTAGAAAGTTGGTAAAGTTTTGTGTTGAACTTTTGAGGTAAGATAATTTCCAAACCACCTAGCATGTTAATAGAAAAGATAATGAGGATAACAATAATAAAACTCAGAAAAATTGGGCTTTGAAATTGCACTCCCCACCCAATTTGCCCACCCATGGTTTGAATTAAAAAGAGCAACCCGTTTAAGATCCACATAAATGATATAATTCCAAATGCTGATGAAATAAATTTACGACGGATGTTAATGCCTGAATGGGATTGTAAGTTTATAACTGAATTAATTTTTATTAATAAGACTGGAAGAACACATGGCATTACGTTAAGTATTAAGCCCCCGACGAACGCAAAAAATATAATTATCGCAAAGCTGTTTCCATCAAACGTATTACTTTTTGAGTGTTTTATACTTTCTATAATTTTTAAGTTTTTATAAGTTGATGCAATTTCACCATTGGAAATAGTTAATGCTATTGGGTTATTAATTTTTTTATAATCAAAAATAGGCAACTGGACAGTTGTCAAATTTTTATCTTGATCAAATATATTTATGGGTGCATCGAATACCACATCTGTTTGGGTTTCAGGAAAGACATGAATTTCATTTATGTTTTTTAAGGACTGAATCTCAATAAAAAGACTTTCTTTGTCCGGGTCTATAAAAACAGAATTTAGTTTAAATTGGTTATTTGCACCATCTATTGGTATCGTCGCTAGGTTAGATAACAGTTCTTTTCTTGATAGAGGATCTGTAACTTCAACTTCAGAAAGAGCTAATTTCAAAGTAAAACTTTTAGGGATACAGACGTCTTTGCAGACTAACATTGAGATGTTGGCAATTAAAAGTAATGGTTTCCCTGGATTTTTTAACACAATATTTATTGGAAAGATTACTTTATTAGAGTATCCGTAATTTTCAATTTCAAACTCTTGAAATCTTTCAGGAGTTGGCCAGTAGAATTTTGTATGAAGTAAGTTGTTTGATTTTTCCCAATTGATTTCTGGTGGAAGTCCAACTTGACCAGGTGAGCGCCAATATGTTTTCCAGTCTTTTTCTAATGTAATCGATAACCCCGCAGAAATTGTACGCGTATTAGAACTGATTTTATTTTCTGCTGTAATTAGTTTAGCGACCACTTCTTTTGAGATAAAAGGTTTTGACGTTGCACCAAGGGTAAAGTTGGTTGAGAGAAAAATAGATATTAATCCCACAAGGATATATGCGATAATCCTATTAAGTGTCGTAATTGGTTTAAAATTAGAATTAAAACACTCAGCCAATGATATTTCCCATGTATAATATTAGTTAATGTAAAAATCTGTATATTTGATAATAGTTATTTCTTAATACTTGTTATATGATTAGTTAGTTTTTAAGGATTTGGAACGAATGAAACATCTTTTAGCACTTTCTATATTTTTATTAAATATTTTGTTTGGACTAACATCTTTGGCGGATGAAGTCTCGGATCTATCATTAGAGCAAAAAGTCTTAAACATAATACGTAATAACCCTGAAATAGTTCTTGAAGCAATAAAGCTTCTTCAAGACAGTGAAGTTAGTGTTGAAATAAATGATAAAGGCGAAACTCAAAAATCAAGTAATCAAATCTTTAAAGATGATCCGAATGCACCTGTTTTAGGTAATCCAGATGGCAGTGTAACAATAATAGAGTTCTTTGATTATAATTGTGGCTATTGTAGAAAAGCATTTAAAACTATTATGAATCTCATAAAAGAAAATAAAAATATAAGGGTGGTAATGCGAGAGTGGCCAATTTTAGGAGAGGCTTCCGTATTTGCTGCTAAGGCAAGTCTGGCTGCAGATATTCAGGGCAAGTATGAAGAATTTCATACCGAATTAATGAATAATAGAGGTCGAATTAGTGATAAGTCGGTTATAGAGACCGCAAAAAAAATTGGAATTAATATAGAGAAATTAAAAGAAGATATGAACTCTCAACTGGTTCTTAATCACCTTCAAGGTAGCAATAACTTAAGTAAAATTTTAGGAATAAATGGAACTCCTGCTTTTGTATTTGGTGATCAAGTTGTTCCTGGGGCGATTGATTTAAAAAGTATGAGAACGTTAGTTGAAAAAATAGAAAAAATTCAGTAGTTTTGGCTTATTAAAAAGTACTTAAAAAAGCCTAAGCTCAGATTTATGATGACACTACTGTAAATGAATTTTCTAAGTAATGTTCTTCTAAATTTTCACCTGGTCCTATTCTGTCAACGACAGCAAATAAACCTGGATGAGTTAAGGGGGTTAGTACACCGTGCCATATATTTTTATGTATATTAATTCCTTGCCCTGAATTAGTTATAAAGGCTAGTGGATTGGTTGGTTGCTCACTGATACTGTTACCTGCAACAATGATTAAAAACGGGTTCTCTGACATTGGAATAAATGCCTGAGACCCATCAGGATGGCGCTCTAACATATTGCATTCATACGGTAAGTCTCTTGGAGTAGCATTAAATATACTTATTCCAGCTCGACCACTTTGAAAATCGAGCAAGGCCTTGTCATGGTATCTTTCACAAAAGTTATTGTTTATCAATTTATCGGGTGTTCCACTGCAGTCCAGTATATCGCCATATGGCTTGAAATTCTCTACACTAATGGGCTTAATTTTAATTTTTTTACTCATAGCTATAACTTTGCATGCCGATTTACATCTTTGTATAGAAGGTATCTGAAGTTGCCACTTCCGGTATTTTGACAGGCTTGTGGACAGAAAGCTCGTAGCCATAAAAAGTCTCCAGCTTCCACATGAACCCAGTCTTTATTTAAAAGATACTCTGCAGATCCCTCTAAGATATAAATTCCATGCTCCATCACATGGGTTTCTTCAAAAGGAATAACTCCACCGGGTTTGAAATTCACTATATTAACATGCATGTCGTATCTAAGGTCTTCTGGGTCAACAAACCTCGTTGTAGACCAAGCCCCTTTTGAATGATCCATGACAGTTGGTTTTATATCCTTTTCATTTGTAGTAAACGGCTTGGGTGCTAAAATACCTTCAACACTAATATACCTTTTTCTAAAAAGGTGAATTGTTGTGTTTTTAGTGCCAGTATTTTTTATAACGTAGGAGACCCCTGGAGGGCAGTAAGCGTATCCACCAGGAAGCATTTCTTGGTCTCCAGATCCATGATTTATTATCAGGCTTCCCGAAGTTACAAATATTATAGATTCCACTTGGTTATCAGGCTCTGGATTATTAGAACCACCAGATGGTTTTATTTCTACAATATACTGAGAAAATGTTTCTGCAAATCCACTTAGTGGTCGTGCTAAAACCCAGGCTCTAGATTTTTCCCAAAATGGTAGATAACTGGTAACGATATCTCTCATTACTCCACCAGGAATTACCGCATATGCAGTAGTGAACACTGCTTTTCCAGTTAACTTAGCTTCCTGTGTGGGTAGGCCTCCAATTGGTGTTGCATACGTCATTATTCAGTCCTATTTTAAAATGTCTATTAATCTCAGGTAAGCAATTTTCTCTACTTGAACGCAAGCTTCAACAAACTCACTATCAGTTGAATTATTTACTCTATTTCTGAAAGCTTCTAGGATCAAGTCACTCGAGAGACCTTTAGCGGCTATTATAAATGGGAATTGATGTTTTTGTTTATAGCTTTTGTTTAGTGATTTAAAAAAAGTTTGCTCCAGTTCATTTAAGCTGTCTAGTCCAGCGCTTGCTTGTTCCTTTGTACTTTCTTTTGTTAATCCTTTATTTACCATTAACCTACCTGCTAGGTCTGGATGAGATTTAAGAACTTCTATTTTACTGACTTCATTTGCTTTTCGAAATATTGAAACCATTAGCGAGTGAAGACCGCTTGCTTTATCGTGATTAAAATTTAAACCCTTTTCCCATGTCTGTTCAGCAATCCATTCTGAGTGCTCGAATATGCCTCCAAACATTTTAATAAACTTGTCTTTACTTAGAGACGAAGGGACAATTAATTGCTTAGGTTTGTTCAACTTTTTTCCTATCTTAATTTTTCTTCACAGTGTAATTTAGATCAACTTATGTTTATTGTCTAATTTTTTGCAGTTATTTTAACGTTGTGATAGCTGGAATGAGTAATGTGGGAGAAAAAAATGGTAGGATTTATTACATCGCATGTTCTGGATACGTCATTAGGTTTACCAGCAGAGGGAATAATGATTGAACTAATTAGCATCAAAGGTAATAATCGCTTATTAATGAACTCAGCAGTAACAAACTCTGATGGGAGGCTAGATTCCCCTATTATGGAGAAAAATAAATTCAATAAAGGTACTTATGAACTATTATTTTATGTAAAAGAATACTTTGAGAATAAACATAAACAATCTAATAAAAATTGGTTTTTAGATATTATCCCAATAAGATTTATTGTTAGTGATGATAGTCATTATCATATCCCACTCCTTCTTTCGCCATTTGGGTACTCAACTTATCGTGGTAGTTAACAGTATGACTTTTGATCCAAGGGTAGTAATTTATGTATGACCTAATTATTATGTGGGAGTGGATTGGTTTTCTACTAAGGTGGGTTCATGTTATAACTGCTATTGCCTGGATAGGGTCTTCCTTTTATTTCATAGCTCTAGATTTAAGCCTGAACAGAAATATTAAAGGTTTAGCTGATGGCGAGGAATGGCAAGTTCATGGAGGTGGTTTCTATCATATACAAAAATATATGGTTGCTCCTTCTGAAATGCCGGAACACTTAACTTGGTTTAAATGGGAAAGTTACTTCACTTGGCTTAGTGGATTTGCAGTTTTAGTGGTTGTCTATTGGTTTGGAGCAGACCTCTATCTTGTAGACCCTCAGGTCTCTAATATTAGCTCGACTATGGCAATATTTATTTCAGGTGGGTCACTTGTCATATGTTGGTTAATTTATGACTTCTTGTGTCGATCTAAGTTGAAAAATAGCCCTACAGCATTGATGTTAGTACTCTACGTATTATTAGTCGGACTAGCCCTTTTCTTTTCGAACTTTTTGTCAGGGAAAGCTGCGTTATTACATTTAGGTGCAGTAACAGCAACAATAATGACAGCTAACGTTTTCTTAGTAATAATGCCTAATCAGAGAGTCGTCGTGGCCGATTTAAAGCTAGGAAAAGTACCAGACTCGAAATATGGAAGTATTGCTAAAATAAGGTCAACCCATAACAATTATCTTACTTTACCTGTTATATTTCTTATGCTCAGTGCGCATTATCCACTTGCTTTTGGAACACATTATAATTGGATGATCGCCAGTATTATTTTTATTATTGGAGTTCTTATTAGACACTACTTTAACTCTAAACATGCAAGAAAACGCTTGCCAAATTGGACCTGGGGTCTAAGCGCAATTTTATTTATTATTATTATGTGGCTGTCTACTGAACCTTTTATTTCCAAGCTAGAGAACACATCTTTAGGAGAACAAAGTTCAAATTTAGATACTAAGTTTGCTAGGGCATCTGGATTCAATGAGGTTAAGGATATTGTTTCTGCGCGGTGCACAGTTTGTCATGCTGCGGAGCCAGCTTGGGAAGGACTATATTGGCCGCCGAAGGGTGTAGTTTTTGAGACACCTGAGGATATCCAACTAAATGCAAAGTTTATTTTCCTACACTCTGGGTTAAGTAAATCAATGCCTCCTGGAAACCTTAGCGGTATTACAGAAAAAGAGCGTGAAATTATTCGGAAGTGGTATAGAGAAGCTAAGAAGTTAGGGTCCTAATAACTAAAAGCATAAAGTTAACTGAACCGAGGAGTTAGATTTAGGATAACTTTTTCTTGATAATTATTTCAAAATAAAAAATTAAGTTTCTAATATTTTAGCTTTGGAAACTCGATATGCTCTCCTAGTACAAATAATGAAAGTAATTATAAAGATTACTGTTAATACTAGAATAATTGTTGGAGCAGGTGCGCTATCAATAAAAAAACTGATATAAACACCGGTTAAACCAGAAAAAAATGCAATTCCAACAGATAGTGGTAACATTACCTTAAATCTTTTAGTTATTAAAAAAGCAATTGCGCCAGGAGCTATTAGGAGTCCTATGGCTAATATTATTCCCACTGCAGATAATGTTGCTACAATAGTTATGGAAATTAAGGAAAGTAATGAGTAATGAAGGAATTTAACAGGAAGGCCAACTGCATATGCCTGTATAGGATCAAATGAATGCAATAAGAAGTCATGGCGTTTAACCAATATTACAAATGATACAAACATTGAGATGATTCCAGACATCCACAGATCTGAAGATTGGATCCCTAACATGTTTCCAAATAAGATATGATCAAGATGAAGATCAGTTTTAATTTTAGCGTATAAGACTATTCCAAAACCGAACATACCAGAGAAAACGATACCCATAACAGTGTCTTGTTTTATGCGGCTATTTTCTGCCAAAAACCCAGTTGTGAGTGCACAGGTCATGCCCGCACAAAAAGCCCCAATCACAAGTGGAATATTTAATAAGTAAGCTAGAATTACACCTGGTAAAACAGCGTGGCTAATCGCATCACCCATTAACGACCAGCCTTTAAGAACCAAGTAACAAGATAATAAACTCGTGGGCACAGTAATCATAGCAATAACTATGAACGCTTGGTTCATAAAACTAAAATGAAAAGGCATGAAAACAGTTTCGATCATACGCCCTCTAATACAGACTTTGCCCTACGACGTGCTGCTAAGTAACCGTGTTTAGGTGCCAATAAAAATACCATTAAAAATATAAATGTTTGTAAACTTACGATCAAACCTCCTGTGGCGCCATCAACGAAAAAACTAAGGTATGCTCCTACAAAACTAGTGATTGAACCAATAAGAACACTAAGAACAAGAAGAACGGGAAACCTGTCTGTTAATAAAAAAGCTGTAGCGCCGGGAGTTACAACTAATGCTATGACTAAAAATGCTCCAACAGTTTGTAGTGCAGCCACACACGAAGCAGATAAAAGTATAAAAAATATTGCTTTTAAGAGGCCAGTCTTTAAGCCAATAGATTTAGCATGATCTTCATCAAAAAATGTGATCATTAAATCTTTCCATTTTGCTAGAAGTATAGCTAAAGTCACAAATCCTATAATAGCTAACTGGAGCGTATCACCGGGTGTTATTGATAAGATATTACCCATAGTAATTGTTTGTATGCTCACAGAAGCAGGTGAAATTGAAACCATGAATAGCCCAAGTCCAAAGAAAGAAGTAAAAATTAACCCGATAATAGTATCTTCTTTTAGGCCTGTACGTTGGTTTAGAAATAACATTGTGCCGGCAGCAAGACTACCAGCAATAAAGGCGCCTAATGCAAACGGAAGACCCAACATGTACGCACCCGCAACCCCTGGTACGATTGAGTGGCTTAATGCATCACCGATTAGTGACCAACCCTTAAGCATAAGGTAAACAGATAGAAATGCACAAATTGCTCCTACTAATGAGCTAACCCACATTGCATTAAACATATAGCTATATGTGAAAGGTAATATTAGTGTCTCTATCATTTAGGTCTCTTAATATTGTCATCGTAGATAACAAAAGGTTTCTCGTCGTCAGTTATTACTCGAACCTGTCTGCTATCATCATCATTGTGTAAGTCTGAACCACCCAGTACAAAGTGCCGAAGCACACCACCAAATGCGAGTTCAAGATTTTCTTGAGTGAAAGTAGTTTTTGTTGGACCAAATGCTAAAACTGTTTTCTTTACTAAAACAGTATGATCACAAAACTCAGGGACAGAACCAAGGTTATGTGTTGAAACTACTACTATGCGACCTTCATCACGCATTTCTCTTAGTAGCTGAATGATTGTTTCCTCAGTCTTGACATCTATTCCAGTGAATGGTTCATCTAATAGAACAACTTTTCCATCTTGGGCTAATGCTCGAGCTAAGAACACCCTTTTTCGTTGTCCTCCTGAGAGCTCCCCAATTTGGCGCTTACGATAATCTGTCATGTTTACACGGATAAGAGCGTTAGTTACCGCATCGCGATCAACACGTTTTGGGGTTCTAAAAAATCCCATTTTCCCGTAACGACCCATCAGAACAACATCCTCAACTAGGATTGGAAAATCCCAATCAACTTCTTCTGATTGTGGAACGTAAGAAACTATATTTTGGCTTAATGCCTCTTTTACGGGTAATCCTAATATACGTATTTTTCCTGAAGAAATCGGAACAAAACCCATGATTGCTTTGAAAAGTGTTGATTTTCCGGCACCGTTTACTCCCACTAGACCCGTGATGGTTCCTGAGGGAATATTAAAGTTTGCATTATGAAGAGCAGTGTGACCATTGCGATATGTTACTGTAACAGAACTTGCTGCAATGCCCGCCACGGAACTCATATGCTGTATGTAACTATAAAAGTACTTACATTTATACCTGCTCTGGAACTCATGGCTCTAAGCCTGACACAATTGTTTCTGATGTTACTCTCAATAAATCTAAATAAGTCGGTACTTTCCCAGTTGCGATTGTTAAGCTGTCTACGTAAAGAACCCCACCATATTTTGAACCGGTCTCATGAGCAATTTGTTTAGCAGGTGATTGAGAAACAGTACTTTCGCAAAAAACTGCTGGTATATTATTTTTGCGTACTGTGTCTATTACTCTTCGTATTTGCTGAGGAGTGCCTTGCCCGTCTGCATTTATTGGCCATAAGTATAATTCCCTCATTTTAAAGTCATGAATTAAGTAACTAAAGGCTCCCTCACAGGAAACTAACCAACGTTGTTGTGGTGCTATTTTCATGATTCTATCCCGAAGAGGGGTAATAGCCTCTTTTATTTGTTTTTTGTAGACATTTGCATTCTCTACATAAGATGCTTTATTTTCTGGATCATTTAGAATGAAAGCATCTCGAATATTATCTACATAAATCAAGGCATTACTATAACTCATCCAAGCGTGAGGGTTTGGTTTTCCCGAATACTCACCTTCACTAATGCCAATTGGTTTTATACCTTTTGTTATTACAACACTGGGTATATCCCTAAGATTTGAAAAGAACTGTTCGAACCATAACTCTAGGTTTAAGCCATTCCATAGAATTAGATCTGCGTCCTGTGCTTTAATAATATCACGTGGTGTTGGTTGGTAACCATGAATTTCAGCACCAGCTTTGGTAATGCTTTCCACTATGGCAACATCTCCCGCTACGTTTCGTGCCATGTCGGCTATGACTGTAAAAGTTGTTATTACTTTTAATTTTTCTTCTTTTCCAAGCGTTATTGATGGAATCAAAATTAATACAAAGGCTAAGACTAGTTTCATGGACCACTTTCTATAATATATTTTTATCTATATCCCGAAGACATAAAAGAGTATTTTACAAGTGTAAACGAAAATGATAATCATTCTCAAAGATAAATGATATATGAGAATTAAGAATATGAAACTAAACCAAAAAGATGAGTTACTGATTGTTTCATCGTTAAGGAATGCTGGGGTTAGAGTAACCAAACAACGCGTAGCATTACTCTATATTTTAGATAAGGCGAAAGACCATCCTGATGCGATTGAGTTATATAAGAGGGCAAGTGATGTAGAGCCAACTATTTCTTTAGCTACCGTTTATCGAACTTTATCAGTCTTGATTGAAGCTAAGGTTGTCCACAGACATAGTTTTGAAGGTGGGGGCGCTAGGTTTGAGAAAGCTAAGAGGTTACATCATGACCACATTGTTGATTTAAACACTGGTGAAGTGATAGAGTTTAACTCTGAGATAATTGAAAAAATTCAATTCGAGATAGCGGCGGAGATGGGTTATGAACTTATCCATCACAAATTGGAGTTGTATTGTCGAAAAATTAACTAAGATTTAGTTTGAAATGTAACTCTAGAACTCAACATAACACTTGTAATCTTTAGGAATAAAACATGTCACATCCTGATAAACCTCTTTTAGCTGGCGTAATGGGTTATCCCATAAAACATTCACTTTCTCCCACTCTACATAACTATTGGTTTAAAGAAGAGTGCTTGCAGGGTTCCTATGTTCCTCTACTAGTTGAACCAGATAAGCTCAAATCTGCGCTTAGGTCCTTAGTTAAGTTAGGGTTTTCTGGTTGTAATCTGACAATTCCTCTTAAAGAGTTAGCTATAGAACTAGTTGATGATTGTTGTGAGCATTCAAAAAAAATTGGGGCAATTAACTGCGTATCAGTTCAACCAAACGGTTTTCTTTATGGAAGTAATTATGATTGGTCAGGTTTTGTGAATGGGATAAAGTATGCATTTCCAGATTTCCAATTAAAAGATAAACTAGTTACAGTGCTTGGGGCTGGAGGGAGTTCTAGAGCTGTATGTTATGGTTTGCTTAGCGAGGGGGTTTCAGAGATTTTACTGGTAAACCGAACGACTAGTAAGGCAGAAAGTTTAAAACAAGATTTGGGTGAGGTTATTAAGGTGGTTAAATGGGAAGATAGACATTCATATCTTTCTGATACTAGTCTATTTGTTAATACAACTAATCAGGGAATGGCCGGGGAAACCTCGTTGGACATTTCTCTCGATATGTTACCAGTCGAGGCACTTGTTTATGATATCATATATAATCCACTAGAGTCAGAATTATTGAGAGTAGCCAGGAATAGAGGCAATATGACTTTAAATGGTATTAATATGCTAATTCACCAGGCAATCCCAGCATGGGAACAATGGTTTAATATCACGCCAACCTCATCAGAGAAATTAATAAACATTATGGAAGAAAGTGTTAATAGTGAATGAGTACGACAATAAAAAATAATGAGATATCAAAAGTTTTTGCTGTTGCTCCGATGATGGATTGGACTGATAGACACTGTAGATATTTTCATAGATTAATTTCAGTAAAAGCCCTTTTATATACAGAGATGATAACAAGTGCCGCGTTAATCCGGGGTAAAGCTCATTATTTATTAGACTATAGTGAGGCTGAGCATCCTTTGGCGGTTCAGTTGGGGGGATCTGACCCCATTGAATTGGCCGAAGCCGCCTTATTATGTGAGGAGAGGGGTTATAAGGAGATTAATTTAAATATAGGTTGTCCCTCAGATCGGGTGAAAGCTGGTTGTTTTGGAGCCGTATTAATGGAGCAACCTGCTCTTGTAGCTAGTTGTCTTAAACAGATGAGAAAAACTGTTTCTATTGATGTAACGGTTAAATGTCGTATTGGCATAGACAATCAGAATCCTGATGAAGTACTTCCTGACTTTCTCTCAAAAATTTCAGATGTTGGCATAAATAAAGTTATAATTCATGCAAGAAAAGCACTGCTGGGTAGTTTAAGTCCAAAACAGAACAGGGATATTCCTCCTCTTAATTATTCACTAGTTTCTAGAATGAAAGAAGAATTTCCTATGCTACATATCTCCCTGAATGGAGGAATATCAAGTCTTCAATTAGCATCAGACTTGTTAGAAAATGACTTTGATGGAGTTATGATTGGGCGCTCAGCGTACACCACGCCCTGGGACATTTTGTCGAATGTTGACGAATATATATTTGGTGACACTCCAAGAGTAAGATCACGGCTTGATATTATTTTGTCTATGCAGGCTTATATAAAGCAGCATTTAGCTACAGGTGGTAAGGTTAATCAGGTAACAAGGCATATGATTGGTTTATTTAACGGCCAAGAAAATTCCAAAAAATGGCGGAGATTCTTATCTGATGAAGCAAATTTACCTAGTGCAAATGAAGGTATTCTTTTAAATGCTTACGAGTCTATGATGAGCAGAATTGAAAATGAGCGAAAAGTATATGTCAGTTAAGTCCGAATTTACTAAAAAGGGCTGGAGTAAATTTTGTTTTGATAAGGAAATACTAAACTGGACTAAAGCGGTACTCCCCACTTGTAAGAAAATCGAAAAAAACAAAAAGCATATTCAAGATTGGATGCGTTGTGGCAATACCTGGTTTGTTGGTGTCAACATTTTAGACAATGATATTCAGGGTAGGGTCTCTGATGGTCCAACATTATCAGGAGAGGTTATAAAATTTATTAAAAAAAATATATTACCTGGCGTAAATTGGGACCGAGGGCAACTCTCCATCATGTATCAGGGATATCCAAAGATTACACCTGCTGAAAGTGTCTCTTCTTTTCGATTTCGATTAAAGCGTGACGCAGCACATATTGATGGGTTGCTACCGGTAGGCCCTGATCGTCATAGAATGCTTAGGGAGCCCCATGCATTCGTACTGGGTGTTCCTTTAAATTTGACTGATCAGAGTGCTAGTCCAATGGTAGTTTGGGAAGGTAGTAATGTTATAATAAAAGAGTATTTTAATAATGTATTGTCTAAATATGATGTTAATAAGTGGGGTCAAACTGACTTAACTCAATGTTATCAAGAAGCTCGTCGAATCTGCTTTGAAAAGTGTGAGCGCGTTATCGTTCATGCAGTTCCCGGAGAGACGTATTTGGTTCATCGTCTTGCGTTACATGGAGTTGCGCCCTGGACCTCTGAGTATTCCGTAATTGATGAGGGACGCATGATTTGCTATTTTAGACCGTCTTTGCAGGATGTTAGTCAGTGGTTAATGTAGGCTATAATTAGGTTTTACTGTCATTTTCTAATTTTAGTTCAAGTTTAAAATCGGGCTCTTCTTGAACTAACTTTAATCTGGCCCGCCTACCACCTCGCCTATGTGCGAAATTAGTTCGTCGTTTGGGAAGCTCAAGAATAAGTGAAGCTCTTTCACTCTCTGTCATTTTTCCCCAAGTACTAATTTCTTCAATGGTACGTAAACATCCTGTGCAAATTCTTTCCAAAGGGTGAATCGTACAGATCTTAACACAAGGAGATTGAATCTCATTTCTTACCCAAATATCATCCGTCATGTTGGTCCTTGATATAACCTAATCTATCTAATGCTCCCTGGAGTATATACGCTGCGGCAACTGAGTCTATGAGCTCAGCGCGACGTTTACGTGTTGTATCCGCCTCTAACAAAGCCTTTTCAGCGGCAACTGTGGACAATCGCTCATCCCAAAAAGCGATAGGAAGGTTAGTAACTTTACTTAGGTTATGAGCAAAAGACCGTGTTGATTGCGCTCTTGGACCCTCACTACCATTCATATTTTTTGGCAAACCTAATACAATCCCGCATACTGATCTTTCAGAAATAATATTAAGTATTACCTCAAGATCAAGGTAAAGCTTTTTTCTTTTTAAAGTGAGTAATGGGTTAGCAACTTTTAACAACAAGTCTGAAATAGAAATTCCAATAGTTTTTGTGCCCAAATCTAAGCCAATTAAAGGATATTTCGGTTGTAATAAGTCATTGAAGTCAGACAAATTATTGAAGACATTTTGCATTAATATTCTTTCAGACTACTACTAAGGTTAGTATTTAATTAATGAAGTTTTTAGTTAAGTGTTTCAATAAGTTTTTGGTATGTCGTATCGACATCATGATAGGTCTGTTGTAGATGGATTGCTAGCCGAACCTATGAGAAAAGTTCTTTAAAGATAATTATTTAATGGTTTAGAAATTTGAAGAGATACTCATCTTTTGCAATTGTTCGAGAAGCGTTTAGAAACCATTCAGGTTGGAAGAAGGCGTGGGAGTCTCCTATACCCAAGAAAAAGTATGATGTGGTGATAGTTGGTGCTGGAGGTCATGGTTTAGCAACGGCATATTACTTAGGAAAAAATCATGGGATTACAAATGTTGCTGTTCTGGAAAAGGGATGGTTAGGTGGTGGTAACACGGGGAGGAATACTACGATTATTCGTTCAAACTATCTACAAGACCCTTCAGCAGCGATATACGAAAAGTCTAGAAGTTTGTATGAGAATTTAAGTCAGGATTTAAATTATAATCTAATGTTTTCTCCACGTGGTGTTATGATGCTAGCTCAGACGGAACACGAGGTAAGAGGCTATAAACGGACTGCAATGGCTAACGCACTTCAAGGAGTTCCTACCGAGTATATCAGCCCTGAAAAGGTAAAAGAGTTGTGCCCGATTATAAACATTTCAGGACCAAGATATCCAGTATTAGGAGCGCTATGGCAAGCCCGAGGCGGTACAGCTCGACATGATGCTGTTGCTTGGGGCTATGCTCGAAAATGCTCTGATATGGGCATGCACATACTTCAACAAAAAGAAGTCACTTCTATTATTTCTAAAAATGGAAGAATCGGGGGTGTTGCAACAACTGGTGGTGATATTCTCTGTGATAAATTGTGTATAGTGGTTGCTGGTCATTCAGGTGCATTGGCAGAAATGGGTGGATTTAGGTTGCCATTGGAATCTGTTGCTTTACAGGCATTAGTTTCTGAGCCCATTAAACCGGTTATGGATGTGGTGGTTATGGCTAATACTGTTCATGGTTACATGAGCCAGTCAGATAAAGGTGAAATGGTAATCGGTGGTGGCGCTGACGGGTATAATAATTACACTCAAAGAGGCTCCTTTCACCACATAGAAGAAACTGTTCGATCCTTAGTTGAAACATTCCCAATGATATCACGGCTTAAAATGCTTAGGCAATGGGGAGGTATAGTTGATATGACGGGTGATCGTTCTCCAATAATTTCGAAAACACCATTAGAGAATTGTTTTATAAACTGTGGATGGGGAACTGGTGGGTTTAAAGCAATCCCTGGATCTGGATGGGCCACAGCAGAGATGGTCGCTAGTGGAGAAGCAGGACCTCTTGCAAGTCCGTTTAGTTTAAATCGGTTTAAGGAAGGTCGCTTCATCGATGAAAGCGTTGCTGCTGGTGTTGCACATTAAAGGATTTTACTAGTGTTATTGTTGAATTGCCCATACTGTAATTTGAGCTGTGAAGAAACAGAGTTTCAAGCAGGAGGACAAGCCCATCTTAAACGCCAATCTGTTGGTTCTTCTGATCAAGAATTTGAAAGCTATTTGTTCGCTCGTAAAAACCCAAAAGGTGTGCATTTTGAAAGATGGCAGCATGTGAATGGCTGCGGGAAATGGTTTCATATAGCAAGGTCCACTGTAACATTGGAAATCTTTGGATCATACAGTGCTCAAACATTGTCACCTCCCAAACAGATAAGAGTTAATATAAATAAAAAATTACCAGAATGGCGTTGGGAGAGTTCGAAATGAGTTCTAGGATCCCGGGTCACGGAGGTTTAGTTAATTCATCAAAACCTTTAACATTTCAATTTAATGGTAAAGAGCTGGAAGGGTTCCAAGGGGATACATTAGCCTCAGCACTTTTAGCTAATAATCAACTGCTGATTGGTAGATCCTTCAAGTATCATAGGCCAAGAGGGTTGGTAGCTAGTGGTGCGGAGGAACCAAATGGGTTAGTGGGCCTGGGAGAAGCGAACTCTTTTGAGCCAAACGCCCGAGCGACCACAACAGAATTATTTGATGGATTAGTCTCTTGCTCACAAAACCACTGGCCATCGCTAGAATTTGATATTGGATACGTAAATAACTATTTAAGTAGTCTACTACCAGCAGGATTTTATTATAAAACATTTATCCACCCCAGGCCGGCTTGGAAATATATTTTTGAACCTATAATTAGAAAGTCTGCTGGTTTAGGAAAGCCCACTAAGGGTAAAGACCCTGATAAATATGAACATTTTTATGCGTATGTCGATGTTTTAATAGTTGGGGGTGGGATATCTGGACTATACTCAGCAAAGGTTGCAGCAAAATCTGGAGCAAGAGTTTTACTTATTGAGCAAACACCACACCTTGGAGGTCAAGCTTCAATTGATAACCCACTAATTGATCAAGGTTCGATAGCAAAGTGGATTACTGAGCTTACTAAAGAACTAGAGGGTATGAATAATGTCACTATTAAAGCTAGAACAGTTGGAGTTGGGGTCTATGATCACGGGTACTCTCTTGCTTATGAGAGATTAACTGATCATGAATTAAACTTAAATGGATCTCGTCATAGGCTTTGGAAGATAAGAGCTAAACAAATTATAACAGCAACTGGGGCTATTGAGAGGCCCCTAAGCTTTGCAAATAATGATGTTCCCGGTGTTATGCTTGCATCAGCTGTTAGAAACTATTTAACAAATTATGGTGTTTCTATTGGAGATAGAACAGTAGTTGTAACCAATAATGACGACGCTTATCGGACAGCCATTTCTTTAAAAAATGCTGGCCTTTCTGTGCCGCTTATAATCGACTCAAGGCCAAGTGGTGCTGGAGAGTTAGCAAAAACAGCCAGAGATTTAGGTATACGTATTGAAAATGGAAAAGCCATTTCAATTGTTCACGGTAAAGATCGAGTTAAGGGAATTTCTTTGTGTGATCAAGTTGGGTCGGGCACTGTGCTTGAGGAAATCTCATGTGATGCTGTGGCGATGTCAGGTGGTTGGTCTCCTGTAGTTCATTTGTGGTCACATTGTGGAGGAAAGCTAAATTGGGACAATGAATTATGTGCATTTCGTCCAGATACACAACTGCCTCCAACAGGAGTTAATGGTCTAGCGTGTTTGTCAGTCGTTGGGTCTGCTAATGGAGACCTACTAATAGATGATATTCTCAGGGTAACCTATGAAGTAACCTTAAGAGTAATAAAGGAATTAGGTTTAGAAACTAACGAAGCACCTCTACCTTCAACAAAAGGAATAAAAGAGAACTCGATTAGCGCAGTCTGGAAAATGCCTTATGGTGCTAGTACAAAACTCAAATCAAAAACTTGGTTGGATTTTCAAAATGATGTTAAAGTAACAGATGTTGAACTTGCCGCCCAAGAGGGATTTGAAAGTGTGGAACACGCTAAACGTTATACAACATTAGGTATGGCAACTGATCAAGGTAAATTAAGTAATATTAATGGTTTAGCTATTCTTTCTGAAAGTTTACATAAAGATATTCCTTCAGTAGGCACCACGACCTTTCGTCCTCCGTACAGCCCTATTTCGATGGGCTCTATAGCTGGGGAAGCACGTAGTGAGTTATTTCAGCCCATTAGGAAAACGCCTATGCATGATTGGCACGATAAACACGGTGCTAAGTGGGAACCCGTTGGGCATTGGCTGAGGCCTTATTGCTATGTCCAGAAAGGAGAAAGCGTTAAACAGGCTGTTTTTAGAGAAGTTACCGCATGTAGAAATAAAGTTGGCGTTTTAGATGCTTCGACACTTGGAAAAATAATGGTTCGAGGAAAAGACTCAGGAAAATTTTTAGATATGATTTATACCAATATGATGAGTAATCTTAAACTTGGAAAATGTAGGTATGGACTGATTTGCTCAGAAAACGGATTTTTAATTGATGATGGTGTAGTGGCAAGAATCGACGAAAATTCCTATCTTTGTCATACTACTTCTGGGGGAGCTGAAAATATTCATTCTATGATGGAAGAGTGGCTTCAAACTGAATGGTGGGATTTTGAGGTTTATGTTACAAATGTGACCGAACAGTTTTCACAGATTACGGTTGTGGGAGAAAATGCACGAAGAGTTTTAGAAAAACTTGGGTGTTCAAAAATTTGTTCTGACAGTCTACCTTTTATGGGGTGGGTGGATGAAAAAGTTTTTGGTGTTGACGTAAGAGTTTATAGAATTTCATTTTCAGGAGAATTGAGTTTTGAAATTTCAGTTCCTAGTAACAAAGGATTATTTTTATGGAATGAGATTCTATCCTTAGAAAAAGAGTTTGGAATTACACCCTATGGGACAGAGGCTTTACATGTAATGAGAGCAGAAAAGGGCTTTATTATGATTGGCGATGAAACTGACGGGACAGTTATTCCACAGGATCTGGGTTTAGACTGGGCGCTATCTAAGAAAAAAAATGATTATATTGGAAAGAGAGCACATCAGAGATTATATATGAGTAACCCTGAAAGATGGAAACTCGTTGGTCTTGAAAGCACTGATGGATCGGTTATTCCTGAGGGAGCTTATGCCATAGGACTAGGAGAGAATGAAGTAGGACAAAAAGTTACAATAGGTAGAGTAACATCAACTTATTATTCACCAACCCTAAAAAAAGGTATAGCATTGGGGCTTGTCGCATACGGCCCAGATAGACTTGGAGAAACTATTCAATTTCCAACATTAACTAATTCAGTTGTCGAAGCTAAAATTGTTTCTCCTATTTTTTATGACCCTGATGGATTTAAACAGAATGTCTAATGATCTTGAATCTAAAAGTAACTTATTAGCTATCAATCCTTTCGATCTAAAAGAGATCACTGAATTTGGGTTATTGTCCGTACGGGGAGATCTAGGATCCAAAAGACTTTCTGAAACCTTAAAATTTTCAACTGGTTTAAAAGTTCCAACAGTACGGAGCTTTGTGAGCAAAAGCAAAGTAGAAGTTTTTTGGATGTCCACAGATGAACTCTTAATTAAAGCTCCAGGTAAGGCTATCGATGGTATAGAATCTAAGATGTTAAAAGGGTTAAAAAATTTTCATTCTTCAGTTGTCAATATTTCTGATTCAAGGAGTTTATTTACGATAAAAGGGGCGCCTTGTAGAGATATATTAGGAAAGCTGTGTCCGGTAAACTTTGATAAAAAGATTTTTAAAATAGGAGATTTTAGGCGTACAAGGATGGCGCAGGTTCCTGTTGCTTTATCTCTATTAGAAGATAACTATTTTCAAATTATGTGCTATCGATCTGTGAAGGAATATGTTTATAACATTTTGAAAATGTCAGGTTGTGACAACAGCAATGTAAACTTTTATTAGTAATTAATCCAAAATATATTTATTTTAAATTTATTCATTGTTGACCTGTTGTAAGTAAATTTATTATGATACTCCAGTTTAGTAAAACTTTTATCTAAGTTTAAATATCAATGTATTTTAACAGTTAAGGAGGCCCATGAAATGGCTTTTGAACTTCCTAACCTACCATACGCACATGACGCATTAGCAGAAAATGGTATGTCTAAAGAGACACTAGAGTATCACCATGACTTGCATCATAATGCATATGTCACTAACGGTAATGCAGCAATTGCTGGTACTGATTGGGAGCATAAAACTCTTGAGGAAATAATTGTTGGCACTTACAATCAAGGGTCAGTTGCTCAAAATGGAATATTTAATAATATTTCCCAATTATGGAATCATAATCAATTTTGGGAAATGATGAGTCCAAATATTTCGAAAATGCCGTCAGAGCTTGAGAGTGAATTAAAGGATAACTTTGGTTCTGTAGATGAATTTAGATCTCAATTCTGTGCTGCTGGAGCTGGTCAATTTGGATCAGGATGGTGCTGGTTAGTACGTGATTCAGACGGAAGCCTTAAAGTGACAAAAACTGAAAATGGAGTTAACCCACTTTGTTTTGGGCAAAAAACACTGTTAGGTTGTGATGTGTGGGAACATTCCTATTATATTGATTTCCGTAATAAACGTCCGGTCTATTTAACGAATTTTCTTGATAAACTTGTGAATTGGGAAAATGTAGCCTCACGTATGTAATTTTATAGGTGTAGCGTTTTGTGACGCTACACCTTGAACTTTTGGTTTTATTATATTTCTTAAATAGACTCTGAAAGCTCTTCAACGGAATCAATTACTAGAAAATAATCATTAATTGATAAATCAGCGAACCCACTTGCTACTAACTCATTTAGCATATCTATTAGCTTATCCCAAAAACCATTAATATTTATTATAATAATTTTCTTTTTATGCAACCCAAGTTGTTTCCACGTTAGTATCTCAAAAAACTCATCAAGAGTTCCAAGACCACCTGGAAGAATTATTACAAAATCTGAATTCATAAACATAACTTTTTTACGCTCATGCATATTCTCGGTAACAATAAATGTATTGAGGTCAGTTTTTCCTACTTCTTTTTCTAAGAGATGTTCTGGAATAACACCTAGTATCTCTCCTTTATTAGACTGAACGGCGTTTGCCACGACTCCCATCAGTCCAACACTTCCTGCACCATAAACTAGTCGCCAATTATTTTTGACGATAATCTTTCCCAATTTGTTTGCTTCAGCTGTATATTCTGGTGCTTTTCCAGCACGGGAACCACAAAATACACAAACTGATTTTCTAATTGGTTTCAATTGAATTCTCCTATGGTATGAGTGATTGGTATTGTGATAGTTAATTATAAAGAAAAAAATAGCTACAGTTATTTTGACAAGATTTAAAAGAAGGACATTTAAATGGCAAATATGCCCAAAGAAAAAATAAGTTTGCCAGTTGTAATAGCTTGTATAATTGTTGCATTTATTTTTTTTGGTGATTTTGTTTTGGATTACTTTGGATTTAGAGGTGTTAATGAGGTTGTCAAAGTAGTTGTTGATGACATTAAGGAAGGATCTGATAAAAAAATAGCTGAGACTGAGACTGAGACTGAGACTGAGACTGAGACTGAGACTGAGACTGAGACTGCCGTGGATTTAGTGGAACCCAAAAAATTCTCCCCAACTTTTGATATTGTTAGAGTTGAGCCGGATGGGTCTGGCATAATTGCGGGGGTGGCCAACCCGGGAAGTAAGATAAGCTTATTAATAGACGGAAAAGCTGATGTAAGCACTTTGGTGCCAGATGATGGTCAATTTGTTTTAATGTTTGATTTGCCAAAATCTGATGAGCCAACAAGTCTATCTCTTGAAGAAACAAAAGTTGATGGAACAATAATCATTTCCACAGCAACTGTTTTGATTAATCCTGTTTCTGAAAGTGCAGAAGTTCAGAGGACATCAGATGTTCCATCAGCTTTAGGGGAGTTGGCGTCCAAATCTGATAGTGAAGAGGCAGTAGTGACAGCTGATGTTAGTT
>CAJWHE010000027.1 GCA_913041145.1 uncultured Paracoccaceae bacterium
AATTCACTAAATTTTTTTCTAATTAATTTTAAACAGATTAGGTTTTAAGTAAGATTTTACCTCTGTGAGTACCTGATTCCATAAGTTGGTGAGCATCTACAACATCACTTAATTTGAAAATTTTATAAGTTGTAGGTTTAATTTGTTTTTTTTCAAAGAGGGGCCAGATTTTGTTTGATAGGTCTTTCGCTATCTCTGCTTTATAGGCGTCTGGTCTTGACCGTAGAGTGGATCCAGTAAAATGCAGGCGCTTTAGCATTATTGGCATTAGATCAATATTAACTCTAGAGCCTTGATTGAAAGCCAACTGAATAATTCGAGCATCATGACGAGAGGCTTTAATATTTCGAGAAATATAATCACCCCCTATAATATCAAGTATTATATCAGCTCCTCCCACATCACGTAAAATTTTTACAAAATCTTCATTTTTGAAATTAATTGCTTGCTTAGCCCCTAGGTCACTGCAGTAGTCGCAGGCGCTATCCGAGTCAGCGGTTGCAAATACGTTTAGCCCTAATGCACTACCAATTTGAATGGCAGTAGAACCTATCCCTCCAGACCCACCATGAATAAGGATATTATCACCAGGTTTAAATGATTGCTTAAAAAATAAATTACTCCACACGGTGAAATAGGTTTCAGGTAAACCGGCGGCATCAATTTTACTAACACCTTTAGGAATTCTTAAGCAGTGGTCTTTGTTAGCTACTACGTATTCAGCATAACCACCCCCATTAGTTAATGCACACACATGTTCACCAATCTTAAATGAATTTTTTTTGTCATCAACTTCTACAATTTCGCCAGACACTTCGAGACCTAGTAAAGAGGAGGCTCCTTTCGGAGGTGGGTATAGACCGCGGCGTTGAACAAGATCAGGCCCGTTAACTCCAGCGGAAGTTACCTTTATCAATACTTCATTCTCATTCCTAACAGGTAAGTTAGTTATTGTTGACTTTAAAACTTCTGGGCCACCCGGCTCAGACATTGTTATAGCAATCATTGTAGTGGGTAATGTCATATCTGCCCTCAGAGTTGATTATTTAGTAAAGTATATTTTTGTAACATTTTATTATAATCAGATATTAAAATAACTTTTAATCTGTTGAAAGAATTAATTTCATTAATACCTTTAAGGTTATTGTTTTTTAATAGAATTTTTTAGAATATTTTTTAATTCTAATTGTTGATCGACCTTGTGTATTTTCAGAGAAGTGTTGAACTTAGATAACAAAATAAGTCAGCGATCAGTAGTGGTGTTGTAAAAGGATACGTTTATGTTAAAGACAGTTTTATAATTGTTTTTAGGAGACTAATTTAGTGGATCTTGTGGATAGTAGAAAAGGTATTTGGAAATCTGCGCCAGGAAAAGGAAGAAAAACTCCTAAGGGTAGGCAAGTTGTAGAACTTGCATCCCAACAGATCAGGGAACTTATAGGTGAACGTCCCTTGAGATCCGATTTGTTGATAGAGTTTCTACACTTAATTCAGGATCGTTTTGGACATTTGAGCTCAGAACATATAAGTGCTTTGGCAGAAGAGATGCGACTCAGCCAAGTTGAAGTTTATGAGGTTGCAAGTTTTTATGCTCATTTTGATGTTGTAAAAGAAGGTGAGCCTGCGCCACCCGAGTTAACGATTAGGGTTTGTGATTCACTTTCTTGTGAGTTGGCAGGGGCGCAAGAGCTTAAAAGTGCTTTAGAGGAAGGTTTAGACCCAAAGCTTGTTAGAGTTTTACGTGCTCCCTGTATGGGGCGTTGTGATACTTCACCAGTTTTGGAGTTAGGGCATAACCACATTGACAATGCTACTTTTGAAAAAGTTGAGGTTGCAATATCCAAAGGAGAGACCCATCTTCGAATGGTCGATTATGAAGGTTTAGATACTTATGTAGAAAACGGGGGATATTCGACACTCACTGACTATCGGAGTCACGGTGATTGGGAGACAGTCCAAGAGGTCGTCAGTGCAAGTGGTCTTAGAGGTCTGGGAGGCGCAGGTTTTCCTTCTGGCAAGAAGTGGGGATTTGTTCGTGCCGCAAAGGGGCCAAGATACTTAGCCGTCAACGGTGATGAAGGGGAGCCTGGTACCTTTAAAGATCGATATTACTTGGAGCGGACTCCTCATCTATTTCTTGAAGGGATGTTAATTGCCGCTTGGGCAATTGAAGCTGATAAGTGCTTTATTTATATGAGAGATGAGTACCCTGTAGTTCTTGAGATTCTTAGACGAGAGATTAAAAATCTTGAAGATAAAGGCTACATTTCAGTTGGTTTCATTGATTTGAGAAGAGGAGCTGGCGCCTATATCTGCGGCGAAGAAAGTGCGATGATTGAGTCAATTGAGGGTAAACGAGGGTTACCTAGGCATCGCCCTCCTTATGTCGCACAAGTCGGAATTTTTAACAAACCAACTTTAGTGCATAACGTTGAAACTTTACACTGGGTTGCAAAAGTATGTAGAGATGGTTCAGGGGTTCTAAACTCAATCGAGAAAAACGGTCGTACGGGATTAAGAAGTTATTCGGTTTCAGGGCGGATAAAAAATCCGGGTGTCTATCTGTTACCCTCCGGTTCTACTATTAATGACATCGTCTTAGCTGCTGGAGGTATGCTTGAGGGTCAGATTTTTAAAGCTTATCAGCCTGGAGGTCCTTCTTCTGGAATACTGCCTGCTAGCTTAGACAACGTCCCTTTAGATTTTGACACTTTGCAGCCGTTGGGAACATTTATTGGTTCGGCAGCAGTAGTTGTCTTATCTCAAATGGATCGAGTGAGGGATGCGGCGCTAAATATGCTCAGGTTTTTTGAAGATGAGAGCTGCGGTCAGTGTACGCCTTGTCGAACAGGTTGCACTAAGGCGGTGCAATTGATGGAAAAAGACATTTGGGATAAAGAGATACTAAGTGATTTATGTCAAGTAATGGAAGATGCTTCGATATGTGGACTTGGACAAGCGGCGCCAAATCCTATAAGGCTAACGATGAAATATTTTCCTGAAGAAATAAGTTAGGATAGAACATGTTTGATTCAGCCAATCAAAAAATGGTGACATTTATCTTAGATGGGGAAGAAGTTTCGGTTCCTGAGGATTCAACGATTTGGGAAGCTGCTAACGGTAGGGGAATACAAATTCCATATCTTTGCCATAAACCGGAGCCTGGGTATAGGTCTGATGGAAACTGCCGAGCATGCATGGTGGAAATTGAGGGTGAACGCGTTTTAGCGGCTTCTTGTGTACGCAATGTTAGTGAAGGAATGATCGTTAACTCAGACTCTGCTAGAGCAAAAACTGCGAGAGCTACGATAGTAGAGCTCCTAGTTGCCGATCAACCAAAAGTTCCTCACGACATTTCTTCGCACTTCTGGGATATGGCAAAAGCAAATGATGTTAAAGAGAGCAGGTTTCCTTCGCGAGATCCAGTAACTGTGCCTTTGCTGGATAATACTCACGTAGCTATGAATGTGAATCTAGACTCTTGTATTCATTGCAATTTGTGTGTTCGTGCATGCAGAGAAGTTCAAGTAAATGACGTAATTGGAATGGCGGGTCGTGGGCAGAATTCGCAAGTTGTTTTTGATATAGCAGACCCTATGGGTGACTCGACTTGCGTGGGTTGCGGCGAATGTGTTCAAGCATGCCCAACAGGCGCACTGATGCCCGCAACTGTATTAGACAGCGAGCAGACTGGTGATAGTAAGGATTTTGACCGAGAGGTTAAGTCGATATGCCCATACTGCGGTGTCGGATGTCAGCTTTCCTTTAAGGTTAAGGATGAAAAAATAAAATATGTAGAAGGTATAAATGGTCCTGCTAACGAAAATAGATTGTGTGTTAAAGGTCGTTTTGGGTTTGACTATGTCCACCATGAGCATCGATTGACAAAACCTTTAGTTCGTTTAGAAAATGCTCCGGCAAAAGGGCTCAATGTTGATCCGTCTAATCCCTTAACTCACTTTAGGGAGACAAGCTGGGAAGAAGCGTTGGATATCGCTGCAAATGGTTTTGCTCATGAGCGTGATATATCAGGTGATCGTGTTGCTGGCTTCGGTTCAGCTAAGTGCTCAAATGAAGAAGCGTATTTATTTCAAAAACTTATACGACAAGGGTTTGGTCATAATAATGTGGATCATTGTACCAGACTTTGTCATGCTTCTTCTGTAGCAGCTCTTATGGAAAATGTAGGTTCGGCTGCTGTTACAGCAACGTTCAATGAGATTGAAAATGCGGATGTGGCTATTGTTATTGGTGCCAATCCTACAGAAAATCATCCAGTTGCGGCGACTTATTTTAAGCAATTTGTTAAACGAGGTGGAAAACTAATAGTCATGGATCCTCGTGGTCAAGGTTTAAAGCGGCATGCTGAACATATGATTCAGTTTCGGCCAGGAACAGATGTAGCAATGTTAAATGCTATAATGAATGTGATAGTCGAAGAAGAATTATATGATAGACAGTATATTGATGGTTATACAGAGAACTGGGATGCGATGAAGGAGCACCTTAAAAAGTTCTCGCCTGAAAGTATGTCTGAATTTTGTGGAGTTAAAGCAGATGAATTACGAGCAGTTGCTCGAGATTTTGCTAATGCTAAATCGGCAATGATATTCTGGGGTATGGGTATTTCGCAGCATATCCATGGAACGGATAATTCTAGATGTCTTATTTCTTTGGCGTTGATGTGCGGTCAAGTTGGTAGACCTGGGACAGGGCTTCATCCTTTACGAGGACAAAATAACGTCCAAGGTGCCTCTGACGCTGGCTTGATTCCAATGTTTTTACCAGATTACCAGAGTGTTGCTGACGAAGGGGTCCGATCTGCGTTTAACGAAATCTGGAAAACAGGGACGATCGCGGCAGAAAAAGGATTAACAGTTATGGAAATCATGGATGCTGTGCATGATGATAAAATTTCCTCATTGTATATTCTTGGTGAAAACCCTGCGATGTCTGACCCGGATTTAGGTCATGCGAGGGGTGCGCTATCAAAGTTAAAGCATTTAGTTGTTCAAGATATTTTTATTACAGAAACAGCAAATTATGCGGATGTTATTTTGCCGGCATCAGCTTGGGCAGAAAAAACTGGAACTGTTACTAATACAAATAGACAAGTTCAAATGGGCCGAAAAGCTATTGACCCGCCCGGTGAAGCACGTGAAGACTGGTGGATCACGGTTCAGTTGGCAAAGCGTCTTGGACTAGATTGGAATTACACACATCCCAAACAGGTTTTTGCAGAAATGAAGCATTCAATGAAATCCCTAGATAACATTACTTGGGAGCGGTTAGAGAATGAGTCTGTGGTAACTTATCCTTCCCTAAGTGAAACAGATCCTGGGCAGCCCATCGTTTTTGGTGACGGTTTTCCTCGAGCAGAGGGGAGAGCAAAATTCACACCTGCAAATATTATAGCTCCAGCTGAAATACCTGACGATAAATATCCAATGATTTTAACGACCGGTCGACAGTTAGAGCATTGGCATACTGGTTCTATGACTAGGCGTGCAAAGGTGCTCGACGCTGTGGAACCACAAGCGAATGCCTCCTTACATCCGCGAACATTGCGAAAAATGGGAGTTGAGCCTGGGGAATCGATAGATATAGAAACACGTCGTGGAAAAATTTCTATTATGGCAAGAGCAGATAAGGCAGTGTCAGAAGATATGGTATTTTTGCCTTTCGCTTATGTTGAGGCTGCAGCCAATATGCTCACAAATCCAGTAGTCGATCCTTATGGTAAAATTCCTGAATTTAAGTTCTCAGCTTGTAAAGTGGAAAGAACAATTTAGTTTAATATTTTTTTTAAGGCTAGTTTTGATCGTTTCGTAAATTAGCCAACATTATAGTTTTGGAGATATTATTAATATAGATTTCGTCTTTGCTGAATATGTCGATTGTAAGATTTAATGAGGACTCTTAAAGATTTTATTTAGTAGAATTTTGACTTCTAAATAGTTTTAGCAACACTTGACGTTACTAATCTCAGGTGTATGGTATACCACATAGCAACCATTCAAATTTCTATAAGTGTAGCTATCAACTGATTGGCTCTTTTGGAGATAAATCTATGAATATTCATGAATACCAAGCAAAAAATATTTTAAAATCTTTTGGAGCTAAAGTTGGCCGGGGAGAGATAATTACGTCATTAGACCATGCTCAAGATATGATTGATAAAATGCCTGGACCTGTTTGGGTAGTTAAAAGTCAAATACATGCTGGTGGCAGAGGGAAGGGTAAATTCAAAGAGCTAGATTCTAATGCAAAAGGAGGCGTAAGGGTTTCCTTTTCAAAGGAGGAGGCGGTTTTAAATGTCAAAGAAATGTTTAAAAAAACATTAGTCACAGAGCAAACTGGTCCATCTGGAAAACAGGTTAATCGTATATACATCGAAGATGGTGCTGATATCGATCGGGAACTTTATCTTTCTATTCTAGTTGACCGGGTGAATGGTAAGTCTTCTTTTGTCGTGTCTACAGAGGGTGGTATGGACATTGAGGCTGTTGCTAAAAGTAATCCTGAGCTTATTTTTTCTTTCGGTATAGATTCTAGCGCAGGCTGCACTAAAATAGATTCATCTAAAATAGCAAAAGCTCTTGATTTGAAAGGTCAGGCCTTTGAAGATGGCTTAGAGTTGGTTAAGAACTTGTATCGAGCTTTTGTTGAAAAAGATATGAGTCTATTAGAAATTAACCCTCTAATAGTTACCAAAAAAAATGAATTGCAGGTTTTAGACGCAAAAGTATCTTTCGACAGTAACGCATTATTCAGGCAACCTGAGTTATTGTGTTTGCGAGACGAGACTGAAGAAGACCCCAAGGAAATTGAGGCTTCAAAATTTGACCTTTCATATATCGCATTGGATGGAGAAATAGGTTGTATGGTAAATGGTGCAGGCCTAGCGATGGCAACCATGGATATTATAAAATTATATGGGGCTGAGCCGGCTAACTTTTTAGATGTCGGCGGTGGAGCTACAGCGGAAAAGGTCACGGCAGCGTTTAAGATTATAACGTCTGATCCTAAAGTTAAGGGTATCCTAGTTAATATTTTTGGTGGAATTATGCGTTGCGATGTGATTGCCAAAGGTGTTGTTCAGGCAGTCAAAGATGTGGGACTAGGCGTGCCATTGGTAGTCAGGCTAGAGGGAACAAAGGTAAGTGAAGGAAAGTCGATAATAAATGCTAGCGGATTAAATGTTATTACTGCCGATGATCTCGATGATGCTGCAAAGAAAATCGTTAAAGCGGTAAAGGGATAGCCAATGTCTATATTAATTAATAAAGATACTAAAATAATTGTACAGGGCTTAACTGGAAAGACCGGTACCTTCCATACTGAGCAGGCATTAGCATATCACAAAACCCAAGTTGTCGCTGGTACTCACCCAGCTAAAGGAGGTCAAGATTGGTTGGGATCAAATGGGGAGAGCTTGCCAATTTTCTCTTCAGTTGCAGAGGCTTGTGAAAAGACTGGCGCCACATCTTCTGTAATATACGTTCCTCCGGCAGGTGCTGCTTTAGCAATAGAAGAAGCGATTGATGCTCAGATAGAGTTAATAACGTGTATTACTGAGGGTGTTCCAGTCCAAGATATGGTTCGAGTAAAGGAAAAGTTAGAAAAATCAAACTCCAGATTGATTGGCCCTAACTGTCCAGGCTTAATGACCCCTGATGAATGCAAGATTGGAATAATGCCAGGCAGTATTTTTAAAAAGGGGTCTGTAGGAGTTTTGTCTCGTTCAGGAACTTTGACTTATGAGGCTGTCTTTCAAACAACTATGGCTGGGCTTGGTCAGACATCAGCTGTTGGGATTGGTGGTGATCCAGTTAAAGGAACAGAGTTCATTGATGTCCTAGAGTTATTTTTGGCTGATCCTGAGACACTATCTATTATTATGATTGGAGAAATTGGTGGATCAGCGGAAGAAGAGGCGGCCCAGTTCTTAATTGATGAAGCAAGAAGAGGTTACGCAAAGCCAACGGTAGGCTTTATTGCGGGAAGAACAGCTCCTCCTGGCCGCACCATGGGTCACGCTGGAGCAGTTATATCTGGTGGTAAGGGAGGGGCGGAAGAGAAAATTCAAGCTTTAGAAGCCGCAGGTGTAACTGTATCACCATCACCAGCTAAGCTTGGAGAGACTCTTTTAAAAGTTTTAGGAAAAACTTAAAACACCTTAGCATCAGTAATGCATTTGAATAGAAAAGTCCCCTAATATGCCTAGATTCATTGCTTGACGTTAGTGGTGTCAGATGTATGGTATACCACATAGTGTACATTTTTGGTTCTGTTTATGTAGCTATAAATCTGGGGAGGATTATATTTGTCATTTAGTGATTTATTAAAGCCTGTTTCTATTAATTTTACATTAAAGGATCATACTTACTCTCTTTTAAAAGAGGCTATATTGAAAATGGATATATATAGCCCAACTGCTCAACTCCGGCTGGACGAAAGAAATCTTGCATCCCAATTAAGAATTTCTCGAACACCAATACGTGAAGCGTTAGCTCGTCTAGCGCAGGACGGGTTAGTTGAAATACAACCTCGAAAAGGTGTTTTTATATGTCAGAAGACAAGAAGTGAAATTTTAGAGATGATAGTTACTTGGGCTGCTTTAGAAAGTATGGCAGCTCGGCTAGCAACGAGTGTTGCCAGTGATTCAAGTTTAAAAGCACTTAGAAAGTTTGCGATGAAGCATAGCACTAGTGCCACTAAAGCTGAGTTAAGTGAATACTCTGATGCTAATATTAAGTTTCACCAGTGGATTTTAGAGTTATCAGGGTGTGAATTACTTAGAACCACTGCAGATGGACTATTTATGCACATGTATTCAGTTCGCCGTCGCGCTATGGGTGAAAGTGACAGGGCGTCAAGGTCAGTGCAGGACCATATGCAGATAATTGAGGCCCTAGAAGCTCGAGACCCTGAGCTGGCGTCTAAGCGCGTATTGGAGCATACGATGCGATTACATGCGCATGTCGATAAGACCTGGACTAGGCTTGAAAGCTTGAGCTCTGGGGAAGATGACAGTGATCATTTTAATTTGTTAGAAAATAGCTTTAGTTAAGGAGCATTAAAGAAAATGGACGTATCAAGTAATATAGAGGTAAGTGATCAGAAAAATGAGACTGGCTTATTAACAGATGGTTTTCATCTTCTGATTGACGCATTAAAGCTGAATGATGTGCAGACGATATATGGGGTCCCAGGAATCCCAATAACGGACTTTGGTCGACTTGCTCAGGCCGCTGGTATTCGTGTTTTATCATTTCGTCATGAGCAAAATGCTGGAAATGCAGCAGCTATAGCAGGCTATTTAACAAAAAAACCTGGTATTTGTTTAACAGTTTCAGCACCTGGTTTCCTGAATGGCCTAACTTCTTTAGCTCACGCTACGACTAATTGTTGGCCTATGATTTTAATTTCAGGTTCTTCTGAACGAGAAGTAGTTGACCTGATGCAAGGTGATTATGAGGAAATGGATCAATTGGCTATTGCAAAACCATTATGTAAGGCAGCATATCGTATATTGCACGCTAAGGATATTGGTGTGGGTGTAGCTAGAGCAATTCGAGCCGCTGTTTCTGGACGTCCAGGAGGGGTTTATCTAGATATACCAGGTAGTCTTCTTGGCCAGGTTATGGATGAGGTTGAAGGAAAGAAAACTTTAGTAAAAGTCATTGATCCTGCGCCAGCCCAGCTCCCTTCTCCAAGTTCTATTAGTCGAGCCTTAAAGGCTATAGAGAATGCAAAAAGGCCATTAATTGTTTTGGGTAAAGGTGCTGCCTATGCTCAAGAAGATAAATTAGTAAGAGAATTTGTAGAAAAATCTGGGATACCTTTTTTACCGATGAGTATGGCTAAAGGTTTGTTGGCAGACACACATGATCAGTGCGCAGGTGCTGCTCGATCATTGGTGCTTAAAGATTCAGATGTAGTTATAATGATTGGTGCTCGTTTGAATTGGTTATTATCTCATGGTAAAGGGAAAAGCTGGGGCGAACCCTATTCAACAAAGTTTGTTCAAATAGATATAGAACCAAAAGAAATGGACAGTAATGTTGAGATTGTGGCTCCGGTAGTTGGAGATATCGGTTCCTGTTTATCAGCTTTAATAAATACGATGGGAGAAGGTTGGAAGAAACCGTCCGTTGAATGGGTTGATGCGATTAAAGCAAAAAAAGATACTAATATCGCACGTATGAAGTCTAAGTTGCAAAACAACAATTCACCTATGGATTATGAAGGCGCCCTAGGTGCTATTAAGAATATAATTAAAAATAGACCTAATTCAATTTTAGTTAATGAGGGTGCAAATACTTTAGACTTTGCGCGCTCGATAGTTGATATGTACCAACCACGTAAACGCCTAGATGTAGGAACCTGGGGGGTTATGGGCATTGGTATGGGTTCTGCAATTGCGGCAGCGGTTGAAACTGGTGAAGCTGTTCTAGCTGTAGAAGGAGATAGTGCATTTGGTTTTTCAGGCATGGAAGTAGAAACTATTTGTCGTTATAATTTACCAGTCTGTATAGTGGTCTTTAATAATAATGGAATTTACCGTGGTACTGATATTAACGTTTCAGGGACTAAAGATGTAGCGACCACAGTTTTTGTAAAAAATAGTAGATATGATAAAATGATGGAAGCTTTTGGTGGGATTGGAGAAAATGCAACCAACCCAGATGAATTATCTCAAGCTATAAATAGGGCGATGGATTCTGGAAAGCCAACATTGATTAATGCTGTGATAGATCCCCATGCTGGAAAAGAAAGCGGCAATATTGGAAATTTAAATCCCCAGAGCATTGTTTCAAGAAAATGAGTTCCATAGTTAGAAATTTAGTTAATCACGTTAGAAAAGTTATATTTTTGAAGTAACTAAATTTTGATTTATTGTTACTTTAAAATTAAAAAAATAAAGGTTTATAAAAAATGAAGGCTTTAGAAGGTATAAAAGTTTTAGATTTCACCCATGTCCAATCTGGCCCGACATGTACCCAGCTTTTAGGATGGTTTGGGGCTGATGTTATAAAAGTAGAACGTCCAGGCGTTGGTGATGCAACCCGCAAACAGCTTGTAGATGTACCTGGTGCAGACAGCTTGTATTTCACAATGCTTAATCACAACAAAAGATCAATAGAACTTAACTCTAAAAATAGTGTGGGAAAAGAAATTCTAACCCGCCTAATAAAAGAATGTGATGTTCTCGTCGAAAATTTTGCCCCAGGGGCATTAGATAGGATGGGATTTTCTTGGGAAAACATTCAGAAAATAAACCCGCGTATTGTGATGGCTTCCATTAAAGGTTTTGGCCCCGGAAAGTATCAGGACTGTAAGGTTTATGAAAACGTTGCCCAGTGCGCAGGTGGATCTGCTTCAACAACAGGTTTTAGAGATGGACCGCCTTTAGTTACTGGAGCTCAAATTGGGGATTCAGGAACGGGATTACATCTTTGTTTAGGTATAGTTACCGCATTATTCCAACGTGAAAAGACTGGTAGGGGGCAAAAGGTTTCTGCTGCTATGCAAGACTCGGTTTTAAACCTCACACGTGTAAAACTAAGAGACCAACAAAGATTGGATAAAGGACCACTTACTGAGTACTCTCAATTTGGTGAAGGAGTAGAGTTCGGAAATTCAACTCCTAGAGCTGGAAATGATTCTGGTGGAGGGCAACCTGGTAGGATCTTGAAATGTAAAGGCTGGGAGCAAGACCCAAACGCTTATACATATTTCATAATACAAGCTGCGATTTGGGAAAAAGTTTGTGATGTTATTGGGGAGCCAGAGTGGAAAACTAAGAAAGGGTTTGTGAATCCGCCAGATAGGTTGGATAAACTTAATGAAGTTTTTACACGTATAGAGCAATGGACGATGACTAAAACTAAATTTGAGGTAATGGAAATTTGCAACCCTCACGACATTCCTGTTGGACCAATTTTATCAATGAAAGAAATTTCAGAAGATGAAGGTTTGTTTGAAACAGGGACACTAGTTAAAGTTAGTCATCCAAAGAGAGGTGAGTATATCTCAGTTGGGAATCCTATTAAATTGTCTGATAGTCCTGTTGAGGTGACCCGCTCCCCATTACTGGGGGAACACACAAAAGAAATTTTAACAGAAGTGTTGGGGTACTCAAGTGGGGAATTGACAGATATTATTTCGTCTGGTGCAGTAGGGGATGTTAAATAATGCGTTTGATAGTTATGGGTCAACAGGCTTTCGGTAAAGATGTGCTTGAAAAAATTATACAAAAAGGGGTGGACGAGGTCGTTGCTGTTTATTGTGAACCCGATAAAGAGGGGCGCCCGATAGACCCAATTAAAGAATTTGCGATTGAAAATAAAATCCCAGTAATACAACCTGTGCATTTTAAAGACAAAGATACTTTACAAAAATTAGCGTCTTATAAAGCGGATGTAATGTTAATGGCATTTGTAAATATTTTTGTTCCTGAGTTGGCACGTAATACTCCCAAATTTGGATCAATTTGTTTTCATCCCTCACTTTTACCTCTTCATCGTGGGCCATCAGCTGTAAATTGGCCTATTATTATGGGAAGTGAGAAATCAGGTTTCTCATGGTTTTACCCTACGGATGGTTTGGATGAGGGGGATGTCTTACTGCAATGGGAATGTCCAATAGATGCTAATGATACGGTGATTGATTTATATTTTAAGAAAATTTATCCAACTGCAGTGGATTCAGTATTAGAAGTTTGTGATTTATTCAGATCTGGTAATCCACCTCATCATATTCAAGATGAATCTTTGGCAACCTATGAACGTAGATGCACAAAAAAACATGCCCTGATAGATTGGAACAAACCAGTTAACCAGGTTTATAACCTAATTCGTGGAACTAACCCGGCTCCAGGCGCTTGGACTAGATATAAAGATACTGTTGTCAGTATCTTTGACTGTGAAAAGGTTGAGGGAGATGGAATATCAGGTAGGATTGTTGATATTTCTGGGCAAGGGGTCACTGTTCAATGTATAGGGGGAAGGATTCTTATAAAAAGAGTTAAGCCAGATGCTGATAGCAAACAGTCAGCAGAAGCCTGGGCGAGTATGTCCGACCTAAGTATTGGAGAGCATTTAGGAAATTTAAATAGTTGAGGATAAAGAATGGAATACAAAACTGATATTGAGATAGCAAGAGAAGCAAAAAAAGAACCTATTCAAGCAATTGGTGAAAAGCTAAATATTCCTTACTCAGAGTTACTTCCCTTTGGGCATGATAAAGCAAAAGTATCTGAAGAATTTATAAAAGGATTAAATGGTAAAGAGGATGGCAATTTAATTCTAGTGACAGCAATAAACCCAACACCCGCAGGTGAAGGAAAAACTACTACCACGGTTGGCTTAGGGGATGGTTTAAATAAAATTGGGAAAAAAGCGGCTATATGCATAAGAGAAGCATCTTTGGGGCCATGTTTTGGAATGAAAGGAGGAGCAGCAGGTGGAGGTTATGCTCAGGTTGTCCCAATGGAGGATATGAACCTACATTTCACAGGAGATTTTCATGCTATTACAAGTGCCCACAACTTACTTGCGGCAATGGTGGATAATCACGTTTATTGGGGAAATAAGCTTGATATCGATGTTAGACGAATTGCTTATCGTCGGGTGATGGACATGAATGATAGGGCGCTTAGACAAATAGTTTGTAATCTTGGAGGTGTTGCGAATGGATTTCCTAGGGAAGCTGGGTTTGATATAACTGTGGCATCCGAAGTTATGGCAATCTTATGCTTAGCAACAGATCTAGAAGACTTAGAAAAAAGACTTGGAGATATAATTGTTGCATACCGTCGAGACCGTACACCAGTTTATTGCAGAGATATTAAAGCTGACGGAGCAATGACAGTATTATTGCAACAAGCAATGCAACCAAATTTAGTTCAAACACTGGAAAATAATCCGGCTTTTGTTCATGGGGGACCGTTTGCTAATATTGCGCATGGTTGTAATTCAGTTGTCGCAACTACTACTGCTCTAAAACTGGCTGATTATGTGGTTACAGAGGCTGGATTTGGGGCGGACCTTGGAGCTGAAAAGTTTTTGAATATAAAGTGTCGAAAAGCTAACTTAAGGCCTAAGGCTGTTGTTATAGTTGCCACTGTTCGGGCAATGAAGATGAATGGGGGTATACTAAAAGCAGATTTAGGAGAAGAAAATATTCAAGCGGTCAAAGACGGATGCTCTAATCTTGGTCGTCACATTGAAAATATCAATAAGTTTGGAGTACCAGCCATAGTTGCTATCAACCACTTCGTGTCAGATACCGACGCAGAAATTCAGGCAGTTAAAGATTACGCTGCCAGTCAAGGTTGTGAAGCGGTGGTCGCGACACATTGGGCAAATGGCAGTGATGGTACGATTGAACTAGCTAATAAGGTCGTAGAAATCGTTGAAGGTAATACTGCAAACTATGCGCCTTTATACCCAGATAGTATGCCTTTGTTAGAAAAAATAGAGTGTGTAGCAAAGAGTATTTACCGGGCAGACGAGGTAGTTGTTGATAAAAAGATACGGGATCAACTAAAACAATGGGAACAACAGGGGTATGGGAATTTACCAGTATGCATGGCGAAAACTCAGTATAGTTTCACTACCGATCCAGCACAGCGAGGAGCCCCAGTAGGTTTTTCTATACCTGTGCGAGAGGTTAGATTGTCAGCAGGTGCTGGCTTTGTTGTCGCTATTTGTGGAGAGGTTATGACCATGCCGGGTCTACCAAGCGTGCCAGCAGCAGAATCTATTTGTATAAACGATGAGGGTGTAATTGATGGTCTTTTTTAGAGTTAATTTTTTATCAAGGTAGGGTCTAGATGGTTAGATAATGTAGTTACAAAAAAGTGGAGGCTTTTTTGTAACTTAAAGAATAGCCGTATATTTCGGCTTAATAAGCGCTGTACGACGCTTTCGTACGAATAAAGGAGGAAAAAATGAAGCATACTAAAAGAGTGTTTTTCACACTAGTAGGGATTGCGGCTATTGCGTTTTCTGGTTTTGCAGGCATCGCGAACGCTTGGGAACCAACCAAGCCTGTCAATTTTATAATTATGGCTGGTAAAGGTGGTGGAGCTGATAAAATGGCGAGATTAATGCAAGCCATTGTAGAAAAGGAAAATTTGTCAAACCGACCACTAATTCCCACAAATAAATCTGGCGGGTCAGGGGCGGAAGCTTTAGTTGCGGCAAACACTGCGAGTGATCCAGATCATACGATTATGGTAACTTTAAATTCGTTCTACACGACACCTCTTCGTCAACCTGGATTGGGGATTGATGTTATGACATTTGCACCCGTTGGGAGAATGGCTGAAGATACTTTCTTACTTTGGGTTCATAAGGATAGCGGTTTAAAAACTTTTGAAGAGTTTCTAGCCAAAGCCAAGGCTGAAGGAAGTGGATGGGTAATGGGCGGAACTGGGAAAGACTCCGAAGATAACATTATCACGGATCATCTCAATGGTGCATATGGACTATCTATGAAGTATATCCCTTATAAAGGTGGAGGCGCGGTTGCAAAAGATGTTGCTGGAAAACAGATTCATTCGTCTGTTAACAACCCATCTGAGGCACTTGGTTTTTATGAAAGTGGAGATATGGTACCACTTGTAGCGTTCACAAACGAGCGGTTACCATTGTTCCCAGACGTACCTACTCTAAAAGAAAAGGGTAGCGAATTTACTTATTATATGCAGAGATCAGTTGTTGGAGCTCCTGGAATGTCTCCAGATGCTGAGGCTTACTTCTCTGACTTGTTTACGAAAGTGTACAATTCAGCTGATTGGCAATCCTATAAAAGCAAAAAATCTCTAATGGGTGACTTTATGTCTGGTGGAGAACTTGTGGCATATTGGAATGTTCAACGTGATCTGCACAAAGTAATTTTAAAAGCGTCAGGCGCTATTAAATAAAATAAACTAAAGGAGCCCAAGAGATGAGAAAAGCAGAAATTATTACAGCATTTATTCTTGGGCTCTTTTCATTAGGTATGATGTGGAAGTCGGGTGAAGGTTCCGCATGGAATCCTGATGTTTCTAGGTTTGATAATATTGGATTTATTGATGGAGAGGGGCCAGGTAGTGGTTTCTGGCCTTTTTGGTTGTCAGTGATAATGTTTATTTGTTGCTTGTGGATTGCTTATAATTGGTACAAGCGAACTTCCCCTCCCAGTCAAAGTGATGAACCTTTTTTAGACTCTCATGGAATTAAGTTACTTCTTGTCGTCGGTGGGGGATTAATTGGATTTCTATTATCAATTTTTGTTATAGGTTTTTATGGCGCAATTTTCTGCTTCTTAATTTACTATATAAGATTTCTAGGTAAGCATAGATGGACTACGGCCCTTTTGATCTCTAGTGGAATACCAGTTTTCAGTTTCTTTTTCTTTGATATTGCAATGAGAATTATTCTACCAAAAGGGTACCTTGAACCACTTTTTATCCCTCTTTATGATATATTTCTCTAAGAGAATTCAACTAACTAAAAGGTAAGTATAATGGATATTTTGGCTTCTTTATTTAATGGGATTTTAATTGCTCTTGAGCCAATAAACCTGGGGTTAGCTGTAATAGGCGTCATAGTAGGGCTGTTTGTTGGGGCAATGCCGGGTCTTGGCTCAGTAAATGGAGTAGCAATATTACTTCCCTTTACTTTTGTTATTCAAGGTTTCACTGGTGGGGCAACATCTCCAATGATTTTTCTAGCTTCCATATATTATGGGGCAATGTATGGTGGTGCTATTTCATCTATCACATTAGGAATCCCAGGTGCTTCTACTGCTGTAGCTACCGTCTTTGATGGTCGTCCTCTCGCTTTATCCGGAAGGGCACATGTTGCACTTGTAACGGCTGCTATTGCGTCTTTTATCGGAGGCACAATTTCGACTATACTGTTTACCGGTTTTGCGCCGTTGCTAGCTTCGGTGGCACTATCCTTTGGAAATCCAGAGATCTTTTCTTTAATGCTTCTTGCGTTTGCAACTTTTGTTGGATTGGGTGGAGATGATATACCCAAAACTATTTTTTCTATTTGTATTGGTTTAGCTTTGGCTACTGTAGGTTTTGATATCATAACGGGTGAACCACGTTTAATATTTTTTGAAATAACAGGCTTTATGCACGGTATTCGTTTCCTTGTGGTTGCCATCGGTGTCTATGGAATTGGTGAGATGTTGTGGACAATTAATTCCACCAGGTCAGGTCCGCAGATGTCTAAGGTAGATGTTAGTTTTAAAGGTATATTCCAGGCAATTAAAGATTTTAGATTTGCCTGGAAAGGAACACTAATTGGTTCAACCTTGGGTTTCTTTGTTGGGATATTACCGGCAGCTGGTGCTACTCCCGGTGCTTTAATGTCCTATGGGGTCGCAAAGTTAACATCTAAAAATCCAGAAGAGTATGGAAAAGGTTCTATTGATGGCGTTGCAGCACCAGAATCTGCAAATAATTCAGCATCGACAGGAGCGATGTTACCTATGATGACACTAGGGATACCTGGTTCCCCCACAACGGCCGTTTTGCTCGCGGGGATGGTTATATGGGGTCTTCAACCTGGACCATTATTATTTACTAATCAACCAGAGTTTGTTTGGCCTCTGATTGGATCCTTTTATATTTCTAATATAGTGGCAGTACTACTAAACCTTTCTTTTATTCCAGTATTTTTGTGGATGCTTAGGATGCCTTTTACTATTTTAGCACCCGTAATTTTTGTTTTATCACTGGTTGGAACTTATGCGGCTTACCTTGATATGTTTGATGTCGGTTTAATGGTTTTAGTTGGTTTAGCGGCATTTGTATTACGCATGCTTGATTACCCATTAGCTCCAGCGGTCTTAGCTATCGTTTTAGGTCCCATTGCAGAACCAAAATTGAGGCAATCTTTGTTACTTTCTGACGGAGATTTCTCAATTTTTTTCACAAGACCAATTGCAGGTCCTATAACTGTTGTCGCCTTAATACTAATTTTTCTTCCGTTTTTAAAATGGATCAGTAAACACTATCGGCGTAAAGTTTAAAGGAAGAAGCTTTATTCTGATAAATAAACGGGACTCACCCAAATACTGGATAATTTGTTGGTAGAAAACGTAAATGAGTATAATGCTTGGAACCCTGGTATTTATACTGATATTCCAAAGCATTTAAGGCACCGAATTACTTTATTTAATAATGCCAATAGCTCTGTTTCTTACAGTGAAGCAAAAGAAGCAGCAATATTTTGTGGTTTGAACATACAAGATATGTGTGAGTTAACAGTTGAGAGGTTAGTCATTCATGAGTTACTAATTCGGGTAACATCTGATCTTTCTGTTCCTGATGGGCCAAATTACGAAGATTTAGGGATCTCATTGAGAGATATGGTTTCAAAAATATTAGAAGATTATATTAAACCTGAGGCGAGTATAATTAATCAATACTTTGCTGATTATATGTCTACTGCACAAAGTATAATCAATAGCTTGATAAAAAAAGAAATCTCACGAAATGTTGCTACTAATGAGGTAATAAGTTTTCCTTCCAGAATAAAAAATGTCTTTAAACATGTAATAAATGATACCAAATATAGTGCTAAGAATATAGAGAAAGCTTCTTCCATTACCGCCTATAAAAGTATTAATGAGCATGGTTTATCCTTGTCAGACAAATGTGATACTGCAGTCTCGATTGCTCTGAGCGGAGTTCTCAAAGTGCACGGAGGATTAATTTATGACTTGGATTTATTAACATTACTGACGACAAGGTTTTTTCGAAATACCTTTGGTAGCCAAAAAATTGGTAAGTTAATTGAACCATTAATTCAAAAAGCCGTAGAGGTGCAAAAATACAAAATTTTACCATTTCAGAGCTCGCCTATCGTAATGAATACTAAAGGAGCATCTGCCGCAGGGAAAAGCACAATCCGTCCTCAGCAAAGATTGTTAGCAGAGAGAATGGATATAACTTGGGAAGATTTTGCTGTGATAAGTCCAGACTATTGGCGAAAATTTTTATTAGATTATGGATCTTTGGGCAAAGATTATAAATATGCTGCTATGTTAACAGGCTATGAGCTAGAAATGGTTGATAAAAAATTAGACCTATATATGGAGCAAAAATCTATCAAGGGTGAAATGCCACACTTATTAATTGATAGATTTCGTTTTGATAGCTTTACTGTCAATTTGAAAGGTGATTATCAAAGCAAGTTACTTAGCAGGTTTGGTCAAAAAGTTTTACTTTTTTTTGTTATCACACCTCCAGCAGAAACTGTTGAAAGAGCTTGGAAACGTGGTCTTTCAACTTTGCGGTATAAAGCGGTTGAAGATTTGTTATTTCACAACATTGAGGCTTACACTGGAATGCCAGAGCTTTTTTTCTCCTGGATAGCGATAAAAGACAAAGATATAAATTTTGAATTCCTAGATAATGAAGTACCTTTAGGCACATTACCTAGGACAGTTGCATTTGGTAGAAATGGAAGCATGGTAATTATGGATTTAACAGCTTTAAACAATATTGATTTATTTAAAGAGGTTAATATAAAAGCAAAAAAATCAGAAGATGTATTATTTAGTCAAAATAATTATCAATACGAGTTCTTAAAACAATGTATTTTATACATATCCGAGATATCTTTTTTCGATCGCGAGAGTAAGAAAATTTATGGTCTACTAAAAGATGGTAAGTGGGTTAACAAAAATCCGTCATATATCCCGATTAATAAAGAAGAAATTAAATGTTTAACTGCGCTAGGGTGGGATGATTGTGACATAAAGCCCTTCAAAGATAACAAAAGTAAATTTTCAGATATAAATACTATTCAAACATTAGGAGCTTTATAAATCTAACAGATTTTAAAACTACATATATTTGCCTTGTTAGATCCGTGACTGGTGTCTACCTTGGTGTATATCGAGATTTGATCTATTGAGATGTCTGTTATTATATTTTTATCATTCAATTTTTTTATATATGTATCAAATGACATTGATTTGTAATGTTCCTTATTAATACCAAAAAAACAGACTGCACCTGAAGAACAGTGATCGATTAGTTTCCCTATTGGATCTGGTCCGAGATGACCATGTGTGAACGTACCTGAACTAATTAAAGCTGCATAATTATTTGGAATTTTATATTTTTTAGCCGTTAAATCGACGTTATATAGCTTTCGATAAACATTCTTACCTTGTGCAATTGCAAGCATTTCTGTTGATAAATCTACCCCATCGATTACTAGGCTTTTCTCTGTATTTTTTAGAAAACTTCCAACTAAACCTGTGCCACACCCGATATCACAAATAGGACCATTAATTTCTTTAAGGCGCTTTATTAACATTTTTGAAATTTCTGAAGGATATATGTACCCAAGGTCTTCTGCAAAGTCCTGATCATAGTTGTTTGCAATCTCTTTGTAATAGAGTTTATTATCATTCGGAGTTTTAAGTGAGTACGCGTTCTTTAAAATGCTTGTTCCGGTGCTTTGCTCCGAACCTATGTTTTTTTTGTTTTTCATGACTTTTATGCCCTAAACCTAAGAGTTATCAAATTGTGACTTTTAATCTCATCATTACTATTGATAAATAATCTAATGTAAATTTATTTTAATTACATGCTATGGTTGTTATTCTTTGTGTATAATAGAAAGTATTATAAAAATCATGTCGACAAAATCATTTAATTTTACTCATGCCATAACTCGGCGACCAAGTTCTTCTGTAGTTTCTGGATTACGTTCTACCGAGAGAGGGGTGCCTAATTTTGAATTGATGGAAGGTCACCACTTAGATTACGTTAATGCACTAAAACAGGCTGGTGCAAAGGTTATCGAACTCGACCCTTTAGAGGATTTCCCGGATAGTGTTTTTGTTGAGGATACTGCATTGTGTCTACCCGAGGGGGCAATACTTATGAGGCCTGGAGCACCTTCTAGATTAAATGAGGTTGAGTACATAGCACCTCACTTAAGAAAATTATATAAAAATGTGTTTGAAATTAAGGGTCCAGGGACAATTGAGGCAGGCGATATATTAACTACTGAAAAAGAAATTTTAATAGGGCGTTCAAGCAGAACAAATATTGAGGGAATATCTGAGTTAACTTTGATGCTTGAGCAATGGAATTACAAAGTTACAGAGGTAATAACTCCACCGGGTATTTTGCATTTTAAGACAGATTGTTCGTTGCTGGACAATAATACTATCTTGTCAACGGAGCGATTGGCAGCCACAGGTTGTTTTGAGAGCTACAAAGTCATTCTAACTTATCCTGGAGAGGAAGATGCTGCTAATACAATACGTTACAACAACTTAGTATTAGCACCTAAAGGCTTTCCAAAGACAACAAGGCGATTGTTAAAAAGTGGTTTTAATGTTGTCGAGATAGGAAATACTGAATGTGCAAAAATTGATGGAGGCATGTCATGCCTTAGTCTGCGATTTTCACCTAAGAAATAGATAGTTTATGAGTTACTTGACTGTTGTTTAAGGTTTTACTTGACCATTATTGATTCATTTACCAAAGTAGAACAGTTGTGGCTCTAAATATTAAATAGAGCATATTTTAAAGGAGTTTACTATGAAGAAAATTTTTATTGGCTTGTTACTATCAGTAACATTAGCTTTACCAGCCTTAGCTGCAGATCTAGGAGGTCGAGTACTGAGTATTGGATCGGACACTACTTACCCTCCGCACGAATTCATAGAGGATGGTGTCGTTAAAGGATTTGATGTTGATGTAGTAGCAGCGATTTGTGAAAGAATTAACTGTCAACCAAATTGGGTTACGACAGCTTGGGATGGAATTTTTGCTGCACTTGCAGACGGTCAATTTGACATGGTTGTTTCAGGAGTAACGATAACAGACGAAAGAGATAAAATTGTTGATTTCTCTGACCCATATATCATTGTTCAGCAAGGAATCTTAATGAGAGTCGAAGATAAAGGAGCTAGCATTGATGATTTCAAGAGTGGCAGCAAACGGTTGGCATCTCAGAATGGTACTACAAATGCTCAGTTAGGAGAAGAATTAGTTGGTAGAGCAAATATCCAATTATTTGATGCCTTTAACAATGCTGTAGTGGCCCTCCAAAATGGTGACGTCGACGGTGTAATAATCGATTCAACTTCTGCCGCGGCCTATGAGCAAGAATATGCAGGTGAGTTAACTGTTGGGATTACAGGTCTTTCTTCAGATCCATTGGGCCTTGTTTTTCAAGAGGGAGCATCTATCCAAGATGCATTTAATGAAGGCTTAGCGGCGATTAAAGCTGATGGCACGCTTAATGCACTTACCATTAAATGGTGGCCAAAATAAGATAAATAACTAGATTGCCGCAACTATAAAGTTGCGGCAATAATTTTTTTTTGGAAACTTCATGATGAATCAAGCTGTAAATATGCTGCGAAATACTCGCGCAAGTAACTTGGTATTTTTATTTGCATTGCCAGTATTAATCTATTTCGTGGCCACATCTAGAAATTATGGTGCCGCCCTAACGGCAGTTCTAGGAATTGAAGATCAGGCTTTACGGTTGTTGCTAAGCTTTTTTTTATTTATTGCTCTAGGATGTCTTGGTATATTTGGGTCGTTCCTTTTAATAAAATCGCTTAGGCCAGATCAAGAAGTAACGGAAGTACGTCGCCTTCAAAAGAAAGCATCGATATTCTTTTTATTTCAAACTTTTACTTGCTTTGTTATTTCCCAGAGTAGTGAAATTGACCCATATTTGGTGTCAGTAGCAGTCAATAGCTTTGATCCTAGGTCAGTTGAATGGGTTGTGCTGGTAAACCAGGTGTTTGTTTTAGATCCAAGTTTTCAAGAAAATCTTTTAATAAAAGTTCATGATGTTTTGTTAAATGTTAGTATATTACTCGCATTAATAACGTTATTTTCTTTTTTCTTTCCAAAACTATATGAAAAAAAAATTACTAAGATAGTAATATTAGCTCTTTTTCTAATTAACTTTTGCTTTGCATTTTATATACTTATGTTTGCATATGCTGGTTTTGCAGTTGGTATCATGGTAACTTTGAGAGCAGCTTTTTTTGCATATATCGGAGCCTCTATCTTAGGCTTAGTTTGGGCATTGTTTACACGTTTAAAGGGATCAGAATTTGCGAATAGAGTTTTCTTTATTCTTGGCATTTTGCTAATAATTTTTGGAACTATAAATGTGTTTAAGCCTCATGAAAATGTGGCTTTAGTAGGGACTTTGAAAGGAAAAATAGGTATCATATCTGGGACACCACAACACGTAACGGATACGGTAAGGTACGGAGACTTTTTAAAATCAGAACCTGAAAAACCTTTTAAAATCAGATCACTGAAAAGTGTAGATCAAGCAAAAAAATTAATTAAACAAGGTTCTATCACAGCAACCGTATTATCGTCTGACGAGATAGGAGACTTTCCAATATTATGGGAAACTTCTTATTTACCAACTCGTAACAAGAAATTTGCAATCTGTGGTTACGTTTTGGGTGCCCTTTTACTGCTGCTTGGCGCGATAGGAAGATTAACTTCAGCTCATCCATTGGCTGTTTTTTCAGATTTTTTTGTTGATACAATTCGTGGAATTCCTATGCTTGTGATTATTCTTTATGTTGGCTTGCCTCTGGCTGGGGCAATCAAATCTGGTACTGGTGGTATTATAGACATGCAGATGATGACACGAGGCATTATTGCTATTGCTATAGGTTATTCGGCATACATGGCAGAAATATTTAGAGCAGGTATAGAGGCCATACCTAAAGGACAAATTGAATCTGCTCGAACATTGGGACTGAGGGAATGGCACGTCGCCAGGTTTATAATAATCCCTCAAGCAATAGCAATTGTGTTACCCGCTCTTGGAAATGAATTTATAGCTATGCTTAAAGATACTTCTCTTGTTTCAATATTATCAGTAAGAGACCTAACCCAACGTATGAAAGAATTTCAGGCGCAAAGTTTTCTTGCTTTTGAGCCGTTTAATTCAGCAGCATTAATTTATGTAATTTTGACATTAATTGCGGCTTCAGGAATCAAGTCACTTGATAAAATTGTGAACAAAGCGCGTGAGCATTAAGGCGCAGTTGTAACATGAGTGATCCAATCTATGCCCAAACTTGGTACGATGAAAATAGTATAAAATCGTCGAAGTCTTCTCACTTTAGTGAAAAATTAAATAGGTATGACTTTGCTATTATTGGTGGAGGATTAGCGGGCCTTGTTCTAAGTTTAAAACTATCACAAGGAGGTGCTAATGTAGCCGTTTTTGAATCAAAAACTATTGGAAGTGGTGCATCAGGAAGAAATGGAGGTTTTTGTTCTGCTGGCTGGGCAGCTAGTCCAATAAAAATTAGAAAATTATTAGGACAAGAGAAGGCTGAGTTATTTGAGGATTTAGGGGTGCTTGGGTTTGAATGGATGAAAAAGCAGGTTTCAAAGCCTAGATATCAAAAAGTTAATGCTAAAATTGGTGAGTTAAACTTATCGTTAGCTAAATTTAATAATAAGGATGAGTCTTCATTAAATGCTGATAATTTAAAGAAATATATCTTAAGTTCTCGTTATAAATCAGGGTTAATTAATAAAAATTCTTTTCAATTCAATCCATTGAGCTTCATGAGAATATTAATGAAAGAGTGTTTGGAAAATGGAGTTCATATTTATGAAAACTGCTCTGTACTAAAGGTTGAGCGTTCTCAAGTTACTAATTCCTTTGAGCTTTTAACAAAAAAACATCAAAATTTTATAGCGCAAAGGGTTATTCATGCTACTGGAGGTTACGGAGGTTTATGCCCTTCAAAGCTTGATAAAGTATTACTTCCAATAAAAACTTTTATCGCTGTTACGGATCCTCTTCCTGGTACATTGAAGGATCACATTCATACTGAGTTTATGATCTCAGATAATAGGCGTGCTGGAAATTACTATAGACGTCTGGATGGGGATCGACTTCTATGGGGAATGGGGATATCTGCAGTTGGAAGTAAGAGCCTTTCAACAATAAAACGTGATGCTTTTAAAGATCTTAAATCGCACTTCCCAAACCTGGCACAAGAAATGAGTACATCAGGCCTAAGTTTTGAATATGTGTGGTCTGGTTTTATGGGTTACTCAAGAAATTTTTTACCCTATGTTGGTGAGCTTTCAGCTAACAAATATGCCTTGGCTGGTTTTGGTGGTCATGGAATGAATACAGCTCCTATATCGGCGATCTGTTTATCGGATTTCTTACTAGGGAATAAAGATAGTTTAGACAGCTTTAATGGAGTTAGACATTTGCCCCATTACGGTAGTTTTGGAAAAGTTGCAGCTGAAATTGTCTATAAGTATTTATCTTTAAAGGACTTTATTTCAGAATATAGGCCAATTTAACTGTTAGATTATAAATAAAGTTAAATTAATCTGTGCATCACTATTAAATAATTTGACACACGTATATTAAATCTAAAGAGTGTTCTTTACGAAATCAAAAAAAATTTGGAGGAAATTAATGAAAGCGTATATTAAACCAATGGTAGTTTCTGCATTTATGGGGTTGTTTTCAATAACATCTTCGGCATTTGCAGAAGACACCCTTAGAATTGTTTCATGGGGCGGAGCTTACCAAAAAGGTCAATCTCTTGGAATATTCCAACCTGCGGCTAAAGCAATGGGGATTACTGTTAAAGAAGATACTTATGGTGGTATCTCAGACGTTAAACTGATGGTAAAATCTGGTGCTGATAAATTTGACATATTTTCTAGTGGAGCTGGTAGTTGTGCTTCTGGTGGAGCGGAGGG
>CAJWHE010000028.1 GCA_913041145.1 uncultured Paracoccaceae bacterium
TTTGTTCAGACATGGATAGAGTGTTTCATATCAATATTATTCCCTTTGAATAAAACTTAGCTTACCTACAATTTTTATTCTGTAAGCCTTTGATTTGCAGAAAAGATCTACTTGTCTTCACCATTCCAACTTATTCGTTACTCCTACTCAGTAGCAACGTTAACTTTTCACTGTTAAATATCAATAACTTACAACCCTCTTATGGTTTGTCTGCAACAAGTGTGAAACTCACCACTCACGCTGCACGCTTTTTTACGCTTGTGCGCCTATTTCAATTCAATAGTTTACGCACCCAACTCTTGAACAGTGTAAGACAAAGAACTTGCTTAATCCATACCTGTTCACTTGTTCTTTTGTGTCACACGTCTGCCAAATTATGCTTGCTGTTCTATAAATGCATCTAACTCACCAAGTCCAGCAGCTTCGCGTGCTTTACGCAGCGTATCAGCTACTTCTGCTTCACTTGTTAGCTAAAAGCATTGTGCTTTCAGTGTTTGGCGGCTGTCATCCAAAGATTAGTTATCAGTATTTAGAAACTTATCTAGCTTAGAATTTATAGGTTCAGATGCTGGCACAATTAGTCATTATGGGTGGAAAAATTGATTCTGTGGAGAGTTGTCAAATTAAGTTGAGAGACCGTTACTTAGCGATAGACCTTGCGCCACCGCGCGCTTACCTAAAGCCGTAAACTTGAGCTACTTAGAGCATTGAAGTTTATCTTTTGACTGGTATCTTTTTGAAACAGGCTGGGGCGATAGAGAGCTTAACTGCACTATTTTATGTTGAACAACGGTATGCGTTTGGTATCTTGTGGCCTCTGCAGGTAGAATTAAACCTGTGGGGCTAAACAGTTTATTGGCTGTTGGTGAGTTATGAAGTTGACGAATCCAACTTATCACCCGAAGTGCAGTATGTGCCCAATGCTGAAGCCACAATTGCCTTAAATCCTGCGGCTGTGTTCGCTCCGAGAGATCGCTTATCATTATTTATCCCAGGATTAAAAGTACAATTAGTCCACTATTCCACGGTCTAAATGATGATAAGCGAGACAATTTTCATAAAAAGCGAGGACTTTTCGACTCATATTGCACCGAGGGGCCTGGTTGCCCTGGCATGCTCCACCCTCTCGCGTCAAAGCGAAAATATTTTCAAGTACCTGAGACAGGCTGGCTAAAGCTCGATAACCTCCTTAATTATGAGCCTTCAGGTGACAACAGTACTGGTGTTGAACTACGTCGCCCCACAATTCTTTTGCGCCGACTTTCACACCTTGGCTCTCCTGTGCTGAATCGCTCTATACCCAAATAAAGATCATGGCCATGCTCAATAAATGGCAGAGGCTTGTAATATTTCACCCCAAAATGGCTGCGTCGACAGCGGCAAAGTATGAAACACTGACAGGGCGCAATCTTGATTTTCGTTATAGCGACCGGGTGATTGATGCAATGTATCGCGCTGATGTAATGGTGTGTGATAACTTGTCGATCTTACAGGAATTTTTATTGCTCAATAAACCCGTGGTGATTTTTAATAATCGAGTGCCACTGCCTTGCTTCATTAATATTGATGAACCAGTGCAACTCGAGCTCGCTATAACTACAGCGTTAAACCCGTCCATGGAGTTGAAAGAGACTATTAAGACCTATGGGCCGTCTATTGCCCCCTACCTTGATGGGCAGTTAGCGCCACGTGTTTATCGCGCTACGTTAGAAATGCTAGAGCCAGATTGGCAGGGTACGAAGCCTATTAATTTTTGGTACAACTGGAAAATGCGCCGGCAACTTGCGTATTTCAAGTGCTTCTAAAGCATCTCAACTCACAAACTATCCAATCGTTATGATAACCAAAATTGCTTCGCATCGTAGTTTAATATGGAACGAGAATAGGTCGTTAATCGTTATGCAATATCGAAAGGTTTTTTAAAAAGTGGGTAAGTAGCTCAGCTTCCCGTTCCACCGTATATTGCTTAACTATGTAGTCTCGAGCGTTTCTGCCCATTTCGTGTGTTAACTCTAGATCAGCTAGCATCGCATCTAACGTTGCTGTAACGTCCTTAATGTTATCTGTAGATATACAGTAACCATCGATACCATTGCGAATAATGTCTCGCCAGGCACCCGCCTCGCTAGTTACTACCGCTGTACCTGAGGCCATCGCTTCAAGCGGCGTCAGGCCAAACCCCTCTTCTCGGCTCAGCGCGGTCACAAGCGACATACTTTGAAACAAGCGAGGAAGTTCTGCAAAAGGCTGTTTACCTAAGAAGATAAATCGCTCAGAGACCTCCGCCTGTTCTATGTCGCTTCTTAGCTGCTGCAAGAATGAACGATCTCGGGGGATACATTCACCACAAATAACAACGGTTAAATCAGGATACTTGCTCAATAATGGTATGACGGCCTTTATTAAAATATCGATGCCTTTTGTATACCGCACTCTGCCAAAAACGCCGATACCATAGCGCCCTGGAAACCCCGTTTTCTTCCAAGCTAGCTCACGTGAACTGGCAGGTACATAATGTGAAATATCGACACCGTGGGGAACAATAATGTCAGGAGCTCTCTCCACCAAGTAGCTCGACGCAGCACTGCATGTGGTGATGAGTCCGTCCATCTGGCGCATGAGCCAACGACTGAAGTGACTATGATTACGTTGCGCTGTCGAAGTAAACGCTATTTTTATTTTCGCACCGAAAACGCGCTTAGCGATGAGCCCTTGAATCATTTCATCATTTCTTCGAGCGTGGAAAGTACGATAACGCCCGTCATGTAAAGGTTTCCTACATAGACGAATAAAATTGAAAAAATTTAACGTTTGAACGTTATCAGGCATATTGTGCTTGCCTAGTACGGCTACAGCAACTCTTTTCTGTTGGTAATTGAGTACCTGGAGCATGGTGGACGTGACGCCCGAAAAGCGTTTGTTTGAATTCCCGAGGATGATCTCGACATCATCAGTGTTCATGGCGGTCACACACAAAAGCTTCACCAAATATTGGTATTTCGCCTTCAGTAAAGTGTTGTTTTTTCAGTACCAAGTTTACTCGTAAAGTTACTATTATTTTCAGTAGTCACAAGTTTGTGCAATATTCTGTGTAATCATAGGAGAAAACTTCAATGCAATCAATGATTTGTTTTTGTGTGAAATAAATGTGTAAGTTATATATTGTTTATTATCAATAACTTACACTTAAATAACTACTGCCACTCTATGGTTCCCGGTGGTTTTGACGTAATGTCGTAGGTTACCCGATTAATACCTTTAACCTCATTTACAATTCTGGTTGCGGTTTGACTTAAGAAGTCATGAGAGAAAGGATAATAATCTGCGGTCATTCCATCCACGGATGTGACCGCTCTTAATGCACAAGCAAAATCGTATGTTCTTCCATCTCCCATTACTCCAACAGTGCGAACTGGAAGAATAACTACAAAAGCTTGCCAGATTTCATTGTATAGATTGTGTTTTTTAATTTGGTCGATGTACACAGCATCTGCCTGACGTAAAATGTCTAATTTTTGTTGAGTAATAGCCCCTGGGCATCTAATTGCCAAACCTGGGCCTGGAAAAGGATGTCTTCTAATAAAACTTTCTGGAATGCCTAGCTCTCGGCCGAGTGCTCTTACTTCATCTTTGAATAACTCTCGCAACGGTTCTACTAATTTTAGGCCCATTTTCTTTGGTAACCCACCAACATTATGATGTGATTTTATAGTTGAAGAGGGTCCGCCACTAAAAGACACTGACTCAATTACATCTGGATATAGAGTGCCTTGTGCTAGAAAGTCTACGTTTTCAATTTGGGAAGCATACTTTTGAAATACATCAATAAATAGCTTACCAATTATTTTTCTTTTTTGTTCTGGGTCAGATTTTCCTTTTAGTTCGTTTAGGAAAAGATTTTTTTCATCTGCATGAATTAATTTAATATTGTAGTTATCTCTGAACATAGAGACTACTTCGTCAGCTTCGTTCGACCTCAATAGGCCATTATCAACAAATATACAGGTAAGTTGGTCACCAATGGCTAGATGTAACAATATGGCTGTCACAGAACTATCAACTCCTCCTGATAATCCACAGATAACTTTTTTATCGCCGATCTGTTTTTTAATTTTTTCTATAGCTTGGCTTCGGTATCTTGACATATTCCAGTCACCGGTAAATCCAGATAATTTTACAAAATTCTTTAATAAGAGTTTTCCATGAGGAGTATGATGCACCTCTGGATGAAATTGAACGGCAAAAAACCGTTTTTTTTCGTCACCGATAATGGCATAAGGTGCGTTAGGAGAGGTTGCATATACATTAAATCCAGGAGCGATCTCACTTACATGATCACCGTGTGACATCCAAACTTGTTCTTCATTTTTCTGGAACCAGCCTTCTAATAAATCACATTTATCACCACTTTTTGATACGAAAGCACGACCAAACTCTGAAGTGTTTACACCACGCTCTACTTTACCTCCTAAACACTGCATCATTATCTGTTGACCATAACATATTCCGAGGATTGGGATGTCTAGATCAAAGATGATAGCTGGTGGTTTTGGATGGTTATCATCCAGTACACTTGCAGGTCCTCCAGATAATATCACGGCTTTTGGTGCAAAATCTTTTAGAAATGTTTCGTTTACTTTGTTGAAAGCATGTATTTCGCAGTAAACACTCAATTCACGTAATCGGCGAGCGATTAATTGAGTAACTTGAGATCCAAAATCAATAATTAGCAGTTTTTGATGAGGAGTTTTTACCATAGTTACGGGTTAATGATACAGTTGTGAGAATTCAAGGATTTAAAGTAATATTGTGTAGTTTAAAATTTTCATGTCGTTTTATGCTCAAACGTGGCGAAAATACACTTACGGTTTTTAACTTTTATATTAGATATACTTTACGTTAATTTTTTTAATAATATGATCTGGTATTGTTAAATATTTCTATAATTAAGGATTGATTTATGTCTGAAGCAAGTGGCCGACGTCGTGGAAAAGGTGGCGGAGCAGCTCGTAGAGCCGAAAGAACGGCAGTAGTCATTGAGACTGCCAAATATATAGAGCGAAAAATTCCAAATTTTGAAATTCTAAATGAAGAAGCATTGAAAATAATTGAAATAAATGCTGAGATTATTTTAGAAGAAATAGGTGTGAGTTTTGTTGATAATCCAACCGCTTTAGAAAGATGGAAGGAGGCTGGTGCAGACGTAGATTTCGAACTTGAACGAGTTCGTATACCCAAGGGGTTAGCTCGTAATTTAATAAAGACAGCACCATCTGAATATATCCAGCACGCTCGTAATCCAGAAAAGAATGTTCGTATAGGTGGAAATTCTTTAGTTCTAGCGCCGGTATATGGACCCCCATTCGTTAGAGATATGGAGGGAGGACGTCGTTATGCTACCATGGAGGATTTTAATAATTTTGTTAAATTAGGCTATATGTCAAAATGGTTACATCATTCTGGGGGCACTGTGTGTGAACCAACTGATGTGGCTGTAAATAAGCGCCATTTAGATATGCTGTTTGCTCACATGACTTTAACCGATAAGCCCTTTATGGGATCTGTTACAGAACCTAGTCGTGCACAAGATAGTGTAGATATGGCTAAAATATTGTTTGGAAATAATTTTGTGGAAGAAAACACAGTTATGACGAGTTTAATCAATATAAACTCTCCCATGACATTTGATTCAATAATGATAGGTGCAATGGAAAATTTTGCTAGGCATAACCAAGCATGTATCGTTTCTCCATTTATTGTTGGTGGGGCTATGGCTCCAGTTTCTGTAGCTGGCACTTTAACACAAGTACTTGCCGAGGTACTTGCAGGTGTTGCGTATAATCAAATTATTCGTCCTGGCGCTCCAGTCATATTTGGGGCTTTTGTAACATCCATTGATATGAATTCTGGAGCACCAACTTTTGGAACTCCAGAAGCAACAAAGATATTGCAAGGTGCCGGTCAACTAGCTAGGCGCCTGAAACTTCCTTTTCGTTCTGGTGGAGGTTTATGTGGCTCTAAATTGCCAGATGCGCAAGCTGCATACGAAACAGCTAATACACTTAATGCCGCACTTCTTGGTGGAGTTAACTTTATGTTGCATGCATGTGGTTGGTTAGAAGGAGGTTTGGTGTCCTCATATGAGAAATTTGTAATGGATGCTGACCAGTTAGGTATTCTTCATTCCTTAGCTTCAGGTATTGATATGAGTGAAAATGGCCAAGCTATTGGTGCTATAAGAGAAGTTGCTCCTGGTGGGCACTACTTGGGATGTGAGCACACTCAAGCCAATTTCAAGGATGCGTTCTGGCGTTCTGAAGTGCTGGATTATAAACCCTTTGAGACATGGCTCGAAGATGGTGCTAAAGATACAATGTCACTTGCGGCAGATAGGGTTAAAGTTCAATTATCTAATTATCAAAAACCTTCGATTGATATTGCTATTGAAGAAGCGCTAAATGAATATGTTACAAAGAAAAAAGCTTCTGTTCCAGATTCATTCGTATAAATATCTATCTAGTATTTTCTGTTAATCGTCTTTTCACATAGCCATCGACCGTGCCTAACAATGTATCCATGTGAGGGCCTTGAAAAAAATGATCTGCACCGTCAACAACCTCTTGAGTTATTGTTATACCCTTCTGCTCATGCAGCTTTTCCGCTAAGCCCAGTACATCATTGGGTGGTGCAACTCTATCGCTTGATCCATTGATAATTAAGCCTGATGCTGGGCATGGAGCAAGAAAACTAAAATCATACATATTTGCTGGAGGGGATACTGATATGAAGCCAGAAATCTCGGGACGGCGCATCAATAATTGCATCCCAATCCAAGCTCCAAAAGAAAATCCAACAACCCAACAGTGTTTTGTATTTGGATTGTGTGCTTGGAGGTAATCTAAAGCAGCAGCAGCATCTGACAATTCTCCCACTCCTTGGTCAAATTCCCCTTGACTGCGTCCTACTCCGCGAAAGTTAAATCTCATAACGTTGAAGCCCATTTTGTGGAAGCAGTAATGCAGATTATAAACTACCCTATTATTCATTGTTCCACCAAATTGTGGATGTGGATGGAGAATTAGAGCAATTGGTGAATCTTTTTCTCTTTGAGGGTGGTAACGCCCTTCTAATCGACCTTCTGGACCAGCAAATAATATTTCAGGCATATTAAAATCCTACTATTTAGTGCTAAATTGTAAAATGTCTTTATTGACTGAATCATTTATACAATCTAGAATGTTTCTAAACTAGAAAGTATCTAGTTATTTAGTTTAGCAGTTAAGGCGTTGTTTTGCTGACGTCAACTGAAAGGTGCAGTCGGGTATGAAACTTAGTACAAAAGGTAGATATGCAATGATTGCCTTAACAGACTTGGCAAATCCCAAAAATAGTAATGTTTCAACGTTATCTGATATATCTAAGAGGCAAAATATTTCACTAGCATATCTTGAGCAATTATTCGTAAAATTGCGTAGGGCAGGTATAGTGTTGTCAATTAGAGGACCTGGTGGTGGCTATTCATTAAATAAATCTGCTGATGCGATACGGATATCAGAAATTTTGTCAGCCGTTGATGAAACTATGGATGCACTTACAAAAGGAGCAGGTGCCTCGCCAGTTGTTGGATGTAGTAAAGAACAGTCTCTAACTAATAGATTATGGGAAGGTTTATCGGCACATGTTTATGTGTATCTACATCAGACAAGATTATCAGATGTAATTGATAATCAACTTTCTCCCTGTCCAGCAGTTCCAAATCTCCTCGAGGTGGTAGATGCCGCTTAAGTACAATAATAATCAAATTATTTTTTAATAAATTCGTTTAGTATTTGTTAAATATAGCTGATTTTAATATTAAAAGAAGTTGGATGCAGTGTGAACACAAGAGCATATTTTGACTGGAACGCTACGGCTCCTCTTAAAGCAGAGGCAAGAACTGCGATGATATCAGTTATGAGTAACTTAGGTAATCCTTCATCAATACATACTGAAGGTCGCGCGGCAAAAGCGATAATTGATACTGCAAGAATGCAATTAGCTGAAGCCTTTGGTGCGAGTAACTCTGATATAATTTTCACATCAGGAGCAACTGAAGCGGCAACTCTTGCACTTAATTCAAAAAATATCAAATGTTCAAAAGTAGAGCATCCATGTATTTCGTCGCATTGTGAAAACTCGTTAACAGTCGATGCTAATGGCAAGATTTTAATATCAGATTTAGATATTTCTAGTATACAGTCTGCGAATAGTGAAACAGGAATTTTACAAGATATTCCAGCTGGTATTTATTTGTCAGATTTTGTCCAATCGTTCTGTAAGATTTCAATTGCATTTGAGTGGACAGGAGCGATGCGGGGAATACTTTCTGCTCATAAGATTGGTGGCCCCAAAGGAGTGGGTGCCCTTGTTGTAAGATCAGGCACTGAGGTATCAGATATGTTTGGTGGTGGAGGGCAAGAAATGGGACGCAGGTCTGGAACTGAAAATGTAATTGGAATAGCTGGTTTTGGAGCTGCTGTATCCGCAGCAAATCGAGATTTAGAAAATGGAGTTTGGGAAGAAGTATCTAACTTACGAGATTTACTTGAAGAAGGTATTGAAGCGTCAGCTTCTGACACTATCTTCATTGGGAGAGATGTTGATAGACTACCGAATACTTCATGTATAAGTATCCCTGGATGGTCTGGTGAAACAGCAGTTATGCAGTTGGACTTGGCTGGGTTTGCCATTAGCTCCGGATCGGCTTGTTCATCTGGATCAGTAAGTAGGAGTGAAGTGTTGCATTCATTGGGATATGACGACGTTACTGCAGGAAGTGCTATAAGAGTGTCACTTGGTCCGTATAATACAGAAGAAGAAGTTTTAAACTTTGTTGATGTTTGGAGCAATTTGTATAAAAAATTTAAAGCAAAAGTAGCTTGAAAGGAAATAAATTATGTCAAACACAGATACTTATGAACGTGAAGGCGTAGATCAAGATACGGTTGAAGCCGTAAGAACTGTTGGTCAAAAATATAAGTATGGTTTTTCAACTGATATAGAAATGGAATATGCGCCAAAAGGTGTAAATGCGGATATTGTAAAGTTAATTTCAAAGAAAAATGATGAACCTTCATGGATGACGGATTGGCGATTATCTGCTCTAAAAAGATGGGAAAAACTTGTAGAACCTAATTGGGCTATGGTTAACTATCCAGAAATAGATTTTCAAGATATTCATTACTATGCAAAGCCAAAAAGTATGGAAAAAAAACCAAAGTCGCTAGCTGAAGTGGATCCAAAATTATTAGAAACATATGAGAAACTTGGAATTCCTTTAAAAGAACAGATAATTTTAGCTGGAGTTGAGGTTGGAGTAGATGGTACTCAAGAGCAACGAAAGGTTGCCGTAGACGCAGTTTTTGATAGTGTTTCGGTTGGCACCACTTTTAAGACAGAATTAAAAGCAGCGGGTGTCATATTTTGCTCAATTTCTGAGGCTATAAGGGAATACCCAGATCTTGTTAAAAAGTATCTTGGTAGTGTAGTTCCTCAATCTGATAATTATTATGCAACATTAAACGCTGCTGTTTTTACGGATGGATCGTTTGTATATGTTCCCCCTGGTGTTCGGTGTCCAATGGAATTGTCTACATATTTTAGAATAAACGCTGAGAATACTGGCCAATTTGAACGTACTTTAATAATAGCAGATAAAGGCTCTTACGTAAGTTATCTAGAAGGTTGTACTGCACCACAAAGAGACACCAACCAATTGCATGCTGCAGTTGTAGAATTGGTGATTGAAGAAGACGCTGAAATTAAATACTCCACAGTGCAAAATTGGTATCCAGGAGATGAAAATGGAAAAGGTGGAATTTATAATTTTGTAACAAAGAGAGCGGATTGTCGTGGAGACCGAGCAAAAGTGATGTGGACCCAGGTTGAAACTGGTTCTGCAGTTACCTGGAAATATCCATCCTGTATTTTGCGAGGAAATGAAAGCCAAGGTGAGTTTTATTCGATTGCTATTACAAATAATCATCAACAGGCAGATACTGGAACTAAAATGGTTCATTTGGGACAAAACACAAAATCTCGAATTGTATCTAAAGGAATATCAGCTGGTTTTGCACAAAATACATATCGTGGTTTAGTGTCAATGCATCCCAAGGCAAAGAAATCACGTAATTTTACCCAGTGTGATAGCCTTTTAATTGGAGATAAATGTGGCGCGCATACAATTCCATACATAGAATGCAAGAATAATAGCTCTAGGATTGAACATGAAGCTACAACTTCGAAGGTAGATGATGATCAACTATTTTATTGCCATCAACGTGGAATAGGGGAAGAAGAAGCGGTAGCGTTAATAGTTAATGGATTTTGCAAGGATGTATTGCAAGCGCTTCCTATGGAGTTTGCGATGGAAGCACAGGCTTTGGTGGCTATTTCTTTGGAAGGATCAGTTGGATAATGAGTTTTAAACAAACTATTATTTATGGAATAGTTGTAGCGTCAGTTATATTTTTCATTGGATGAATTACGGGAATGGGCGGTGATTTTTAGCCAAATATTATGTTTTCTGGATTAATGGGAGTTTTAGCAGTGATAGCGATAAGGGTTTTAATAAAGATACAAAAAATAACTAAATAAATTAAAATTAATTAGGAAATTTAATGTTATATATCAATAATTTAAATGTTGAACTTGAAAACGAAAAGAAGAAAATTTTGAATGGAGTTAATCTAGATATAAATGCTGGAGAGGTTCATGCAATAATGGGTCCAAATGGCTCTGGAAAATCTACTTTGTCGTATGTTCTGTCGGGAAAAGATGGTTATCGAGTTACAGAAGGTTCTGCTACTTTTGAAGGCCGTGAGATCTTAGAGTTAAGCCCTGACGAAAGAGCTTCATTAGGTCTTTTTCTAGCTTTTCAATATCCAGTAGAAATCCCTGGAGTGGGTAATATGACTTTTCTACGGACAGCACTGAATTCCCAAAGAAAATCTAGAGGAGTTGAAGAGTTGTCTGCTGCTGAATTTCTTAAAATTGTTAGGGAAAAGGCGAAAAATTTAAAAATAGATGCTGAAATGCTAAAAAGACCAGTAAATGTGGGCTTCTCTGGAGGGGAGAAAAAGAGAAACGAAATTCTTCAAATGGCGATGTTAGAACCTAAAATGTGTATACTTGATGAAACTGATAGTGGACTGGATGTAGATGCAATGAAGTTGGTGGCTGAGGGCGTGAATGCTCTTAGATCGAAGGATAGGTCTTTTCTAGTTATCACTCATTATCAAAGATTACTTGATCACATCGTTCCTGATGTTGTCCATATCATGGCAGATGGAAAAATTATAAAATCTGGTGGTGCTGATTTGGCTTTGGAAGTTGAAAATAACGGTTATAGTGATTTATTGGCTGAGTATAATTAATGCCAAAAACTAATCTAACTGAGCAAAAAATCAGTAGCTATTCTTTGCCAACCGAGGCAAGCTGGGCTATAAAATCCCGAAAAAGTGCTTTAAACTGGCTTGAAACAACTGGTTTGCCAAATAGAAGAGACGAATATTGGAAAAATACTGATCCTTCGTATTTTAATACCATCAAGAAGCCAGAGCGTAATAAAATAGACTATGTAGAGAATTCAATATTTGAAAATATAGATAGAATAAATATTGTTTTTGAAGATGGTTATTTTAATGCTTCAAAATCAGATGAACTTTTGCTTAAAGGAATTGAAATTGACACGATAAGTGTAGCAAATCAAAAAGATAATCACTGGTCTGCCAATTATTTTGGGGTTTTAGAAAAATCATCACAAGTACCCGTTGAAAGAACTTTAGCGAGTTTAAATACTGCATTTGCGGTTGAAGGGCTAGCAATTAGGATCACTGATAAAATTGATAAACCAATTTCAATCACATATTTACATACCAATGATACCTCAGATGTTTTGATTCATCATGTTATTAAAATTGAAAAAAATGCGAGTGTTACAATCTTGGAAAGTGGAGGTGTTGCGTCTCGATCAAATTGCCTAATGGAAGTGTTTGTTTGTGAAAATGCTGAATTTGACCATGTTAGGGTGCAAGGTAGAAGCCACGAGAAAATAGCTGTCACACATTTATTTGCCAATTTACTTAAAGATTCATCAATGAAAAGTTTTACATTAACCGTCAATGGGAAATCAATCAGGAATGAGTATGTCGTAGATATTAATGGCGAAAACTCTAAAGCGCATCTTGGTGGAGCGGCGGTGGGTGATCGGGGATTTTCTCAAGATGATACAATATTCGTTTCCCATAATAATCCAAATTGTGAAAGTAGACAGGTCTTCAAGAAGGTTTTAAGAAATGGAGCAAAGGGTGTGTTTCAAGGAAAAATTCTGGTTAAAGATGGCGCTCAAAAAACAGACGGATATCAAATCAGTCAAGGATTAATGTTAGATGATGATAGTAGTTTCCTTGCAAAACCTGAGCTTGAAATTTATGCTGATGACGTCATATGTTCTCACGGTTCAACTTGCGGTGAAATAGATAATGCTGCCCTATTTTATTTGACCTCGAGAGGAATCCCAATGGCAGAGGCACAAGATATGCTAGTATTAGCATTTTTAAATGACGCAATAGAAGAAATTTCTGATGAAAGCATCAGAACTATTATTGGTAGTCGTTTAAAAGATTGGATGGTAAAAAGACATAAGTCATGAGTATTGTTAGTAATATTTTTTTTAGTTATTTCTCTCCAGTAAAAATATTTAATGACCAGATAATAAAAAAAACGGAGGGTCAGCTTTTTGGTGTTCTTGTTTTTGGTTGTCTAATTACTTTGATTAGTCAGTTTCCACTGCTTTACTACAGATCCTTATCTTCTCTTGATCCTTTGATAGGTATGTTTTCCGCTAACTTGGTGGCTGTTTTGTTTATCACACCATTATTTTTTTATGTGTGTTCAGGTATTTTTTTTTTAGTTTTCAGATTGTTTAAATTTCGATTAACAAGTCTACAAAGTAGAATGTCATTATTCTGGTCTTTTACATTAGTTAGTCCGTGGGGTTTAGTTAATAGTTTAATAAAGGTAACTAGTTGCCCCATATGGTTTGAGGTTTCATTTTCAATATTTATATTTTTGATATTTTGTATGTTTTTTTATTATTTTTTAAAGGTGTGTTCAGAATACAAAGGTTAAAATTCTCTTCATATTTTGACCTAATCTTGTTTTGTTTTTGTTATTAATGAATTATCCGTTACATAGTATTAGATTTTTTTAGATGGTGTTTTAAATGAGTATAAATTGGTTAGAATTATTTTTGCTTTCAGCTAGAAATCCTAAAGCTGGGATGTCTAAATTACTGGAGTTAAATTTCAATAATTTTCAATTATTACAAATTGCTATGTTAGCTGTTTGCCTTATTTCAATATTTTTATTTCTTGTAGTATCAACTTTTGGAGCTGTTTTGCCAAGTGCTCTTGAAATGCAACCGAACCAGGATAATATATTTTCTACGTTACAATCAATTAAACCAATTAGTATAGTTATCACTGTTATCATATCTTTTGTTGCGCGTGGGATTGCCTTAACATATTTTGGTCGCGTCTTTAATGGTCTTGGTAGTCTACGTAATTCCATTCTTAGTTTAGCTTGGTTTGATATAATTCATTCAATGGGCTTGGCTATTGTGTTTATTGGGTTATGGGTTTCGCCTACTATAACAATATTGTTTACATTGTTGGGAACAATTTGGTTAATTTGGATAGCAGTTTCATTTATATCTGTTTTGCATAATTTTAAAAATGTAGCATTTGTATTTTTTGGTATGATCATTGGATATATCTTATTACATTTTTCTTTAAATTTAATTTTTTAGTTTTTTAATAATAATCATTTTATTTAATATCTTTTTGATTATTCAATCTAAAGGGAGCCAGAGAAAAGCATGACAAACTCAATCTTTGAACCTGGGATGTTGGTGCGAATGGACTCGCAATTGGGATGGGGGACAGGTCAAATTCAATCAGTTATAGGTGAAAAGGTGACTGTCAATTTTGAAAACCAAGGTAAGCTTGTCTTAAATACTGATAAAGTTGAATTGTCATTGGTATTTTTAGATGAATAAGAGTTATTAAAAGGTAATTTAAATAACTGTGACATATAATTTATCAATTAAATTTGCTGAAACAGAACGAGAATTATCTTTAATCGCGGGTTTGCGATATAAGGTGTTCAGAGATGAGTTCAAGGCAGATGGTGATAGTTTTGATCATTTCAATAAATTAGAATGGGGACCATATGATGATAGTTGTAAACATATTTTATGTATGGCTAATTTCCCAGATAAAAAAGAAATAGCAATTGGTACATTTCGGATTAGAACTCTAAATAATACTGATGATAAATATCAAATACAATCAGAATTCAACATTGATAAGCTATTGGAAAGAAAACTTAATTTATGTGAGCTAGGGCGAATTTGTATCGATTCTCGTTTTAGAAATGGCATTATTTTGTTTGAAATTTGGCTATTTTTATTTAATTATTTAAAAGAAAAAAATATTGAAATAATTATTGGGGTAGCGAGTTTTATGGGGTGTGATTTGACTTATCATATGAACTCAATTCGAGCATTATTTGACAAGTACGTCTCGCCTGAAACTAAGATGATCAAATCAAACCAAGAAATAAATGAAAACATTTTTGAGAATGACTCATACAACGAGGTTGAAGGTATCAAGAGAATACCTGATATATTAAAAGCTTATTTGCGGTTTGGGTGCCGTGTTGCTCCATATTACTATATAGACTATGAGTTTAGAACTATCGATGTTTGCTGTGTTCTATTAATTAAAGATATTCCTAATTATCAACAAAAAATGTTAAAAAAGGGATTTTTATCTTGAATACATGGTATGGAAAATTGCCAGAACCAACCGTAAAAAAATTTACTTTCCTTGAGTGGCTTCGAATTTGTTTGCGAGCGGTTTTTATAATATTATTTATCTGTGTAAATTTGATTATTTTTGTTTTATTACGGTTTGTAGAAAAATATTTATCAAATTTAAAATTATCTTACAAAATTGTTAAACTTGTAAGTAGAACAACCCTACGAATTTTGAAAATAAAATTAATTGTTCACGGTATGCCAATGATTGAAAATGGTTGCGTGGTGGCAAACCATGTGAGTTGGTTAGATATTTTCTCTTTAAGTTCAGTTCAAAATATTGTTTTTGTATCAAAGTCAGATGTTTCAACCTGGTTTGGGATTGGAGCTTTGGCCAGGATAGTTGGAGTGTTATTTATAAGCCGAAAAAGAAATCAAGTTATAACAAATAATTTAAATTTTGAAAAACGTTTAAATAAAGGTGAGAAGTTATTGTTTTTCCCAGAAGGTACCTCTTCGGATGGTTTGCAGGTTTTACCATTTAAATCATCGTTATTTGAAGCTTTAATGAATAATAAAAAAATTTCTAATCTGCACGTCCAAGGAGTGTCAATTGTGTATACTGCACCTGATTTGGAAGATAAAAGGTTTTATGGATGGTGGGGAAAAATGGAATTTCTGGATCATCTTTTGGGGATATTAAGCACTAATAAAAAGGGAAAAATTGAACTTTTTTTTCACTCTCCACATCTGGTTTCGAGCTTTAACAATCGAAAAATGTTAGCAAATACTTTGTATCTAGATGTTGCATCGGTTTTTAGCTCAAGAGATCATTGATTTTGCTAAAGTGTTCATTATTTCTCCAGTCAGTAGGTGAAATAGAAATAAAGTCTGATACTTTCAATACTGCGCTCATTTGTTGCAAGGTATTACAGCCTTCAGCTACTAGAGAAATTTCGATGGTTTGATGCCACCATTCAAATAATTCAGTTTCAATTATGCTGGACTCAGATTCGCTTTGGTTATTTGGCATCTTAAATGAGATGTAACTAGCGCCCATTTCAGCTGAAATCAAACCAGCATGCCTGGAGTGACCACAGTCCACTCCAATCATAAATTCGTCTGTCACCATTTTAATTATATTTTCTGAATCTTGATTGTCTCTATTTAAGTGAACGCCATCCAAGCCAAGGCTCTTAGCCATTTCATAATTATCTTCCAGAATAAATGGCACTTCCATGTTGTGGCAAATTAGTCTGAATTGATCACATTTTCTTCTCAAGTCCTCTGGATCATCGCCCTTATTTGCCAATCTAACGCATGGAACCGAATTGTTTGACAAAAGAGTTGTTAACTCTGTCTCAGTAGTGATCGTGTCTATAATTATATAAGCTTTAGCTGTCACTGTGATTCCTATGAAAAGTTTATCATAATTTAAGTTATAAGTTATTATGTTCTACGGCGTCGTCGACCTCGGTTTTCACGTGATGTATTATCATTGTTTTTATTAAAATTTACATCAGGCAAGGTGACAATAGTTTCTAAAATTGGAAAGGGATCTGATGAATTTGGAATTGCAGATGCATTTATAAAGTGTTCTTGAAATCTAGGTTCAATTGCTGTTTCGATCTTATCAATACGACTGACAATAGTTTCTATCTCAGTTCGTGATTTCTTGTTTAATAATGCTATTCGGGCACCTGTCCCTGCGGCATTCCCTGCTGAGGTGACTTTCTTAATTTCACAATCTGGGATCATCCCAAGAACCATAGCGTGTTTTGGTGATATGTGCGCACCAAAAGCTCCCGCTAATACAATACGTTCGACAACATCAACATTTAACTTGTCCATTAAAAGCCTTGCACCTGAATATAATGCGGCTTTCGCCATTTGTATCTCTCTTATATCTTTATTGGTCACTGTAATAATAGGCCCACCATTTTTGCTTCCGTCCCAAACCATGTAAGAATGAGTTCTTCCATCTAGAAAGCATCGCTCACTTCCAGTTTGCTCTGGTGACCCAATTAGGCCTGGTCCATCCACAATCCCAGCTATTCGCATCTCTGCGACCATTTCAATAATGCCAGAGCCACATATGCCAGTTACTCCAGATTTTGAGATTGATGCAAAAAAACCTTGTTCGTCTGACCAGATGCTTGACCCTATAACTCGAAATCGTGGTTCTTTGGTCATTGGGTTAATTTGCACCCTTTCAATAGCTCCGGGAGCTGCTCTCTGCCCTGAGGAAATTTGAGCACCTTCAAATGCAGGACCAGTGGGGGATGAACAGGCTAATACTCCTAGTTTTTTACTCCCAAGCATAATTTCTGCATTAGTTCCAACATCTACAATTAGTACAAGATCATTAGAAAGATTTGGCGCTTCTGATAATGCCACAGCAGCGGCATCAGCACCCACATGTCCTGCTATACATGGTAATATGTAACTTTGGGCTAACCTATTTAAATTTAAACCTAAGTCTTTTGCTGAAAGGTTTAAACTTTCAGATGTTGTTAGGGCGAATGGTGCTTGCCCTAGTTCAAAAGGATCAATCCCCAATAGTAAGTGATGCATGACTGGATTACAGACAAATACACTATCCATTATCATATCTTTATCAATATTGGCTTCAGAAGTAACTTGATCAAATAATGAATTTAAACCATCTCGTACAGCGATTGTCATTTCTTCATCGCCACCAGGGTTCATCATTGAATAGCTTACTCTACTCATCAAATCCTCACCAAAACGTATTTGTGGGTTCATTGCGCCTGCAGAACTAACAACCAAACCTGTTTCTAAATCACACAGATTTGCAGCGATTGTTGTGGATCCTAAATCTACGGCCACTCCATAAATTGGACCGTCGTAAAAGCCTGACCAAATATGAATAATTTGGTTTCTCTTACTTCCTTCTTGATTGTGTAAGGCGACAGTTACTTTCCATTCACCTTTTCTAAGATACTTTTGTAAATTTTTGAATATTGTTAGATCTGCTTCAATATTTTTTATTTTCCATTGTGACAGAAAAGCTAATTTTAATCTTTCGAAGTCACCAGTTGGTTGGTGCATATCTGGCTCTTCAACTTCTATATAATATTTTTTGATAGTTGGATTTACAAGGATATCTCTTGCTTCAACTCTTTTCCTAATAACTTGTTTATGAACTTGGCTTTCTTCTGGAACATCTATTATTACATCAAAATTTATCTTTGCCTGGCAACCTAGTCTTCTTCCTTCTTTTAAGCCCCTTATTTTGTCATATCTATCCTCTACACTGTTCCATTTGCTCAATGCGTCTTTAGTAACATTGATTCCATGCTTAGGAAAGTCTCCAAATGACGGTGTTATTTGACATTTTGAACATATCCCACGCATCCCACAAACGCTATCTAGGTCTACACCTAGAGTTCGAGCAGCTTGTAATACTGTTGTCCCAACTGGAAATTGTCCTTTTTTTCCTGATGGGGTAAATATGACCTTTGGATCTTTATCAGACATTACTTAGCCTTTTTATTATTTAGACAACAAATATGTTTTTTCTTGACATTATCAAATTACAAACGCGGCAACTATTCTCACCTAAACGGCATTATTGACACTTGTACCGTAAATTAGAAGCAGATTATTTTTTGTTATACTGCAAGTTTATATTTGCGCACTATTTTTTTATAATAATTGAATTTTTTTAGGGTAACTGCTCAGAGAAAGTACTTTTTATAATTTATCTTTTATTAAATTGAATTACTTATTACTGTTCAAGAGAGCTTGCTTCTAGACTTTTAGCTATTTCGGCTGCTTCTTCTGCGCTTAAGCGTGGCGGGTGCCAGTCTCGTCCAGGCGCAGCTTCTAGTAAGCGTTTTGTATATTCATGTTTTGGTTGATTAAATACATCTGATGCGGTGCCAAACTCAACCATTTTACCTTTTTCCATAACAGTTATGTAATCTGAGACCTGTGCTGCTACTCTAAGATCATGAGTTATAAAAATAATCGCCATTTGGTATGTTTTTTGTAGATCATTCAATAAGAGTAATACTTGTTTTTGAACTGAAAGATCGAGCGCCGATACACATTCATCAGCTACAATTACATCTGGCCCCATAGATAGTGCTCTAGCTATACCGATGCGTTGCCTTTGCCCGCCAGAAAAGTTTCTAGGTTTTCTATTGAAAGCCTGCTCTCCTAACCCTACCTGCTGAAGTAGTTCTATCGCACGGTCTTTCGCTTCAATTGTATCTACCCCTTGTAACTCTAGCCCCCTCATTAGCATGAAACCTACAGTTTGACTTGGGTTTAGGGACCCAAAGGGATCCTGAAATATCATTTGGATTTTTTTTCTAGAAGAGATTAACCCACGTCCAGATAAAGAAAGAAAGTTCTCCTGTCCAATACTTACAGAGCCAGATGTTGGCTCTTCAAGTCTTATTAAAGTTTTAGCTAGAGTTGACTTACCTGAACCACTTTCACCGACAACACCCAATGTTTCACCTTTTCTAAGGACAAAAGAGGCGTCATTTAAAGCGTGCACTTGACCGGTACGTGTTTTGTAAATTTTGTGCAGCTCATTAACTATGACGCTTGGATCGTCCACACGGCTTTGATCTGGAGTTCTTTTTGTTTCTAGCAAAGGCATCGCGTCAACCAGCAATTTAGTATAAGGCTCCTTGGGCGTCATTAGTACTTCTTCTTTTAAACCTTCTTCGATTATTTTACCTTGGCACATTACTACAACACGGTCTGCAATGTCTGTGACCACTCCAAAATCATGGGTAATAAAAATAATTGTATTCTTATAAACTTCCTTTAAGTCGGATATTAGTTTTAGTATTTCTGCTTGGGTGGTCACATCTAGAGCAGTGGTTGGCTCATCTGCTATCAATATGTCCGGATTACATGCTAGCGCCATCGCGATTACTATTCGTTGACACTGACCTCCAGAAACTTGATGTGCGTAACTGGCGTAAATTCTCTCAGGTGTTGGTAATTTCATTTGATTTAAAAGCTTTAATGTTTCTGCTTTTCTATCTTTTGGTTCTATTTCAGGACGATGTAGAGCAAAAACTTCATCTACTTGTTTGCCTACTCTTATTGATGGATTCAAAGCGGCCATTGGCTCTTGATAGATCATTGAAATCCGAGCACCACGCAGAGTATTCAATTGAATTTGTGATAATTTTAAAATATCCTGACCATCAAACTCCACACTACCTGATGTGATGTTGAGAGTATCAGGAACGTCATTTAAAATAGCACTAGTCATTACTGATTTGCCAGATCCACTCTCACCAACGATACATAGGATCTCTCCCTTAGCTACATCTAGGTTAACGTCTTGGACTGCATACTTTCGGTCAGCATTTTTTGGAAGGGAAATCGAAAGGTCTCTAATTTTTAATATGGCATCCGACAATTGTTTAATCCTTTAAAGACTGCTCACGAAGACCATCAGCTAGCAAGTTCAGCCCTAATACAAATGAAGCTAGTGCTAGGGTGGGTGGAAGTACTATAGTTGGAACTAATCTGATATAACTTCTTGTCTGGTTTATCATTGATCCCCAATCAGGACTTTCTGGTTCCATACCGAGGCCAAAGAAACCTAAGGTTCCAAGCAAGATTGTAACATAACCAATTCTAAGACAACTATCGACTATAAGTGGACCTCTAGCATTAGGAAGAATCTCCCAAATCATCACAAATAGTGGGTTTTCTCCTCTGGTAACTGCTGCTGCGACATAGTCACGAGTTCTGATGTCCATGGTTAAACCTCTGACAATCCTGAATACGCCTGGCGAGGTTGTAAAAACAACTGCTGCAAAAATATTTAATTCGCCAGGATCAATTCCAACTAATCCTAATGGGTCTGCATTGAATACTAACCCTGAGTATAACCAGGCACCAATCAGAAGAATTATAATTGAGGATGGAATTAGAACATTTAATCTTTCTGCAAACCGCGAGTATACTACCATTAATGCAAAAAGAATGGGGAACATGAAAAATACACCAGCCATTATATTAGGTAAAATTGTTTCTCTGATGCCTGGTGCCACTAAAAGATAAAACAACAAGATAACTGGAAATGCTAAAACCAAATTTGCAAGGAAAGATAATACTGTATCAAACTTTCCACCAATATAGCCTGCAGGTAAACCTAAAGTAATTCCCACAACGTAAGCGACTAAACTTGCGGCGGGCGCAATAAGTAAAACTATCTGACTGCCATAAATCATTCGACTGAAAAGATCTCTTCCTAGAGTATCTGTTCCAAAAATATATGGAATTCCCTGCGCAGTATTCATAGTTCCTGGGGGCTTTCGTCTGTATAGCCCTGATTGCTCTAAAGCGTCAAAAAGCACGATAAAGTCGGCAAGTATGGCTGCAAAAACCCAAAATAAAACAATAAATAGACCCACCAAACCTACTGGAGAATTAAAAATTCTGCCAACTGATCCTAATTTGGACCGCCATTGATAAGATGCAGAAAATGTGATGGCTAAGGCTAGCCAAACAGGCCAGAGCCTAGTAACAAATGTTTGCCATATCTCGAATGTGCTTATGCTTTCCATTGTCTAACTAAATCTTATTCTAGGATTTAAGAACACATATCCAATATCGGATATTAATTGAGTTGTAAGCACTAATACCACAGCAACAACGCCGCATGCTAAGGTTACGTTGATATCATTTTGATCTGCAGCAGATACGAGTAGAGAGCCAAACCCTTTGTAGTTAAATAGTTTTTCTACAATAACTACACCAGTTAATAGCCAAGGGAATTGAAGCATTATTAGTGTAAATGGTGCTATTAACGCGTTACGAAGCGCGTGCTTCAAGACGACCGCCATAAAAGGCATTCCCTTTAAACGTGCTGTTCTAATGTATTGTGAACCCATAACTTCAACCATTGAAGCCCTTGTCATTCTTGCGATGTAGCCAATATCGTACATGACCATTGTTAATACTGGTAATGCAAAATTTTCAAAAGTTATATTGCCAGCCTTTGCAACTCCCTTGAATAGACCAAGCCAGCTGGACAATAAGATTGTAAATAGAATACCACTCACATATGGAGGTACTGAAGTCGTGACGATAGAGAATATAGATAAGGTTCTATCTGTCTTTGTGCCCTCTCTCATGCCTGATAATACGCCAATTACTAATGCTAATGGAATTGTTATTATTAAAACCCAAAACATAAGGATACCAGTATGACCTAACTTGGGCCATAGGACTTCGTTTACAGGCTTTTTAAAATGTGTTGAATAACCGAAATCACCTTGAACTACATTTCCTAACCATTCACCATATTGAACAAGAAGTGGTCTTTTATAACCATTTTTATCTAACCAGCTCTGAACAGCTGCTTCTTCCATACGCATGTTAGCCTGGTTTAATGCCATTTTTTTAAGATTTGGTTCAATTGTAACTAACGTAAAAACTATGAATGATAAGCAAATCACAGTTAAAAATACAACAAATATACGTTTAAAAATAAAAAATAGCATTTATGTCATTTTTTCCAAAATATAAAACTGAGGGATGCGCTGCACCCCTCAGTTTGATTGTTAAATAAATTATGAAAGTGAAACTTTTTCAAAGTGCATTTCATAAGACGCATGCATTCCAGTCAAGCCCTGAACGTCTGGCGAAACTGTTCTGTATAGCTTTCTCCATGTTGGTTGGATCATTATACCTGAGTCCTGTAGGATAGCCTGCATTTTAGCCATTATTTTGCTTCTCGTACCTGCATCAGCAACTTTTAGTGAATCAGAAAGCAAGGAATCAAATTCTGAATCGCTAAATGCAGTCTCGTTCCAAGCTTCTCCACTACGATAAGCCAAAGCGTAGATTTGAACGCCCAAAGGTCTTTGGTTCCAACTTGTTGTTGAATAGGGATACTGAAGCCAGTTATTCCAGAAAGATGAACCAGGTATTATCGTTCTTTTTACTTTTATACCTGCACTTCTTAATTCCTCTGCAACCGCATCAGTAGCATCTCGTCGCCACGCATCATCAATTGAGATTAACTCATGCTCAAAATCTGCCATTCCTGCTTCTTCCATCAGAGCCATTGCACCTGATTTGTCTGGAGCATTTCCAGAAACAGAACCTTTTTCAATAGCTGCATATTCAGGATGAATTGGGCATACATGGTGGTTTTCTGCAGCAGAACCTCTGCCTTGGAAGCCAATGTCTGTAACTACTTGATTATCACAGGCCATTTGCAGCGCATTTCTTACACGCTTATCATCATATGGTGCTACCTTAACATTCACACGTGCTATTACTGTTGCTGCTGTAACAGCCTCAACAATACCCATGCCTACTGATTCATGAACATCAATATAATCACCAGTTGTTTGATAATTTACGTGACAATCACCACCCTCAAACGCTGCTATTTCACCAGCTGGATCAGTACCATAGTCTGTAAATTCTAATCCTTCCAAATGTGGTGCATCACCCCAATATCCGTCTCTTCTCGCAAATACTGCTGATTCTTCTACAGCGTGAGATATTAACGTCCAAGGAGCTGTTCCAACTGGGTTTGTCATTAAATTTCTACCCAAGCTATCAAAATCTTTATGAACGATTAATGCAGGATAATCTGTCAGTCCTGGAACGATGGTTATATCAGAGTTTGGTAGGTTTAACTGAACTGTATAATCGTCTACTTTTACGATTGCACCATCGGCTGCTTTGTTTGTGGTGGCATCGATTAGAGACGCCATTCTTCCGGCCATAGAGTTGCCTTCAACGTCCTTTTCACACCATCCATTAATATTATAAACTACATCATCAGCATTAAAGTCGTCACCATTACTCCATTTTACGCCTTTTCGCACGTGTAGAGTGTACTGTGTGGCATCATCATTTACTTCCCAGCTCTCTAAAAGCATCGGTTCAAAAGTGGAATCTGTTGTATAACGAATAAGTGTTTCACAAACCATGCGGCCTAAATTCCCTTTTTCAGACCAATCATAAATTCTTGGATCTTCAAAAGGCCGGACACTCATGGAAATTTTTAAAACTCCACCTTTATGGGCAGCAGCTGACGCAACCTTTGGCGCTGCAATTCCTAGTAAACCATAGGCGGTTGCTGTTGTTGCTCCGAAGGCTGTAGCCATCGCTAGAAACTCACGGCGGTCTAATTGACCTTCCTTAGCTTCCTTAGCCATTCCAGGTATTTTCTTGTGAAGTGGCTTATTGTTAATTGTTTTCATTTTCATTATCTTCTCCCAATTTTAATTAATTAGCC
>CAJWHE010000029.1 GCA_913041145.1 uncultured Paracoccaceae bacterium
GTCTTCTTGTCAAGAAAGGCACTTATGCCAGCAGGCCCATCATTTGTGCGCATCATGTTAGCAATTGAACGTGTCTCATGATCAAGTTGAGTTTCAATACCATCAGAAAAAGCGGTGTTTAGTAGCCGTTTTACGCCACCGAAGGCTTTCGTAGGCCCTGAGGCAAATTGGTTTGCCATTGTATGCGCTTCTTTCATAACTGTCTCGGATGTCACTACTTTGTTTACAATACCCCAGTCTTGAGCTTCTGATGCAGTAAGAACGCGATTAGTAAGCATTAATTCTTTAGCACGTAAAAGACCAACATGCTTAGCAAGATAGTAAGTAGAGGATCCATCTGGAGTAAGCCCCGAAGCTGTATAAGCTGATACAAACTTTGCTTTATCTGATGCTATGACATAATCGCCAGCTAAAGCTAAAGAAAACCCAGCTCCCCCAGCTGTGCCATTTAAAGCAATAATTATGGGTGCATCAATATGTGAGAACCTTGTGAGTCCGGCATGTAGTAATGTAGCCATTTTAGTTAGGTGAGTGTGTTTGTCTTCGACGGCGTTCATCTCTACCAGATCCCCACCACCACAAAACATTTTACCAGTTCCAGTTATAATTACGCAACGAACGTCTGGAGAGCCACATCTTACACTCACATCAAATAGCTCTTCAGTCATCTTAGCGTTTAATGCATTCGCAGAATTATCTTTTCTATTAAGGGTAATAGTTGCTATGCTCTTTGAAAATTCAAAACTGAGTGTTTGGTAAGCCATTAAAATTTCCTCATTAAACATCTAGCTTAATACTGTACTTGATTGTCAACATTAAGTGAAGTTTTCTTTGTTCTTAATAGTTAGTTTCCCATACATCATTTAAGGGCATTAATTTCAGAGTTCAAATTATTTTGTTTTTACTGAACTCTAGAAAATTACATATCCTGGTTATTCAAAAGTGTTATATAAAGCATCTAAAGTTTATTTGTAGTTTTTTGACAAAAACCTTTGAACAAACTCTACATTATTTTATCACTTGTGCTATAAAATTGGTGTCACTAGTTTTTGTTAATGAAAATTTTAAAGGGCAGATACTAGTTATAGTTTTTGTCTAACGTTATATGTCAAAGAGATGTTATGAGGTGGATGAATGTACTTATTAATTGGTAGGGTCTGTCGAGTCCTGGTTGTATTTGGGTATGGTGTGTTATTCATCTTTGCTGTTCAACAGTTTGATAACTGGGGTACAAATTCTCAGAGCCAAGATTGGACAGATTATTCCCGCCTTATAGTTGGCAGTATTATTTTAATTTTCATATTATACAGGCTTTTAAAATTTATTTTTCGAAACTTTGTGCACCAAAAATAAAGAGTTAAACCAGAGCTAGAAGAGAACTATAGTAAAAGTATTAAATCTAAAAATTTATTTTATGATAGAGCCATTTCTAAAACTCTTGCTACATGAATAGCTTCGGTGTTTGTACCATCTTTTATTTGAGTGCGGCATGAGGTGCCGTCAGCAACAACTATAGAGTTTTTAGGTCTGGCTCTTACAGCAGGGAAAAGATCTAACTCACCCATTTCCATTGACACTGAGTAGGTTTCAGCTTTCAATCCAAACGAACCTGCCATTCCGCAACAACTTGTCTCTAATATTTCAACGGTAGTATTTGGAAGCAAGTCTAAGACCTGCTCTACAGATGACATCACTCCCGCTGCTTTTTGATGACAGTGCCCGTGCAATAGAATAGTATCTATAGGAGATTTAAATAGAGATTTTAATAAATTTTTATCTAAATGTTTAGCAATGTATTCTTCAAATAAAAGGGCATACTTTGCTACTAATTCTGCATCTTTACCTGGAATAAGTCTTGGAATTTCATCCCTCAGGGTTAATAGACAACTAGGTTCCAAGCCTACAATATACCGCCCGGCTTTAGCATGTGGTAAGAGGGCGTTAACTAGTCGGGTTGCTTCCTCCTTTGCTTTATCTACAAGACCAGTCGATAAAAAAGTCCTACCACAACATAAAGGTCTTTTTCTGTCTTCTGGTTTTGCTACAACAAAAGAAACTTTGGCCTTATTAAAAACTGCTATCGCTGCCCGCAAGTTTTCGGGCTCAAAGTATCGATTGAATGTATCTGCAAATAACACAATATCTGGGTTAACTCTTGAGGGGTGCTTTCTATCGTTAAAGATATCATTCGACCAATTAGGAAGAGGTCTCTTCGCGGAGAAACCAGTGGCTCGCTCTAAGGCCTTTGCTAAAATTGGAACACGATTCCTTAGATTCATAAGGCGAGGAAATTTAGATACAACACTCGCGTATCGAGGTAGATAAGAAATTAATCTATCACTGAATGTTAAACCAAATTTTTTAATGCGAGCTGCTGAAACTTCTATTTTCATTGCGGCCATATCCACACCTGTTGGGCATTCGCGCTGACATCCTTTGCATGAGACACATAATTTCATTGTGTTGAACATTTCTTCTGAAGTGAAGGCATCTGCTCCTAATTGATTTGTAATTGCTAATCGTAAAGAATTTGCACGACCTCGTGTCACATCGTTTTCGTTTCTTGTGACGCGGTAAGAGGGGCACATCGTTCCACCTTTTAGTTTACGACAGGCACCATTGTTATTACACATCTCTACGGCACCTAAAAAACCTCCACCTGTACCTGGCCAATTTGACCAATCCAATTCTGTTTTGAACTCCTTAGGAGTATATTTTGGGCCGTAACGGAACAAACTTCGATCATCCATTTTGGGAGCATCAACTATTTTTCCAGGGTTAAATAATCCTAATGGATCGAATGTTTGTTTGATTTCCTTGAAGGTATTAACCAATCGTTTTCCAAACATTTTTGTATGAAACTCAGACCTGACAATTCCATCACCGTGCTCACCTGAGTGAGATCCTTTGTATTTTGCAACTAAATCAAAAGTTTCTTCAGCAATAGCACGCATAGTTTTAACGTCTTGATCAAGCTTCATATTCAGGACTGGTCGAACGTGAAGACATCCAACAGAGGCATGAGCGTACCAGGTACCTTTAGTTTGATATTTTTCAAATATTTCTGTCAATCCGGCAGTGTAGTCGGCCAAATCGGTTAATTCGACCGCACAATCCTCGACGAATGAAACAGGTTTCCCAGATTCTTTCATAGACATCATAATATTGAGCCCTGACTTTCGAACTTCTGAGATTTCGTTTTGTAAGTTGTTTTCTACTACCTTGATTACACCGCCCCATTGAGCACCGGAGTTTTCCCAACAGTAACCTAGTTCTCCCATTACATCGCATAGTTCCTCTAATTTGATACTATTTTGAGACTGATCCTTTTCAGAAAACTCTATTAACAGGAGGGCCTCTGGATTTCCTTGTACAAAATTTTCAACAGATTTTTGAAATATAGGAATTTCTCGAGCTAATTTAATCATTGTGGCGTCAACCAACTCAACTGATAGAGGTTTTAGTTTTACAAGATGTTGTGTTGCCTCCATTGCTTTATGAAAAGATGGAAAGTGACATACACCCATAACTTTTTTTGTTATAAGTGGGGACAATTTTAATTTGACCTTTGAAGAGTATACTAAGGTGCCTTCAGACCCAACAAGTAAATGTGAAAGGTTATGTGGCTCTCCTTTTGGAATTAACGCATCAATGTTATATCCTCCTACTCTCCGGATGAGCTTAGGAAAGCGGTGCTGTATTTCTAAGGCATCTCGTTCACCGATTAGTTTTAAAGCTTTTGATAAGTCTGAAGTGTTTGGATTTTCCATCGTTCCAAAATGACAGTAAGACCCGTCACTCATGAAACCTTCGATAGAGATAACATTATCACGCATTGTTCCATAGCGAATAGATCTTCCACCACAAGAATTATTGGCTGCCATTCCACCGATTGTTGCTCTAGAGGATGTCGAAATATCCACAGGAAACCAAAGTCCATGAGGTTTTAATATACGATTTAGTTCATCGAGTACAATTCCTGGCTCAACTACACAACTTCTATTCTTTACATCAATTTCTATAATTTTATTAAGGAATTTCGAATTATCTAAGACCACAGAGTTGTTAACGGTTTGACCACTTTGGGAGGTTCCACCTCCACGTGCCAGAAGACTAATACCTTCTTTTCTGCCTAAATTGATAACTTTTTCTATATCACTACTATTTTTTGGAACAACTACGCCTGTGGGTATCATTTGATAAATTGACGCATCGGTAGCATATTGCCCACGACTAAAGTTGTCGAATAGTACTTCTCCCTCGATTTCTTTTTCTAACTGTTTTCCAAAACTTAAGGCCCCAGTAGAGTTTGCGATAATACTAGTCATACAAAATTTTACCTTGACCTAATCATAAATTCATAATTCAATATTTAAATTCGCTTGCCGTCAAGTGACCCTCCACCGACTTACTAACTTTAGTGCAACCTAAACGGACTTAGTCCCTTATTTAAGATTGATAGTTATCATGAGAAAACCAGGTCGACATTTTTTACAAATTCCAGGCCCAAGTTCGGTCCCAGATCGGATTCTGAATGCAATTTCAAGACAAGTGATAGACCATCGTGGTCCGGATTTTGCAGAGCTTGGAACAAGGGTGTTAGAGGGTTTGAAGACAGTGTTTAAAACTGAAAGTAATGTTTTTGTATTTCCTGCGTCGGGTACTGGAGCCTGGGAGGCTGCGTTAGTTAATGTTCTTTCTCCTGGTGATAAAGTGTTAATGTACGAAACAGGTCATTTCGCAACACTTTGGAAAAGTATGGCTCAGCGTTTAGGACTCAATGCCCAATTTATTCATGGAAATTGGCGTGGTGGTGCCGATCCAGATAAAATTGAAGAAGCTTTGCGAGAAGACACTACAGCTGAAATTAAGGCTGTTTGCGTAGTTCATAATGAAACATCAACTGGATCTGTTTCAGACATTCTGTCGGTTAGAAAAGCCATAGATAGTGCCGGTCACTCCGCCCTTTTAATGGTGGATTCAATTTCGGGATTGGCTTCAATTGACTACCAACACGACGAGTGGGGTGTCGATGTAACCGTTTCAGGTTCTCAAAAAGGCTTCATGCTACCACCTGGGCTTTCTTTCAACGCAGTTAGTAAAAAATCATTGATGGCAAATAAAGTTGCAAAACTTCAACGATCATATTGGGATTGGGGTGACATGATTGGCCCAAACAAATCTGGTTACTTTCCTTATACTCCAGCAACAAATTTACTCTACGGTTTAGTTGAATCTATCGATATGCTTCATGAAGAGGGCTTGGAAAATGTTTTTTCTCGACACGCACGCCATGGAGCAACTACCCGCCAGGCTGTCCGAGCTTGGGGATTGGAAGTACTTTGCAGCGAGCAGGGCGCAGAGAGTGGTGTATTAACCGCTGTGATGCTACCCAAAGGACATAGTGCAGATGCCTTTCGTGAAAAAGCATTAACAGAATTTGGTATTTCACTTGGCAACGGTCTTTCTAAAGTATCTGACAAAGTGTTTCGCATTGGCCATTTAGGTGATTTTAATGATCTCATGCTTATGGCGACCTTGTCTGGTGTTGAATTAGGTTTAGAAAGCGCTAGTGTTCCGTACAATCGTGGTGGTGTTCAGGTAGCGTTAGAACAATTAAAGACTTCAGAGACTTAAAATGTGCTTTCTCGTTAAAAACTTAAATTTTTTTAGTTACAGTTAAACAATCCACTCATGTCTGAAATAAAATCAAAAAAACTATATGATATTTTTGTTATTGGCGGTGGTGTAAATGGTGTGGCTATAGCACGTGATGCTTCTGGAAGAGGATTTAGCGTAGCACTTGCTGAAATGAATGATTTGGCATCAGCTACTTCAGGTTCTTCGACAAAACTTTTTCACGGTGGTCTTCGCTATCTTGAGTATATGGAGTTTAAACTCGTTAGAGATTCGTTAAAGGAGAGGGAAGTCCTCTTAAGAAATATGCCTCATATCGCTTGGCCAATGAGATTCATTTTACCATTTTCTGAAAAAATGAAATTTAAGATTGAAACCCCTGTTTTTAAATTCATTAGCCTATGCATGCCTTGGTTAAAGGGTAGGCGGCCTTCATGGTTAGTAAGGTCGGGTTTGTTTTTATATGATAATATTGGCTACAGAAAATTCCTTAAGGGCACGACAAGTTATAGTCTTGATGGAACCCCTGAAGGAGAACCTTTACTTAAGAGTTTTAAAAAAGCCTTTGAGTACTCAGATGTTTGGGTGCAAGATACTCGATTAGTAAGTCTAATGGCTCAAGATGCTAAGATACGCGGTGCGAAGATTATGACTTATACGAAGGTTACCAGTGTTGCTCGGTATAAAGATTTTTGGAATATTACTGTTTTAGGAGTTAATGGGACTGAGATATTTAGGGCAAAGAATTTAGTGAACGCGGGAGGACCGTGGGTTGATAAAATCATAACTAAAACAGTAAAATTAATGCCTAAATCTAACATTAGGTTGGTCAAGGGCAGTCATATTGTAATTAAAAAGCTATATAATCATGATAAGTGTTATTTTTTGCAAGGGCGTGATGGGAGGATTATTTTTACTATACCATATGAAGATGATTACACATTGATAGGGACTACTGATGTTAATTATGAAAATTCTGATAAATCCCCTGAAATTTCAACAGATGAAATTAATTACTTATGTGATTTTGTATCCAGTTATTTTTTGAAAACTGTTTCTTTAAAGGATATAGTTTGGAAGTACTCAGGTGTACGACCACTTTATGATGATGGGGCAAAGTCAGCGACTGCTGCCACAAGAGAATATGTTCTTAATATTGATAATGATCAGGCACCTATTTTAAGTGTGTATGGTGGAAAAATAACTACTCACCGAAAGTTGGCAGAAGAGGCACTGGATAAATTATCTTTGTCAAACTCAAGTGAAAACTGGACGCATACTGCACCACTTCCTGGTGGTGAATTTGATATTGAAAAAATATTAAGCATTAAAGACGAGCTTATTAAAACTTATCCGTTTGCTAATATAAATTGGTTAAATACCTTGTTTAAACGATATGGGGTTAACGTAAGGGCTGTGCTTGGTGATGCGAAGTCCTACGAGGACCTTGGTCATCATTTTTCAGGAGGTTTATATCAAGTAGAAGTAAAGTATTTGATAGAAAATGAGTTTGCAAAAACAGCTGAAGATATACTTTGGCGTCGAACCAAAATAGGATTAAAGATTGACAAAGTTGCAGAAAAAAAACTTAAATCCTTCTTAAAAAAAGAGGAATAATAGATTGATATAAAGCATTATTTTTTTGATGAACATTTAGAAAAAAGGATTAGCTATGAATGATCGTGATCAAATACTTTCTTGGATTGAGGCAGAAAAGAGTAATATCATAGGCTTTTTGCAAGATTTTATTCGTGCTAAAAGCCCTAATCCGCCAGGTGATACGACTGAGTCTGCGAACGTTGTAACCAACTTATTGGATAAATATGAGGTGCCATATCGAATTGTTGCCCCTCAACCCACCATGCCAAATATTTTAGGAACTTTTGAAGGGATTAATGAAGGGCGACATTTAGTTTTAAATGGCCACATGGATGTATTTCCAGTAGGTGACGATGCGGATAAGGAAGGTTGGACGACGGACGCTTGGGGCGGTGAAATTTTAGATGGAAAAGTCTATGGTCGCGGCTCATCTGATATGAAATGTGGTACTAGTGCAAGTATCTGGACTTACATTTTCTTAAACAGGCTTAAAGGAAAACTTAAAGGAAAGCTCACTCTGACGTGTGTCTCTGATGAGGAAACCTTTGGTCCTTGGGGCGCTAGATGGTTAATTGATAATGAACCCGAAGTGTTAGGAGACTGTTGTCTTAACGGCGAACCATCTAGCCCATTTACAATACGTTACGGAGAGAAGGGGCTTCTCTGGCTTACTTTTACGGTAAAAACACCTGGTGCTCATGGGGCGTATACGCATGTGTCCCCATCTGCGACCCTAATAGCAGCAAAACTTATAAATGAATTAGGTGATCTAGAAAATATGGTTTTAGATATTCCAAAAGATTTACTTCAGGCTCAAAAAGAGGCGGAGCCATACTTTGAAAAGGGAATGGGTTCGGGAGCTTCAAAAATTATTTCGAAGGTAACCTTAAATATTGGTATGATTAAAGGAGGTTTGAAAACAAATATGATACCAGGGGAATGTATTTTTGAAGCTGACATACGGTTGCCAGTTGGGATTGAAAGTGAAGTTGTAATGGATCAAATTTACAAAATACTTAAAAACTATCCTGAAGTTACTATGACTGAGGATATGAATAACCCACCCTCACATTGTGACCCTAATGGGGAGATGCTAGAGATTCTTCAAGATAATGTTGAGCAGTTAAGAGGCTATCGTCCAGCTCAAGTTGTGAGTATGGGAGGTACCGATGCACGGTTGTGGAGATATAGAGGAATACCGGCATATGTTTATGGGCCATTCCCTACTGGTATGGGGTCATTTGATGAAAATGTTCCAATTGAGGATTACCTTCATTTGGTTAAAACCCATGCTCTGTCCGCTTATGATTATCTAAATAAAAGTTAGAATTTTTATGGATCTATTATTTAGATAGAAGCTTTAGAGATCCTGTTCGTTATAATAAATATTAGAAAAACGTCATCTGGTTATGATCTTTCTCATAGCCCATTTCTTGGAATAAACTAATGAAAGAAATAAAAGGTAAGTTTTTGACGGGCTCTCTCATGGGGCATATATTAAGAATGACGATTACTGGAACTGTCGGAATAACATTTATTTTTCTTGTTGACGTAATTAATTTATTTTGGATCTCTTGGTTGGGTAATGTTAAGCTGGTAGCCGCAATGGGATTTGCTTTTTCAATTCAATTCTTTTCGGTTTCTGTAGGCATAGGTTTGATGATTGCTACTACAGCAGTTGTATCTCGTTCAATTGGTCAAGGAAACCGGGTTCTAGTCAGAAACCTAGCTACGTCTACAATGATAATTGCAGTAATGACGCAAGTGGCAGTTGTTATTTTAATAGTAATTTTTCGAGAAGATTTCCTTTGGTTTATGGGGGCTAAAGGTGAAACAGCAAAACTTGCCTCTCGTTACCTTTTATTTTCCCTACCGTCCTTACCAGTGATGGCATTAGGAATGTCAGGTAGTGCTATTTTGCGTGCTGAGGGTGATGGTGTTGGTGCTATGCTTGTTACAATAATTCCTGGAGTTATTGCAGTATTTATTGACCCATTTTTAATAGTCTTTCTCGGTCTTGGTCTTGATGGAGCTGCGTATGGGATATGGGTTTCTAGAATTATTATGGCGACTATTGCACTATGGATCGTTTTAAGGACGCATGATCTATTAGCCAGACCAAACATAAACCAAACTTTGGTAACTATTGGACCATACTTTGCTGTAGCCGGACCAACTATCTTAACACAGCTTTCAACACCTGTTGGGAATTATCTCCTGACGGGAGTCGTGGCAGGTTTTGGGGATAGTGCTGTCGCTGCATGGGCAGTAATAAACCGAGTAACAGTTCTCTCTTTTGGTGGATTATTTTCGCTTTCCGGAGCTATAGGTGGAATTTTTGGACAAAATTTCGGCGCCAAGAATTATTTACGCTTGGGTATGACTTTCAGGGATGGTTTAATCTTTTGTTTGGGTTACACCGCAATAATTTGGGTTGTTTTATTATTACTAACTGATTTAATAGCAAAAGCCTTTAATCTCGATGACGACGGAACAAAACTAGTTTGGGTTTTTACACATTTTACTCCAGTAGCTTATATTTTTTCAGGAACGATGTTTGTTGCATGCGCAGCCTTTAACAATACTGGGAAGCCGTTATGGTCAACGATGGTGAATTGGCTTCGAGATGGTGTTTTGACACTTCCTGCGGCCCTGTGGCTTTCTGGTATATTTGCTTCGTCTGGTGTTATATACGCTCAGTGCTTAGTTTTTATTATTGTGGGGCTGATCACGACATTATGGGGTTTGGCTTATGTTCGTAAGCTATCTAAATTAGAAGGTATTTAAGTTTTGAGTTTACTTCCAGTTTTTAATATTGGGAATTTTTTTCAAGGAACTGAGGCAGAGAAAGTAAATTTTGGCCGTGAGATAGATAGCATATGCAAAAACACTGGCTTTATAGCATTACAAAATCATGGAGTGCCTAAGCAGATAATTGATAATGTATGGAATGATACTCAAAATTTTTTCTGTTTGTCTATGAAAGAGAAAAATAAAACCAAACCACCTTTTGAAGGTTATCCGTATGGCTATATTGGTCTTGGAAAGGAAGCATTAGCTGCATCAAAAGGGGTGGTAACTCCAACAGATCTTAAAGAGAGTTTTAATGGTGGACCTTTACTGAAACCTAGGGGTATTACAGATCCGGATGCTTTATCTTTTTGTTATGCGGATACGATCTGGCCAGATAAGCCTGATACTTTTAGATGTTCCTGGGAAGCCTATTACAATGAAATGGAGAAGCTAGCAGCTAGAGTTATGATAGTTTTCACATATGCACTTGGAATAGATAGTGGTTTCTTTACTAAATACATTGATAACCCAATATCAGCCTTAAGAGCTTTAAATTATCCTGAACAAAAAATAGGGGCCAAAGAAAATCAATTAAGAGCTGGAGCGCATAGCGATTATGGAAGTTTAACTATTCTTTTGCCTCAGGAAGATTCAACTGGTTTAGAAATTCTCTCTTCTAATAATGTTTGGAAGTCTGTCCCCACTGAGCCAAATACTTTTATTATCAATATTGGAGATTTAATGGCAATGTGGACAAATGACAGATGGGTTTCAACACTCCATAGGGTTGTAAACTCTGGATCAAAAAGAAAACGACAATCTTTGGCATATTTCCATCAACCAAATTGGTCAGCTGAAATCACCTGTTTAAGTTCCTGCCTTGGTCATAACGAAGAAGCAAGGTATCCAACCACTTTATCCGGCCCCTATCTAATGGAGAAATTTAAATCTACAAATAAGTGATGTTTATTTAATTTCAAAAAAAATTTATTTAACTCGACTTTAAGTTTAATAGTCTTCAAATTTTAGAAAAAAATTGTTTCAACCAATACATAAACATTGAAATGAATGGGCCAATAGATAGAGCAAATAATACTGTGCCTACTCCTAAAGTACCGCCTAGTAACCATCCGCAAAAAACAACGGTTAATTCGATACTGTTTCGTACAACTGACATGGGGAAGTTGGTCACTTTTTGTAACCCGGTCATTAGGCCGTCCCTTGGGCCCGGTCCTAAGTTTGCAATAAGATATATTGCACTTCCTAGTCCAATCAGAATTATACCCATAATTGCTTGAGCCAATTTAAAATAAAATGCCTCAAAGGTAGGAAGGTAAGGTAATGCATAATCTAGAGCAACGGCAACAACAACTGCGTTAATCACTGTTCCGATACCAGGAACTTGTTTAAGTGGAAACCAGGCCATTAATACAATTAGACTTGCTATAAAAGTAGCGGTCCCAATGCTGCAACCGGTTGTGTGAGCCGCTCCCTGGGCGAGAACAGTCCACGGACTAACTCCTACGCCAGCTACCACTAAAAGTGCTTCCCCTAAGCTAAAAAGGGAAATTCCAAACAATAAAATAACCACTGAAACAAGGGGTGGCCGAATGGTTAATGGTTTAGGTGAGGTCCAGAATAAAGTTGGAATTTCTTTGACTGATAAGAAGTCTAACATTCTTTGCGTACTAATTCTTTAGATAAGTTCTTATTCATTAATAAGACTTTCAGGAGTATTATGATTAAAGTAATTAAGTAAGTCTAAGAAGGAGTAACCCATTACTGTTAGAACAAACAGTAATGGTACTAATATACATAGTAGGTAAAATATTATTTGGACTCTTGTCATAGGAAATCTTTTAAGAAAAGTGTAACCAAGTTTAAAGGCTTTAATTTTTTGAACATAAAAAAAATTGAATAAAGGCCACGTTAAATTTTTGTATAAATAAGTTACCCTAGTAATTGGACAGCATCATAATCAATTAATCATTGATGATTATGTTCTCTTCAGATTAACTATTGGGTTGACAATTTTTCTAATATAGAGCGGTGTGTAACGAAATTAGAGAGATCTTTATGAAAGCTCACTAAATGTTTCTTGAACTTCCTGTTCGATTTAAAAGCAATCAAGCTCGAGCCATTTTTCTTCTTTTGGTTTCAACCGCTATGTTCACGGGCATGGCTATATGTATTCGAAAGTCTGCACTCAGCATACCTATTTTTGAAGTTGTTTTCTTCCGCAATTTTTTAGCTGCGATAATAATGGTGCCTATCCTTAGATCAAAGGGTTTTGGTGTACTAAAAATGAACAACCCTAAACTATTTTTTATACGGGCACTTTTTGGTAGCATTGGGATGATTGCTGGATTTTCAGCATTGACCTTAATTCCCTTGGCTCAAGTTACGGCTATTGGTTTTAGCACACCAATCTTTTTAACTATTGGAGCAATAATTTTTTTAAGGGAGGTAGTAAAGGTCCGAAGAATAATTGCAATTGCTGTTGGTTTTTTAGGTATGTTAGTAATTATACAACCTGGCGTTGTTCCTATATCATTGGGTATTGTGCTTGCGGTTTCTGCTGCCCTTTGCCATTCTATCAATGGAATAGTTATTAAAAAACTTACACGAAGTGAATCTCCTGATTCCATAGTGGCATGGATGGTTATTATGCTTATACCTATTACACTTGTTCCAGCAATTGCATCATGGGAGTGGCCAGATGTTGAAACTTGGTGTTACCTTTGGATGATGGCTCTATTTGGAACGTTAGCTCACATGTCTCTAACAAGGGCATATTCTTTAACGGAAATTACTAGTTTACAACCATTGGAGTTTGTTAAGTTACCATTGGCTGCTTTTATGGCGTGGCTTATATTTTCAGAAGTGCCTGGTATTTGGACGTGGCTTGGGGGAATTATTATCTTTACTTCTACGGCTTACATTACCCATCGAGAAGTACAGGTTGCTAAGTCAAGTCGACCAAACCACGGATATCGTGAAAGTAAATTTTAATAAAAAATTTAACTTTACTCAACTATTAAGTTTTTAATAGAGTATTTTATAACAATTTCTCTTAAAGAAAATAAAGTTAAATCTACCCTTTAAATTTAGTTATTTGTCACGTAATCATCCGAGAAAATATTTAAGAAAGTTCCAATGATTCAAAAAACTTTGTTGCGTGATTTTTCACGATCTCTAAATTCTTTCTGGAGCACTAAGTCCAATATAGGCATCCTTCAAATTCAAACAGAAATACTATCTGGCTTAACTGTCTCGTTAGCGTTGGTTCCTGAAGCAATAGCCTTTGCCTTTGTTGCGGGTGTTACCCCTATGGTTGGATTATATGCCGCTTTTATCGTGGGGTTGATTACAGCAGTTTTTGGAGGACGACCCGGAATGATATCTGGCGCCACGGGTGCTCTTGCGGTCGTTATGGTTTCTTTAGTAGCGACGCATGGTGTTGAATATCTTTTTGCAACGGTGGTTCTTATGGGGTTACTTCAGTTTGGTGCAGGCGTTATGCGCCTTGGAAAATTCATCAGAATGGTTCCACATCCTGTAATGTTAGGGTTTGTGAATGGTCTCGCTGTAGTAATATTCTTAGCTCAACTTGAGCAGTTTAAAATATCATCAGGTGATGGCCAACACATTTGGATGGCTGGAAAAATGTTGTGGATAACCTTAGCGCTTGTCGCAGGTACAATGGGGCTAATTTGGCTCACTCCTAAAGTGTCTAGGGCGATCCCAGCTCCGTTAGTTGCGATCTTTGTTGTCGCAGCAGTCGTTATAGTGTTCGATCTCAATATTCCGCGAGTTGGAGATTTAGCTTCTGTAGCTGGAGGCCTCCCAGAGTTCCATATACCTATTATTCCTTTCACCTTTGAGGCGTTTTTAATTATTTTACCGTACTCTCTGATTTTAGCTTTAATAGGGCTAATTGAAAGTCTTCTAACCTTAAACTTGGTTGGAGAAATTACTGGTAAAAGAGGTGGGGCTTCCCAGGAATGTTTAGCCCAGGGAACAGCTAATATAGTAACTGGGTTTTTTGGAGGAATGGGAGGGTGTGCGATGATAGGTCAATCTATGATTAACGTGAACTCGGGTGGTCGCACACGGATTTCTGGAATCTGTGCTGCTTTATTTTTACTCAGCTTCATCTTGTACGGTAGTTTTATAATTGAGTTGATCCCCTTAGCTGCATTAGTAGGTGTAATGTTTATGGTAGTAATTGGAACATTTGCTTGGAACTCGTTAAGATTATTGTTCGTCGTACCTCGAGCTGATGCATTGGTTATTATATTAGTGACTGTTGTTACTGTTCTGGAGGATCTTGCAATTGCGGTAATAGTGGGGGTGATTGTCTCCGCCCTTGTTTATGCCTGGAACGCTGCTTCACGTATCCATGCGGTCGTAAGACCATCTATAACTGAGAAGGGGGCACGAGTGTATGAGATCGAGGGCCCATTATTTTTTGGATCAGCTGTAAGTTTTACAGAACTATTTGTGCCATCAAATGACCCTGACACCATTATCTTAGACTTTATGAAGTCAAGAGTTGTTGATCAAAGTGCATTACAGGCTATCGAAGCTATTGCAGAAAAATATGAGATGTTAGGTAAACGCGTTTTACTTCGACATTTATCAATAGAATGTCACCGACTATTAAATAAGTCAGGTCAATTAACTTTAAAGAATAATGACGATCCAGATTATGAGTTAGCTGTTGATTATAATATTAGGATCGGACGATTTTCGGGAGCACATTAGTTCTCTGGACATTAATTTATATTTTAACTTATAAATAAATGTAAGTTTTTATAAGTCAGTATAGGGTTCGTATTTTATGGTTAATGAGCTTAGAGTTGCAGAGCATTACGCTAGTAAAAATTTATTTAACATTATAAAGCAAGGTTTAATTAAAAACGGAGTAGACCTAGATTTGGTCTCTCCTGAAGATCTTAGCGCAGTAGATGAGTTCCACATAGGTGGGATAGCGGGTACAAGGTTTGTTTCTGAAAAACTTGACCTTTCGAACACTTCCAAGGTGTTAGATATTGGGTGTGGGCTAGGTGGCCCTGCACGGTTTATTGCGGAAACTTATAAAAGCAGTGTAACGGGTATCGATCTTACCCCTAGCTATATAGAAGCGGGGGTGGCGTTAAATGAGTTAGTAGGTTTAAGTGGAAAAGTTAATTTATTAACGGCTAGTGCGCTAGAAATGCCTTTTTGTGATAATCACTTTGATGCGGCCTATATGATTCATGTTGGAATGAATGTGGCCAACAAAAGGCAGTTGATGTCTGAAGCATTTAGGGTAACTAAATCTAATGGCTTCTTTGTGATTTATGACGTTATGAAATTAAAGGATGTTGATATTGACTATCCATTACCGTGGGCTGATAAAAATACAGAAAGTGCGGTTGAGTTAATTTCTAATTATGAGAGTGAATTAGTAAATGCAGGATTTGATATTGTTGAAAAGGAAATCAAAACCAAATTTGCTATTACTTTTTTTCAAAATATGATTGAGAACATAAAAAAAAATGGCCCATCCCCATTAGGGCTTCACTTGCTTATGGGGGATAATACTTCAAAGAAAATATCAAATATATTTAGACAAATTTATGAAGAGGTACTTGCACCAGTTGTGATTATTGCGAAAAAATAAATTTTTGTCTTATCTTAATACTGACAAGAGAGAATTTATATCACTTTCATCGTTGTAGTGAGCTAGTGAAATTCGCAACCTACCATTTCGAACACCACAATATACCTTCTGCTCTTTTAAATCCTGGACAGTTTTAGATATATCAGTCGTTTCATTCACGAGGGTGATTATGTGCGATGATGCGCTTTTATCCTGTGTGGGCCTATGAGTTGTCCATTGAGAATTTATTAAGCCATTTTTTAGTAATTTTGACATCTCTTGAGAGTGAGAGAAAATTTTTGGCACCCCAATTTCAAGTAGCTCTGAGATCGAAGCTGTGAGGCCAACGATTGAGATGTAGGACATTGTTGCTTGCGTGTATCTCTTGGCTGTTTTTGATAAAGGAAGGAGCGTTGCAGTCATATCAAACGGGTTATCTCCCCCAAACCAACCTATAGATGGAGGCAATTCTTTTAAAAGTTCTGAGGATATTACTGCTAATGCAACTCCACCGTGACCCCCTAGCCATTTATAGCCACTACAAACTAATATATCGGCTTGCCAATCATTTGCGGAAATTGGAATCGCACCAGCAGCCTGAGTAACATCAACTACCAGCCTTGCTCCAAACTTACTTGCTACTTGACGAATTCTTTCTATATCAAGTTGTGTACCCGTAGAAAATTGTACATAGCTAATGCATACTGCTGCTGTATTTTTATCTATATTTTGTACTATCTGTTCTGTTAAGTTTTCGTTTGCGTGTTCGTCAATAAATTTCAGTTCACAATCTGTTTTTTGGCAATAAGCAATCCAAGGTCTAGTTATTGCAGGAAAATCTGACGATATAGCTAATATTTTACTCCCCGACTTTATAGAGAAAAGCTGAGGTAGTTGACTAAGAATTTCGCTAGCACTTGATACAATTGCTAGATTTTCTACGGGGCAGTTCAATAGCTGCGATGCTCTTTTCCTTAAAGGATTAGCAAACGAGGCTTCCTCCTCATCAGACATTTTTAAATTACCATGACGAGCGACTTTATCCAAGAATTCATGCATCTGAGAAACCGCTGCTTGACCAATCAAGCCGAGTGAGGCCTGATTCAGATAATTAGTTTGAAGAAGGCACGGATAATCTGATCGATTAGATATTGCGTTTAGCACTATTGCTCACCCTATATAAATGTTCATAAAGTATTACTGCGTTTAGAGTATCAGTTTTTAGACTAGTTCCTGTCAAACTTTAAATAAATAAAACTATGCGTTGTTACTGTTGAGTTGATCAAATTTAAAGCTCCAAATTATATTAAAGCAGCCTAGGTATATTTACTATATTTTGTTTTTCTAAGATTAAATTTAGGTTATATTGATATTTATGATTACGTTTGAAAATATAATTTCAGATCGAGGCTCTAAGTACTCAGTTTCAGGCTGTTCAGTTTCCAATAAATTAGAAGTTAAAAGTGCAATAAAATTACTAAAAACAAAAAAAAAATATGCAAAAGCAACGCATAATACATGGGCAGTTATTTTCTCTGACGAGGGAGCAATTAAAAGTGATGATGGAGAATCTGGTGCTGGAATGATAATAGTTCGGATGTTAGAGCGTAAAGGTCTATCTGATCACCTTGTTGTGGTCACAAGGTGGTTTGGAGGAGTGCAACTTGGGGGGGATCGGTTTCGTAGGGTCCAAGATTGTGTTCGTTACTATATTGAAAATTACAATAATTGATCATATTTTATGATAATAACTAAGTTAAGCTATTACTTTTAATCAGAGAAAATAGAGGTACGGATTTCTACAGTCTAATAAAATCAAGTTGTCCAACCAATGAAAGTAGGGCACTTATATTAAAGAATTCTGATTTTTCAGAATGAACTGCATGAAGATAATAGATTTTGTATGTAAAATAGAGATTTCAATTGTGCCACCCCTTTGGCCAAATTGAATTAGCCAACTAAATTATACATGACTTGGAGAATGGAATGCCGAAAGTAAAACTACACAAAGTTGATTATTCTAAAGGGCGATACCCAGAAGTTCTATCAAAATACACAAAAGGGATTACTGACCAAATTTATAGTGCTCGGGTTGGAGAGCTTTCTGGCCTAACTCAGTTTGGAGTAAATAAAACAATTCTTCCCCCAGGTTCAGCAACAGCCTTAATACATTGGCATGAGCAAGAAGACGAATTTGTCATTATCGTTTCAGGAACAGCTACATTAATAGATGGAGACGTAGAGCAGGAATTAAGGCCAGGAGACTGCGCTGGGTTCAAGGCGGGTGTGCCAAGTGGCCATGCTATACTTAATAGATCAGAAGAGGATGTTGTTCTCTTTGAGATTGGAACTAGAGCTCCTTTAGAGGTTGGCCACTATCCTGGAGTTGATTTGGAATATAGTAGTGAATCTCACGAAAATAAGAGAGTTTTCAGGTTTTCTAATTTAGATGGAAAAGAAGTATTTTCTGCCTCACGTAAAATAGCCAGGTAAGGTTGTTCAAGTTAAGGAACTGTTTATGACGAAGAAAAAGAATGATGTTAAACAGGCCAATTTTAAAATGGTTGAAGATGCGTGCGAACTTTTAAATCCTTGGCTTGAACGTTTAGATTTATCAATTGGTAAGTCATCTGACAGTATTGATACTTTTTTCTCCAAATCCAAAGAGCAAGAGACTAAGGACTAAGCATTCTTCAGATTTCATTTTAGTCGAAATGTAATCTTTAAAAAAGGCTTCATTAGCAAAATGTGATATATTTCATCATAATCATTTTTTCTAATACAAGTTTTTTTATTTCAACTTTAACTCATTGCATTATATACTTTATTTTATTGAATTTACAGTTGGGATAGCTAAATGGCCCTAATATCTAAAGAAGACATCCTGGAACCTTGGCCTAAACCTTACAACGGAGGACTTGTTTCCGAAATTCAATTGGATCTATTTTTAAAGAATTGTATTCTTCAGAATAAGCAACCAGTGGTAATTTTTGGTGCAAACTGGTGCCCTGATGCCAGAGTTTTTTCCGCTGTTCTTAATTTACCTTTGGTTGCGGAATTCACTGAGAAATATTATCGAATACTTCATGTGAATGTTGATAACTATGATCAAAATACAAACTTAATGAACTATTTGGGTGATGAAAATTTAAAAGGTTTACCTTTAGTTTTGGTCTTTGACAAAAACTGTAAACTCTTAAATCTTTCTCAAAGTAGGGAGTGGAGAACAGCAAGGAATAGAGATCCACAAGATATTCTTGATTACTTCCAATCTTTAGTTCGGTAAATCTCTATTATTTTATGTCTTAATTAATCTTTATAAAACCCTACGGTATCACCCGTCGTTTTCACTCCGAGACCATTTAATAATCTATTCACATAATTAAAATAACCTACTATTTGATTCAATTCTAATATTTTACCGTCATCAATGCCTTCATTTCGTAATTTTTCTACGTCTTTCTCTATCATATTTCCTGGATCTAGAGTCAGTTTTCCAGCGTATTTTAACATTGCTAACTGTTCGCCTTCGAAAGCATTTTCTGGATTCTGTGCTTTAAGTGCTTCCTCAATTTTGTTTGCATCTTGCTCGCTACCCATTAAATGCACAGCATTTTTCCAGTGATTTGCGAGTGAATAATCGCAGTTATTCAACATTGAAACGTAACTACTAATTGTTTCCTGAAACCACATTGGAATTGTGTTTACCTCATCATGCAAGGCCGCTCGGTATAGTGTAACATGACCTTTCATTGTGTTAGGACGCAACGAATGAATGCGCATTACATTATCAACTGTCCCGTGTGGAGTTCTTGCAAGATTTAATATTTCTTTTAATTCTGACGACGCATTTTCATCAGATATCATTTCAATCCAAGCTGACATTAAGTTAAATTCTCCTACTTATATAATAAATACGTTAGACTGTGGTTTAATAAAGCTTTAACTCGAGAATTCATCAAAAGCTTCAAGAGCTTTAGCGCTATAACTTATTTGCGGACCAGCGCCCATGTATGAAACCATTGCAAGAGCTTCAACAATCTCTGCACGAGTAGCACCTAATCGAACGAGTGATTTAGTATGAAAACCAATACAACTTTCACACTTAGTTGTAATCGCTATTCCTAAGGCAATAAACTCTTTGGTTTTTTCACTCAAGTGACCATCAGTTTTTGCAGCCTGACCCATTATAGAGAAACCTTTAAACGTATCGGGGGTTTCTTTTGATAAAATACTAATACGTTCCATGGTTTCATTAAGTAAGTTTTGCCAGTACATTTTAGTTCCTTTACTCTTGATAAAATACATTAAGGCTTTCTGTTTGTATGCGGTAGTATAACCTGAGTATTGTTAAATTTTTTTCTAATTAAGAACGTTGATCCGCACCCATTTTTCTTTCTAACCACCGAACTGCAGAACTAATTATTAAAACTAATACTAAATATTCTAAAATTAGCAGACTATAAATTTCTAAGGGTCTATATTCACTTACTACTACCTCATTAGCTCGTCGGGTTAATTCTTGCATTCCAATAACAGAAGCAAATGCAGACATTTTTACAATGTAAATAAATTGATTTGCTAATGGTGGTAAGATACGTCGTAAAGCCTGAGGTAAAATGACGTAACGCATCGTCTGCATGTAATTTAATCCGACAGTCTTTGCGGCTTCAGTTTGGCCTTTTTCGATAGATTGAATACCCCCTCGATATATTTCGGCAGTAAATGCGCTATCGGATATAGCTAATGTAATCGCTGCACCCCAAAATGGATCTATTGGAATATTTAATCCTAACGATTTTAGGATTACAGGAAGGCCATAGAAAACCCAAAATAACATTGGTAGTAGGGGTATGGCGCGGACAAACTCTATGTATACTCTACTGGGTAAACGCACCCATCGATTTAGAGACATTCCTGGTAACGCTACTACTAACCCAATTAATATCGATAGAAAGGCCGCTAATACAGATAATCTGATAGTCGCAGAGAAACCACTTAAAAGGAATTTTATATTATTCCATCCATTTTGTGTTGAAGGATCTATAACATACCAACCCCATGTCCCTGGAGGCGATGAACACCCACTGGCAACTAAAAGTAAGGTAATTGCTATAAAAGTTTTTGTTTTCATAACTTTTCCCTCAGTGTTGTAAGATTTGTTTTAGAAAAAGTTTGCAACGTTCTGTTTGTGGATTGTTAAAAAAATCATCGGGTGTGCCCGTTTCAACAATCCTACCCTCATCCATAAATATCATTCTATCAGCTGCTTTTTTAGCAAATCCCATTTCATGAGTAACTACGACCATAGTTATTCCTTCTTGAGCGAGATCAATAATCACATCTAAGACTTCGGCAATCATTTCTGGGTCTAAAGCAGAAGTGGGTTCATCAAACAACATAATTTTTGGTTCCATGCAAAGTGAACGGGCAATCGCCACACGCTGTTGTTGACCTCCTGATAATTGACTGGGATATTTATTTACTTGCTCTGGTATTTTCACCCGCTCTAACAATTTCATAGCACGGTCATCGGCTTCTTTTCTGGTCAGCCCTCGCGCTTTCATAGGACCCAAAATAAGATTTTCTTTTACAGTCAGATGGGGAAATAAATTAAATTGTTGAAATACCATGCCAACTTCTGAACTAACTTCTGTGCCCTTTGAAAGGTTCTTATTTACCTCTTTTCCTTGGACCATTATGTTTCCAGAATTATGTTGCTCCAGACTATTTATGCATCGGACGAGTGTTGATTTTCCGGAGCCGGAAGGACCACATATTACAATTTTTTCACCAGTTAATACTTTAAGATCTATATTTTTTAAAACATGAAAGTCGTCAAACCACTTGTCAACGTTTTTGAATTGTACAGCTAGGGACGTGTCTGCCATTTGTTTACCTTAAAAGGAATTCTTGTAATTTAATCGGGTTTATGCTTAACTTATAGACATAATAAGTTATGTCTGTACATAATAATTTGTTATTGTTTGGAAAATTTTTTATATAACTGTCAGAAACATATATTATTAAATTTATTAAAAAAGGGAAGAAAAATTATGAAATTAATAAAAGTATATTTATTGTCATTTGTTACATTAATAATGGCAAATGCATCAGCTTCTGCAGACTCTGTGCTACATCAAGTTCTGAGTTCTGGCGTACTGCAAGCTGGTACAACTGGAGATTTCTATCCATTTAGTAAGCGTGATGTAGCGACAAATGGTTATGAGGGCTTTGATATAGATGTTCTAACCGAGTTAGCTAAGGACATGGATGTAGAGATAGAATTTGTTCCAACAGATTGGAAAACACTTGTTGCGGGTGTTGTTGCAGGTAACTATGTAATTACAGGATCAGCTGGAGTTCAAGTAAAACGTGCGAAAGCAGCAGGTTATTCAGATTCATATATGTCGGTGGTAGTAAGAGCATATACGACGGCAGAAAATGCAGATAGGTTTGACAGCTGGGATTCTATCAATCAAGCAGATGTAAAAGTTGCTACGACTTTAGGTACAACTTTTGAAAAAAATGCAGAAGATTGGTTTCCTAACGCACAACTTACAAAAATTGAAGCACCAGCACGTGGATATCAAGAAGTTTTGGCGGGCCGTTCAGAAGTATTTATAACTTCTAATGTCGAAGGTGGAACCCTATTGTCTAAATACCCGAACTTAAGAGCAATAGCAGTTGATGGACGTAATCCTACACCGTTAGCTATGTTAGTACCTCAAGCTGATCAAGTTTGGATAAATTATGTAAATCACTGGATTAACATAAAGAAAGCTAAAGGCTTTTTTGCTGCTACAGCTGCAAAGTATGGCCTCTGATATAGGTTTAAAAATTAATAGAAAAAAGCCCCTTTGGGGCTTTTTTTGTAAGCAGAAGGTGGTTTTTTTATTACTTTTAAAACCTAATTTGGATTGATTATTATTAACAAGTAGGATGGAAGTATGAAATTAACTAATTCGTCGTGGTTAGAGGTTGAAGATTATTTACGTTATTCTGATGGGGTTATTCTTCCTACAGGATCAATTGAACAACATGGTCCCATTGGTTTAATCGGTACGGATATGCTATGTGTAGACACGATTTCAACTAAGGTAGGCGAGGAGTTAAATGCTTTGGTTGCCCCTCCCTTGGGTTATGCTCCAGCAGAATTTAACATGGCTTTTCCTGGCACAATCTCTCTTTCATTAGACTTATATAAAGAAATTTGTAGTGAAATATTTTCATCACTCACCAGACATGGGTTTGGTCACATTTATGTCCTAAATGGGCATGGAGCTAACCTTGAACCGTTGAGAGAGCTGGCTAAAGAATTTACCAATGTAAGTATAAGAATTAAAAGTTGGTGGGAATTTTTGGCTGTGAATAAATTACGAAATAATTTTTATTCTGATTGGGAGGGGATGCACGCAACGCCTTCTGAGATTTCTATAACACAAGCATACCACCGGATTATAAGCTCCCCACTCGCAAGCGAACCTCCAGAAAAGTTGTCTAAAGAATATATAATTGCTCACTCGGGAGATAGACATGAGGGACCAGAGAAACATAAAGCCTCTTTTCCGGATGGAAGAGTCGGTTCTCACTCTGCATTGGCTAAACCGGAACACGGTGTTGCTTTGACTGAAGCTGCTGTTTTAGAGATTAAGCAAGATTATTTAGACTTTTTGAGAGTTTAAATACTTATGAGTTGGTACATATTTTTTTAAAACTAATGATGGGATTTAGATGCAACGAAGTCCATTATTGCTAAAAATACTCCAGAACCTATAAATACGACATGTATCAGAACCATCCAGAATAGCTGATCTGTCCCACCAACTGCTAATATATGTTCAATATCCATGAACGATTCTAAAAGGTTTATCCCAGAAATTGCGACTATGGATGCTATTAACTTTAATTTTAGCTCACTAAAGTCAACCTTTCCCATCCAGTTTGGTTTGTCCTCACTAGAATCTGCAACGGATATTTTAGAAACAAAATTCTCATATCCAGCAAAAATAATCATTAAGATCAGGTTTCCAACAAGAGCAAGATCAACAATATGTAAAAGAAATAACATCAGTTCCTTCAGATTATTCTCCATTACATGGGGAACAAAATGTAAAAACTCTTGAACCACTTTTATTGCTACAAAAGCTAGTGAAATAGAGAGCACTAAGTAAACAGGTGCCAGTAGCCATCTGCTAGCAAAAATTGATCTTTCTATTACGTTTTCGATAAAATCTTGCATAA
>CAJWHE010000030.1 GCA_913041145.1 uncultured Paracoccaceae bacterium
CCACTATTACATCACATTGATGTAATTCCATCAAGCAGTGGAATTCACTCAGATTCATTATCAAAAATCGAATATTAAAGTCCCAAAGAAGGTACAAAATCTTATAACAGTTTTGCAACTTCAATGGCCTTAGAACAGTCATTTCGTATGTCTCAAAAAGGTTTAATCTTTTCACAAAAATTATTTGTTAAGAAATCTTTGCTTTTCTTATAGGCAATAAAAATTGCCATTAGACAAAATTTTAATTCCATGATATTTTTTTGATTAAATTACATAACTAGGAGAATACAATGGATTCGATATTTAAGGACGTTCTCGATGCTTGTAGAGGCTTAGCAGCCTATGGAATGGGTACTGGTATTGGTGGTCAGATTTCAATTCGAGTTCCTGGCGAAGAACTTATGGTATCGCATGCTTTCGATAAAACTTTCGAGGAAATGCATGAAGCCGATATTTTTGCTGTCGACTTTCAAGGTAATCCGGTTGGCACTAACAAACCAGTTTCAATTGGTATAGAATTTCATCACGGGATATACCGGCAGCGCCCCGACGTTCATGCAATTGTTCATTCTCATGGTTTTTGGGCTACAAGCCAAGCCGCTCTTGCCAGACCTTTGAGGATTTTTGCTAATGTCACCACACCATTTTTTGGAAAAACTTGCATTAGCCCTAACGATGACTTTGCTTCAATTGGTCCAGCCCTTGGAACCGATGACATTGCAATTATAATACCTTGGCATGGAGTAATAACAATTGGAAATAGTATTGCTGAAGCAGTAGCTTACCACACAACTTTTGATTATGGCGCACGTCAAGACCTTACGTTGCCAGCCGGTACTCCAACGATGCCAGAAGATCAAATATCTGAAATTGCTACCATGGTAAATGGCACGGGCTACTATAAGCACACATGGGACTTAGTTCGGCGAACAGGTCAAGAGTGCTATAATGGAACAAGGGTTTTTCCTAGGTTAATTCCATAGATTAATTTACCGCCTTAACCGTATGGATTACAATGTCCATAAACCTTTTTAGGCGCCACTAATATTTATATCTGAATCCTGATCCCAGAAGAGTTCTCGCACAGCCTTTCTTTGAATTTTTCCCACTGGTGTTCTAGGCAACGGATCTTCCTGAAGTATAACGCGGCCTGGTCGCTTGTATGACCCTAGTTGCACCTTGCAGGCACTAACTATGTCTTCTTCTGAAGGACTGTTTCCCGGGTTAACTACAACAACGGCTACTGGTACCTCACCCCACCGTGGATGTGGTGCAGCCACTACGGCAACTTCTCTAACCCCTTTTAGGCTTGATATTACGTTTTCTAATTCAGCAGGCCAAATATTGAAACCACCAGAAATTATCATGTCATCCTTGCGATCTGTTAGATATACATATCCGTTCTTATCAATTTTTCCAACATCACCCGACAAAACCCACCCGTTCACTAGACGCTCCTTAGTTAGTTCAGGCTCATTTAGAATCTCAGTTATTTGACCTTCGCATTTTAAGGCTATCTCACCTATTTCTCCTGCAGGTAACGGATTATTGTTATCGTCTCTGATTTCTATTGCAGAATAAGGCATTATTTTTCCGACTGCTAACAAAGGCTCAGACCCTGGTACATCACTGAACCATTCTTTTGGCCCCATGCCTGCTACTGGCACGGACTCTGTTTGTCCGTAGAGTTGGTATAAGACATCCCCAAAAAAATCACGCGCTTGAAGGGCGGTTGCAGGTTGAATAGGCGCCCCTGACACCATAATACCACGCAACTTAGAGAAATCCTTTTTTTCAGTACTACTGGCAACCATATCACTAAGCATTGTGGGCACCGCAAACGTAAAGCCTCCATGAGCTTCAAGCAAATTTGCAAAGATCTCTGGTTCAAATTTTTTTACTAACAGGTTACAACCTCCAGCAAGCCAGATTGGCATGAACAAGTATCCCGAACCATGTGAGATTGGCCCAACATGAATACCGTAATCACCTGCCTCCATTCTTGGGAGAAAAAATGACCAATCACGGCAGGTACGCATCCACTGTTTGTGAGAGAACTGCATACCTTTAGAACGACCAGTTGTTCCACCTGAATGGCGAATTAGGTGTGGTTGATTGATATCTATCTTTAAATCTGGCTCTATATCTGACTGTTTTGCAAGCCACTCTTCATAATTATCTGTACGTACGATTACGTGCTTTAGACACTCCAACTCCTCTTTAAATGAGCTAACCTCATGGGCATACTCCTCCGACACAACAACCGCTCTACAATCTGTATGACTGATCATATGAGAATGGGCTAATGCAGAATTACGGCGATATAACGGAACGCGTACAAAATTCCCAATTGCTGTCGCAAGAAAAAAATCTGAAGCTTCAAGACAATTATCTTCAAGAACTGCTATTTTATCACCAGGCTGAAGTCCCATATCCAATAATGCATTCGCTAGCTGACAACCACGCTTCCACGCTTCCTCAAATGTAAGCTCAATATCTCCAGCTATTATTGCTATACGGTTTTGGTTGCATTCCATCGCACGCCTTAAGGCTGCACTTACATTGAGCATAACTATTTCTCCCTTTCCCATCACAATTACAATGACAAGTTCATAACTATTGGGTATTAACCCTAGGCATTAATATTTTGGTCGTAATCCCTTTATATAGTATAGGGGATTAAAACTATGTAGTCATTCGGAAAATATGGTTTTTTTGTCTTACGTCAACTAACTTTTGCCTTGCGACAAAATATCAGACTGTTAAACTGGTATAAATACGAGATAAGTAAGAGTAACTCTCTACACTTATTTAAATTTTTTCTTTGGCTACGCCCACCAAAACAGGTAATTTTTTATGAAAAATCTAGATTATGACGCTATTGTAATAGGAGCCGGTGTTTGCGGGATTTATCAAGCCTATAAACTACAGCAAATGGGTAAGCGTTTTCTCTTATTAGAGCAAGGATCAGATGTCGGTGGCACTTGGTATTGGAATAGGTATCCTGGATGCCGGTTTGACTCTGAAAGTGAGACCTACGGTTATTCCTTTTCAAAAGAGCTCCTGAAAGAGTGGAACTGGACTGAACATTTTTCGCCGCGTGAAGAGACAGAAAAATATCTACAATTCGTAGTTAAAAAATTTGATCTAAGACAACATATGGTTTTTGACCGCCGCCTTGAATCAGCGATTTGGAAACCTGAAATATCTGGATGGGAATTGACCACCAACGAGGGTGACACTTTTACTACGAGGTTTTTACTAACTGCTATTGGTTTACTCTCTTCTCCAACTTTACCAAGGTACAAAGGTGTTGAAAAATTTAAATCACTTTCTTTCCACACGTTTAATGCTCCTCGTGAACCCGTAGATTTTTCTGGTAAAAATGTTGCGGTAATTGGAACCGGTGCAACAGGAGTTCAACTAATTTCAGAAATTGCTAATAAGGTTGGATCACTTACCATTTTTCAAAGACGTCCAAATTGGTGCGCGCCACTACATAACTCTCGTATAACCTCAAAAGAGATGAACGACATAAAAAATCGTTATGAAGAAATTTTTTCGTTATGTGGTAAGACGCCAAGCGGCTTCTATCACGATGTTGATCCACGAAAAACTTTCGATGTGGCACCTGAAGATCGTGAAGCCTTCTGGGAAAAACTTTATTCCTCACCCGGCTTTGGCGTCTGGCTTGGTAACTTCAAAGATATGTTGGTAAATTCAGAAGCAAATGCAGAGTTCACAAAGTTTGTAGCGCAGAAAATTAGGCAACGCGTCAATGATCCTAAAGTTGCAGAAAAACTAATCCCAAAAGATCATGGGTTTGGGACCAGGCGTGTTCCAATGGAAACGGGTTATTACGAAGCATTCAACCAAGATAACGTAAAATTAATTGATATTGGGGAAAACCCAATTGAATATATAACCGAAACAGGAATTCAAACAAAAGACATACATTATCCATTTGATATTATAATTTATGCTACAGGTTTTGATGCTGTAACGGGCGCGTTCGATAAAATAAATATTGTTGGTGAAAATAAACAGACTCTTCGTGAAAAATGGGCCGATGGCCCTCAAACACATTTTGGCTTATCAGTGAGTGGATTTCCAAATATGTTAACACTTGCTGGACCGCAAAGTGGATCGGTTGCAACAAATTTTCCAAGGGGCATCGAAGAAGCAGTGAATTGGTGTTCGCAGATGCTTGAGCATCTTTTTGATAATAATATTCACTACTTTAACCCACGAGAGGAAGCTGAAAGCTTTTGGGGAGATCAAGTTCGAGAAATGTCTGAACGTATTTTATTTGGTAAGGAGCAATCTTGGTTCACTGGATATAACTCAAACGTAGATCGCAATTATCGACATAAATGTCTTATATATGCCGGTGGTCAAATCCGATTCAGGAAGTTTCTAACTGAGGAAGTTTCTAATGGTTATCCTGGTTTTATTATGCGTTAATTACAGAAACTTGTGAGAAACAATGCATAAACTAAATTGTAGTTTTTTATAAATACTGCAAGAGAACACCATAGTCCATTTACCTTCCAAATGGGTGCGACGGTAAGCCAGAGACTCCTGGATTACATTTAAACAAATAACCAGCCTCTGGTTCATGCGGAAGACCATCATCGTTGATTTTGAAATCTGCTGTTGTAATGTAAAGATCGGTTAGATCTGCACCACCAAAATTACAACTAGTTATTCGAGAAGTCGGTAGTTTGATTACACCTACTAACTTTCCTTGAGGACTATAGCGCCTAACCTCGCCTCCGTAAAACAAAGCCACCCAGACACATCCTTCAGTGTCTACTGTTAAGCCATCTGGCAGTCCCTGTTCCCTCTCAATATCAACAAATCTACGTCGGTTGGATAGAGATCCATGCTTGATATCATAATCAAAAACGTCAACTCCACCGGACAGTGTATCATTAAAGTACATTAAATTTTCATTTTCATTCCATGCAATCCCATTTGAAACACGAATTCCACTAACTGCTTTAGTAACACAAAGATCGGGGTCTATACGGTAAAGATTACCTGCCCCACGTTTAAAGGTTGATGAAAATGTACCACTCCACAACCTACCATGTGAATCGCATTTACCGTCATTCATGCGATTAGCCTTCACGCTAGCTTCAATCGGTACAAGTAATGAAGCTTCACACTTTTCATCAAAAGAAAGTAATCCATCTCCTGATGTGACTACAAAGCCACCACTTTTACATGGTAAGGCAACTCCAATTGTCTGACCAACCTCATATTTCGTTATTATCCCCGAGATAGGGTCTAATTGATTTAGATAACCAGGATTACAATCAACAAATATTAGTTTATTAGATGCGGAGTTCCAAATCGGACCTTCGCCAATATCATAATTAATTGCAGATGCGATACACAGACTGTTACTATAATCAATCGGTGAATAACGGGCCAAATCAGTTTACCTTAACTTTCTAAATACAGACAAGAATTATACAAGAGCATGAGGCAATGGAAAACTGATAGGCCCATTATTACGTCTTGGAAGTACAGCTGAAGCAGTACCATCAGCTGAAAGCTTACCCCTTTGATTTACAGCTCGAACACTAAACTCTATAACTCCATAGCCTTCCCGAACATTCTTACTCAGAACTTCACCAGTCCACCAAAGGGTATCACCAACTAGATTAGGCTTTCGAACGTTAACGTCAAGTGTGTGGAGGAAACCATGATCACCAATCCAATTTGTTAGCATGTGCTGGCACCACGCAATCCTCTGAGGCCCAACATCATAAGCGCCACCCATCCCTACATCTTTCCCAGTTGAAGTTTCAAGATGACCTCGTCCAGCAGACTCTTTGGCACCTGTCTTCTTATTAAGATGATAGTCTGCATGGCGACTGCGATATCGGATAGCGTCGCCATGTACGCCCCCATAGTGCGTTGCACCCTGTTGACCAGAGTACCAAGCCATTATGTCAACCACCCCTAGTGGACCCCTTACAACGGGTTGGACTTTATCCATAACGTCTACATCTTCATAAAAAAGAGGCTCACCACCTTGACGGTGTTCACCCAAAACCTGGCTCTCGATATCAAATATTTCTTCAGCAGAGTAGTTATATTCCTCGGCAACCTTTAATGCTTTGTTATTTTTATCCTTAGTAAGCGCATCTCCCCGAGGCGTTCTTGCGCACCGGCCAATAGCAATGCCAGCCACCCTTTGATGTTGGTTTATATACTTGATCTCACCAGTTTGAAGAACCCATTTTGAAAACCTGCGGCCACTTTTAAGCTCTTGTTTTTTTAAACGCGCCTCAACTTTAAATGTATCATCTAAACGAATTGGCTCAAGCCAAGTAAAAGTTGTACCAGCATAAAGCCATTGAACTCCAGCCAGTTTAGGAGCAACCACTGTTCCATCCAGAGCATAAAGAATACATGGTGGGGCAACAATTCCACCATAAGGGGATTTGGCCGCGTGTTCGGAGTCTAACCATAAAGGGTTATTATCTCCTATGCCCCAAGCAAAATGACGAATTGCATCCCGTGTAGCTGTTTCAATCCAACGCATTCTATCACGCCTAAGTAAAACATTAACTAGTGTTTCTGCCTCAGCAATCCCCTCATCAGTAATAGTTCCCCAGGTCATTTTTTTTTCCTAAATAAAAAGATATTCATTTTGTAACTCTTTTAATAATAAAGGGTAAATTTAAGTCACCATCTACCTCAACGAAACCATCTCGGAATACTTTAGATGAGATAGCCTCTAAACTTGAAAGAACGGGAGCCATGGGAGCCCCACTTTCCAACGCCAGCTCTAAAAGATCTTTCATATTACGTTTGTCCAGTTCTGCTTGGAAGTGCGGCAGAACATGACTATCGTTCTCAGATAGTTTAAATGGATTTTGCATACTTTTGTCTTCTGACCAAGCCGGGTTATCAAATGCAGAAAGAATCGCAGTCCAGTCCTGACGAGAACGTGCTTGAACAGCGACATAACCATCCTTACAGCGAAAGAATCCTTGTGGAAATACACCACCATGCTCAACAGCTGTGAGGCCATTTCGTCGCCAACCATACGGAACACCAGCGTGATTCCCTGAATTCTGTTCAGCAAAAGCGCGAAGGATATCTGCCGCAGAAACATCTATTCGAGCTGGTTTTTCAGGTTTACCACTCGGATGTTTAAACAATAAACCGAGAGCAAGACTAGCTCCAAAAATTCCAGTCCATTGTTCAGGCATGTGCACCGGTAGTACACCTGGAGCACTTTCAGACTTACCTATCACTGACGATACTCCTGATACGGCACTTGCAAAGGCACCAATACCAGGTTCTCCAACCTCAAAATCCCAAAAAAAGATGACCGGCACATCAATGCCTTCAATTTGACAATCTTTGACAGCATCGCCTGCAACCAAAATTGCTACGGGAGTTTCCTTTAATGTAGTCCCATCTTTAATTGAAGAAGATCCCACAATTGATGCTCCAGCTTTTTTCAACCAGCTTGCTGCGTAAAGTACTGATCTATTAGCACCTACTACTGCAAAGTTAGCAGGCACCGGTCTAATGGAGCGTTCAAAACTTGCATGTGAGTCAGTTTTTTTTATCATGTCTCTTTTCCTGATCAAACGCCATTATAAGCGCGCGATCTTCTGGTGACCAATTTAAGAGAAACCCAAGAACATAATCGTTTCCCTCACCTAAGACAGGTGCTGATTTTCTAAGAGGTGCACGATTTTTATCAATCCACCAGGGGGCAGCAACTATCTCTTCAGGGCCAGTAACTGGATGAATTGTAGGTATAAGTGTGCCCTTATTTTCGGAGCCCGCCCCTACTTCTGTTGGTTTTTCAATCACTTTGACATATTTTAATTGTTTATTTTTAAAAAATTTTTCAACATCTTTAAGTTTAAGGGTTTGCACCTTCTCTGAAAAACCTTCTTTATCAGAAGTAGTAAGGCCTGCAGGCCAAGCTACACAAATGTAGTTATCATCGTAGCATTTGAGTACGGAGGACTCTGAGTTCATAAAGGATGCTTCTAGACCTAGTGTCGCGGCAAGCTCTTTAAGTTCTTGGTCCTGATCAGCAGAAGCGTGCGCCATACCTTCAAGTTGTGAAAATTCAACATGCACTCCTTTACCTGAATCGCGAGCCTCAAGAATTGCTGTGATAGCAGCAAAAAGACCATAAGTAGCGGCATTTGGATCAGATGCCACGAATGTTGGTGATCCAACAAATTCACCAGTTTCAGGATCTTCAATACCAGACTCAAAGCCAGAAAGAGCAGAAAGAACTAACCCATAAGCTCGCATTTGACCTAGTCGGGAAGTGTTCCCAAAACCAGACAAAGATAACAGCACTAAGGATGGGTTTACCTTTATCAAATCTTCATAACCCAAGCCCAAGCGATCTAACGTTCCAGATGTAAAGTTCTCAATTACAAGATCTGATTGGGCTGCAAGGTCCAGTAAAGCTTCAGTATGTTTTCCATCCTTCAAGTCCAAAGCTAATCCTATCTTATTTCTATTCAGACCATGGAAAGAGTGAGACATCTCACGCCTAATAAATTCAGGATACTTTCCCGCCATTCGCTCAACCCCACGAGTCCGGTAAAGATCATAACGTTTAAACCACTCAACTTTTATAACTTCAGCGCCAAGGTCTGCTAGGAACTGACCGAGTAAGGGTCCAGACCAAACCCAGCAAAGCTCAATAACTCTGACGCCTGCAAGTGGTAACGCTGCATTCATTTTTGTAACATTCTTAAAAAATTTCTTAGATACCTAATCATGACCTACCTTCATCTAAATGAGTGTTTTTGTTTCTTTCCATACTGGATTAACAAAAAAACACATAAAGACTGACTACTTATAAGATTACGTAAGATACTATTATGGTGTGTTTCAAATGTAAATATGTTGTCATTAAACAAATTAAATTTTCTATAGAAAATTTAATTAATTAGTAATAATTTTAATACCTTAAAAAATGTACGCACTTTTACCAATAATTATATACTAAAACTCATCCAACTAAAACAGCTTCTCAAAAGTATAAATACTAATTACGTAAATTTTGATGAATATAATCTGCTACATCCCAAAGAGCTTCGAGGATTTTTCTATGGTTTGCTGCCTCTAATTGAGAATTAATCGCAAAAATTCCAATCGTGTGTGAGACAGTTTGATCACGATTATAGACTGGCACCGATAGTGTGGAAACTCCTTGCACAAAACCCTCTTTGTCTTCAGCATAACCGTCTTTAACTACTTGATCGACCTGCGACCTCCACACCTTGTAATCAATCGGACGGACCCATTTAACTTTATCAAAATTCTGCCTAATCTGTTTTTCTGACATACCACCGAACGCTGCCAAAACTCTCCCTGAAGCACCAGAAGTAACTGGAACACGACCTCCAAGAGTAACTCGAATAGATATGGTGCTTGGAGGATTAGCATATGCGGTAAGGGCTAAATGTTTATCATCCACTTTTGATGTAGCGGTAGCAGTCATATTAAACTGATTAGCAATTAATTGTAAGCGGGGCTTCACAATTGTAGCAAAACTTTTCAGTTTGGCTGAGCTCTGTGCAAGATCTTGAATACCCATACCAAGCTCATATGTCTTTGAGACTGTGTCATATGAAACAAGCCTTGCTAAGACTAGTTCACGTAAAATATGCATACAGGTGCTAGGAATTACTCCCACTGCACGAGATATATGAGACAAATTCATTGGTGAAACAGCATCAGCAAGCTCCCACAATATTGCCATCGACCGACGTACTGCCGGCACTCGCTTTACCGAAGACCCCTTCTGATTATTTGACACTGTACTAGTATCTACTTTGGTTTTTTTCATAGGTATACAATCTAAATCCAAATCTTTTATTAACTAAGCGAATTCTTAACATACATAGACACAAAAGTCATTGAAATCTTATGGCTGTGCATTAAACAATTTTCTCCTCTTATTCCTTAGTTTTTTTTACCATTCTGGGAGTAAATACTGGTACTTTTTGCCCACCCTCAACAGAAGAGAAAACAACTTGTAATGGGGTACCTATTTTGAGCATATCACTCTCACAGTCAATTATGTTAGTAATAATTGCAACGCCTTCTTCCAGCATCACCCACGCTGAAATATAAGGAGGTCGTCCCTTACTAAATAAGCTAAATGCATAAATATTAGCTCGACCTGAAGCTTTTATAAAATTGATGCTAGTGGAAAAACAGAAAGGACATACCTTACGGGGGTAATAGTGCGGTTTATTACAGTCACTGCACTTAGCATAAAGTAAACTCTCTTCATTTGCCGCATCCCAAAATACATTTGTTTCAGGAGTACGTTCTGGAACACGGAGATTAGCACCCTCGATATACATTAGGATATCCTTTCGAGAATTGCTGTTGCAGCTCCATGACGTCTGTCAAGCATACCACCAAGTCCGTTAGCTATCGCAAGATCGCAAGACTTTACTTGTACTGCGGGGTGCGCTTCTCCGCGTAGCTGACGCACAGTTTCAATTATCTTCGTAATTCCCCCACGGTGAGCAGGATGGTTACTAGAGAGCCCACCACCATCAGTATTAACAGGCAAGCGCCCTACCCCAGAGATTAAGTTACCATCCGCTACGAAACGACCTCCTTGACCTTTTTCACAAAATCCCAAATCCTCAATTGCGAGCAAAACCGTTATTGTAAAACTATCATAGGTAGATAGATATTTTATATCCTCTGGTGTGACATTAGCCTCTAAAAATGCACTTTTCGCAGAATGCTTAACTGCAGAGGTGGTAAGGTTTATATCAGAGCCACGTGTGTACCCAACAGCTTCCCCTACCCCCCGCACTCGTATTTTAGGTCGAGCAAGGGATTTGGCAACTTCTTGACGCGCAACTATCACAGCTCCACCGCCGTCACTAATAACACAACAATCAAGCCTATGAAGAGGTGAAGAAATTAACGGTGAGGCCAATACCTCCTCAACTGTCACAAGATTTGGTAAGAGCGCATTTGGGTTATGTTGAGCATGGTGCGAGCTAGCAACTTTTATCCATGCTAGCTGTTCACTAGTCGTACCAAATTCATGCATGTGGCGCTGCGCGCACATTGCGTATGATGGGGCAAGAGCCGCCCTATACGGCACCTCAAATCCAGATTCTGGATACTCAGGACGTTCCGTTAGATCTCCAGCACCACCTGCCTCTGAGCGCGGTCGACCAGCTGATGTGATAAGTGCTACGTTACACTTCCCGTCTCGAATAGCCCTCATAGCATGGCCCACTTGAGCTACCGGTGAAGATCCGCCGATATCTGTAGAATCTGCATAACTTACATCGAGACCTAAATATTCAAGGATTGATAAAGGGCCAATACCAGGCGCATCACCTGCACAAAAAAAACCGTCAATATCACCTTTGCTTAAACCGGCATCTTCTAGCGCACCAATTGCGACTTCTGCGTGAAGCTGAGCAACTGATTTATTTGTTGCGAGGCGTGTGGGATGTTCATAAGCACCTACTACAAATATATTATCACTCATTTTTAACAACCTTCTTTCTCTTAAAACCACGCATATCAAATGAGTTAACATCTTGCTTCAAATTAAAATCCTTTGGAAAAATTGCGTCTTTCCGGATTTTCTGTGTTCCAGTTACAGGAATTTTGTCCACAAAGCTTATCCAACCGGGTAATTTATATGTAATTAATCTACTCCGTCCAAAATCAAAGATCGATTTAGCTGTTAATTCGGACGCGTCACTATTGGGCATAAGGACTATACAAGCGTGAATTTCCTCATCATGGAATTCATCTTTAGTAGCCAAAACAGCAACACTTTTGATTTTACTATCCTCAATCAAAGCCTCCTCAACCTCAGCAGCAGCAATATTTTCACCACTCCTACGAATAATATTCTTTTTACGATCTACGAACGACAACATTCCATCTTCTCTTTGTGTAACAACATCACCAGTATGAAACCAACCAAGTCGCCAAACCTTTTCAGTTTCCTCAGGTTGTTTTAAATACCCTGAAAAAAATCCATGTCTGGGGTTGTCACCGGCACAGCGAACAAGAAGCTCTCCTGGAGTACTAAAAGGCACAGGCCTATCACTCTCATCAACTACCAAAACTTCTAGAGGCGCGCGAGGGTAACCAAAAGCTCTACCAGCTGGATCACGCGGAAGACGACAATTTTGAATAGCTCTTGAAGTTTCAGTCATGCCCCAAGCCTCAATCAGTGGGAATCCAAATCTAGTCTCAAACTCTTCTCTCACGACTGGATCAACACCTGCGCCCTGACCAAATTTTATTTTATGAGAGTTTTCATACTGTGATCTTTCTGATTTAATTAACAGTGGTGGAATTATACCCATATAATGAAGACAGGTCGCTTTAGTGTAATAAATATCTGACCACCAAGTTGATGCACGGAAGCGATCCTGAAGGACGATACAATTCCTTAGCCTGGTGGTCGTGTTTAGAGTATAAACTGACACGTTCATGTGAAAAGCAGGTAACGGTATATAAAGACGATCCTTGCCAGCCTCAAAGTTAATTAGTCCACCAGCCTCACCATAGCTCTCACCAGCAGCAAGGCATGAAGTGTTGGAGATTATACACCCTTTTGGCCTACCGGTAGTACCAGATGTATAAATTATTAAGGCTTCTCGATCACCTTTAGCGCTCGGAATTGTTTCCGCATTGCACGTAGGTCTGGGAATTGTATTCTCTTTTGCATTTATGCCAAACACAGAAACCTGAGGAGACATACTAAGACAAACCCTATTCAGGTCCCCTACTCTATCTGCTGTAGTGACTATTAACGCACAGTTAGCAAATTTTATAGCGTACTCAAGCTCATGGTCTAGATAAGCTGGATTCAGGGGAACTACGCTAGCGCCGATACTGTTTAAAGCAAGTAAGTGCCAGAAGTGATCAGGAAGGTTTCCTAAAAGTAGGCCAACTCGATGACCAGCCACAAAACCAGCTTCAATATACCTGATGGCTAATGAATCAATTAAATCAAGCGAGTTTCCATAAGAGAACTCGGCCCCAGAAGACAAATAACCACGGTCATCCGATGGTGGATAACAAAGAAAGGTTAATTCTGGAGATTTTTTTGCAGCTGCAGAAAATTGCTCATATACAGTTTGTATCATTAAAAAGTTAACCTTAGTCCAAGTCTCATTAATATTATAGTCGCCCCAAGATGCTAATTACCGAATTAACACTTTTGCTAATAGAGACATTTAGTTTTACGAACGAAATAGATAACATAACAAAAATACTACTCACTAATCTATCATTAAAATTGCACTGGTACAATTTTTATTTCCTAAGGACAAACCTTTCGTAGTGGTGTCACTCTAACTACATTAAAGGTTTGTTGATAAGCCAGCGTCAACAGTTAGCACATGCCCGTTAATGTAACTAGCGGCATCAGAAGCCAGGAATACAGCAGCATTTGCAACCTCTTCAGGGCGTGCCCATCTTTGTGCTGGAATCCGGGTTTTAACAAATTCTTTAATATTTGGGTCTTCGACAAGATTAGAATTAAATTCAGTGGCTACAAAACCAGGCGCAATTGCATTTGCCGTAATTCCAAGGGGAGCAAATTCGTAACAAAATGATCTAACAATACTCTCTAATGCTGCTTTAGAGGCCGAGTAAGCTGGATCACTTCTAAACGGTCTAAGAGACGCTATTGACGAAATAAAGATTAATCGACCTACATTAGGGTTCGGCATTTTCTTTGAGGCTGCTCGCGCTAGCTGGTAAGCTGACACCGTGTTTGTAAGAAGAAGATCTTGGAACGCAGGCGCATCAATCTCTGAAATAGATCTTCTATCACGAGAGCCAACACTACAAACTAATATATCAAACCTCCCCGTTTCAGAAATAATTTTATCAATTGCATCTTCGGCGGAAGCATGATCATCGACATCAAAAGGAGTATTGAGGGCTCCCTTTAACGAGTTTGCCACCAAGTTGACTTTTTCTTGATTACGTCCATTAATTGCAATTCGAGCTCCTGCGCGTGTCAGCTCTTCTGCGATTGCACGCCCAATACCCCCAGTACTACCGGTAACTAAACCGACACGACCTGATAAAGAAAATTGGCTCTCTTTCATAATATCTTTCCATTATTTAGGCTTTGTTCAACTTGCTTAATTAAATACACTGATACAGGTTCAAATTAGTAGGTCAAAATTAAAATTACCCTAAAATCATATTCTTTTGTAATAATAAAAAGTTTTCCTAATACCGGTTATTCTTTAGTAAAATCATATGGACAATAATATTTTTATATAGACAATAAGGTTATTCAACAATAGAAGTATATGTATTATATATTTTATCAATAATTTTTATCAATAATAAGGGGGATTTTAAGATGAGAAAAATTTTAAGCACAGTTGCCGTAACAGCTGCACTAGGTTTAACACTAGCTTTTTCACCTATGACGGTAGGCGCAAAAGAAGTTAGAATAGCTATGGGAGCCTCTGGAGATGGAGCATTACAAAAGGCTCAAAGGCTTTATGCAAAAAATATTGAAGAAAGAACTGGTGGAGCATACACTGGAAAAACATATGAGGGTACACTCCTAAATTATGTGGAAATGGCTCAAGGTGTAGCCACAGGAATTGTAGAAGTCGGATACTGGCCACCAGCATATGTGCCTGGTGAATTCCCTTTAACAAACTATGTAACAAATATAGCAGCAACAATAGTTGAACCCGTCGCCGTTGCTGGCGCACTATCTGAATTTATTTTTAATTGTGCTCCTTGCGTAGAGGAGTTCCGACGCAAAAATCAAGTATTTAACGGCTTTGCAGTAGTAGGACCTTACGTATTCATGACAAACGATCGGGTAAACGATTTAAGCGATCTAAAAGGGATGCGTATTCGTGGATTTAGTGCATTTAACAAACTTGTTGGGCAAATGGATGCAGCAGCGGTTTCAGTTCCAGTTGGTGAAGTTTACAATGCTTTATCCACAGGAATTCTTGAGGCAAATATTCATCTTTGGGACATCATCAATACATATTCTTTGGGTGATAGCATCGGCTATGTTTATGATACACCAATTGGTATCTACGGCGGTAACGCGATGTTTAACACAAACCTCGATTTCTGGAAATCACTCTCTGAAGATCACAAACGAGCATTTTTTACTTCGGCCGGTGACTCATTAGCGTATGCAACAGTAATGTACATTGAAAATAACAAAAAACTCATAGCCAATGCAAAAGGCCTTAAGGTAGAACATGTTAAAACACCAGCTTCTATCCATGCAGTTATTGAAAGCTTCAAAGCAAATAACGTTATAGAAACGATTGAAGCGGCTAAGACTGATAAAAATATTGCTAACGGTGGCGAAATGGGTGAACAAGTTGTAGCACTTATTGAAAAATGGCGTGGATTGGTTGCAGGAATTGACCAAACTAACGTGGATGCGGTGGCTCAACTGTATCGTGATCAGCTTTTTGACAAAATCGACCTTTCTACACTAGAGTAAATTAAGCTTTGAAAAAATAAGATAACGGTAGGAGTATTTGTGAATTTTTTAGGTAACCTACTGTCAAGATTAACGGCAGCCTCAACATTTGTTGGGGCTGCCGCTATAGTTTTGATGATAGTTCATATCACCGCTGATGTTATCTTAAGAAATGTATTTCTTCTATCAATTCCAGTTACTGGGGCTGTTGTAGGAAATTATTATATGGCAATAGTATCGTTTCTACCGGTTGCCTTAGCAGGAAAATTAGAACAACATATAGCCGTGGATTTAGTCTTCGATAGGTTGCCAGCAGTATTACAAAGTTGGAATCTTGTCTTAGTTCGACTGATAGTTGGTTTTGCAGCAGGCGGTGCTGCATACGGTTTCCTTTTAGATGCAATCGAAAAATATCAATTTAACTCATACGTACTTGAATTAAACTATCGAGTTCCCTCTTGGCCAGGCTACTTTATGTTGCCAATTGGGTTTGGTCTTTGGTCAGCCATAAATTTTTATCGACTAGCTGTAACACTTAAAGGATGCGAGGATATGACTTTACCTCCAATATCAAATGATTAAAGTAAGGGCAAAGGGTCTTTTTGTAGCTCTGGTTACTCTGCTACTGCTTATACTGGTTATTCCTAAAGCTCTTGACCTAGTTTCTGGATTGAGTTTTGAAACTATCGGCCTTTTGAGCATTGCCGTTCTGGTTATACTGCTACTTCTAAGAATTCCTATAGCCATAGCACTTGGCTTAGTTTCTTTTTGTGGAATATGGATCTTAATTGGTATTAACCCGGCAATGGGTATGCTTGAGGCAGTAGCTTATAATTTTGCAGCCTCCTGGACTTTGTCAGCTGTACCCATGTTTCTAATGATGGGTTACGTTTGTTATCATGCAGGGCTAACTAAAGGCGTGTTCGCAGCTAGCCGGATTTGGTTGGATAGGTTGCCTGGAGGTGTGGCCATCGCGTCAGTGTTCGCATGTGCAGGTTTTGCAGCAGTCACAGGCTCTAGTATTGCTTGCGCAGCGGCCATGGGAAGAATTGCTATTCCAGAAATGATCCGATTTAACTATGCTCCAAGCCTAGCTACTGGCGTCATTGCTGCAGCTGGAACTTTGGGTGCGTTGATCCCTCCAAGTATTGTACTCATATTGTTTGGGATCTTTGCAAAAGTGAATATTGGACAGTTATTTCTTGGTGGAATAGGAGTAGGTTTGTTAACTGCTTTTGTTTATTCTGCAATGATCATAATAAGGGTTAAACTTAACCCCGCTTTAGCTCCACCTGTGACTGAAAGACATAGCATGATGGAGAAATTTGAGTCTCTACGCCCAACTTGGCCTTTGGGAGTTATTGTAATTGTTATACTTGGTGGCATGTTTACTGGCATATTTAGCGCTACAGAAGCAGGCGCCGTGGGAGCGACATCATCTATACTAGTAGCTATTTATAATGGCTCAATGACGCGAAAGGTGCTCTTAGACTCGACAGTTGAAACTCTTACAACAACTGGGACATTATTTATAATAGCGATTGGTGCAAACTTATTGACGAGGCTCCTATCTTTATCAGGAACTGGAGATTTATTTACTTCTTTCATCGCTGGACTAGACGCTGGTCCAACCATGATCCTTATTGGAATTGCCGTCGTTTACCTCATTCTAGGTATGTTCCTTGAGCCGATTGGCGCGATGCTACTTACATTACCTGTTTTTCTTCCAATCTTAGGTGACGCCGGTATAAACCTTGTCTTTTTTGGTGTGTTTCTTGCAAAACTACTTGAGATGGGTATGATAACTCCCCCAATCGGTATAAATGTTTTTGTAATAAAAGGCGTTGTGGGTAATCTGACTACCTTAACTCAAATCTTCAAAGGGATTATCTGGTTTCTAATAGCTGACGTTGTAGTAATAGCACTAATTCTCGCGTTCCCTGAAATTATTACTTATCTTCCTTTTAAATTATTGGACTAAACATGCCTATTCACAATTATCATACCGCTATTGTAACTGGAGCTGCCAACGGTATTGGAGCAGCAAGCGTTCGTATGCTATGTACGGCCGGCCTAAATGTCCTATCAATTGACAAAGACGTAGACGCGTTATCAAAACTCAAAGATGAGACTGGTTGCCAGATCATGGTAATGGATCTGCAAAAAACCGACCAGATTTATGAACGCTTAGAAAGCTATCAATGTGACGTCTTAATAAATAATGCAGGTCTTGCCCACGATCTTTCAGCAGGATTTCTAGGAGCCACTCCTTCGCAAGTAGATGAAATGTTGACAGTTAATGTGTCTGCCGCAGTACATGTTATTAGGGCCCTCCTGCCTTCAATGATAACACGGAAGTCTGGACACATTATTGAAATGGGGTCAGTAGCAAGCCTATATGCGCTTGGCTTACCAGTCTACTCTGCCACAAAAGGAGCAATACACTCTTTGTCACGCGCCCTTAGAATTGAACTTAACGGTACAAAAATTAGACACACAGAAATCTGTCCTGGACGAACATCGACAAGTTTTTTTCAAAGTGCATTTCCCGACAAGAAAGCTCGAAGTTCATTTGTTGATCAAATCAGAAATCTTGACCCTGAGGATATAGCTGCTGCTATCAACTTTGCTCTTAGTGCGCCACTTCATGTAAACGTCAGTACAATTGAATTAACTCCAGTAGATCAAGCGCCAGGTGCACGAGTAATAAGTAAATAAAAAATGTACTTTCTATGGTTAGAACTTAGGTAATAGGAAGTAAAAACTCTCATCAAAGAGATCTTTGCACTCCTATAACCCTTGTCATTTTAAAAGTTTATACTTTATTTCACCCCTCTTACGCATATCTAACCCTGAGAAAAGTTAGCTCATAAGATTGGCCATTTGAAAGCATAAAAACATATTAGATAAGACAGTTTCTTATAGAAAGATTTATAATTATTTACTCAGATGTCGCCATATAGACAATAACTTTTTTTATATAGACAACACTAGTATTCAACAATATGGTATATTTATTATATATTTAATCAAATAATAATGGGGAAAAATTATGAAATCTATATTTAATAACTATATTAATCGGGCAAGATCTAAAATGCTCAGATTTACTGTAGCGACTGGAGTAGTTCTGTTATCAACAAGTACTTTAATGGCCTTTCAGGATGAGGGCACTATACGAATTGGTATGCTTGAAACTATAACCGGTGGAGCTGCACCCTACGGTCTAGCGGGTGCCCGAGGGACCCTTCTCGCAATTGAAGAAGTAAATGCTACCGGTGGAATCGAAATCGATGGTAAAAAAGTTAAAATAGTTGTTGTTGGAGGTGGTGAGCTTGGCTCTGACGGCGGTTTAGATCCAGCGTTAGCAATTGCAGGTCTTAAAAAGTTAGTTTTAGATGATCATGTATTAATGGTAAAAGGTCCAACAACATCTACTAATTCAGAAGCAATTTTTAATTATTTAAACGAACTTTCCAATCAAGGAAGTGGTTTAGTGGTTCACTCATCATCCGCAGGTGCACCAGGATTAGGAGAGATAAGTAAGTGGGGTTTCCGTAATTCATTTGCAGAGTCCTATGCGCTTTCATTTTTAGTTGAGAACATGGTCAAGCATACTGGAGCAAAAACAGCGGCCATCTATCATTTGACAGATAACCCCTATTTCCCAGTAATGGCTGAACTCATGACCAAAGAATTAGCAAAACTTGGGGTAGAAGTTAAAGCGATAGCTACAGGCTTATCTAAAGATGCTGAATTCTCAAGACAGGTAAAAGAAATAAAATCAGTTGATCCTGATATAGTTTATTTAGCTGCAGATAACTTGAGAGGCATTGGGTTTATGAAGGAAGCCTTCCGTAGACGTTTACAGCCAACTGTTTTCATTGGTGGAATTTCTCAACTTGTTCCAGATACTATTAACTCTGGAGGCGAAGCAACTGCGGGAATGGTTATGATTAGCTCCTATAATGATAAGGGTGTTGGCATAAATGCATACCGTGAAAAATTCAAAGCTCGCTGGGATGTCGACATAAATCTCTTCTCGGTAAATGGTTATGAAGCTGGTCAGCTTTTAATTAAAGCCCTACAAAGCTCTGGAATAGAGAATACAAAAGAAAGTCTAGCTAGTGATCGTGGCAAGCTAAGAGATGCATATGAAAGCGTAAAAATTGATAGTATTAGTGGTTACTCAGTCGAATTCAACGACGTCCATGACACACCAAAATCAGGTGTTATCCTAACTATTAAGGACGGTGCGTTTCAAGCATGGGAAGCAAACTAAATATTATCTTTTTAAACTTTAAAAGGACTCTAGATTGTTAGTTTTAGAGTACGCAATTAGTGGTCTACTTTTCGGTGCAACCTATTCGCTAGTAGCGATAGGTTTCACCTTAATTTTTGGAGTTTTAAACAGGTTTAATATTGCTCATGGAGCAACATTAATGGTGGCAGCGTTTGGCGGTGCCACCATTTCAATATTATTTGGAGGAAAAGATAGCTATATTATATTGATAGCAGCTTTTTTCTCAGCAACATTAATTGGCGCAATTGTCGGCTTGATTGTAAGACAGATTGCATTTGCTCCGCTTAAAGGTGGCTCAGAACTCTCACCCTTTGTAACTAGTGCGGCAATGGCATTAATACTGGAAGAGCTGTTTGTAAATTTAACTCAATCAGTTTCAATCTATTCAATGGAAGTAACTGAATTCCCTAGTCCATTAGAGAATCTTGTATTTTTTCTTGGTGAAATTTACATTCGCGGTGCATACTTGGTTATATTCTTAATGGCTTTAATAATAATGGGTATTTTGCACTGGTGGTTACACCATACTAAGAGTGGGCTAGCAATTAGATGTGTCGAAGAGAACCCAACCGCAGCATGGTTAATGGGGATAAATGGTAATCGTGTTGAAATAATAGTGTTCGCTGTGGCATCGGCAATAGCGGGTGCAGCAGGGTGCCTAATTAGCGTTGCCTATGGTACAGTAACCCCATTTCTAGGCTCAAATTTACTTTTAGTAAGTTTTGTTGTTTTAGTTTTAGCGGGTATAGGGAGTGTCCGTGGCGCTATGATCTGTGGTCTACTTGTGGGTATAATTGAAACAGTAACTGCGGGATTAATATCTGCCCAAACTAAGGAAGCTGTTCTATTTATAATTTTATTTACTGTTTTGTTAGTAAAACCACAGGGTATATTTGCTACGAGCGCTACAGAAAGAGATTAAAACATGGCTTATTACACTGCACTTTTTGAAATCTCTGGGCTTAATATTCTCCTAGCCTTAAGTGTATTTGCAACTTTAATGGTAGGCCAATTCTCACTCGCACAGGTTGGCTTTTGGTCTATTGGAGCGTTCGTAACCGCCATCTTAACAACAATGCATGGTATGCCCTTGTATTCAGCCCTTATTATTTCATCGATCTTGTGTGGGTTTATTGGGCTGCTTTTAGGATATCCTTGCCTAAAAATTAAGGGAATATACCTAACCTTAGCTACTGTTGCGTTTGCAGAAGTTGTAAGGGTATTCTTTAATAATTTGAATTATCAAATAGAACTTGGTGATCGAATGATCGGTCCAGCTGGGGCTTTAGGCTTTCGTGGTGTAAAAGTAATTGCTGCTTGGCCAGAAATATATCTAGTATTATTTGTTATAGTTTTATTGTTTATATTATTAGCGTCATCAAGATTAGGAATGTCGATAAATGCCGTGCGAGAAGATGAAACTGCGGCAGCAGCGGTAGGAATTAATGTTACTAAGATTAAAGTAAGTATGTTTATGTTTGGTGCTGCCATTGCTGGAGCTGGGGGTGGCCTTTACGCCTCATATTCTTCCTATGTACTTGCAGAAAATTTTAGTTTTCATATGGCCTTAGTTTCAATTTTTTATGTGGCAGTTGGGGGCATGTATACCTTTTCAGGGCCAATTGTGGGGGCAGTCGTTTTGACGCTGTTACCTGAAGTTTTCAGGTTTGCAGCAGATTATCGTATGATTTTGTATGGGGTCGTCGTAATAATCGTAGTAATAGTTTTTCCCAGGGGGATCGTGGATGAGATCAGGTATCGGATAGAGCAAAGAAGTCTAAGACACGATACTTTTTCTGACAATAAAACTCATAACAAAAATAAGAAGTTGCCAGATGAAGGTATCAAATAATGTTTGAAGTAACAGGTTTAAGTAAATCATTTGGCGGCCTAAAGGCATTAGAAAACTTAGATATCTCAGTTAAAAGTGGAGAAGTAATGGGTCTAATCGGTCCCAATGGATCTGGAAAAACAACAACAATAAACTTAATAACTGGTTTATTAAAAGCAGACTCTGGTAAAGTGCAACTAGATGGAAAGGATTTAACTAATAAAGCTGCTGACATCATTGCAAAATTAGGCACAGCAAGGACTTTTCAAAATTTAAGAATTTTTTCACGTCAAACGGTACGAGATAATATAAGAGTGGCTCAAACTACTCTTTGCAAATCAGTGTTTTCAAAATTTGTTCCCTTTTTAACTGATGAAGAGAGAGCCTTTAGATCAGAAACTGATGCACTTCTTAACGAATTTGAGTTGAGCCATGTAAGTCATAAACGTGCAGAATCCCTCTCATACGGTGAGAAAAAACGTTTAGAAATGGCTCGTGCTTTAGCGCTTAAGCCAAAAATACTGCTTCTTGATGAACCTGCAGCAGGTATGAACCCTTTAGAGTTAGATTGGCTGGCTGAGACTATAGTCGGGCTTAAAAAGTCTGGACTGGCCATAATTCTAGTTGAGCATCATATGAAGTTAGTAATGAAGATATGCGATCGTATTACCGTTTTAAATTTTGGAAACAAGATTGCAGAAGGTAACCCAAAAGAAATCACAAATAATAAAGATGTAATAACGGCTTATCTAGGTAAGGATCACACTATTGCTTGAAATTCATAATTTATCCTCTGGGTACGATAATATTCCAGTTTTAAAAAGCTTAAGCCTAAAAATAGATACTGGCAATTTGACCGCAGTAATTGGTCCAAATGGGGCTGGGAAGTCCACTTTGTTAAGAACAATATCAGGTTTACTATCGGTAAGCGACGGATCAATTATGATGGATGGAATAGATATTACCAAATTAAGGCCAGACGAAATAGTTGGCTTAGGTATAATACATGTTCCAGAAGGACGTATGATTTTAAGCCGGTTAACTGTCAGAGAAAACCTAATTATGGGTTCATTTCAACGCAAGGATAATTTTCAAATTAATAAAGATTTTGACAAAGTGCTCTCTATGTTTCCTATCCTTGGAGATAGGTTAACTCAACTAGGAGGCACACTAAGTGGCGGTGAACAGCAAATGCTTGCAATTGGACGTGGTTTAATGGCAAAACCAAAGCTTTTAATGTTAGATGAACCGTCTCTTGGAATAGCTCCTATAGTAGTCGAACAAATTTTTAATATGATAAAACAAATTCAAAACGAGGGCGTAACTATTTTGATGGTTGAGCAAAATGCTGCCAAAGCCTTAAATGCCGCAAGCTCTGCATATGTTTTAGAGCTAGGCGAGATAAAGGCAAGTGGTTCAGCTAAAAGCTTACTCCTAGATGACGGAATTAAGAAGACCTATCTAGGGTTATAACATCAGACTGTCTTAATTATATCATTTTTTACAAGGAAGGTGGTGATTGATAAAAGGCTCGAATTCCTATCATACTATTTTATTCACCACTTAAGTTTTTGTTTTATTTACATTCCATTCCTAGGAATTTCATAGTTCCAATCAACTGAATGAATAAGATCCCCATTTTCCCAACACTTACACCAAGCTTTTACTAAAAAAGAGTGTTTTGAGGTCATCTGTTGAGACCACGTTTCTAGTTTTA
>CAJWHE010000031.1 GCA_913041145.1 uncultured Paracoccaceae bacterium
ACCGTATGAAGTTAAATTTAGCGAATGCAGAGTTATCGCGAAGGGAAGCTATTCAAAAGGCAAAGCTCAAGTTAGAGCAAAGTGGTAATGTAGTGAACCGTATGAAGTTAAATTTAGCGAATGCAGAGTTATCGCGAAGGGAAGCTATTCAAAAGGCAAAGCTCAAGTTAGAGCAAAGTAGCAATTTAGTGAGTCGACGAAAATTAAACTTAGCTAATGCTGAAAGGTTGCTGTCAGATACTGAACTATATGCGGAGTTCGGTGGTAGATTAGCAGAAGTGAATGTAACCTCTGGAGGTTTGGTTAATAATAATGAAAGGCTGGCTAAGCTAATTGATCCCAATGATTTAGAGGTCTCATTTAGGCTTTCCACAACACAATACAATTATCTGACAGATGAAAAGGGATTATTGATTGGTAGCTTGGTCGAAGTGGCATTAGATACTAAGGGAGCTGATCTTAAGGTGACTGGAACTCTAACTAGAGAGAGTGCGTCAGTAGTTGAAGGCGCTTCAGGACGTTTATTGTTTGCTAAACTCAATGAGCCTATTGGTTTAAGGCCAGGAGACTTTGTTTCGGTCTCCGTTCAAGAGCCTGTTTTAAAAAATATTTTTATAATGCCAGCGTCGGCAATCGGTCAAAACGATACTATCTTGTTAGTAAATGCTGAAGATCGTCTTGAGGAAATGTCAGTTGAGTTACTTAGGCGGCAGGGTGAGAATATTGTGATCCGATCTGCTGATTTAGATGGAAAAGAAGTTGTTTCAAAATACTCACAGCTATTAGGCAAAGGTATAAAAATAAAACCAATAAGGGCTAAGGTTGCTGGGGAAGAAGTATTTTCGGGGCCAGAAATGGTAGAATTAGATGATAAAAGACGAGCTCGTTTAATTGCTGCTGTAGAGGCTAATGCGTACATTCCAAAAAATGTAAAAAAGAAAATTTTGACTGCGCTCAGTAAGAAAAAAGTTCGAGCTGACATGGTTGAACGACTAGAGAAATAGAATTGGTGAAGAGAAACATGCGTAGTAAAACAAAATTAATATCTGGTGGTATTATTTCGTACTTTACCCGGCATCCAACTCTCGCGAACTTGATGTTGGTTGTATTACTAGCTGCCGGTTTGATAACGGCACCGAAAATGAGAAATCAGTTTTTTCCAGATGTAGTTTTCGAGACTGTCTCGGTTAATGTAAAATGGCCTGGTGCTGGTGCTGAAGATATTGATCGTTCAATAGTTCAATTTTTAGAGCCGGTACTTATGTCTATTGAGGGCGTTGATAGTACTTCATCACAATCTAAAGAAGGAAGTACAAGCATCAAGTTAACATTTGATTCTGGTTGGGATATGTCTAGAGCTACTGATGATATACAAGAAGCTGTCGACTCCGTTTCAGAGTTACCAGAAGATGCTGAGGATCCAAGTGTCAGGCGTGGAGGTTGGCGTGATAGAGTCGCAGATGCGATTATAAGTGGACCTGTTTCTTTTGAACAATTAGGCCAATTTGCTGATGAAATGGTTGTAAGACTATTCGCCGCAGGAGTAACGAAAACAACTGTTAGTGGATTTGCTGCACCTGAAACAATAGTTGAAATATCGTCTATTAATTTGATTAAAAATGACCTCTCTATGGTTGAAATAGCTAAAGCTATTAAGAGCGAAGCTTCAACTGATCCGGCAGGAGATGTTACTGGATCTAATTCAAGAGTTAGAACTGGAGTGGCAAAACGAACTGCTGAACAAATTAGGGGTATAGCTCTTAGATCTAATCCAGATGGATCCAAACTATTAATAGGAGATGTCGCTAGGGTATCTGTTGGTGAGAAGAACAGGAATAGAGCATACTTTGTCAATAAAGATCCAGCAATCTCTGTTACTATAGAACGTTCTTCTCAAGGCGATGCTATTGAGATTCAGGAAATTGTTGAAGATGTTGCGGCTGAATTACAGAGTATTCTACCGGCACGTGTGTCCATTGAACTTATTCGAGCAAGAGCTGAGGCGATTACTGGTCGAATTAGTATATTGCTAGAAAACGGTCTTTTAGGCTTAGGTTTAGTAGTCCTTTTACTGTTTTTGTTTCTAAATGCTAGAACAGCGATTTGGGTGGCAGCTGGCGTTCCAGTGGCGATGGCTGGTGCGGTAGCACTGATGTATGCCGCTGGCTTAACTTTTAACATGATTTCTTTATTTGCATTAATAATTACTTTAGGCATTGTTGTTGATGATGCTATCGTGGTGGGGGAGCATGCAGACTTTAGATTTAAAAAGTTAGGGGAGGACCCAACTACTGCTGCAGAAAATGCTGCAAAGAGAATGGCGTCACCAGTTTTTTGTGCAACTATAACCACAATAATTGCCTTTTTTGGTTTAGTTGCTATTGGAGGTAGGTTTGGTAGTCTAATTGCTGACATCCCATATACGGTCGTAGTAGTCTTACTTGTATCTTTTGTTGAGTGCTTTTTGATCTTACCCCATCATATGGCGCATGCGTTAAAGTCTGCGTCAAAAGAAAGATGGTATGACTTTCCAAGTCGAACAATTAATAAAGGCTTTGAATTTTTAAAGGAAAATGCATTTCGCAAACTAATGACTCTAATTATAAGGTTTAGATATCCAGTTCTAGCTGGCGCATTAGTTATTTTATGTGGCCAAGCGGTCCTTTTAGTCAGTGGAGAGGTTAAATGGCGTTTCTTTAATTCACCAGAACAGGGATCAATATCAGGTAATTTTGCGATGCTCGCTAGCGCAAAAAGATCAGATACTTTAGAAATGGCGGAAGAGATGCAAAGAGCAACTAGTGAAGTTGCTTTAAAATATGAAAAAGAGTTTGGTAAAAGCCCCATAGAGTATGTTCTCTATCAAGTAGGTGGTAATTCTCGAAGAATTTCAGGGCAAGAAGCGAAAGATATTGATTTACTTGGCGCACTTTCAATTGAGTTAATTGATGCAGACCTAAGACCTTATAGTTCCTATAAATTTATAGCTGACCTTCAAGATGCTGTTCGCCGGCATCCAATGTTAGAGGTTTTAAGTTTTAGAAACTGGGCTTCTGGGCCTGGGTCAGATTCTTTGGATATACGATTTTATGGGGCAAACTCTGAAGTATTAAAGAAATCTGCAGAAAGTCTAAAAGGGGCACTTTTAAAATATCCTGAAGTTTCTGGAGTGGAAGATAGTCTGTCCTATGATAAAGAAGAACTTATTCTAGATTTGACACCACAGGGGCAAGCTTTAGGGTTCTCTATAGGTGAGCTAGGCCAGGTTTTAAGAGATCGTCTAAATGGCATTGAAGCAGTAACATACCCTGATGGTGTTCGTTCTGCTAAAATTAAAGTAATTATACCCGCGAACGAACTCACTTCAAGCTTTCTTAAAAGTACGTTTCTGAGAGCTCAGGGAGGTGAGTATGTCCCGCTATCAGATATAGTTACAGTAATCTCAAAGATTGGCTTTTCTAGCGTTAAAAGAGAAAATGGAATTCAACTTATTTCAGTAACAGGAGAGATTGATGAAGATAATGTTGATGCGATAGAAGAAATTGAAAAACAATTGCGAATAGAAATACTCCCAAAAATAGAACAAGATTTTGGGGTATCGTCTGAATTTTCTGGACTGGCAAAACAGGAAAGTGACTTTTTAGCAGATGCGCAGTTTGCAACTATTATATCCATGGTTGGCATTTTCCTGACGTTATGTTGGGTTTTCTCAAGTTGGGCTCGACCTCTGGTGATTATGCTAATTATTCCTTTTGGTTTGGTTGGAACGATCTATGGCCATAATATGTGGGATGTCCCTATGTCGATGTTTTCAATTATTGGTTTAATAGGCATGACTGGTATCATAATAAATGATAGTATTGTTCTCGTTACTACAATTGATGAGTACGCAGAGGACCGTGGTTTAATTCCGGCAATTATAGATGGAACTTGTGATAGGCTCAGACCCGTTATTCTTACATCACTGACAACGATACTTGGTCTAGCTCCATTATTATTTGAAACATCTCGACACGCGCAATTCTTAAGACCAACCGTTATAACCTTAACCTATGGCTTAGGCTTTGGACTTCTTTTAGTCCTTTTGATTGTACCTAGTTTAATTGCTGTTCAATCTGATATTCAAAAACAAGTTGTTGCTTTTAGGCGATCATTAAGTTTACGAAAAAAAGGTCAAATGTTGCGAATTACAATAGGCATATTAAGTTTATTGGTATTGATATCGTTTAGTACAAATTTAGGGGCTTATTTATATAATGGTAGTTTACCAGAATTATATCAGAGATTTATACCATTCATAAGTCAATCTTCTGGTATCTTTCACGCTTTTTCAATATTTATGTTAAGCGTTTGTTTATTACTTGCTTTGAGTTGGTTGATAGCGGTTTTATTACATGTTTTCTTGAGGAAGAAATCATTCTAACAAATTAGCTCAATTTAAACATTCTATTATAGCATTTAACCTTTATTTTTTATGAAATTTTGAATAAAAGTGATTATGGACTTATCTGGAAAACTATTGATAGCGATGCCTGATATGAAGGACCCAAGATTCAGTTCAGCTGTTATCTTTGTATGCTCACATTCAGACAGTGGGGCAATGGGGTTAACAATAAATAAACCTTCGAGAGATTATAAATTTCGAGACTTACTTAAACAACTCAAGATTGAGACTGACAGTCTGACACCTGATGTCTCTGTAAGTATAGGTGGGCCAGTAGAATCTGGTAGAGGTTTTGTTCTTCATTCATCGGAGTATAGTTTGGGTGATGAGACTTTGAAAATTGGTTCTAATTTTGGGATGACAGCCTCATTTGAAGTTTTGGAGGAGTTAGCAAAGCGTGAGGGTCCAAAAAGTGGTATATTGATGCTAGGTTATTCAGGGTGGGGTCCTGGTCAAATAGAAGATGAAATAAGTTTAAACGGTTGGCTTGTGTCTGATGCTGACCCTGATTTAGTATTTAGCTCTGATACCAAGAATAAATGGCTTGAAGCGCTAAAATTAATGGGAGTTGACCCACTTAGATTGTCATCTAGTGTTGGTAGAGCTTAATATCTTGGTGCTGAAGCCCTTTTAAGACGATCATTTATTGCGAGACCAATTCCTATTTTAGGTATTGGAGAAACAGCTATAACTTTAAAGTCATCTTTAGATAGAGCCTGGTCAAGTTTTCTAAGCATATAGAATAGATTTTTTGCTGCCTCAGATAAGTTAGCAGAAGGAGATAAATTAAGCGTGGCATTTCCTACATCACCAAAACCAAGCAACACTTCATTAGGTTCTGGATTGTGGACGTTTAACCTTACAGGAGCTTTTGGAGCATAATGAGATTTAAGTTGCCCTGGAGCTGTTATCGACGCATCTTCATGCGATAAGAAAACCTCAGTTCCCGTAATATGCCTAATGTCCTCTGGTGAGATTACTCCCGGTCTTAGAAGAGTGATAGGATCTGTTTTTATAATAGTAGACTCAACGCCAACTTCACATGGTCCCCCGTCTAATATGGCATTTATCTTTCCACCTAGATCTTCAAAGACTTCACTAGCAGAGGTTGGACTAATTCTTCCTGATAAATTTGCTGAGGGAGCTGCTATTGGAACACCTGCACTCAATAAGATTTGTTGTGCTATTGTAGATTTTGGAAATCTAATGGCGACACTATCTAAGCCTGCTGTTACAAACTTCGATATATTGTGATCATTCTTCAATGGTACTACAAAAGTTATAGGACCAGGCCACAGTTTATTTATGAGCTTTAAGGTTTGTTTATCAAAAATCGCTATGTCTTTTGCCATTCTGATGCTTGCAACATGTACTATTAGTGGATTAAATGATGGTCTCCCTTTGACGTCAAAGATACGCTTGATAGAGTTATCAGAGTCCGCTCTCGCACCCAAACCGTATACAGTTTCGGTAGGAAATGCTACTAATTTACCATCTCTTAACAGCTTACCAGCTAAAAAAGTTTCGTCTATTTCAAGGTTTTTTGTTATCAATGTTTGACCTTTAAGTGTACTTATGAGTGACTACTATTTAATTACCTCAGCTTAGATTGTATTCCTATACAATATTTATTAGCTAGGGATAGAGAATTTTTAAAAACTTTAAGGACTGAGGAGTAAGTACACATGTCGTATAGCGCACCGGTGGCTGATTATTTATTTATTTTTAATAAAATTGTTAATTTTAAACAGTTAACGAAAGAAGATAGGTTTTCTGAAGTGAGTACAGACTTGGTGGCTGCAATTCTTGAAGAGGCGGGTAAAATTTCGACTGAAGTGTTAGCTCCTTTGCAAAGAGTAGGAGATACTAACCCAGCTTTTTTAGAGAATGGCGTAGTTCGGACTCCACCAGGTTTTGGAGAAGCTTATCAATCTATTGCTGATAACGGTTGGATTGGTATGGCTGCCAGCTCTGAATATGGAGGCATGGGATTACCTCAATCTTTAATGCACGCTGTTAATGAAATGATGGGTGGAGCCTGTTTGTCGCTACAACTTAATCCAGTGATGACGCAAGGGCAGATTGAAGCTCTAGAACATCACGCAAGTGAAGATTTAAAAAAATTATATCTTCCAAAACTAATATCAGGAGAGTGGTCAGGAACGATGAACTTAACTGAACCACACGCTGGATCAGACGTTGGCGCACTAAAAAGTGTAGCGGTTCCTAATGATGATGGAAGTTACTTAGTTTCTGGACAGAAGATATATATAAGCTGGGCAGACAATGATTTTACAGAAAATGTTTGTCATTTGGTATTAGCCCGTCTTCCAGGCAGTCCAGAAGGCACTAAAGGCATCAGTTTATTTATGGTACCTAAATTAATACCTGATAAGTTGGGAAAACCAGGAGTAGCTAACTCTTTAAAAGTGGTTTCTTTAGAACATAAGATGGGACTTCATGGTTCTCCGACCGCAGTAATGCAATATGAGAGTGCTCTTGGTTGGATTGTGGGAGAGCCTAATCAGGGAATGGCTTCGATGTTTACCATGATGAACAACGCTCGTCTTGGTGTGGGAGGGCAAGGTATAGCTGTTGCTGAAGCCGCCTATCAAAAAGCCTTAAGTTTTTCAATGGAGCGCGTTCAAGGTCAACCATTGGGAGGAGGTAAAAGTATACTTGGCCATGCTGACGTCAGAAGGATGTTAGCAGAGATGAAAGCAGATGTTTTTGCTGCACGTGCAATAGGAGCTGCTTGTGCGCTTGCTATTGATATGGGAAATGCGACGGCCTCAAAGAATTGGATATCACAGGCTGCCTTTTTAACCCCAATTGCAAAGGCTTTTGGAACAGATATTGGTATAGAAGTTTCTCAAACAGGTATTCAAGTCCATGGTGGAATGGGTTTCATAGAAGAGACAGGCGCATCACAGTTTTTAAGGGATGTAAGAGTTACAGCGATCTATGAGGGAACAAATGGAATTCAGGCAATGGATCTTGTATCCAGGAAATTGAAGGATGGAGGAGAGGCAGCTTTCACCATGATTAAAGAGATAGAAAACTTTACTGCTTCTTTAGACTTTGAATATAAAGAGATGGCCGCAGCTCTTGAGAAAGCAACGCAAGATTTAAGAGAAACAACTAAATGGATTTTAAATCAAAATATGAATGACCGTTTTTCTGGAGCTGTGAATTATTTGCGATTTTTTGCAAGAGTTTTAGGTGGATATTATCATTTAAAGGCTGGTTCTTCAGAAGAAGACGAAGATTTTCGAATGAAACTTGCGGATGTTTATTTTTCAAGACTACTTCCGGAGTATCATGGTCTTTCATTATCTATACGTCGAGGTTCAGAGGATATATTTGCTCTGACTGAAGAGGAGTTGGCACGTTGACAGGTACTATTCATTACCCACATGAGACTCCACCGGATCAAGGAGAGGCAATAGAAGTAACACCTGGTATATTGTGGATGAGGTTACCTCTTCCTTTGCGCCTGGACCATGTTAATACTTACGCATTGGATGACGGTGATAGTTGGACTTTGATAGATACTGGTTTCGATACAAAAAAAACTAGAGCAGTTTGGCATGAATTACTCCAAGGGCCGTTGGCAGGAAAGCCAGTAAAGAAATTGTTCGTTACTCATTATCACCCTGACCACATTGGGTTGGCAGGTTGGTTTCAAACAAATTTTGGGGTTGAGTTGATCACTACTCGAACCTCCTGGTTGACGGCTAGGATGCTAGTCTTGGATGAGCAATCAAAAGCTACTCCAGAAACATTATTATTTTATAAAAGGGCAGGTGTAATTGAGTCTCTCTATGAGAAAAAGAAAAAAGAGCGTCCCTTTAATTTCTGTGACGTTGTTTCCCCAATGCCTCAGGGGTATACTAGAGTTCAGGAGGGTGAGAGCATCACCTTGGGCGGACGAGATTGGATTATACGAATGGGCAATGGTCATGCTGCTGAGCATGCTACCCTATGGGCTGGAGATATAGTATTAGGTGGAGATCAGCTACTACCTTCAATTTCACCTAATCTTGGCGTTTATGCTACTGAACCAGGTGCAAATCCTGTCTTCGAATGGTTGGAGGCGTGTAAAAGATTAAAAAAGTATGCTTCGAGTAGCCAGCTTGTTTTGCCTGGACATAAGCTACCGTTCCGTGGTCTCCCGCTTCGTTTAGAACAACTTATTGAAAATCATGTCGGTGCACTTAAGAGGTTACTTTCACATTTGGAAATACCACGTACCGCGCATGAATGCTTTTTACCACTTTTCAAGCGAGAAATAGATGAGAACGAATATGGGCTAGCGTTAGGTGAGACAATTGCCCATCTAAACTACCTTTACTCTGCGGACCAGGTAACACGGACAATAAGATTTGACGGTGCCTATGAGTATAAAAGTAAGATAATATTGTAATAAAACTACGCCACTTTGAGCTATCTCTTGTGTAATAGAAACAAAATAATTAAAGAGAAGTGAGATCAAAAATAGTAATCTAGGAGTTTAAATAATGGCAGAACACGAGCACGGTTCCATGGATGTCAAAGATCATGAAAAAACTTTTGCAGGATTTGTTAAATTCACTATTTACAGTATAGTGTTAATACTAGTTTCTTTAGTAATTTTAGCAATTGTAAATGGCTAATTAAATTTTTTAGAATAAAAAAAACCCCAGTAAAATAATCTAGAGGGGTTTTTTTAAATACATTTTTAGTAACACTTATAATGTACCGTCACGCTCTTTAGCTTTTCTTGCTAATTTACGTCCACGGCGGATAGCTTCAGCTTTCTCGCGAGCTTTCTTTTCTGAAGGTTTCTCGTAATGCTGTTTTATCTTCATCTCACGAAAAACACCTTCGCGTTGAAGTTTTTTCTTGAGGGCTCTAAGAGCTTGATCGACATTGTTGTCTCTAACGCTAACCTGCATGTGGTGTCACCACCTTTCTAAATTTGAGGTTAATGGATTAAGTATTTAACGGCTCTATAGCAAACGGGCATTGGCTTGTCTACAGTATATAGGTATACTTTTAGTATGGATCAGGCACTAAAAGAAAAATTTATAAACGCTGTAGCGTCCCATGCCATTTTTAGAGGTTGGTCAAATGATTCGTTAAAGGAAGCGTGCATAGATTTAGATTTAGAATTTAGAACTTTAGAAACATTATTTCCAAGAGGGGTCTTAGATGTAGCAGTTGCATTTCATCGAATGGGAGATCGTGATATGATTAAATCGTTAGAAAGTGAAGATCTGTCAAATTTGAAAATGAGAGAGAAAATTTCTTTTGCAATTAAGTATAGATTGAATGTAATTGAGGAAGATAAAGAGTTAGTGAGGTTGTGCATGTCTTTTTTTGCGTTACCTCATAATTTTTTAGATGGAAGTAAGCTTATCTGGGGCACTGCAGATAAGATTTGGAATGTTTTAGGGGACAATTCGGAGGATTATAATTTTTATACGAAGCGTGCAACATTATCAGGTGTTTATAGCTCTGTTATTTTATTTTGGCTTGGTGATGATAGTGAGGGTAATACTGCTACTTGGGAGTTCCTTGACAGAAGAATTCAAAATATTATGCAATTTGAAAATTTAAAAGCAAGAATAAAAAAAAAATCTTCAACCTATGAGGTTTTAAAAGGACCAATAAAGTTGTTTTCTCGAATTAAAAGACCATTAGATAAAAATACTTTGAATCTTCCTGGAGTTGTAAAAAAATCAGACTAATTTTTTATTTTGAATTTAACTTATAACTTAGAATCTCACTTTTTATATTTTTTACTCTTTCCCTTTACAGTATACGGCATTATAGATTCGTTGAATTCTTCCTTGATCTCGTATTTGTTCCGGTTGGGACAGCCCCATAGATAGGGCTAAGGGAAAGCTGTATTGAAAAGGAGTAATGAGAGAATGACAAAACCTATAATGGCAAAGGCAACCGCTGTCTGGTTAATTGATAATACGGTCCTTACCTTTTCTCAGATAGCAAATTTTTGTGGCTTACATGAACTTGAGGTTCAAGGAGTGGCTGATGGTGATGTTGCCTCTGGGGTCAAGGGTTTTGATCCTATAACTAATAACCAGTTAACACAAAGTGAGATAGATAAAGGTATAAATGATAAAAGCTATAAACTTCAACTAAAGTATTATGCCGCGGCTGAAGGCGAGGAAAAAAGGCGAGGCCCTCGCTATACACCATTATCAAAACGACAAGACAGGCCGGCTTCTATCTTGTGGTTAGTTAAATTTCATCCAGAACTTACAGATGGACAAATTTCTAAGTTAGTGGGAACTACTAAGCCTACAATTAGCGCTATTAGAGAAAGATCTCATTGGAATATTCAAAATATTCAACCCATTGATCCTGTTGCGTTAGGACTATGTAAACAATTGGAGTTAGATGCTGCTGTTCAGAAAGCTAATGCAAAGAAAACTCTAGAAGGGGAACCGAGTTCAGATGATAAAAGCCGTAAACTTGTTAGTACGTCTCAATCACTTGAAGTTGGAATGAGTGAAACGAAGAAACCAGAAACTGTAGCCACTCCTGATGTTTTTATAGTAACTGAAGAATCAAATCAGGACACTGAGGAACCTATTATGGATGCAGAAAGTTTGTTTAAAACTTCGAATAGTGACGAGACAGATTAGATAACTTAGTGTGCAGCAATTTGGACAGGGTCTAAAAGAGACCTTCCACCGTCAATAGTCATTATCTCCCCTGTAACAAAATTAGATGCTTCCGAGCACAAAAATTGAGCAGCTTGCGCTACTTCTTCGGCGGAAGCAATTCGTCCCAGAGGTGTATTTTTTATGATTTCAGCTCTAAGGTTTGGATCTTTATTTAATGAGTTTTTTAGACTTTCACTCATTACGGAGCCAAATGATATAGAATTAACTCTTATTTTGTATGGGGCGAGAGCTATGGCCATAGTCCTTGTCATTTGATCTAGGGCTGCAGTGGAGATTGAATAGCCCATTAAGCCTGGACGTGTTCGTTGTGAAGCTATCGATGATAAATTTAATATTGAGCCTGAGACTTGAGAATCGTTTCCCTGAGTTATCATTCTCTTTGAGACTAGCTGGGTAAGCCTCAAGCTGGACAGAAGATTCTGCTCTAACATCCTTTCTATGCTGTCGTCATCGTAATTTATAGGGTCCATAGGCGTTACTTGCCTGGCTGCATTGATCAATATATCCACTGTTTTAAAGGTATCAATCGTCGCAGACAGTAAATTTGCATGACTGAGTTTTTCACGTAGATCACAAACGAAGGATTTTGCAACGCCATCTTTTGATCTTAAATATTTTAATTCTTCTTTAAGATGTTCTTCGTCTTTATCCGCCATCATTACATTGGCTCCTTGCTCCACGAAATGCCTGGATATTGCTAAACCTATACCGTTTGCAGCGCCTGTAATAATTGCGGTTTTTCCAGAAATTGAAAAAGACATATTATATTCTCCTTAGGTATCGAAAGTATGAAAGTAAGGTTTATTTACAGATTCTTGATGGTTTTACACCCAATAGTATTTTGAATCCACCTTTTGAAATAATTTCTTCTGCCTGTTTAAAAGACTCTTTCATAGTTTTTTCATAAGGTAGCCCTCTGTTAGCCACAATCCATAAGCTTCCACCGGGTTTGAGTAATAGTTTTGCAGCTTTAATAAAACTAATGCCTAAATCTGGGTTTGCATTTCTAGAAATGTGAAAAGGTGGATTACTAACAATAGTATCATAGGGGCCTCCATTAAAGTTGTTTACGTCGCCCCAAATAAAATTTGCCCTATCATCCTGTATATTTTTCTTTGATGCCATCACTGAACTATAATCGGCTTCTATTAGGTCAACACTTGAAACGGCGGGGCTTTCTAAAACGTGCTTTGATAAAAAACCCCATCCAGAACCAAAGTCTGCGATTTTTCCTGATAACAAAGGTATGGATTGAGCCAGTAATAGTGATCCCTGGTCAATCCCCTTCGACGAAAAAATACCAGGAAAAGTTATATATCCCCCCTTTAATTTATTGGGTATGGATGCCCATTTTTCGATATTGGGTTCCATTGTTGGTTTGTGAAACCAAATTAATTTTCCGTGATACTTTGAGATATTCCTTAATTGGTTGAAAGGGATCAGTAGTTCTTTTAATACACTCTCAATACCGGTTGTTTTCATGCCATCAATTATTACTAAACCACTGGGTTTAAGTAGTTTTATTGCTTGGTAGATTAAATTTAGAGTACCCATTTTTGATCTAGTGCAATGAACAATACAAACTTCTGATAAATCTTTTTCACTGAAAACTGGCGAAACTGATAAACCTCTTTCTACTAGTTTTGTATACGCTGGAAAAAAACTTTGCTGAACCTTGGTGTGCGACTTAGAAAATAGAGATAAATTTATGTTAGTTGGCGGATTTAAAAGTAATAGGTGTTTATCCTTTAGCGACTCAATGTGCCCACGTTCTAAGGCAAAAGCTAGGCGTGATTGTGTTGTTTTTGGGCTTAATTTCAATTCTATTCTTTTTCCATAGTGCATTGAAGTGGGTGTTGATTGGCTCTTGCAAATGCCATTACTTGAGTAACTTTAGTTTCTGCAATTTCAAATGCAAATACTCCAATAACTGCAACACCTTTTTTATGTACTGTTAACATAATTTCAACAGACTCTGAATGATTAAGGCCAAAAAATTTACTTAAGACGACAATTACAAACTCCATAGGGGTAAAGTCATCATTTAATAAAAGAATTTTGTATAATGGTGGGCGCTTTATTTCTGGTTTTGATATAGTAAGAACGCTGGGATCATCCACATGTTCACTACCGCCAGTTAGTTGGTTTGGTATATATTTCACGATTAATCCATTAAATGTTAAAATTTATGACAAATCCTCTATAGTGTTTTTAAATCCATATAAAGGTCTTTTGAAAGAATTATACTTTGTTATTTAAAATTCTGGTGAAGTTAATGCCTTATGTATAGATAATTTCAGGTTACATTTATGCGAGCTCTGAGCGCAGCCGATATTGTACCTTCATCTAGGTAATCAAGCTCACCTCCAATTGGAACCCCTTGAGCTAGAGATGAAACCTTGATTGAATGAATCTCTAATTGGTCTGCGATGTAGTGAGAGGTCGTTTGGCCGTCCATTGTAGAGTTTAACGCTAATATCACCTCAGTTACATTTTCTGATAAAACGCGCTGAATTAATCTAGGAATCTTTAACTCTTCTGGCCCAACTGCATCAAGGGCACTTAACGTACCACCAAGCACATGGTATTTTCCTTTAAATACTCGAGTTCTTTCCATAGCCCATAGATCTGCAACATCCTCGACAACACAGATTTCCCCTGTGACCCGCACATCGGAAGTACAGATAATACAAGTCTCATCATTGCTTATATTACCGCAAACTAAACACTCTTGAGCTAGAGATGAAACCTCCTGAATCATATCTCCTAGCGGTTTCATAATAATTTCTTTCTTTTTAATCATCCTGAGAACTGCTCGCCTTGCCGATCGAGGGCCCAGTCCCGGCAACTTTGCCATTAAAGCTATTAACTCTTCAATCTTATTTGTTTTACTATCCAATAAATTTGCTTTCTAATTAGATATAGAGGTACTCTAAATCATTCTAGATGTTACTTCAGAGAGGGAGTTTAAAATTTTCTGGCAACCCCATTTCTCTAGTAATTTTTTCTATTTCTTGCTGACTTTTTAGAGTAGCTTTTTCTTGAACATCTTTTATTGCCGCAATTATTAAATCTTCAACGACCTCCTTTTCCGAAGGATTGAATATCGAAGGGTCAATCTCTAAGCTAGTTAAATTACCTTTTGCTGTGGCTGTAACCTTTACTAAACCAGCACCACTTTCACCGGTCACAAAAACCTCATTCAATTGTTTCTGAACTTCTGACATCTTGCTTTGCATTTCTTGCGCTTGCTTCATAACTTTAGCCATATCACCAAGGCCACTTAATCCTTTAAACATATTGTTTCCTAATCATCTTCAAAAGGGTCCCATTCTTCGGCGACTTCTGGAAGTGATTCTATAGCTGCTTCCTGCGTCATCGATTCTACTGACCTTATATTTGTAATTTTTGCATTTGGAAAAACTAAAAAAGCAGTTTGCACCATTTTGTGTTCTTTCGCTAATGCGTTCAGTTTATTACTTTCTTCTAATTTCATCTCGGCAATAGTACTTTCACCACCTTCGTTGACTACTGAAACTGCCCAGCGAATTCCAGACCATTGCGTAAGTTTTGTACCTAGCTTTTGAGCAAGGTTTGCTGGTGCATCGTTTGTAGGGACAAACTCTATGCGGCCTGAGGAAAAGCTTGTTAGTCTAAGACAGGTCTCTACTTCAACTAAAAGTTGAATGTCTCGATTTAACTTTATAAGTTCTATTACGTCGCTGAAGGAATGTATGTGTTCGGAGTTAAAGTCACGATCTTCAGCAAGGTTTTGTGTAGAATGCGAAACTGATTTATACGCCACAGGGTGAGAAATAGTCTTACTTAAATTGTCATTTATATTGTCCTGAATTTTATTATTAGTTGTACTACCCTGAATCTGGATATTAGTTTTGTTACTTTGTATTGAACTATTTTGAATTTTTTTTATTAACTCTTCTGGTGAAGGAAGTTCTGAGACATGTGTAAGCCTTATTATAGTCATTTCCGCTGCCATCATTGAGTTAGGTGCTATACGGATTTCATCAAGCGCTACCAATAACATTTGCCACATCCTGGATAGTGATCTTATGTTTAATCTACTCGCTATAATTTTGCCACGACTACGCTCATCCGGAGAAACTGTTGGGTCTTCAGCGGCCTCTGGAGTAATTTTTATAAGACTAATCCAGTGACTAATCTCTGCTAAATCATTAAGTATTGCCTCTGGCTCTCCACCATCCGAATATAAAGATGAGAGTTCATTTAACGCTCCAACAGTATCACCTGATACTATCAAATTAAATAAGTCTAGTATTCTACCTCGATCAGAGAGCCCTAACATTTCTCGTATATCTTTAGCGTCAATTTTATCCATTGAATTTGAAATTGACTGATCCAATAAACTTATTGAATCTCGCACAGACCCTTCTGATGCGCGAGTAATAAGTGCTAAGGCATCTTTAGAGATTTCCACGCCTTCTTCAGCTGCAACGTTTTTTAGGTATTCAATCATTATTTCTGGTTCAATTCTTCTAAGATCAAACCGCTGACACCGAGATAAGACTGTTACTGGTATTTTTTGAATTTCGGTAGTAGCAAAAATAAAAATTACATGTTTAGGGGGTTCTTCTAAAGTTTTTAATAACGCATTAAAGGCAGAATTACTTAACATATGGACTTCGTCAATTATGTAAATTTTAAATCGTGCAGAAGTAGCTCTATATTGCACAGATTCTATAATTTCTCTAACATCGGCTACGCCAGTTTTAGAAGCCGCATCCATTTCGAAAACATCTACATGGCGACCATTTGAAATCGATTGACAATGTTCACATTTTCCACATGGTTCTGTTGTCGAATAACCATTACCGTCTTCACCGATACAATTTACCCCTTTTGAAATTATTCTGGCTGTTGAAGTTTTTCCTGTTCCTCGTATACCAGTTAAAATAAAGGCTTGTGCTATCCGATTGGCTTCAAAAGCGTTTGTTAAGGTTCTGACCATAGTGTCTTGTCCGATTAAATCCGAGAAAGTAGCAGGTCGATACTTACGGGCTAGAACTTGATAGTTATCTTTACTATTTTCTTTCATTTAACCTCTGAAAACATATTCTACTAACGTATTAAAGTGACAAATTGATTACGTCCAGCCTATAACCACATGATAAACTGCTATTTTTCTGGTTTTTTAGCTACCTAATTGTTTTTGACTGTTATTACAAAATTACGTGATCGATTATGTAGATAAGGTGAGAGATTGGACAACGACCCAAGCTAGGCTCGTTACGGCTGCTTCCTTCCGGATCTGACCGGGTTGGCGAGACGCTTACCCGCGCCAACCTCTCAAAACCTTTATAGAGTTTCTTTGGTTACCATGCAACCATCCTGGTTGCGTTGAGTAATCTTACTTGTATGAAGTAAGCCTATTAGGAGAATAAGAAATGTTGTTAAAAGAAATTGTTACATTTGGAGAATCTAGTCTGGATCGAGCCGCAGAGTTAAGGTCTGATATTTCTAAATTAAATCGACTATTAAAGGATAGTAATTCAGGAGTCCTTCCTTTTTGGAGGGGCAAGCCTTTAGTTTCTGGATGTGCTAGAGATTCTTTAGTCTGGTTGGATCAAGCGCATGAGCTTTTTAAGCATTCAACGGAGACGCCAATTTTTCTTGGGATAGAGAATGGGGTTGCCAGGTTTGCCTCCGATATTTCCAAATGGATTCCAGAAGAAAATATTGATTCTGTGGGAATGTTTGCAGACACATCAGAGCAACATTTTAATGGACTTCAAGAAGATTATCGTTTTTCAGAGGTTCGTTCCATAATGACTACCTTAACTCCTATTGACGCAGAGTTGGTCGCAACTGCGAAGGCTCTAATTAATTGGCATCAAGCTTATAAGTTCTGCTCATCTTGTGGATCAAAGTCACAATCTTCTTTTTCTGGTTGGCACCGTGAATGCCTATCTTGCAAAAAAACCCACTTTCCGCGCACTGACCCCGTAGTAATTATGCTCATTATTAGTGGAAACTCTGTATTAATGGGTCGTTCGTACGTCTGGCCAAAGGGTATGTATTCATTATTGGCTGGGTTCGTAGAACCAGGAGAAACAATTGAAGGAGCTGTTCAGAGAGAAACATTGGAGGAGGTAGGTGTGAGGGTTTCTAAGGTTGAGTATTTATGTAGTCAACCTTGGCCATTTCCAGCGTCACTGATGTTTGGATGTAAGGGATTAGCAAGATCAAAAAAAATACAGATTGATAAAGAGGAACTCGAAGATGCAAAATGGATAAGTAGAGAAGAAATGGTAGAAGTTTTTGCTGGACGAAATAAATCTATGACACCCGCAAGGAAAGGTTCTATCGCCCATTTTTTAATAAAACAGTGGTTGGAAGGAAAAATTAGGTAATTATCCTAGGAGAGTATCAACTTCTGTTAGAATCAGCCTTGTAGCTACCCAAGATCTTTATCTCAGAAGTAAAAAATGAAAGTTCTTCAAATGCTAGTGAAACATTTTTATCATCTGGGTGACCTTCTATGTCAGCATAAAATTGGGTAGCTGTAAAATCTCCATCAACCATATAACTTTCTAGTTTGGTCATGTTAACACCGTTCGTTGCGAAGCCACCCATTGCTTTAAAAAGTGCGGCAGGAATATTTTTTACTCTGAATACAAAAGAAGTCATCATTCCCTGTTTTACTTGCTCCTCGTCACTCGGCATTTTTGACATGATTAGAAAGCGTGTAGTATTGTTATCGTTATCTTCTATATCTTTAGCTAATACAGACAAACCATATGTTTCCCCCGCAAGCTCTGAAGCGAGTGCTGCCTTACTTGGATCACCTAACTCTGAAATATACCGAGCAGATCCAGCAGTATCTGCCCCGGCGACAGGTTCTATTTTCTGACTCGTAAGAAAATTTCTGCACTGACCAAGTAACACACTATGACTGACAGCACTTTTAATCTTTGAAATCTCGGTGCCTTTTACACCTAAAAGGCTGATTCTTACTCTCACAAAAACTTCACCAACTATATGCAACTGTGACTCTGGCAATAGACGATGAATATCGGAAACGCGACCATAGGTTGAATTTTCAATAGGTAACATAGCTAGATCAACTTCTTCTAATCTAACGCGCTCCATAGCTGATTCAAAGGTGTTGCAGGGAATAGCTTCATAATTTGGTTTTGCTTGAATACACGCTTGATGTGAGTAAGCGCCAAGTTCACCTTGGAATGAAATCTTTTTTGTCATAGTACTTTCCTCAATGGGCGTTTCGTCGCGGTTTCTACACCTTGCGCAAGAGTATGTGAAGGAGGTAGATTGAAACTAACATTTATTTATACGAGAGAGCAATATGTTCGACACAATGACAACAACAAAGATACTTGGGGCGATTTGCGGCTCATTATTAATTTTTCTTTTAGCCGACTGGTTGGCCGATGAAATTTATCACAGTGGTTCTGGGGGACATGGTGGTGATCATAAGCAGGCATATGTAATAGAGGTTGATGAAATTGAAGAAACGAAAACAGTTAGCGTGGAAGAGGATTTTGATTTAGTTTTTGCGTCAGCAAACTTAGAGAAAGGTTCTAAAGTGTTTTCTAAGTGTAAAGCTTGTCACAAGCTAGATGATGGCGCAAAAGGCACGGGCCCGCATTTATATGGTGTCGTAGGCAGAGCTACAGCTAGTATAAGTGATTACGGTTATTCAAAAGCGCTTGTAGAGTTATCAGGAAATTGGACCCCTAGCGCTCTTAATGGGTTTTTGAAAAATCCCAAAAAGTATGCACCTGGAACAAAAATGGGCTTTGCAGGGCTTAAAAAGATAAAGGATCGTGCTAATATAATAGCTTTTCTTAATTCTATAGGAGATCAGTAAGGGTTTTCTCAAAAATTAATTAACTCTTAAATAAAATTCTTATAAAAAAAGATTTATAAATACTTTGTCACAAAAATAATATATATTTTGTTTAACATTTCAATTTTGGGGTTATAAGAATGTTCAATTTTAGTTTTTCCTATTTGCGAGCTAATGGGTTTTTTCAGCTACTAGCAATATTTTTAGCGTTTATTTTTTTAAACGAAGCAAGGGCTAACGAGAAAATAACTGTCTCTACAGGTTTTTCAAATTTTGGAGAATTAAAATATAGTAAAGATTTTGATCACCTAGACTATGTTAATCCTAGCGCGCCCAAAGGTGGTGAGATTTCTATCTGGGCCAATGGAACTTTTGACTCGATGAATCCTTATTCTAGAAAAGGAACCTCAGGGTCTTTATCTAGTATCTTTTTTGAAGAGCTTCTTACGTCAACAGCTGACGAAATTGGGACAGTATACTGCTTTATGTGTTCTACCCTTGAATATCCAGAGGATTTGTCTTGGGTCGTATTTAATTTAAGACCCGAAGTAACTTTTTCTGATGGTTCTAAGCTAACGGCTGAAGATGTCAGTTTCAGTTACAAACTATTTTTAACTGAAGGCTTAGTTTCCTTTAGAGCAGTGCTGTCTAAGCTTGTGAAAAAAGTGGAGGTTCTGGAGTCGAATAAAATTAAATTTTATTTTCTAGAAGATGCACCACTACGTGATCGTATCGAAACAGTGGGTGGTCTGCCAGTTTTTTCACAGAAATGGTTTACAGAAAATGAAGCTGGATTAGATGAGTCTCGACTTGAGCCTGCGTTGGGAACTGGTCCTTATGTTTTAGATAGCTATGATATTAATCAGGAAATATTGTATAAGAGAAATGAAAATTATTGGGCAAGGGACTTAAATTTTACAAAAGGTAGAAACAATTTTGACTTTATAAGAGTCGAATATTTTGGAGACTCTAATGCTGCGTTCGAAGGGTTCAAGTCAGGGGCATATACTTTTAGAATCGAAAATAGCTCAAAGCAGTGGGCAACTGGCTATGACTTTCCAGCACTCAATAAAGGGCATATTGTAAAGAGAGAACTAAGAGATGGAACCATTGCAACGGGTCAAAGCTTTGTAATGAACCTTCGTAAAGAAAAATTTAAAGATATTAAAGTTCGTGAAGCTCTAAGTTTAATGTTTAATTTTGAATGGTCTAATGCAACTTTATTCTATGGCCTTTATGCCCGAATAAATTCTTTTTGGGAAAACTCTGATTTGGCCGCAATCGGAGTGCCCGAGGGTGAAGAGCTTGACCTACTCGCAGAACTAGTAGACGAGGGTTTGTTATCGACAGAAATTTTAACAAACCCTGCTATTTCCGCTCCAACCTCTGGGTCTAGACAGTTAGATAGAAAAAACCTCAGAGCTGCATCAAAATTATTAGATGATGCGGGTTGGGTCGTTGGTGATGATGGAAAGCGTCGAAAGGACGGGAAAACTCTCGATGTGGAATTCTTGGAGGCAAGCCCAGCTTTTGACCGAATTGTTAATCCATTTGTAGAAAATTTAATTAGCTTAGGGGTTAATGCGAAACTAAATAGAATTGATTACGCACAGTATACTAATAGGACTCGCTCTTTTGATTTTGATATTGTGACAGATCAATTTAGGATGTCCTATGAGCCAGGATCTGGTCTAAAACAGTATTTTGGTTCGGAGACAGCAAAAGAAAGTTTATTTAATAGTATGGGTGTTAGTAGCCCAGCAATAGATAGACTTATTGATTTTATTTCAGGCGCTTCAAGTAAAGCTGACCTAAGAATTGCTGTCCGAGCTCTTGATAGAGTTTTGCGTGCAGAAAAATTTTGGATTCCACAATGGTATAAAGACGTTCACACCGTAGCCTATTTTGATATGTTTGAGCATCCGGAGCCTTTACCACCTTACTCTTTAGGATACTTGGACTTTTGGTGGGTAAATCCAGAAAAAGAAGCAAAACTTAAGGCTGAAGGCGCCTTATAACGCTGTGGGTCCTTATATTGTAAGAAGGTTATTACTCGTTCTTCCAACCCTTGTTGGAATTATGCTTATTAACTTTGTTTTAACCCAATTTGTTCCTGGGGGACCTATTGAGCAAATCCTTTCCGAACTAGAGGGAAAGGGTGATGTGTTCGAATCAATTTCTGGATCTTCTTCGGAGACATTTGAGAGAGGTCAAGATGAAAGGTATGTTGGAGGTAGAGGATTACCACCTGAGTTTATTAAACAATTAGAAATAGAATTTGGTTTTGATAAGCCGCCGCTTCAACGATTTATCTCGATGATGTTTAGTTACTTGAAGTTTGATTTTGGAGAAAGTTATTTTCGGTCAATTAGTGTTTTAGATTTGGTTTGGGAAAAGCTACCTGTATCTATTACACTTGGCCTTTGGTCTACGTTGATAGCGTATATAATATCTATTCCACTTGGGATCCGGAAGGCTATCAAAGATGGCAGTACTTTTGATACCTGGACAAGTGCTGCGATCATTGTCGCTTACGCGATCCCAGGTTTCTTATTTGCAATCTTATTACTTGTAATGTTCGCGGGCGGAAGTTATTTTCAATGGTTTCCGTTAAGAGGTCTTACATCTGATAATTTTAATGACCTTAATTTCATACAAAAGATATTAGATTATTTTTGGCATATATTCTTACCAGTTTTGGCCTCTACAATTTCTTCTTTTGCGACGCTTACTTTACTCACAAAAAATAGTTTTTTAGATGAAATAAAAAAACATTATGTTACGACAGCCAAGGCAAAAGGCATTTCAGAAAAGAAAATTCTTTATGGACATGTTTTTCGAAATGCAATGTTAATTGTAATTGCTGGCTTCCCAGGGTTATTCTTAGGAGTTTTCCTGTCAGGGTCACTAATTATAGAGACAATTTTTTCTTTGGATGGTTTGGGAAGGCTAGCATTTGAAGCGACGGTTGCCAGAGACTATCCGGTAGTATTTGGGACTTTATATTTTTTTGGACTTATTGGACTAGCTGTGGGTATTCTGTCTGACTTGATGTATGTTTTTGTCGACCCACGTATAGATTTCGAGAGTAGACAGACATGACTTTATCACCCCTAAATAAAAGAAGGTGGAGTAATTTCAAAAGTAATAAGAGAGCTTTTTACTCCTTGATTTTGTTTAGTATTATTTTTTGTATTACTCTTTTTGCAGAGTTGATAGCAAACGACAGACCAATATTGATAAAGTATAAAGGAGAATACTTTACCCCTATTATCAAATTTTATCCAGAAACAACGTTTGGTGGAGATTTAAAAACGGAAGCTGTTTACCGAGATATAGAGGTTAAATGTTTAATTTTTTCTGCTGGAAATGAGGAATGCTGGATTAGTCCAGAATTAATATTAGAAGATGCGCTTGACGGAAAAATTAACGGAAAAAATATTGATCAAGGTTGGATAATTACACCTTTGATACCGTACAGTTATAAGACAATTAACGATATCGAAGGTACAGCACCTTCTGCACCTGATAGAAACCATCTTTTAGGTACAGACAACAGTGCTAGGGATGTCTTGGCTAGAGTTATATATGGTTTCAGACTTTCAATAGTTTTTACTTTAATCGTTACTTTAATTTCTTCAATAATAGGAATTATTGCAGGTGCTATTCAAGGTTATTTTGGTGGTCGAACAGATTTGATTATGCAGAGGGTTTTAGAAATTTGGGGAGCAACGCCTCAATTATATATAATAATTATCATGTTTGCAATTCTAGGTAGGTCTTTTTGGTTGTTGGTCTTCCTCACAATATTATTTGGGTGGACGGCTTTAGTTGGTGTGGTGAGAGCTGAATTCCTGAGAGCAAGAAACTTTGAATATGTTAGAGCGGCTAAAGCTTTAGGTGTGTCGAATAGGGTTATAATGTTTAGGCATATGTTACCAAATGCTATGGTAGCAACTATCACAATCTTACCTTTTATTATTACAGGAACTATTGGTCTTCTAGCGTCATTAGATTTTTTAGGTTTTGGGTTGCCATCGTCTGCACCTTCACTTGGTGAATTAACGCATCAAGCTAAAGAGAATCTTCAGGCACCATGGTTGGCTTTTACCGCATTTTTCACGTTTGCGTTAATGTTATCTCTTCTAGTCTTTATATTCGAGGGGGTCCGTGACGCATTTGATCCCAGAAAGACTTTCCAGTGAACACAATTCTTGATGTAAA
>CAJWHE010000032.1 GCA_913041145.1 uncultured Paracoccaceae bacterium
AGAAAATAGACGCACAGGTAGACGGCGGTCTAGAATTCATTAGCCGATTTCCTGAAAGTCAATTTTGTCCAACATTATCTATATTATATGGCGTCGTTTGATAAATTTCATTTATCCAGTTTCCATATAGTAAATGAGCATGGCTACGCCACCTATTGCTTGGAACTTTATTGGGATTGTCATCTGGGAAGTAATTGACAGGCATAGAGACTATTTTTGAGTTCAGCATGTCTCTATCATATTCCTCTTTTAGTGTAAGGCTGTCATACTCTAAGTGATTAAATATATATAAGGACCTTCGTTTCTTATTTTCCACAAGGCAAGGTCCAACATCTTTGCTCGCTAGTAATGTTTTAAATTCAGATTGTTGGTCAAGTTCAAATTGTTTCATCTCAGTCCACCGGCTTACCGGAATAATGCAATCATCTGAAAACCCTCTAAGGTAGGGAGAAGATGGTAACAAATTTTGATGTCTAAAACAGCCAAAGAATTTTTTGTTAAGCATATGTTTATTTATTCCGTGGGAGTGGTACATCATAGCCATTCCTCCCCAACACACACCTATTGTTGAGAAAACATTGGTTTGAGACCAATCAAATACCTCGCAAAGTTCATCCCAGTAACTTACTTCCTCATAATTTAAATGTTCGATAGGGGCTCCAGTTATTATCAAGCCATCAAATTTTTCATTTTTAATTTCTAAAAAGGATTTATAAAACTCCTGCATATGCGTGGCCGCTGTATTTTTTGTTTTGTGCTCCGACATTCTAATTAAACTAAGTTCAATTTGCAGTGGAGTTGAACCAATTAAACGAGAAAATTGGTTTTCTGTTTGAATTTTTTTTGGCATCAAATTGAGCAAGGCTATACGTAAAGGGCGAATATCTTGACGAGATGCTTGAACATCACCTAGGACACTTACACCTTCATTTTTTAAGATGTTAAAAGCAGGAAGATTTTCTGGTAATTTGATAGGCATTGATTACTTGTTCACTCCCATTTTTGTGTAAGACCTTTTGCAACTAAAGCGTTAATTTGATCAGCTGTTTTTATGTTAATTAGATCTTTTGCATTAATAGTAATGCCCCATTTTTCGGCCATTTTAGCATAACGTGGTTGTCTGTAATCAAGTGCTCTAGAATAAAGCCACCTAACAAAAGAGTTCGGATTTATTTTTTGTTCTTTTAGGGAAACAGTTTTTTTATATAGTTCCCAGGAGTTCAAAAGGAACTTGGGTTGATAGCACATAGGTTTGGGGTCTTTATCAAATCTATTAATTAGATCTTGTGTATGTTCGTTGGTGCCTTTTATCCAAACTAATAGTAAGTGTTTTGATAGTTCTCCTAATATGTGATCTTGTGGATCGAATGGATCGACAACTTCACAAATCGAACCACCACTGTCGCATACAAAATTCTGGTACCCATATATTTTCAGACCTTTATCAATAAACGTAACTGTGTCTAAAAGTGATTTTTTTTCAGCTTTTATGTGAAGCCCTTGCCGTCTTTGATACTCTGAAAAAGGTAGTCCTCCGTACTTTGTATCTCCAGGCTTTCCCAGATAGGTTGAGAGAGGTGAGAGATTGTCAAATGTGATATTTGAAGCAATGTATATACTGTCTGAGCGCAATAATTCTGCTAAAAAGGGGTCTTCCATAACGCGAGACTTAACATTATCTACGATATGTTCTCCCATATAGTGAGTGCCAATTCTATAATCGACAGAGTAGTGAAACCACTCACCTGTTTGACGAAGAATATTTGATATATAAGTTTTTCCAAGTCCCGACATTCCAAAAAAGAGTAATTTTTTGGAACTAGAATCTAGCCAGTTGGAGGCACTTTCATAAATCATAGTATTTCCTTTTGTCAGGTAATTATCCTTGATAGTAAAAAAATCATAGGTAAAATTTTGTATTAATGTCACTTTGCGACTGTTTTGTAACAAGATAACAAAAAAATTTTAATTATATAGAAATATTAAAACTATTATGTGGGAGCATTTCGAGAGGACATTATATTTAAAAAATTAGCTCCAAGGATAATGACTGCTCCAATAAATACAAAGATTTGGATTGGTTCATTAAAAAATAATACACCAACAGCAGTTGCTATTGGAAGCCTTACAAAGTCCATTGGATAGACCACCATAGCGTCAGCAAGTTGTAGGGCGCGAGTTATACAGAAATGTGCTGTCAAACCTGCAAAACCGATCAATATAACCCAAGGTAAAGTAGTCTTGGAGGGTGTGGTTATTTGAAAATCATATCCTGCACATACAACCCCAAAAATAGCTTGCATCATCGTTAACCAAAATAAAATACAAGTGATTGATTGATTTCTTGTTAGTAATTTTGTTGCTATCCCTGTTCCTGTGAAACAGATCGCACACAAGGCTGCTGCTATTATTCCTGGTGTTATCCCCATTTGATCAGGTCTTGCCACAATCAATATTCCAATAAAACCTATGGAGGCTGCCATAAAACGTTTTAACGTGAGTTTTTCAGATAAGAAAAATGGGGCAAACAGTGCTACCCAAACAGGTACTGAGAATTCAAAAGCAAACAGTTGAGCTAAAGTAATAGCGTTTAGGGCAAAGAACCAAAGGTTCTGCCCGATAAAATGAGTTATGTTTCTTGTAAGGTGCAAACGTAATTGCTGTGTATTTATTTCATTTATTGTTCCGGAGGCTTTGGCAATAACTAAGACCACAAAAATACCCATTATTGATCTATATGCCATTACTTCGAAAGTATCTAATTCATGTAACACTTGACGGCCTGCGACAGCCATTAGCGTAAATGATAGCACAGACCCCATCATCCAAATTCCTGCTTTTATTGGATTGTTAGCAAATGTTTGCATCTATGCCTATAATTTTGGACTACTTTTAAAATTTATCCTTTTAGCATGCAAAACTGGTTCTGTATAACCTGAAGGTTGAACCCTTCCTAAGAAGATAAGATCACAAGCCGCTTTAAAGGCAACCGTTTTGTATGATGGAGCCATATCAATGTAAAGAGGATCCAGAGAGTTTTGTTTATCAACTACAGCCGCCATTTTTTGCATAGTTAATTGGACTTGTTCGATATTGATAACATCGTGATGGAGCCAGTTAGTAAGTGCTTGAGCTGATATCCTACAAGTTGCACGATCCTCCATAAGACCGACATTATTTATATCTAACACCTTTGAGCACCCAATTCCTTGATCAATCCATCGAACAACATAGCCAAGAATTCCTTGACAATTATTTTCTATTTCCCGTTGAATTTCTTCTTTCGACCAATTTTGACCTTCGGCTGTTGGTATTGTTAGTAAATCAGTTAAGCTTGCACGCTCACCTTTCTCAATAAATTCTAGTTGTACATCTCTCACAAACGTCTTGTGATAGTGAGTTGCATGTAAGGTTGCAGCAGTTGGACTTGGGACCCAAGCACAATTAGCACCAGCCTCCGGATGAGATTTCTTTTGATCCAACATTGCTTTCATTAAATCTGGCATTGCCCACATGCCTTTTCCAATTTGAGCACGCCCCATTAGGCCACATGCAAGACCTATATCAACATTCCTATCTTCATAAGACTTTATCCAGGAAGAATTTTTCATATCCCCTTTTTTTAGCATGGGACCGGCCTCCATGGAGGTGTGAATTTCATCTCCAGTTCTATCTAAAAAACCGGTGTTAATGAAAGCAACTCGTGAGCGAGCTGCTCTAATGCATTCCATTAGGTTTACACTGGTCCTTCGTTCTTCGTCCATTATACCTATTTTAACTGTATTTTTTGGTATCCCAAGTATTCTCTCAACAAGTGAAAAGGTTTCATCCGTAAATGACACTTCATCTGGCCCATGCAATTTAGGTTTAACAATATATATTGATTTACAGAGTGAATTTCGAATACCACCAGTCTTTAATAGGTCGTGCATTCCAATTAAAGTAGTGCACATTGCATCCATCAACCCTTCTGGAATTTCGTTACCATTGCAGTCTAGAATTGCTGGAGTGCTCATTAAATGACCAACATTTCGATTGAGCATTAACGACCGAGCTCTAAGCTTAATAATAGATCCACTTGGGCTAGTAATTTCAAGATCTGGATTAAGTTTTCTAGTGATCGTTTTTCCAGATTTGACAAAACTTTCTTCGAGATCGCCTTTCATTAGGCCCAACCAATTACGATAAGCAAGGACTTTATCTTCTGCGTCAACCGTTGCTACGCTATCTTCACAATCCATAATTGTTGAAATTGCTGATTCAAGAATTATGTCTGATATGTTTGCTACATCAATTTCGCCAATTGAATGAGTGGGATTTATTAATAGTCTTAAATGTAACTCATTTTTAGAAAAAATTACCTCAGAAAGTTTTTTATGTGGGTCCTTAATAAAACCAATAAACTGGTTTTTGGAACTTAACGATATTTGTCGCTCCTCACTCATAAGTATTAGGTTGTTGTCTAAAACTGTAATGGAAGTAATATTAGTCCAGCTCGCATTTTCTAGAGGTACTGTGGCGTCAAGATGAGCTTTAGCAAATTTAATTACTCTTTCTCCACGCTTTATATCAAAGGATCCCTCTTCTGGTAGATCTCCCAATGCATCTGTACCGTACAGGGCATCGTAAAAGCTTCCCCAGCGTGCGTTTGCCGCATTAAGTGAGTAGCGGGCGTTCGTTACTGGTACTACTAACTGAGGTCCCGAGATACTGGAAATTTCAAGATCTACATTTTCAGTATCTATTTTAAAAGGATCTTCTTTTGGAACTATGTAACCAATATCTGAAAGGTACTCTTTATAGGCATTAAGGGAAAAAGGTTGACTTCGCGTTTTTAAATGCCACTCATCAATTTTCTTTTGAAGATCGTGTCTTGTTTGTAATAATTCAGAATTTTTTGGTCCAAGAGAATTAACTAACTCTGCAAAGCCTTTCCAAAAAGTGTTTGAATCAACTCTCGTACCGACAATTGCTTCTGTATCTATAAATTGAGCTAAAAGAGCATCAACTTGTAGTCCAGATTTGTTTACGCGAGTTTTCATAGATCTATTCCTTTGTAATTAAATTTTAAAAATAAGTAATATATGGAAGATTTAATAAACATTTTTAAAATTTAATTACTTTTATAAATTGATATTGTCCATAGTTAAGGTAATAAAAGTACTATAAAATAATCAATAAAGTTATTTTATTTCTTTAGTGTTTAAATTAATTAGATGGTTTTAGGTATGGTGTATTTTGTGTGATTTCAATAAAAGCGTTTTAGTCCACTAAAATACAAAATAAAAGGGGTTTATTTTGAGCTCAACGAAGTAAAAGGTCACCACTAATAGGATTGAACAACTTTGCTTCTTTAATTAGTGAGTTCGCTGTCAAAGACTCCACTCCATAAACTTCAGTATCAGTATTATATTTTGACTTAATTTTCTTTAATAATAAATCAAAATCACCATCACCTGATGCTAATACTACAGTATCACTTTTTTCAGCATACTCTAAGATATCTATTGCTATTCCGACATCCCAATCACCTTTACTAGACCCATCCTGTCTGCTGATGAAGGGTTTTAGCTTCACCTCAAATCCGATGGCACGAAGTATATTTTGAAATTCAATTTGTTTTTTGTCACCACGGTCAGTTGCATAAGCAAAGGCTCCGACCAGTTCTCTTCCTTCAGTTACACGATCCCAAAAATTATTGTAATTAAAGTTACATCCAAATTGCTGTCGAGTCGTGTAGTATATGTTTTGTACATCTACGAATATAGATACATGTGTCATAAAGTTCTCACAATTGTTGCATGATGATGTTAATTTTGAATTTTCATTTCATACGTGTTCCAGTCTGTTTTTTGTGAAATTTTATCATAGAGGTTCCTAGCCCGATAGTTGTTATCTTGTGTAATCCATCTAATAATTCCCCAATTTTTTTCTATTGCCTCTTTTTTAAGCTCTTCTATCAACAGCGTGACCACTTTTCCACCTCGCTTTTCTGGCAATACAAAAAGGTCGTCTAAAAAACCAATATTGGTACCTCTTAATGGACTTGGCATCTCTCTAAAGTGAGCTAATCCCACCAAAAGGTTGTCCTCTAATACAACAATCCCAGTGCAGGGATGGTTTGTATCTATTAACCACTCCCAAGTTGTCTTTGTACCACTGTTGGAAAGCGAGGTGTTATAAAATTCTGCATAAAGTTTATAAAGGCTAAGCCAACCTTCAAAATGAGAACTTTTAAGCTTCATGACACTTAATTTTGACATTGCTTTACCCTTTTTCTAGCAGTCGACAGTTTAGCCTTTAATATGTTTTTTGATATTATCAATTTATTTTAAAAAGATCTGTTAACCAACGTGCTATAGAGACAAGCTTAGCATCATTCTGTGAGTAACCGATTATTTGGACACCCAAAGGCATTCCATCAACTTCTAAAAGTGGTAAATTTATTGCTGGAACCCCAAGTACAGAGGAATTAACAGCAAACGATGGATCACCGGTACTCGTTAATCCCTTGGGAGCACAGTCTGGAGCCGAAAGCGTAATAAAGGCATCAATCTCACCAGAAAATTCATGATGTGATGCACGCATAGTATCACGAACTTTTAATTGTTTCTCATAGACGTCTCTATTAATTTTCTCCCAATCTCGAAGTCTTGAGGTTATATCAGCACTAATAAGATTGTTACCTAATGCTTCGTAATCTTTAAGTGGCCATAAAAATTCATACCCACATATGTCCATGGTTGTATCAAAGGCGCCAATCATTAAATTTTCATAATCGTCCAACTTAGAGTTTATATTACGATTTAGTATTTTTACATTTTCATTAGCTATGGTGGTGACAATTTGATTAAATTTGGCTTTCACCTCTGCTGAGCATTTCTCCCACCCTGCTGTTTCTAATGTACCCACACATGAGGGTTTTTTACTTTTTGGAATGGTAATCGGGCCCTTTAAACCAGCATAACCAAGGTCACCTCCAGCAAATTCAGCGGCTACTCTTGCTCCAATCCATGCGTCAGTTAGTGAGCCTGCTTGAGTCCCTAAAACACTTTGGCTTAAGTTAGAGTAGGCACCCTCCCGATTAATAGCTCCAAAAGAGGGTTTAAACCCAAAATTTGCGTTATAGCTAGAAGGACGAATTAGTGATCCTACAACCTGGGTACCTATTGAAATAGGTAAAAAACGGGCACCTACAGCAGCTCCTGAGCCGCTAGATGATCCTCCTGGTGTCCTTTGCAGATCGTATGGATTGCGAGTAGGGCCAGCTTTATAAAAGGCAAACTCAGTAGTGACTGTTTTTCCTAAAACTATTGCACCGGCTTTTCTAAGGGCACTTACTAAAGCAGCATCACGCCTGGTTTGGTTATCTTTAAATATTGGGCTGCCGCACTCGGTTGCCATGTCCTTAGTTTCAAACACATCTTTAATTCCAAAGGGCATTCCATCGATCGCTGATAATACTTTACCCTCTGCATAACGTTTAGTTGAATCTTTTGCTGCTGCGCGCGCCCCCTCAATATTCATTGTAACAAAAGCTTTTATTTTTGGCTCATTTTCTGAGATATTTTCCAGGCACCTTTCTAGATATGCACTTGGAGTGTCTTCACCATTAATAAATTTAGGAACGTAGTCATGAAAAGTCAGTAATTTATTGTTAAGTGGGTCATAAGATTGTTGCATTGACATTTTTTTTGTTCCTTTTAAATTTTAATTCAGTGAAGGTTAAGATTAGCTATTAGTAGGTCTTAAATCTCGGTCATTCTACTAAAAAAATATATATTTTCCTATTACAACATTTATGACAATCACTTTTAATTATAATGATGGATCTTTTTGCTTTAATATTGTTTGTGTCAAACTGGAAAGGGATATTTTTTGAATTCCATTGGCACAAAAGTTTTTCTTATTTAAATAAGTTTGGTAGCATTTTCTTAATTCTTTCCACTCTGTATCAATCACAGAAAACCATGCTGTATCCCTATTACGCCCCTTAACGATAGTTGCTTGACGGAATAGCCCTTCGAATGAAAACCCTAACCTTTGAGCGGCTTTTCTAGATTTTTTATTTAAGGAGTTACATTTCCACTCATAACGACGATATCCATTTTCAAATGCCCAGTTCATGGCTAGATACATTGCTTCTGTTCCAGCTACAGTGTTTTTCAGTTTAGGTGAGAAACTAATATTTCCAATTTCAATACACCCTTCTATCGGTTTAATCCTCATATAGCTTAAAATTCCAACAGCGCTTTGAGACTTAGCATCTCCAATAATGAAAAAATGTGGATCTTTTTTTCCCTGTATACTCTTCACCCACTCTCGAAACTCAGTCAGAGTTGAAAATGGTCCAACAGCCATATAATCCCAGATCTCACCATTTTTGTCAGCACTATAGCTATTGTAAAGTTGTTCTGAATGGTCCTTGTCACTAATTTCATCGATAAAAACGTGCTCACCTTTGAGCCTAAGGTTTGTTGGATTTGATGCGGTTTTCCAGTTTAATAATAATTCGCCAACTTCTCGTGTCATATTAGTCGATCCTTTTAATTAAAACTTAGTAATTCTAAAGAATTTATTATACTAAAATCCTGTGCTTTCGGCAATTGTTACATCCTTAGTAAACCTTTTAGAGTCAAATACTGAGATATCTATTTTATCGGTATGACCTGACCTCACAAGGTCAGTTATTATCATACCAACGGCTGGAGCATGCATTAAGCCGGTACCAGAAAACCCTGCTGCTGTCATAAGACCCGGTTGAGTTTTTTCAATTATAGGTAAATAATCTTTTGTTCCTGGGTAAAGACCACCCCAGTGTTTTATCACATTAGCGTTGAGACTCGTTAGGCCAAAAGATTTGTGTGCTGCTAAAAGAACATTATTTCGCCACTGCGTAGATATTTTAGGAATATAGTTTTTTGATTTAACCACATCATTACTTCCTAAAAATCCGCCAATTAGAACTTTATTTATTCCATTAGGTCTTAAGTGGACCTGTCTATCTAAATCTATTAACCAAGGTGTTTTCTTAGGTATAGATTGGATTGAATTTACTATTATCAACTCATGGTGACGGGACTTAAAGGGTTCTATAATATTATCATATTTCGTTAGGTCGCCAACATCTGCTCCGGAGCAGTTTATTGTTATATCAGCTGTAAGTGGCCCGATTGAAGAGTTTATACCTTGAACCTTCCCGTCAGATAAAATTAAAGTCTCAGCTCTAACACCAACAAGTAAACTACCTCCCAATTTTTGAAAACCTGTTACTAAGCCGCTTATCACTTGGTGTTGATTAAGATAACCTCCATTTTTACAGTATACCCCTTGATCGAATGGAAGTGCATTTAGATGTGGCCAAATTGAGTTAATTTCATTTAAATTTAAAATTTTAAAATTTTTATCCTCATTTCCGTTAATAAGTTGGTTAATTTTTTTATTTTCTGCAGATAAAAATAAATGACCAATTTCATTGTAATTAGGGTTTGTATCAAAGTTATAAGGAAATTTTTCCCAAAATTGTTCGCTAAGAGATGATAAAATACAGTTGTGTTTAGAGCCATGAAGGAACCTAATACCGCCGCCGGTTCGGGTTGATTGACCTGAGCCTGGTTCATTCTTGTCTATAATAGTTACTTTTAGACCTTTTTGTGCAAGGTGGTAACCGCACGACAAACCAATTACGCCTGCTCCAATTATTAGGATATTATTCAAATAAACCCCTTATATTTCATTATTCAGGTTTTATTAATTTAGCATATAATTCTGGGTCAGTAGCGCCTTCGGTGCCAACGAGTAAGACCACAGAATCTTTATCTAATCCCATTTCAGCTTTAGCGTTTTCATCATTACATATTGCTAGTAGAGCTGCTAAACCGGAAGTTGAACATTCTCCTGCTTCAATTGAAAGAAATTCGTTTTGATTGTCGCTAGCCGCTTGCCCTGTGGCAAATAAATGCATTAATGGTGCTACTGCTTTATCAGAGATACAAATAGAGTCAGATAATAATGGTTTTAGTAATTCCCAAGCAATTTTTGAAACTTCGCCACACGATAGGCCGGCCATTAAGGTCTCTTCTGTAATGTTGACAAGAGTAGGGTGGCTGCTTTCAATACTTTCTAGGAAACATGCGGACATATTGCTTTCAACTGATATTACTTTGAATAGTTCATTTTCCATAAGATGAAGGAATGGTGCGGTTATACCTCCGGCTAACCCTCCCACTCCTACTGGTAGGAAAGCGTGAGAAAGATTTGTGCCTTTAAGTTGAGAAAGGCATTCAGTTGCAATCACAGAGTAACCGGCCATAACTTGCCTTGGTATGTCCGTGTAGCCTTCCCAAGATGTGTCAGATACAATATGCCAACCATTTTTTTCGGCATCATTTTTACAGGCACTCAAGGATGCTTCATAATTGCCATTTATTTTAATTACGTCAGCACCAAGGTCCTGCATAGCAGTTTCTCGAGACTTACTAACATGTGCATGAATATAAATTTTTGCTTTACAGCCAGCTAAATTTGCACCCCAAGCTACGGATCTACCATGGTTTCCATCTGTAGCTGTAGTGACGACATAGTCTTCAACTTTACCACCTTTTAAGATGAAATCTCTAACGAGATCGGCTACAGCATATGCTCCCCCTAGTGCTTTGAATGATTTTAAGTCAAAACGCATGGATTCGTCTTTAAATAAGACAGACTTAATACCACAAAACTGTGCTATTTTGTTAAGTTCTACTAACGGTGTTGGCTTATAACCAGGCCAAGATGAAATAACATCGTAGGCTTTTTTTATATCTTTCCTGGGTAATATGCTGGATATTTTCAAGTAATTATCTAAGTTTTTATTTTTGTTTGAAACATGCTTAACGATCTCACAATTTTTAGCTATTTCTGTTAATTTTAGCATTTTTTTTCCTTTTCTACGCTACATACCCAAATGAGATACTAGGAGTTTCTGCACTATCTAACCAAACACTTTTTGGAGCTGTATATTCCATTAGAGCTTCTAGTCCACTAGACCTACCAAACCCAGAGCTTAATGATCCACCAAAAGGTGATGATACGTGAATTGCTTTATAGCTATTTATCCAAAAAGTGCCTGCCGTTACTTTTGAAGCTACTCGGTGAGCACGTCCTACATTGTTAGTCCAAACTGCGCCAGCTAACCCAAAAGAAGTATCATTTGCTTTTGCGATGGCTTGATCTTCGGTTTCAAAGGGAATTGCTGTTACAACTGGACCAAAAATTTCAGTTTGTGCAGGCGTAGATGAATTATTTAGATTTGTTAATACGGTTGGTGAGATGAAGTAGCCACCCTCGGGTAAGTCACTGGTTTCAGACACATTTGCTCCTTCTTGTTTTGCCATTTTAATTATATTTTGGATATGGTTAAACTGTTTTAAGTTAGAGATTGGACCAATTTCAGTAGTGTCATCAAGTGGGTCTCCTAATTTTATAGACTTCATACCACTAGAGATCATGGAGGTTAATTTGTTATAGATACTACTTTGAATTAGTAAGCGTGATCCGGAAACACAGCTTTGCCCCGCACCAGAGAAGATTGCAGCCTGAGCCCCTAGACATGCATGCTCAAGATCACAGTCGTCAAATACTATATTTGCGGACTTACCTCCTAACTCTAGAACCACTGGTTTAAGAGACTCTGATGCTGAAATAGCCACTTTTTTTCCTGTTATGGGAGACCCGACAAACACAACTTTTCGGACTAATTCATTTTTTATTGCTGACTGTCCGGTAGAACTTCCTAATCCACAAAGGACATTTACTAAACCTTTAGGGAGGCCAGAAGTTTCAAGATACCTCACTAATGCTACAGTTGTTACAGGGGTAAATTCACTAGGTTTAATTACAACGCCATTCCCACATGCAATTGCTGGCGCAATTTGCCAGCCCGCAGTAAATATTGGGGCATTCCAAGGGGTTATTTGGAATATAACTCCAAGTGGTTCACGAATGGTATAGTTCAAATGGCCTGACGGAACTGGGATCACCTCACCATGCAGCTTATCAGTCCATCCACCATAATATGAAAACATTTCGGCGACTTTGCTAACTTCAACCCTACAGTCTCTTATCGGTTTTCCAGAAACTATTGACTCTAACTTTGCTAAGTTTTCTAAATTATTAGAAATTTCAAGTGATGCTCTTTGCATAACTTGACCTCGTCCAGCAGCGCTAAATTCATTCATCCATACTTTTTGTGCAGAATTTGAAGCAGTACACGCATTTTCAGTTAAATTAGAGCCTGCGTCAGAGTACTGAGTCAGTTTGATGCCAGTAAAGGGATCAATTAACAAGATTTTCTCTCCTTGTCCGGGAATTAATTTCCCGTTGATAAAGTTTTCAACCATATCATTTAGTCCAACCGCATTCATATAACTTTTAAATAAATTCGTTCTATCAGTCATTTTTTTTACTCATTTTGTAAATTTCATTAAAGTCTTTGTTATCTGGGAGAGAGTTATTACTTTCTTCCCATATACTAGCTATTGTGTCGAATGCTGGGGTAGTAACTGCATATTTATTAGTAAGTTCTAAACCAAGTTTAACATCTTTTCGCATTAACCCCATTGTGAAACCTGAGTTATAACTCCCGTTTAAAACCCACTTTGGAAAGTTAACTTCACTGACCCCACTTCGGCCAGATCCGGCATTAATTCCATTCAATAAGTCTTCGGGAGAAATTCCGCATGCGTTCCCTAACTTAACAACCTCTGAAACTAAAACTAAATTTGCAGCACAAAGCATATTATTAGCTATCTTTGCCGCATGTCCTGCACCTGAGGGACCAACGAACACTGTTTTTAAGGTGATCAAGTCTAGAGTAGGTTGTATAGCTTTAATTACATTTTTGTCTCCTCCAAGTAACATTGTCATGGTGCCAGAATTTGCTGCTACTGGACCACCGCTCACGGGCCCGTCAATAAAATGATAGTGTGCCTTTTTTGCAGTTTCTGAGAGGCTTTTGGTGGTGTCTGGTTCGGATGTCGATGTATCAAGTATTATGGTCCCTGGTTTTATATCTGGTGATATAACTTCCATCAAATCTCTAACAATTTTAGCTTTGGGAAGTGATAAGATAACTAGATCACAGTTCTGAACTAAATCACTAGGCGAGTTAGTAACTTTACAACCAATTTGTTTCATTTTTTCAAGGGTAACCAATGAGGAGTCAAAGCATAATAGTTTTTTTCCTTTTTTAGTTAGCGTGTTGGCCATCCCACCACCCATATTACCACATCCAATAATCCCAATTTGCATAACTTTTATCCTTAGATAGATTCTTAAAAATAATAATCTATCTAAGGATATCATATAGTAAAGCTAGAATGCTCCAATCAATTGGAAAACGATTTTCCATAAAGATCGAAAGATAAAATTTAATACGATTGAAGGAGAAATTTATGTGGAGTATAATTTTTTAAATATATTGAATTTAGGAAATTAAAAATGAATATAGACTTAGAAAAGGTTAGATCAGAAACACCTGGCCTTATAAACGGAATCCACTTAATGGCTTGCGGATCGTCTTTAATGCCAAAACCGGTTATTGACGCGGTAATCAATTACACAGTCTTGGAGGGTGAGGTCGGGGGATACGAGGCGGAAGCAATTAAGCAAGAGGAACTTGATAGCGTTTACGACACAGTTGCTCAATCCATTGGTGCGCAAAGGCATGAAATTGCCATTTTAGAGAATGCAACTGTCGCTTGGATGAATGCTTTTTATGCATTACCTATAAAACCAGGATCTCGTATTTTGACCAGTGAGGCTGAGTATGCAGCTAACTACGTAGCATTTATGGCGAGAGCTAAAAAAGATGCATTAACCATTGATATAGTTCCCAGTAATGCGGCCGGTGCATTGGATTTGGAACAATTAGAGTATCAAATTGATGATAGGGTTGGTTTAATAGCAATAACCTGGATACCAACAAATGGTGGCTTGGTTAATCCAGCAGAAGGTGTTGGAAAAATTGCAAAAAAATATAAAATTCCATTTTTACTAGATGGTTGCCAGGCCGTAGGTCAAATGGTTGTTGATGTTAAAAAGATAGGGTGTGATTTCTTTTCTGCCACGGGTAGAAAGTTTTTAAGAGGGCCAAGAGGTACAGGGTATTTGTATATCTCTGAAACTTGGCTTGAGTTAATGCACCCGGTCATGATTGACCATTTTGGTGCTCCATGGATTGCAAGAGAAAAATATCTTTTACGAGAGGATGCTCGACGCTTTGAAACATGGGAAAACTCGTATGCCTTAAGAGTAGGGCTTAACTGCGCTGTAAATTATGCTGCTGAAGTTGGAATTGAAGCTATTCATGAACGAACATGGTCGTTAGCTAAGTATTGTAGAAATTTACTTGGAGAGGTTAAGGGGGTTCATTTAACTGATTTAGGAGATCAAAAGTGTGGTATTGTAAGTTTTTATATTGAGGGTTGTGATAGTGTGGAACTGGTATCTAAGTTAGCTAATCTAAATATTATTATAGGGACATCATCGCCACCGAGTACTTTAATTGATTTTGAAATTAGACAGTTACCAGTACTACTTCGAGCATCACCACATTATTATAACACTCACAATGAAATTGAGTCCCTTGTGTCAGGAATAAAAAGTATTTTATGAATATTTAAGAAGAGGTTTTTATTTATGAAAGTGATGTAATTTATCTAAAATCATGTTTTATAATTAAATTTAGATATAATAGGAAGGTTAATACATGCCTATAATTAATCGAATATCAGACTACTACAATGAAATGAGACAGTGGCGGCAATACATACATTCTAATCCTGAGTTAGGCTTTGAGTGTCATAAAACGGCAGCATTCGTAGTTGAACGGTTAAGAGAATTTGGAATTGAAGAGATACATGAAGGGATAGCAAAGACTGGTGTAGTAGCTATTATTAATGGATCAAAACCTGGGAAAACTATTGGTTTACGTGCTGATATGGATGCACTTCCACTTCAAGAAATTCACGATCACGAGTATAAGTCAAAAAACCCCGGAAAAATGCATGCTTGTGGGCACGATGGTCATACAACTATGTTGTTAGGGGCAGCTCGGTATTTGGCAGAAACTCGTAATTTTTCAGGACGAGTAGCTCTAATCTTTCAACCAGCTGAGGAGGGCGGAGGAGGTGGAGAAGTAATGGTTAAAGAAGGTATCATCGACACTTTTTCTATTGATCAGGTTTATGGCATCCATAACGCTCCAGGAATCCCTTTGGGTGCTTTCGTGACAAACCCAGGTCCTTCAATGGCAGCTGCTGACGAATTTGAAATTGAGATAACCGGGCAAGGTGGTCACGGTGCGGCTCCCGAAGAGACAGTTGACCCCATAGTTATTTGTCTCCAGGTCGCACAGTCAATCCAGACTATTTCATCTCGAAATTTATCTGCCTTGGATCCAGTTGTAATCTCGATAACACAAATACATACTGGCACAACTCATAATATTATACCTGGTACTGCTTATATAAATGGCACTGTTCGGACGCTAACTAAGGCTTCCCAAGAGGTAGTCGTTAACCGTTTACAAAAAATTTGTGAGGGTCACACAGTTGCGTTTAATGGAGAAGTAAGCCTTGATTATCAATATGGATATCCCCCTACGGTAAATCATTTGAAAGAAACAGAGTTTGCTGTTGAAGTAGCAAAGGATATTTCTGGCCCTGAAAATGTTGATGGAAATGCTCTTCCAATAATGGCGGCGGAGGATTTTTCATATATGCTTGAAAAATGTCCTGGATCCTACTTGCATGTGGGACAGGGTGAAGGTCCGCCCGTTCATAACCCTGAATACGATTTTAATGATGATTTATCACCAATTGGGGCTAGTTTTTATGTCGGGCTTGTAGAAAAAGCTCAACCATTGGATTAATATAATTTGCAGTATCCTGAGAGCTCTTTGATTAGAAGCAAAGTGGAGGAACGTTGAACCCACCAATCTCCTTTTCCACGGCCGCTGCAAAAGCAAGAGCAGTATAATCTTTCCCGTAACCGGCTATAGCTTGGTACCCAACAGGGAGGTTATTTACCGCTCCTGCTGGCCCCACAACACTAGGTAGGCCAACTACACCCGAATAACCTGACCAAAATAATTGTGTATTTTCTGGTTGATTTTCGTCGTTTATTTTTAGAAATCTACTATAACGAGGTCCAACTTGATTGTGGTGGAAGGCAGCCGATGAAGCAACGGGTGTTATTAAAATGTCAACTGTTGAGAAATACTCATCGAAGGCTAAACGATGGATATGACGCTCATTATCTAAATTAAGTTGTTCACGGTGAGTTATACCCAACCCTTTATATCTATTGCCTGATACTCGCATGATTTTATCATTCTCGAGCTCCTCAATTCCTGCCATTTGCTCTAGATATGTTTTTTCCGATGTTCTCCCTGCCAGGGCAGCACCAAGTAAATTCAGATAGAGTGTGAAATGCTTTTTACTATCAATATTGGGCTTATGGTTTATGATTATATTTGCTCCTGCTGCTTTAAGGCGTTCAACGAAAGCTAATAGAACTTCCATGTAACCGTTATCGATTGAGCTCTCAGCGTCAGAAAGATTTAATCCAATATTGAATTCGTTTAGGTTTTTTCTTGTATCGTTTGGTACTGATAGCTGCCAGGCTGGAGCAGAGAAACTGTTTGGACCTTTTATGATATCAAAGGCTAATTTCAGATCGATAGCAGAACGTGCTAAGGGGCCAGCAACTGAGATGTCAGCTCCAATATGCCAACCTTCGGGGCCATGACCTTTAGTAGATACTACATTGTACGTTGGCTTAAGCCCAAATACTCCACAATAGTGAGCCGGATTGCGGATTGAGGACCCTATGTCACTCCCAACCTCTAACGCAGTCATTCCTGTTGCTAGAGCAGCAGCTGAGCCACCGGAGGAACCACCAGGTGCTCTGGTGAGGTCCCAAGGGTTATTTGTTGTCCCATAGACATCATTAAAAGTTTGCCACTCTGCAAGATCAAGTGGAACATTAGTTTTTCCAAAAACTATTGCTCCTGCTTCTTTCAATCTAGACACGGCATCGCTATCAAGTTTTGCTGAATGGTCCTTTAAACGTGGATGACCCCAAGTAGAGGGAGCCCCTTCAATATCAAAAGACTCTTTCACAGTGACTGGAACACCGTGCAGTGGACCGCGCCAATTTCCTTTATCTGCATCATCATCAAGTTTTGTAGCACGCTTTGACGCAGATTCTCTATCCTCCCAAATTACAGCATTAATTTCTGGATTAAATTTATCAATTTGGTCGAAGTGCATTTTTAGAAGATCTGATGATTTTAAGTTTTTTTTACGAATTTCACTGGCTTGATTAGTTGCTGAAGTTAAAACTATATTTTCCATAATAATTTCTCTACTTTCCTTTAAAAATGGGAGGCCTTTTTTCTAAAAACGCATTAATTCCTTCAGCTTTATCCTCTGTTTGAACAAGGGCTCCTTGTGCGTACTTTTCTAACATAAGTGCGCTTGCTAAGCTTCCATCCATTCCAAAATGGACCATTGCCTTCATTGTTTGAGGCACAAAAGGAGCAAATGAGGAAAGTCGTTCCGCCATATTGGTAATTTCAGCCATCAACTCTTCAGGTTCGACTAAACGCGTAATTAAGCCAATTTGAAATGCTCTTTGTGCGTTCATCTGCTCTCCCATTAACAACATTTCCATACCCCAACCTCGCCCAACTATTCTTGGAAGCCTTGCAGTGGCTCCTCCACCTGGGATTAGCCCTAATTTACCTTCTGGAGTTGCAAAGATAGAGCGAGTAGTGCCGACACGTAAATCGCACCCAAGCGCTATTTCTAACCCTCCTCCCATACAGAAACCATCAATAGCTGCGATCGTAGGTTTGGGAGTTTTCTCTAACTTCTCTGCTAACCCTTGTATAATTGGTTCTAACGCCTTTTTTAAATCTCTATCTATTACTTCACTTAAATCTGACCCTGAGGCAAAAGATTTCCCTCCAGCTCCTGTTATAGCAATTACACTTATGGTTTGATCGCCAGCGGCCAAATCAACAGATTTCATTAACTCTTCTAAGGTTTTTAATGATATAGCATTATGCTTATCTTCTCGATTAATTGTAATTAAAGCTAGTGCATTAATTTTTTTATATAGGATATTCTCAAATTCCATTTGTATTTTCCCAACCACAACTTTCTATCTTTGTACCCTATAACCACTTCTTAATCTATTTGATTATTCAAGATAATAAATTACTAAACAGGTTTCTTTTGTCCTCTAGATATTTTATTTAACTTTGCTAACTATTCATATTTGGATAGGGTGGTGGACATAACCCTTTATCGGCCATTTTAGACCACTCAAGTACTGCATCGGTTAATGTTGGTACACTTGATACCATAATTAAATAACTTAAGGCTTCGGACACCTCAGAGACCTTTGCTTCTAATGAGAAAGCATTCTTTAGATGTATTTGCATACCTTTAAAACTGCGTTTTGATGCATGACACACTATACCCATGATTTCACATAGTTTGGGATCAAGTTCACCTCGACTTTGTTCGATACCAAGTAGATATGCATCTAGTACATTTTTGATTTCAAGTTCTTTACTCCAATTTTCAGATAAAAAATTGTAAGAACTAAAAGTACTGAAGGCACCTGCAACGCTAATGGCTGAGGTCATTTGTATTTCTGTTACTCCTGCCTCTTTTGCTCTAGAAATGTGTATGCGACCGTTCGCCTCTTTAGTGTATGTTAGTAAACATAAAAGAATTAATTCTTTTGAAATTAGGTCTAAATCCCTAACCTTTAGTATGAGATTTCTGTAAAATTCATTCCAAGACTTTAATAGAAATGGATCCATAGCTCCAAACATTTTCCGGTATACGAGTTTTTCACTTTCTTTCTCCCAAGCCTGTGAATACAAATTTGAGGAGTTACCTTTATTCAATTTTATTCCTCCATCTAAAGTTTTTTTGAGGCTTAATTAAAGGCAATCCTCTGCTTTATTTTTGAGAAATCACCGGTTGAAAACTGTCTTCAATTTATTTTAGAAGATACTAAAAAAATTAATGAGGCAATACACAAATATACAGTAAAAAATTATAAAGATATAATTTTGTTTGAGAAACATAAATTTTTCTATATATTTAGCTTATTAGTTAAATGATTAGTGTGAATTTAAAATGCTCAATGTAAATGATAAAAGGTTTATAGATTCTTTAAACAAATTGCGTGAATTTGGTATGTCTGGTGTAGGCAAGGGTGTTGTGAGGCCGGCTTATAGCCTTAGTGATTTGGAAGCTAGAGATTGGATTGCAACCAAAATGGTGGAGGCAGGTTTAAAGGTTACTTTTGATCCTGTTGGCAATCTATTTGGGCTGGGTCCCTCGGGTAGTTTACTTTTGGGCTCGCACTCTGATAGTCAACCGGAAGGAGGTTGGTTGGATGGGTCTCTTGGTGTTATGGCGGCTTTAGAGATCGCTCTTTGTGTAAAAGAACAAGGTGGACCACCTGTTTCAGTTGTTAATTTTCAAGATGAAGAGGGTCGCTTTGGAGTTACCACTGGAAGCGCTATATGGAGTGAAAAAGTGTCGTTCACTGCAGCTGATAATTTTGTTGATATCAACGGTATTAAGCTTAGTGAGGCAAGAAAACTGTTAGGTAATAGGCCTGGTAATTTTGTTTCTAGTGACCACTTTAGTGGCTTTATCGAAATGCATATTGAGCAGGGCCCACGTCTCCATGAAAGTGGTGATAAGATAGGTGTAGTGAGTTCGATAGTCGGAATTAGAAATATGAAAATAACTTTTGAGGGTGAACAAAATCATGCCGGAACAACTCCTATGCATTTAAGAAAGGATGCATTTCAGGCACTTTCGTTATTTAATCACCAGCTCAATGAAAGGCTTCGTAATGTGGTGACTCCACAAACAGTTTGGACCATAGGTGAGGTCACTGTTCATCCTAATGCATCGTCAATAATCCCTGGACGAGTAACGTTCTCAATGCAGTGGCGTGATCCTGAGCTTGGAAGGTTATCTAAAATTGAAGGTATAGTTAGTGAAGTAGCTCAGGATGTAGCCAAGTCAAATGGTCTTTCTGTACAATTTGATCAAGTTTTAGGGCTTGATCCTGTGAAAATGGATTTACCCCTTTTCAATGCGTTGGAGCGTGCCGCTGAGGATGTTGTAAAAGGTCGGTGGTCTCGTATGCACTCTGGTGCATTACATGACGCTACCAATGTTGCTAGACTTATGCCCGTGGCTATGCTTTTTGTTCCTTCAATTAATGGTATTAGCCATGCTTTTGGTGAGGATACTGAAGATGAAGATTTAATCGCTGGATTGCGAGTTTTAACAAGAGCCGTAGAGTATTACTGTGGGGAGTTGAGTTAGTGCACAGAGTTTTTAAAATCTCAATAAGGGTACTTTAAAGCTGGTAGTAATGTACCAGTACAATTCCCAAAGCCAATTGTGAAATCCTCTTTCGTACCTTTACCATGAAATGTCACTGTATCTAAATCTTCTAAAAATGAACGTGTTCCTCCATTAGTCAGATTAAGGGGTTCTTTCCCACCCCAACTGAGTTCAAGCATGCTTCCTCTCTCAGATTTTTGTGATCCGGAAATTGTTCCAGAACCTATAAGGTCTCCAACCCTCATCGGACATCCAGAGGACGAGTGATGGGCTATCTGTTGCGCACTTGAGTAATACATTTCTTTATAATTTGTTTGAGTAATTATTGATGGTTTCCCTTTTTGGGGCGTTAAAGAAACAGTTAGGCTGATATCATAAAACATTGGGCCGCAATCTTTAAGATGATCAAGGAGCTCATTTTCACGAGTAGGCGGTCCGCACTGAAGAGGGATGAGAGCTTCTTTTGTGACTATCCATGGGCTAATCGTGGTAGCGGTTGCTTTCGCCTGGAAAGGACCCAACGGTTGGCCTTCCCATGCTTGAATATCTCTTGCTGACCAATCATTGAGCAAAACATAACCAAAGATTATATCGTCTGCCTGTTGAACGGTTAGTGGGCCGTTACTTTTTGACCCCACGATTGCCCCGATTTCTAATTCAAAATCGAACCTTTTACTTGGTGCAAGAAAAGGTAGAGTATCATTTGGTCTTTTTAATTGTCCCCAAGGTCTGTTAAAATTCGTTCCACTAACTATTACAGATGAAGCTCTTCCGTTATACCCAATTGGCATGTGATTCCAGTTTAGAGGAAGGGCATTTTCTGCGCCTCTCAACATGGTGCCTGCATTAATTGCATGATATTTACATGACCAAAAATCAGTAAATTCTGAGACTACGAATGGTATGTGTAGCTCGACCTTTGACTGAGGAATAAGCATATTTATTAACTTTTCAGGATTTGTATCTAGACTTAGAAGTAAAGTTATTTCTTTACGAAACCTTGTCCATTCATTGCGCTCTAACTTCATCAGATTATTCCAAAATGGGTCCTTAAACATTGTTCCAGCACTAAACTTAATTAATCCCGCTTCTTCAACAGCCCGGCAGTCAAGGATCATATCACCTATCGCTATGCCGCAGCGTTTCTCAAGCTTAGTGGTGGAAAACACTCCGTAAGGAAGATTATTAAGCGGGAATTCAGTGAACTTTGAGTTTGCTGAAGAAACCCAGCTTTTTAAAAGTCTCATATGTGTCCCTTTGAGTTTAAAATATATATGTGTTTTAGTTTTTTTCTTTTAATTAATGAAACTTATTGAAGAGAGTTAATCTAAGGTTTTTTACACTTTTTAACTGTATTTTGATAGTTGTGAATAGTTTTGAGAAACACATTTTAAAAAGTGATTGACTATTATTTTGGTTTCAGTGCCCCATTAAATTTTTTTTCTAAATTGTCCCAACAATTAATGTAATCATCTTGTAGTGGTGCTTCTGTGGCTGCAAAACTTGTTAAGTGTTGAGGAAACCGTGTTTCGAACATAAAAGACATGGTTTTCTCCAGCTTGTTTGGGATTAGTTCTATATTTGATGCATGTTCAAAAGAACTTTTATCTGGCCCGTGTGGAAGCATCATATTGTGAAGACTCATACCCCCGGGAATGAATCCCTTCGGCTTTGCATCATACTGACCATAAATGTTTCCCATAAGCTCTGACATGATATTTTTATGATACCATGGAGGCCTAAAAGTATTCTC
>CAJWHE010000033.1 GCA_913041145.1 uncultured Paracoccaceae bacterium
GCGCGCGGCACTTGGTTCGGGGCCCCCTGGGGTGAACCTTGCGCCCTTCAGTCATATGGATTGAGCTCAGTAACCCCCCGAATCGGGATCCGTGATAAAGCGGGGTAACAAATCTTACGACCGGCTAGGGTATCACCCAGCTAGATTGACACCACTGTTATCTGTTTTGATCTGATATTTTGTTGTGGGTAGTGTTGTGGGTAGAGAATTAGAAATTAATTTTTTCCTAATTAAATCAAGCCACTACGGGTGTGTATTGGCGGAGCGGAAGGGATTCGAACCCTCGGGACAGTCACCTGCCCACACGCTTTCCAAGCGTGCGCCTTCGACCGCTCGGCCACCGCTCCAAGGCTGGGTTTAACTTTAGGCTATTAACGATGCAAGCCCTTTTATAATAGTGTTAATTAAAAACTTTAAGTATCTAAGTGTAAATGAACTCGTCTGTTTGACTTACCCTTATTTTCTACTTTACCCAATCGAATTTTTCCAATTTCTAAAGTACTTTTTACATGTGTCCCGCCACAAGGTTGTAAATCAATTTCGTCAGTTTCCGTACCAATCCGAACTAATCTAACTTTACCTTGACCCATAGGTGGTTTCACTCGCATTGTTTTCACAAGAGAAGGATTTTCTTCTAACTCGGCGTCAGTTATCCAACTTTCTGTGATTTCAAGCCCCCTGGCTATAAGTTCATTAAGTTCATTTTCTAAAATTTCTTTATTTTCCAAAGGCTCCGGCATCTCAAAATCTAATCTACCCTTCTGCGAGCCTATCGAACCGCCAGTAACACCAAGGGGAATTACAACAGATAAAAGATGTAAAGCTGTATGAATTTTCATATATCCGTACCGCGTAGGCCAATCTATCTTTTGTTGAAATTTTTGACCGATCTGAATACCTTCAGTGGAGCCTTCAACAAAAAAAACAACTTTGCCTTGATCGCCTTTTCTTACTTCCCTTACCTTTAAATTCAAATCATCCGAAATTAATTCACCGACATCAGAGGGCTGCCCGCCTCCAATTGGATAAAATACTGTCTGATTAAATATTAATCCCCCATTATCAGTTAAGTCTACCAACTCTGCAGGCGCTGATTTCAAATAGGCATCATCCCTAAATAACAGTTCAGTCATAAGTTATTCTCCCCCACCATCAGCATCAGTATCAGTATCAGGGAGATCTACTTTTCTTTTCTTTATTTTAGTAATTTTTGGGGCATCTACTTTCTTTTCTAACACAGGGTCAGGGTTGTCACCTGTTAGTGCTTCTGGGTTGCGAAGCCAAATATCTCTTTGCGCGAATGGAATCTCAATTCCCTCTTCAGCAAACCGTTCTGCAATTCGGTGGTTTATTTCTGATTTAACCGAGAGTGAGAAATTAACATCTTGGAGAACAATTCTAATCTCAAATTCAAGAGCGTCTCCACCAAAATTTAGAAAGTGAACACTAGGTGGATTTTTATCACTTACCATTGGGTGCTCTAAAGCAACCTCTTCTAAAATCCTGGTAACTTTTTGTGTATCAGTCCCGTAAGCAACCCCAACTGATAAGATAATCCTTCCAGTTAGATTTCCCTTAGTCCAATTTGTAACTGCACCAGAAATTAGGTCAGAATTTGGAACAATTACATCTTTCCTATCAAATGTTTGAATCACAGTTGCTCTAACAGAAATATCTTTAACAACACCCATAGTTCCATTAACTTCTATCCAATCACCTTGAGTAATTGGCCTCTCGATTAATAGAATTATTCCCGACACAAAATTTGAAACAATCGTTTGAAGTCCAAAGCCTATGCCAACAGACAATGCACCTGCGACTATAGCGAGTGACGATAAGTCTATACCAGCTGTTGAAATTGCAATAACGGCAGCTAAGAATATCCCGAGGTACCCTACCCCGTCGACTACAGCATTTTGACCACCAGCATCTAACTTTGTCTTTGGAAGAACCTGTGATTTTAAAGTATTTTGAATTGCCCTAGTTAATAGATAACCAATCACAAAAATGATAATAAATTTAATAAGATCAGACGGAGTTATACGGCTTTCACCCATCTGAAAGCCATTTGAGATTAGAGACCAAATTTCACCTAAGTCTGAAACCCTTGCCCCCCAAATAAGCGCCAGGAAGGGGACTGCAGCAATTATTGCGCCAAGCCCTAATAGAGTTGGCACCAAACCCTTCACAGCCTCCGTTTCGCCTATCAATGTAGAAAATATATCACGAAGAGTTCTTTGAACGATTAAGACAAGCCCTGCTAATCCAAATGTAAGTAATGTCGAAAATAAAATTACATTCCCAGCATACGAGTAACCAATTAGTGATAGTATTGGCGAAACAACACATACTAGTAGGCCAAGCCTTAATACCAACACACATAGCGCTACCGAAGACTGTTCTAAGCCTGAGTCTTTTACCCGCTCACTTAGAAGCTGGGTTGATATACTAGAAATCAATCGAAATAGTATTACGCCAGAAATTGAAATGATAATGAAGCTAAGGATAGCAACTGACGTATCTGTGAAATAACCAGAACCACCCAAGTTATTAACAAAAAATTCCAAACCGTAAAGAAATCCAAGTATGTAACTGGAAAGTATCGCAAAACCGACCTTATCCTCATTAAGGTAAGTTAAGGAGGTTTCATCATTGTAATTTGGATTAAACAGTCGTTCACCCAACCACCCAGCTAGATAAACCGCAATAATAACGCCGAAAAGCATACCAACAACTTGCTGTCCCATATTTCCCAGAAGTTGAGAGCTATCTAAAGCCGATTTCAAAAGGTAAAAACCTCCTATTGAAATCACAACTTTGATTAAAGAAAATAATAGTTCAGTCAGTCGTCCTAAAGCTGGTCTTTCAGATAGGTACGGACCAAACGAAGTGTTAACCTTCGAAATCCAACCACTCGCCGCATAAATAATAAAAATACCAATGATAGCAAAGGCAATTGTTGCTGGGAATTTATCCCATATTTTTGCTCTACTAGCGTTATCAGAAAAAGATCGCGAAACCTCCGCACTTATTGTTTTAACAATACTTAAGGCTTCTGTAACAGGAGAACCCCAACTGCCAATATTTAGTGGTGAAGGCCCTAGTTTAAGTATTTGATTTGTTTGTCTGGAGCGAAGAATTTCATCCACTTCTACTATCAACCCGTTCGACCGTACAAATGCCTCAGTAGCCCTAATAACCGGTATCATGGATAAATTCAGTTGCTCATTTAGAACGCGTCGTCTCTCAGAGATCTCCAAAGAGGCATCTTCAGTTCCTTCACTTTTTGTTCCTAGAGCAGTAAGCTGATTGTTTATCCTAATAATCCGTTGAGAATTTAGTTCTTTTCCTATTGAAAAAAGAGTTCTCCACTCAGATAACGTCTCTCTTAATGCATCTAAATCTTTTGAAGGAACTTCCTCAGCAACAATAACCTGTTCTATTTTATCAGCAGTTTGTTCCCAGTTTTTATAATCAGGTAAATCAGATCCCACCACTTGTGATTGGCTTCTTACTTCCCCGCCAAACATTGTAAAAATTATAGCGAACGAGCAGCAAAGGATAAAAGATTTAAAAAATTTCATATTACTCATAGACCTCGACTAAAGTTTCTTCTTTTTTACTCATCCAACTAGGTATAGGTAAACCTTTACTCTCTAAAAATGTTGGATTCCACATTTTTGAATGATACCTCATGCCATAATCACACAGAATTGTCACTATTGTATGACCAGGGCCCATTTCTTTTGCCATCTCAATCGCTCCACCAATATTTATTGCTGAAGATCCACCAAGACATAAACCTGTATTTTTTAGTAGATCAAAAACTATTGGTAATGCCTCTAAATCTGAGATTGTATATTGATAATCTGGGGTAAATCCTTCCAGATTAGCAGTAATACGACCTTGGCCGATACCTTCACTAATTGAACTACCTTGGGAACTAAATTTTCCATTCTCATAATAATTATACAAAGCTGCTCCATGGGGATCTGCTAATCCAATTTTTACCCCTTTTGGTTGTAAGAAATTACTAACCCCAGCCAAAGTCCCACCAGAGCCAACTGAACAAATAAATCCATCCACCTTACCATCTGTCTGCCTCCATATTTCAGGACCAGTAGTCTCTTCATGGGCTTTTCTATTAGCTGTATTATCAAATTGGTTAGCCCAAATTGCTCCGTTAGGTTCTGTTTTCTCAAGTTCTTTAGTCAACCGCTCCGAATATTTAACATAATTGTTTGGGTCTCGATAAGGTACGGCAGGTACCTCAACTAACTGAGCCCCCATTAGACGAAGTTGATCTTTCTTTTCTTGGCTTTGTGTTTCCGGAATAACAATCACAGTTTTAAAACCATAATATGCACCGACTAAAGTCAAACCTATTCCTGTATTTCCAGCAGTTCCCTCAACAATTGTACCACCTTTTTTTAGGGTGCCCGCCTCAATCGCACTACGAATTATATAAAGAGCTGCTCGATCTTTAATAGACTGACCAGGATTTAGAAACTCAGCCTTTCCAAGGATTGCACAACCAGTTTCATTACTTGCCCGTTCAAGTTTTAAAAGAGGTGTGTTCCCTATTAATTCAACTACTGAGTTTGACATATTAAGACCTTCCATTTTCGATAAATGTTAGAGATTAAAATAGATAATAATCACTGGAAATTATAAAAATATTTATATTTGCGACCAAACTATTAGCAAATTAACTTGGCTTTTTAACATAAATTATTGTTATCTTATAATTAAAACAGAGCAAAGGATTTATTTCTATAGTTAAGTGTCCGACTTTATGAAATCACGAACTCAATTTACTAAAAATAACTTTTAATATCTTTTTTCATTTCATCCACACTCAATACACCAAATTTTGTCATTACTTTTTTTGCAAAACCATGCGTTTTTTCTCCAGAAGCCTCTTGCCAATCTTTGAGGCTCCATGGCTCTTCAAGCCGAGGGATCATCTTACTCGGCATATATACCTGTGTATCTATTAAGACTTCTTGTGATAAGACTTGGACGGGCTTTAGAAAATAGTCAAAGATGTGTTCATAAAAATTTGTTCTTAAAATATCTATTTTTGTTAATTCATTAAGAATAATTCCGTTGGCAACAAGCCCCACTGATTTTATCATAACAGGGTAATCAGCATCCATTACCTTGAACACACCATAATCTTTAAGAGTTGCAGAAACTAGTTCAACTTTACGACCTAAAACTATTTCTAAAAGAGCTTTATCCATTAATGTTCCAAATATAAAAATATTCATATAAATCAATACCTTAAATTTACTAATTCACTTTAATTTTCGGAAAATAACCCAGTATTATTTTGGTTTATTAATAGTGATTTGAGTTACATCACAATAACCACTTAAGAAAGTTCCAGCACATGAGGTTAAATAAAAATCCCACATATTTTTAAACCTTGAATCAAAACCCAACTTAACAATATTATCCCACTCTGCATTAAAAGTTTTGTGCCAACGCCTAAGTGTAGCACTGTAACTTTGTCCAAATTCAATAGAATCTTTAACATTAAGACCAGCATTATTAACCTGCTCCCTTAAAACTTTAGGGCTTGGCAACATTCCTCCTGGAAATATATATTTTTGAATAAAATCAACACTCTTTCTATAAGAATCCCATCTATTATCTGCCAAAGTGATAATCTGCAAAGTAGCGTTACGACCAGGTTTTAACCTATCCCTTACCGTAGAAAAATAAACTGGCCAGTACTTTTCACCCACAGCCTCAAACATTTCTATAGAAGCTATCCCATCATAAACACCTACTTCATCTCGGTAATCTTGAAGCTTTATTTCTACTAATTCTGATAGACCTGCCTTATTAATTCGTTCAACGGCATAATCATACTGTTCTTTAGAAATCGTAAGGCCAGTAACTTTAAGGCCACGTTTTGATGCAGCATACTCTCCAAAACCTCCCCAGCCACACCCAATTTCTAAGATGTGATCTCCAGGCTTTACTCCCAATTGATCTATTATGCTTGCATATTTATTTTCTTGAGCTTTTTCAAGAGTTTCTGAATCTTTCTTAAAGTAAGCAGAACTATAAGTCATACTTTTATCAAGCCACAATGAATAAAAATCGTTACCCAAATCATAGTGATAACTTATATTTTTCTTTGCCTGTTTTTTTGAGTTAGACTGAAGCCAAAACCTCGTTCTCTCATATAACCTAACTAAAGCCATACCAGGGAATCCTTCGTAAACCTCATCATTTTCTGCATGCATTAGATCCATGAATGTTTGCAAGTCAGGAGTAGTCCACCAGCCATCCAAATATGCATCACTAAAGCCAAGATCTCCCTCTCTAATAAGTCGTGCAAATAGGTCGTCATTATGAACTGTGAACTCTGCCTCTGGCCCATCCAGAAGGCCTTGAGCTCTAAAAACCCGCCCATCTTCCAGCTTTACGTCAAGCCTTCCATTATTAAGCTTTTTTATAACCCCAAACGATTGTGCAAAATACCTTGGAAGGTTTTTTTCACCATCTGTTGAACTCAGTACGACCATGATATCTCCTGTCATTAAATGAAATATATACCAAAATGGCATATCCACTCAATAAATTTTTATAAATAATTTAATTAATTTTAAAAAATAACCTATTATTCTGAGTTAAATAGGGAAAAATATTTGAAAATCACAAAAATATTTCTATAATTATCAAACGTTTAGATTATTTCATCAAGCGCTAAAATTAGGCGGTCAACTTCACTTTTATCATTATAGTGAGCAAACGAAAGTCGTAAAACACCAATATCCATATCTACATTCATGGCTTTTAATGGTCTTTTACCATAAAAATCTCCACCAGCAGCCATAATATTTTTTTGTGCCAATTTAGATGCAATTTCATTTGCACTCTCTTTAACTTCTATAGAAACAGTTGGCGCTCTATTTTTTGCATTCGATGGTCCGATTAGTCTAACTGAATTTTTTGCCGAAACATAATCTAAAAGAGGTTGAAGCAACTTTGTTTCATGATCTCTAAAAAGATCATGGACTACATTAGCTTTATTTTGACCTAATTTACCATTATCAAAGTGATGGCCTATGATAGCATCAAAATACTCAACCATCCCAGCACAAGATGCAACTTGCGCGTGGTCAGGACCGGCAGGTGTAAACCTAGAGAAAAGAGTATTCTCATTAAAGTAATGTCCCTGATTTGGAAGGGAAAACCCCAGGTCCTCTCGAATAACCATGATACCTTGATGAGGGCCAAAAGTTTTATACGCAGAAAACAAATAAATATCAGTGCCAAGGTCTCCAACATCCGGAATTCCATGAGGAGCAAAACTAACACCATCTACACAACTGACGGCACCAGCTGAATGAATAATTTTAACAATTTCTTTTACGTCATTAATCTCGCCAATAACATTCGAGCAATGCGGAAAGCATACTAGCTTAACGTTATCATCGAGTAATTTTTCTAACTCAATAGTTTCTAAAGACCCAGTTTCAGAGTTAATACACCATTCACGGACTTCAACACCACTCTCGGCCAATCTACGCCAAGGACCAGAGTTTGCCTCATGATCTTGATTAGTAACGATAATTGCATCACCAGGCTTTAACCACTGTCGAAAAGCTTGGGATAAGACATAAGTGTTCTGTGTAGTTGAGGGACCAAAACTTACTTCTTCTACTTTCACTCGCATGAAATCAGCTAACCCCTTACGAGCCTCATCCATCTCTTCTCCACCTAGAGTGGAAGCGTTATAGGGATCATATGGCTGGACTTTTCTTTCTTCATAAAACCTTGTTAATCGGTTAATAACTTGCTTACATGCATAGGACCCACCAGCACTTTGAAAAAATGCTTGCCCCTCTAACTGACTACTTTGAAAAGCGGGAAACTGCGTACGAACGAAATCAAGGTCTAAATCCATGGTATCTCCTGTTGAAAATCTATTTTGGCACTACTTTACTAAGGTTTACTTCAAACCCGCAAGCCATAAAAAATTATGGCCCAGACCAGCTAATTGGACATATTTCAGCAGACTTCCCGTCAAAGTCCCAAACTCTGCCATAATCCCTAACACGAGATCTCTTTCCAACAGCAACTAAAACATCTGACCCCATCCAGTATTTAGTATTGGAAACTAAGACCGGTTCATCTGGAGACTTTCCAGCCACTAGCTCAATTTCCCCCTGAATTTTACGGCCAATATTAATTACACGCTTTTTTCCGTCTCTGATTATTTCAACTGGAGCGCGTTCAGCACCGATAATTTCCGACACAAGAAACGTAAACAGACCAGTAGTCCCCCCCGCAGCTCCAGAAAATATCTTTAAAATACCATTATATGCTTTTTGTGTTGAATTTTCATCAACATATGCTGCAACTTTCCAATTTCCTTCAGCCATTCTCCCTGGGATATCGACCAGTAAACCAACATTCAAACCAGCCAAGCTTTCTCCCTCGAAATGGCCCTCGTCTATAATAATTCCCATCCACGCATGACAGTGGCCTTCTGTTGGAGGGTGAGCTCCCAATGAAACAACACACGGACAAAATACATCACAAGAACAGTTTAAAAAAAGTTCCCCTTTTATTTCCCAATCTGTTGGTTCTTTTCTACGCCGTTTTGGGTTCATTCGACTATCAATCTTTTGCATAACCTGCAGTTTGTCTGACGTCTTACTTACTTTTTTATTCATCCTAGAATCCCATCTAATTAAAATTTATTATAGCTAAGCTAATACCCAGTAAAATAAGAATACCACCTAAAGGTTTCTTCACCAATACACCAACTTGGGGGAGTTTTTCAATAACAACTACTAATGTTATTAAACCCATCCAAACAAAGTTCATATACCCTACTGTAAAACCTAAGAGCATAAAGCCCCAACAGCAGCCAACACAAAACGCCCCTAGGCCCAAGCCCATCCTTAATCCACCAAAAAAGCCTTTTCGCCATTTACTTAAAAAATAAGCCATCGGCGAGTGACATACCCCATGGCAATAATCTTTAAACACAGTAAACTGAAAAATACCTACTGCAATTAAAACGAATGAAATCATCCACTTAGATTGAAAAACACCAAGATCTGTTAGTATGTTTACTTCAGTCAAAGAGCTCTGAGCAATAGAAATTATTAGAGAAAACAATACCCATATAATTAAATAACCCAACAGAACTCCAAGCCAACCAAGCCATGATCCATTAGCACTTTTTATCAAGTCTTGGTAACCTTTCAAGGTTGGAACCATTGCAGGAAACATCATTGCTATCATCATAATTGACCACATAGGGAATAAGGTTTTAAAACTTACATTGCTCCCCATACTCATAGCTTTGCTCCCCATACTCATAGATTTCGTAGACTGGCCAAACCAATCTAACCCCATCATTTTAGACATTGAGTATAGATAGTACCAAGAAAGTAAAATTAGAATAAAGAAACCTACCCAAAAAAAAGACCTTATAAAAGATATATTGATCAATTTCATTTCTAACTCCATAAGAGAATCTAAATAAGGAAACTGATGTCATGTTTTTAAATGTCTGACAAATGAAAAATGAAAAGCGCAATAATGCTAATTTATCAACTGAAATTTCAGAGCAGATAAAAGAGTCAATAATCAATAAAGATCTTGATGTTGGATCTCGGTTGCCTTCTGAGTTAGAGCTAGCAGAACAGTTTAATGTAGGAAGATCTACAATTAGAGAGGCATTAAAAAGATTAGCCGCTCAAAGCTTAATAAGAACCCAACGAGGCGCATCAGGTGGAGCCTTTATAAATCATATAAAATTTGAAGATGCTCATGAACAGCAAGTAACAACTTCAATATTACTTTTGTCAATGAACAACGTAAAATTTGAAACTGCTTGCGAAGCACGCTTTGCCCTTGAAAGAGCATGCGCAAAGTTTGTTGCTCAGCGCAGAACAAATACTGATATATTAGCAATAGAAAAAGAAATATTGACTCAGGGTCAAAGTAAATTGACCGATGAGGAGTTTTGTGCATCTGATATTAGACTACATCGTATCTTGGTGGATTGTGCTAAAAATCCAATTCTAAGTTATCAACTGGCAGGGGCAGTCGAGGCAATGCAACCACTAATGAATATGATTACTTACACAGTCAGGTCTCGTGAAAAAATAATTTTATTCCATCAAAGCATAATACGTTCCATAAAAAATAGAGATGCCGAGGGGATAAATTTTGGTCTATCAAATTTAGAAGATTATACAAAAACTCTAGGACAAAACATATTAGCATCTTACAAGTAATTTAAAAACTAGGTATTTAGATCTTTCAATATTTGATACTAGCTAATTAAGATATTCAAATTATCACTTTTTATTTATTGTTAAGCTTTCCAAAGCGACGGTTAAAGTATATGTACTGAATTGTCCGCAAGGACTATGGACATAAACGCGCTCGTAATAAGCGGCTCGGACCCGGGGGCGGTACCCGGCGACTCCACCAATACTCGTTCATTTGACGATTATGGGGTCGAAATAGGATCGACGGACGTCTAAAGGAGTTAGCTTTGGCTCGGTGAGATACCACCGTTATCGGTTCAATAAAAGCTAGTTGCAAATGACAACAGAGCTCCGGTAGCCCTAGCTGCGTAAGCAGTTCGGAAAACCGAAAACTTAAGTCCTATCGCTTTGCAGCCATAGGCGGGGTTCGGAGGCACCTGGCAACAGAAGCCTGTCCACTCTCAAGTTTTAAGAGTTCTAATTGTCAATAAACCACCATTCTTGCACACAAAGGGCAGAGCAACTTTTTTGCTACGATCTAGCCATATTAATAAATGAATTTATTGTAACTTTACAGTATTCTCTACTGCGTTTCCCTATTCGTGAGTGATGGTAAGTGAAAAATATCTCTAACTATCTATGCATTCTTTTACGTATTTCTTTAACCCGTTCGGTGGCTTCCGGACTACCGTCATGATAAGATCCAAACCAATTATCCCAAGGCATTTCAGTATTTCCATAATTACATTCAAAAAAACGATGATGAAGTTGGTGGTGAAAGGTTCCAATCTTAAGGTGAGCCTTCTCGCCTAAAACTAAGTTCTCGTAACCCGAATGTGACGTAGCGGTTGCCAATGCAAGCCAAAAGCCCATAAATAAAAAATGGATTGGATGTGCCGGGATAATAAAAAATAATAAAAGTAAACTCATGTAGCCGATATGCTCAATTGGGTGCATGGAAAAACCTGACCAAGGCGCAATTGAAACACTACGATGATGGACAGAGTGAACACGCTTATAAATCCAAGGAATATGTAATGCCCTATGAACCCAATAAAAATGAAAAGATTGAATGGCAGGCATAATCATGAAAAGTAACAAAAACCAAATTGGATGATCAGAAAAAGTTATTAATGGTGCCCATCCATTAGCATAGCCTAACCAAATTATAACATCATAAAATGTCCATATTGTTACGCCAGAAAGTAACGTATAAGTTACATTGTCCCAATATTGGTCATTCCACAAAAATACTCTATTTTTTTTTGCCAAACCACGGCGGTCATATTTAAAGTCATCTTTTTGTTTTTTCCAACCATACAACCAGAGATGAAGACCTTGAGCGAATATAGTCATAAGAATAATATTACGTGCCCAAAGTTGTAGAACCCAACTCCATTCAAGTACCCTCATTTGTTCTAGGGTGGGCACTAAAAAAAACCAAGTAGCTAGTGCTAGCAAAGCATAAATCATAGACTCAGTAATAGGCAACCAATAAAGTGTAAACCACTTCAACGTAGCAATTGGCCTTGGTGGCCATGAAAAAATTGGACTTACCCCGACGGGAAGGTTTGGATGCCAATTCCACTCGCGACTTTCGCCAGCTCTAAGGTGTTCATTTTCAGAAACCAAAAAAAACCTCCAAAATTAGAAAAATGTTTTCTGTATCAAAACAAATATAAAGTATAAAACTTTATAAAATCCGACATTTTTGGTCGTTTTTAAAAAAAATTAGAAAGATTATAGAAAAAACCAGTAATCACTAAACTGCCATAGGAGCCTTGATACTATCCATTGGATCATAATTTATTAACTTATAGTCGCTTGGGCTCGTGGCTAATAACTCTGTGATATTAATAAATTCTGGCATCATTAGGTCTGGCAAATTATGCGGCTTACGTTGCAATTGCTCTTTAACTTGCTCTGAATGGTTATTATAAATATGACAATCTCCACCTGTCCATATAAACCTACCTACTTTTAGACCACAAATTTGTGCAAGCATGTAAGTTAGCAAGCTATAACTCGCAATGTTAAATGGAACACCTAAGAACATGTCAGCACTACGCTGATATAGTTGACAACTTAATCTACCATTCAAAGCTCTAAACTGTGCTAAAGTATGACATGGAGGCAATGCCATCTCCTTAATTTGATTTGGGTTCCATGCAGAAAGGACTAATCTGCGGCTGTCTGGATTTGTTTTTATTTCATTTATAAGCCATGTAATTTGATCAGCTTTTTCATCCAAACCATCCTCTTGAGCATCGAAATGTCGCCATTGATGGCCATATACCGGGCCTAATTGTTTTATAAGCTCAGTATTTTTATAGCCTAATGCTACGCCCTGCGAGTCGGCATTTGCAGTCCAAATAGTTTTCTTATCTATAAGCTCTGCACGATCTTTTTCAAATGTACGTTCAGCAAGCCTTCGTTCGTCTGTACTACCCTCTAAGAACCATAATAGTTCTCCCACTATACTGCGCCATGCCAACTTCTTTGTCGTAACTGCGGGAAATCCATCCTGTAAATTAAAATGCATCTGATATCCAAATACACTACGAGTACCTACACCAGTGCGATCACTAACATCTTCGCCGTTGACTACAATGTGTTGTAATGCATCGAGATACTGCTTCATAATTGTTTCCATATATCTACATATACACCACCACGCTTGCCACTGTCAGCTAACTCATATTTCTGTGCAATCAAACTGCTTGGTAAAAATGTATCACAATCATATGATCCTTGGATTCGACTTAAATGAAATTCATCAATTATGTCCAACAATCCTTTCACCAGTTTGGCTCCTCCAATGATCCATACATGTTGTGATTTACTCATATTAACTAATTCTTTTTTAGCAATATTAAACTTGATAAATTGACATCCATCCTGCTCTTTATCTTGCTCACTACTCGTAATAATAATATTTTTACGGTTGGGTAAAGGCTTACGTGGTAAACTATTCCAGGTCGATTTACCCATTACAACTACGCCACCCATGGTACTCTCTTTAAACCATTTTAAATCATCGGTGTTATGCGGCCAAGGTAAATCACCATCTTTTCCAATGCCCCAGTCTTGATCACACGCTAGGATTGCTTTTATCATTGTTAACCTTATCTATTTGAAAATTATCTTATGCCAACACAATACGATAATCGCTATAAGTGTTAAAAGCATACTTCTCATAATTAGAAGGTATCCTAAAAAAATAAAAATTAAAGGTAAAAATTACACGCAGAAGTAATGTTTAATTAAACCACTATTAATACAAACTAGAATTCAAGAAAACGGGAGAAGCCACTTGCATGGTAAAACTTTAAATGACGAGTGAAGGAGACTAAATCAAAAGTGTTTTTAGTTTAAGATTTGAGAGATTTTCAGTCATATCTCTCCTATTAAAATATTGCTTTTATAGTGATCTAATTATTGATAATAATTGTTAGCAACCACATCTTTAATTATTTAAATACTCTATATTTAATTTCGGCACGAGTAACACCTATATCCTGAAGTTCTCTATCAGTCATTTTTTCTAAAGTATTATAAGAAGCCCTTGTTGCTCTAGCCTCAACAAATCGATTCCAGAAATTTTTAATCATTACTTTTCCTTTGGTTTAAATAAATTAGCCAAAAATTTTAGCTTACAAGATCCTCTAAACCTATAAAAAGGTAAGTAGTACTGATATTAATAAATAACCGTTATGCGTTGAATGCAAAGCCTTTGATGTATGTGTTATTTATTACTAAAAAGCTTCTGAACACTATCATTAGCTTAACTTTTTTGTTAAACTACTAATATTAATTACACTTATTTAAATATTTTGTAATTAATTTAATAAGCCTAGTTGTAAACGGTATAATTAGCTAATTGGGAAATTTACTATGAAACTCATTGTTCTTAATTTACCGCGTACTTTTGAAGAACAGTCACTGGCATTATTATTCAAAAAAATTGGAGCAATAAAATCTTGTACACTGGTTATTGATGAACGAACCGGTATTTCAAAGGGTTTTGGTTTTGTAGAAATGGCTCTAACCCATGAAGGGGAAGCCGCTATAAAAGAACTTCACGGTAGTAAAGTGGGTAAAAACAAAATTCGAATTAAAAAATCATCTTAAGGAATTTTTTAAAAAACTTAGCTATATCAATTAATAGATTTAGAATTGGCGTGCTCTTACAATAAATGCCTCGACAAAGCTTTCACCGATGGCATCATGTGCATTTAGACGATTTACACCACTGACTAAAACGTAACGCCCCTTCCCTTTCCTAAGTTTAATTGGCTTAAGCTCCTCTCCATTTATTAATTGTTCTGCAAAATCATTAGCTTTAACCGGATCTATTTCCTTCCTGCGATCGGAAGGTACATATATATCCGAAATTTTTATCGATACAGTTGTTAGCAATTCAACCCTTTAAATTAATAAAAAAAACAAAAACATTAATCATTAAAACACCTTACACCTTTAAACGCTTGCATCAAGATTTCTTTAGATTAATTTGCAGGGCTGAAGCTAAATAATCATTACGAAAAATAAAGTTAGTTAAAGGTTGAAATTAATATTTAAAGGAATTCTTAAATGATTAAAACAAATGATGACCTATATCACTTACCTCTAACTTTTATGGGAGTTCCTTACAGCACAGACTCTACGGACTCTTCTGTAGCTATTTTAGGGTGTCCATTTGATTGTGGAACTCACCCTTTTCGAGTTGGTTCTCGCCAAGGGCCGCAATCCATACGTGAGCAATCTGGTCTAATACGGCCTTTTCAGTCAGAGTTGGCTGATGTTAATATTTTAGAAAAACTTAAGGTTATAGATGCTGGGGATGTAAAACTGGTATCTTCTAGAGCTGATGAAGCATTTAACGCTATTGAAGAGGCCGCACATCGTTTAGCTGTTAATGGAACCGTCCCGATAGGTTTTGGAGGCGATGGAAGCGTCTCATTACCCTTAATTCGTGCGGCATCTCAAGTTCACCAAGGACTAGCTGTACTGCACTTTGATAGTCACACAGATGCTTACGAAATTGACCCTATTCACAAATATGATGCTGCAACCCAATTTGCACATGCAGCGTTAGAACAACGGATAAGTGTTAGTAATTCTTACCACATCGGCCTCAGAGGCTCGACATCAAGCCAAGGTGTTTACACGCATGGGCAAAAACTGGGATACTCCTTAATTACTATGCGCGATTTTATCAAAAGAGGGCATAATGATGTGATTCAAGAGTTACACAAAAACCTAGGTCAACGCCCTATCTACTTATCTTGGGATATGGATGTTTTTGATCCCTCTTGCGCACCAGGTGTTTGCACTCCGGAATGGGGAGGATTCACAGCTCGAGAAGGCATTGAAGTTATCCGTGGTCTAACGGGGCTTAATATTGTTGCTGCTGATATCAATACTGTCAGCCCTGCCCACGATTTAAAAGGAATGACTGCGTTCCTAGCAGCATCTATGACTTACGAAATACTTTTACTATTATGGCGTACTCGCCTGCAAAATAGATAAGTTTACAGTTTTTTAAGAATTTAAAAGTTACTTATTTTTTTTAAAAAAGAAAATTTTCAAGAATGTTGTTTTGCTAATAACTAATTTAGTAAATTTTTATCAATTTATTCACTATTTGCATCAGTCTGGAAACAATGCTCACCAGAACAACAAGGATATATGTTTTGTTTACACTCTAAGCATTGATAGTGACCATGAACAAATATTGCGCCTTTTTTACTTCGGCATATTGGGCATATTTCTTCTTCAGTCATATTCTTATTCACTTATCTTGGTTACTCAATATAATAAAAAAACTCTCAAACGATATAAACTTATATTCTATTACTAAATATATCTTTATAAGATACGATCACATCTTCGAATGCATTAGCAAACTGTTCTAAATGTGTATCTTCCATCTCAATGTTAAGGGTCATATAGCCTCGCTGCGCGAACAAAAACCCTTTCAAAGACATTTCTAGGTGAATTAACTTAAGTTTATTTAGCTCGAAGTTACTATACTTGGGGGGATGCAAAATAGCTCCATCTCGGACATGTAAACCTAAAATTGACCCAACTCCAGTAACTTGCAAATTAACATCATGCTGCTTGCACAGCTCATTTAGTGTCGCTTTGAAATTTTCTCCCTTATTAAATAAATCTCTTGCAACAGTTTTTGTAAACACCTCTGTTAACCCTATAAAGCCTGCAGACATTGATATTGTATTATTATTAAATGTACCCGCATGAGCAAGTGCATCAGGTGCTGTAGGATCCCAAAGAGACATAATGTCGGAACGTCCACCAAAAGCACCAAAACTGGCACCACCACCTAAATACTTTCCTAAAGTTGTAATATCTGGATTAATTTGAAGTAATTCTTGTAATCCTCCACTTGAGCTACGTGAAGTCATAACCTCATCAAAAATTAAACAAACTCCACTTTCATGTGTCGCATTCCTTATTGATTTTAAAAACTCGATGCTAGCTGGAATACATCCCCCACTTCCAAGCATTGGCTCCACAAGCACGGCTGCTAAATCAGTAGCATTCTCTTTAATAAGTTCAACTGTTCGTGCGACTTCGTTATATTGCGTTTTAATAATATTATAGGGTGCATTTACTGGTGATGGGTTGTCTTTAAAATATAGGACACCACCATGGTAACTCCCATCAAAAACCATAACTTTATCGCGTCCAGTAAAAGCTCTTGCAGCACCAATAGCCATCAAATTTGCCTCTGTCCCAGAGTTTGTAAAACGAACTCTATCGATAGAATTAAATCTCGCACAAAGCTCTTCTGCCAAAAGGCCTTCCCATTTATTTGGAGCGCCCAAAACTAAGCCAAAATCAATAGCACCCTTAATTGCACTCAGAATCTTAGAGTTTGAATGGCCATAAAGTCCAGCAGAGTATTCACCTAAGAAATCTAAATAGCAGTCATTATCTAAACTATATAGGTGTGTACCTACGCCTCGATCCACAGCGAGAGGAAAAGGTTCATAATGAAGTACCGTTCTTGTATTGCCTCCAGGCATTACCTCTTTTGCTTTTTGCCACCGCGCAAAACTATTTGGATTCTTAATTAAAAAATTTTCTTTAACTCTATTCAAAGAGTCCAGTAGTCGATTGTGATTTTCCATATCAAGCTTATTCATGAACGTTACTTTCTCTAAAGTATCATTTCAAGTTAGGACCTAAATAGTCATAAATAAAAAATCCAAAAAATTTTGGCCATTAAATAAAATGATTAAACCGCAGCAATAATTCCAATTTCAACTGAAAAATCAGGGGTAGCTAGCCGAGCAGACTCAACACAGGCACGTGCAGGCGCATTACCACCAATCGACCATTGATCCCAAACAGCATTCATATCCGCAAAGTCATCCATACTGCACAACCATATAGTAGCAGAAAGAACTTTCGTTTTGTCTGTTCCTGCTTCGGATAATAACAAATCTATTTGATCAAGTATTGCTTTTGTTTGAATTGAAACGCTCTGCCCAGGTGCTTTAGATGCAACCTGTCCCGCCAAGTAAACAGTATTACCATGAACTACTATTTGGCTCATTCTGTCATTCGTATTAAATCTCTTTACACTCATTGTATTATCCTTTTTCAAGTTATTAGTACTTTTATTAATATATTAATTTAAAAAGAAGAAAATAACTTAATTTATATCTTTTTAATATTATCTTTCTTTACAGTTATTTAACATAAAGTTGATGTTTTCATTATCTATTTTACTAAATGCTTTCCATACAGGTCATCTGCCCTCTTTTCAAAAGCTCGGACGATACGATGCATTGCCTCGCTAAAAACAACTCCAATAATCCCTTGTAACAATCTTGACTTAAATTCAAAATTTACAAAAAAATCAACTTCACACTCAGTTTCATTAATCACAGTAAATTTCCAAGAGGATTTTAAAAACTTAAAAGGGCCATCTAAATATTCTGTCTCTATTTTCCTCTCCAAAGGGTGCAAACTAACCTTACTTCCAAATCTTTCTCTAAAAACTTTGAAACTAATAACAAGATCAGCCAACATTATTTCACTATCACCCTCAATTTCTCGAGAACGTATTCTAGCCGCACTACACCAGGGTAAAAATTCGGGGTACTTGCCAACATCAGCTACTAACTGATACATTTGCTCTGCTGAATATAATAATTTTCGCTTTTCTGAGTGATTAGGCATTTAAGTCTCTTTAATTTACTTGTTAATATTTCTAGGATTAATTCAACCAACACAAGAGGAAACGATGTCTCATCCCGAATATACTATTGAACAGCTTATCTCGGCAAAATCTATCGCAGCCCGCATTGAAGAGTTAGCAATCGAAATCCAAGAACAGTTTTTTGGAACAGAAAAATTAATCGTTGTCGGCCTGCTTAGGGGCTCATTTGTTTTTATTGCAGACTTAGTTCGAGAATTAGATTTACCGGTTGAGGTAGATTTTCTAGAGGCGTCGAGTTATGGCGATGAAATTGTAAGTTCCAAGGAAGTTCGGATTTTAAAAGACCTCAGAGGTGAAATATTTGGGCGTGACGTACTGGTGGTTGAGGATATCGTCGACACGGGATTTACCTTAAGTCATGTCGTTAATTTACTATCGAGCAGGAAACCAAATAAGATAAAAACTATTGCCTTACTAGATAAACCAACCCGAAGAGAAGTTAATATAAAGGCTACTTGGACAGGCTTTGAAATTCCAGACGAGTTCGTTGTGGGGTACGGCATTGATTTTGCTCAAAGGAATAGAAATCTTCCTTATATTGGTTGTGTAAAGTTCACACCTACGCCGTAACACCTAATTTCAAATTTCGAGCTTCTCTCAGACGATTAAAGTCATCTCCTGCGTGATAGCTTGAGCGAGTTAAAGGGGAAGCTGATACCATAAGGAACCCTTTTCCAACAGCCGCTTTTTTATAAGACTCAAATTCTTCTGGCGTTACAAATCGCTTAACTGCATGATGCTTGGGTGTCGGTTGCAGGTACTGTCCAATAGTTAAGAAATCAACATTTGCTGCACGCATATCATCCATAACCTGAAGCACCGACTGTTTATCCTCACCTAACCCCACCATTATCCCAGATTTAGTAAATCTAGACGGGTCTATCTCTTTAATTCGTTGAAGTAACCTTAGAGAATGAAAATAACGAGCGCCGGGTCTCACCTCAGGGTACAATGAAGGCACAGTTTCTAAATTATGGTTAAAAACATCTGGACCAGCGTCAACAATTTGATCAATCACCGAAAAATCACACCTTAAAAAATCTGGTGTCAAAATCTCAATTGACGTTCCACGACATTTTCGCCTTATTAATTCTATCGTTTTTGCGAAGTGACTCGCCCCTCCATCCTCAATATCATCTCTATCTACTGATGTTATAACCACATGCTTTAATCCTAATTTAAATACAGCATCCGCCACCCTAGCAGGTTCAAACGGATCTAAGCCCTCCAGAGGTTTCCCTGTTGCTATATTACAAAAAGTACAAGCTCTTGTACAAATATCCCCCATGATCATCATAGTTGCATGACCTTGGTTCCAGCATTCTCCAACATTTGGGCAACCTGCTTCTTCACATACAGTAACCAACTTATGTTCACGTAAAATATTTCGAGTTTCTGTGTAACCTTTACCTACGGGCGCTTTTACTCGGATCCACTTTGGTTTTTTAGGTTGGATATTGTCTGGTCTCTTGGCCTTTTCAGGATGTCTTTGAGACGGTATTTTTAAATCTCTTTTTATTTCTGCCATCGCTTACCTACAATCTTTAATCCATGCAAACACAGTATTTAGGGTTAAAGCATAAATAAAATCATTAATATAGGAATTACTATATAGTAAATATCTAAAATTTTATTTTTTATACTACCTATGAGAGCAATCTAGGAGAATGAATCCTTCATTGATGCCTTCTTTTTAGAAATAAACTCTTTCAATTCCTCATCTACGGCAGGATCCAAATAGGGCTTTTGATAATCAGAGAGTATTTTCTCAACTCTTAACGAAGCTAAAGCCTGTGTGTCTCTAGAGCCCTCTTCTGCCCAAGTTTCAAACGGTTTGTAGTCTAACAGTTCTGACCTCCAAAAAGCATCCTTAAAGTTTTCCTGGGTATGCTCACATCCAAGATAATGCCCACCCGGCCCAACTTCTCTTATAGCTGACAAAGCCTGGGCATTTGTATCAATTTTAATTCCCTTTGCTAAGTGGTGTAAAGTACCAAGTTGATCAGAATCCATAACAAATTTTTCAAATGAAGAAACTAATCCCCCCTCAAGCCAGCCACATGAGTGGAGCATAAAGTTAACTCCTGAAAGCAATCCCATATTTAAGGAATTTGCACTCTCATACCCAGCTTGAGCATCTGGAAGTTTTGAGCCACAAAAAGAACCTGCAGACCGATATGGCAAGCCTAAACGTCGAGCTAGTTGCCCTGCCCCATAAGTGATTTGCGACGCTTCAGGTGTACCGAAAGTAGGAGCCCCTGAGTTCATATCAATTGAAGTTACAAATGCACCAAATATGACTGGCGCACCTTTTCTAATTAACTGACTATAGGCCACTCCCGCCAAAACTTCTGCCAGTACCTGAGTCAATGTACCAGCCACAGTCACTGGTGCCATAGCTCCTCCAACTATAAATGGAGAAACAATACAAGCTTGATTAGCTTTTGCATAAACTTCAAGGGCTCCCATCATGGTAGCATCAAATGTCAATGGAGAGTTTATATTTATTAGTGACGTTAATACTGTTCGGTCTTCAATTCCTCCAAACAAAATATCACACATTTTTACAGAATCTTCTGCTCTTGAAGGATCTGTTACGGAGCCCATAAAGGGTTTATCAGAGAAACTCATATGTGCGTATAACATATCCAAATGACGTTTATTTACTGGCACATCAGTAGGCTCACACAAAGTACCACCAGAGTGATGGAGCCATTTAGACATATATCCTAATTTTACAAATTTTTGAAAATCTTCAATAGTCGCGTACCTTCTACCACCACTTGCAGTTCTGACGAAAGGCGGCCCGTAAACTGGAGCCATAACTAACGTATTACCACCAATTTCTACATTTCTTTCTGAGTTTCTAGCGTGTTGAATAATTTTTTTTGGCGCTGTTTGGCATAATTTTCTTGCTAAACCTCTTGGAATTCTTACTCGTTCACCTTCTATATCAGCCCCAGCATTTCTCCAAATTTCAATAGCCCCAGGGTTGTCAGTGAATGCAACACCAATTTCTTCTAAAATTGTTTCGGCATTAAACTCTATTATCTCTATGGCTTCTTCACTAAGAATTTCTAGATTCGGTATGTTTCTTTCTATGAATCTTTCACACTCAATCTTAACCGCGGTCCTCTCTGCTCGGCGAGCACTGCCTCCCCCACTTCGAGTTCTTTTTCGGATTCCATCTGCTTCTGCCATTTTATATTCCTAATTTGATATGTAATCTTGATACCTACTTTATAAATTTTTGTATGATTGAATTCGCCATCTCCGGCTTGAA
>CAJWHE010000034.1 GCA_913041145.1 uncultured Paracoccaceae bacterium
TCGTCAGACCAAATATCATATGGTTTAATAATTTTTGCCCAAGCACATGGTTTCATTACGCGGTCAGGTCTATATAAGACACTTGTGATCTGGTGATTACCGATTGGGGTGGCATTATCTCCCTCCCTTTTATTAGCAGTAATACCGTTTTTTCCAATGCTTGCAGGGAAAAACCGTCCTGCAAATTGCAACCCCCATTTTGTGACATTTAAATCTACGCTACTCAATTAGGTGTCCAGATCGCTTTACTTTAGTGTGAAGATAATCAGTATTATCTGCGGTGTGACCCACTTTTAACGGAAGCCTTTCTGTTACAACAATACCATTTTCTTCAAGCATGCCAACTTTTCGAGGGTTGTTTGTAAGCAATTTTATTTCAGAAAATCCTAAATTAGTTAAGATTTCGGCACCAATTTTAAAATCCCTTTCATCATCTTCAAACCCTAACCTATGATTGGCATCTACCGTATCAAAGCCTTGATCCTGCAGTGAGTAAGCTCTTATTTTGTTAGCTAAACCGATTCCACGACCTTCTTGATTTAAATATATGAGTAATCCTCCTCCATAAGCAGCAATTTGCTCTAATGCCCCATTTAACTGTGGACCACAGTCACATTTCAAGGAGCCCAAAACATCTCCTGTAAAGCAGGTAGAATGTAACCTTGTTAACACGGGACTACTTTTGGAGGGTCTGCCAACCTCTATAACGTAATGCTCTTCTCCACCATTACTTGGTCTGAAAACTGTCATTTTGGTGTCTCTAGAGGCGAAAATTGGGAGTTTAGCACACCCTACGGGTTTCACCGGAGTAGGTTTGGATAATCCCTCTTTTAAGTTTGTATACGATAAATAGGTTAGGTTATAGCGATCAGAATAAGTTTTCCCGTCATCAATATTTACTAATATAACCGAAGGTAAAAGTTGCGCTTCTTTAGCAAGTTTGATGGAATCGCGAGCTATCGCTACGTTGCTATCCCTAACAGCTTTTAATGGGCCTTTCATGGGCGTTGCTAAATCCATCGATGGGTCGGCTATTGCTTTTATCCATTTAGCATTGATATTTTGGGGAACATATACTCTAACAAGATCTTGATCATAAGGCGCTAAGTTTAGGGTTTTTGCTCTCCAACTTGTAATAGCAATACTTAATGAATTAATCTCCTGCAACTTTTTTAGCTTATTTTCATCTATATTCTCTGCAGAAGCGATAATCGTATTTTCTATTACAATGGGTATACCTACTCTTAAATCATTTCGTGCTCGAGCTAGTATTTCAAAGGTATTGGGACCTATAGTCATTTAATTTCCTAGAGTAGTTTATTTCAAGTTAGTTTAAGTACCTTCTAATTAAAGTTAGAAAAAAATATATGGTTTAACGTTATATTACGTTCGAGGTTTTATATAGCTTTGATTTTAGCTAACTATTCAAGTAAGCTATGGATTGTAAAGGAATGTTAATGGTAAGTTTCAAGAATATCACTATTATTTCGGATGATATTGAATTTGTGGAAGCTTTGGGAGGGTTGCTAGAAGATTCTCTAAACTTTAATATTAAGAAGGTGAATTCTGAAAGCCTTCAAACTAAGGATCTAATCGATAACCTTTCTGAGATTATAATAGTTGATAGCTTTAGCTCTATTTTAAATAAAGTTTTTTTAACTGAATTACTATCTAGGATAGTAGGTTTAGTTCCGATTATATACCTATATCACAGTGATAACGAAGTTAATGACACTGTCGGTTCTAAGTTACCTAAGCCAATCTATTTCCCTAAACTTCTTATTAGGATAAAAAAGGAAATGAAAGATTTTGTTATTAATAAAAACAGAGAGATAGAGATTGGACCTTACTCCTTTAATTATTTGATGAAGAGGTTAGTGACAAAAGCTGGGAGTGAGATAAGACTCACCGAAATGGAAACAAAGATTTTAAACTTTCTGTATGAATCAAATGGAAAGCTTATTAGGAGAGATACTCTTTTAACAGAGGTCTGGGGGTATAAATCTGAAGTTATGACTCATACTCTTGAGACGCATATATATAGATTGAGGAAAAAAATTAGTGCTAACTGTATTAGTCAAAACTTGCTTGTTAGTGAACCTGGCGGATACCGGTTAGATTTATAGTTGAATATATTAATAATGTGGAACTGGTTAAATGAAGCTTAAAATTGCTACTTGGAACATAAATTCCGTAAGGTTGCGTATGCCTCTTGTCGTAAAGCTCTTAGAAAGAGAGCGACCAGATATACTCTGCCTGCAAGAGTGTAAAAGTCCCGTGAGTGATATACCTTTAGATGCTTTAAAAGATCTGGGTTATGATTATTTAGTCGCCAGGGGTCAGAAAGGTTATAACGGTGTTGCAACAATTTCAAAAATACCAATAGAGGATGCTGGTTCCGTTGATTTTGCTGGGCTTGGTCAGGCACGTCATGTTGCTGCGCGACTTGAGAACGGCGTGACAGTACACAATCATTATATTCCAGCAGGTGGAGATATCCCTGATAGAGAACAGAATATTAAATTTGGTCAAAAGTTAGATTACTTGAATGATCTTAAAGTAGCTTTTGAAAGCAATATGCCAAAAAAATCTATTCTAGTTGGGGATTTAAATATAGCACCATATGAGAATGACGTTTGGTCTCATAAACAGCTGTTAAAGGTGGTTAGTCATACACCAGTTGAAGTTGAAACTTTATTGGATGTTCAAAGATCTGGTAATTGGGTTGATGTAATTCGTAAGTTTATACCAAATGGGAAATTGTATTCATGGTGGTCTTATAGGGCTAAAGATTGGCAAAAAGCGGATAAGGGACGTAGACTCGATCATGTTTGGGCTACTAGAGACATAGCGCCCTTAATTGAAGACTGTTATGTTGTTAAAGAAGTTAGAGGTTGGGATAGACCGTCAGACCATGTACCAGTTTTTGCGATATTTGATCTTTGATATACCTTACAGTAAGAGTTATGGGATTTTGATTAAAAAGAAGAGTTGATAAAAAATGTTAACAGAAAGTAATAATTTAAAAGATTTAATAAAAGATGGAACTGAGTCATCATTTATGTCGGACGTAATAGAGGCAAGTAAAGAGGTTCCTATTATTGTAGATTTCTGGGCGCCTTGGTGTGGTCCGTGTAAAACTCTTGGACCTGCTTTAGAAGCCGCAGTGTTGGCTGTTAAGGGTAAGGTAAAAATGGTGAAGATTGATATTGATCAAAGCCAACAAATAGCGGCCCAGCTGCAAGTTAAATCAATTCCAACAGTTTATGCGTTTTTTGATGGAAAGCCAGTGGATGCTTTCCAAGGTGCTCAACCTGAAAGTGAAATAAAGAAGTTTATTGAAAAGTTACTTCCCCTGACAGATAATAACTCTGACTCTGGTCTAGATGAAGCTATTTCAGCTGCAGAACAAATGTTGGAGGAGAAAGATTTTGCAGGTGCTTCAGAGATATTTTCCGCAATCCTAGGAGAAGATCCTGTAAATTCCAAAGCATATGCTGGATTGGCTAGAGCCTTTTTAGAGCTGGGTGAAATTGATAAGGTAGAACATTTAATTGAAAATATACCAACTGAGTTACAGGGTTCTAAAGATATAGAATCTATTAAAATGACCCTTAACTTGCTAGCCCAATCTAAAGGGTTAGCTAGTGTTGAAGAGTTAACGAGTTTAGTCAAAAAAAACCCAGAAGATAAGCAAGCTAAATTAGATTTAGCACTTGTTTTGATTAAAGAGTCACGAATTTCTGATGCGATAGATCATTTACTCGAACTCTTTCGGATTGATCGAGACTGGAATGAGGAAGCAGCAAAGTCAAATTTATTAATAGTTTTTGATACCATGAAACCTGATAACCCATTAGTCCTTAAGGCAAGAAGAAGATTGTCTTCGTTAATATTTAGTTAGTGTTTATGTTAGGTGATAGTTAATTATGTTTTCAAACAAAGATTTACCGGGTGTTATACCAATTTTCCCATTGTCAGGTGCGTTACTTTTGCCGCGAGCAAACCTCCCTCTTCAAATTTTTGAACCAAAGTACCTTCAAATGTTTGAAGATTGTCTAAAAAGCCCAGACCGTTTAATGGGTATGATTCAATTCAATTATAAAGAAAAAGGTATAGAAAAACTTCATTCAGTAGGCTGTGCTGGTCGTGTGCAACAATTTTCTGAAACACCGGACGGGCGATATATGATTACACTGGCAGGAGTTTCTAGGTTTAGAATAGTTGAAGAGCAAATAAGTCTAAGTGCTTACAGGAAGGCGCATGTTGACTGGAAAGAATTTGCAAATGATATTGGTCCAGCAGAAAAAGATAAAGCTTTTGATCGAGATTATTTTATGAAATTATTAGAAAAGTTTTTTGTATATGCGGATCTTAAAACTGATTGGAATAGTTTAAAAGATGCTGATGAAGAGTTGCTGGTTAACTCGCTATCGATACTTTGCCCTTTTGAATCTGAAGATAAGCAAGCGCTTTTGGAGGCTCCCTGTTTAAGTGCTAGGCGAGAAACTTTAATAACACTATTAGAGTTTTCTCTATTAGGCGGAAATTCAGGAAGGTCACTTCAATGAGTGACGTCAAGTCAAATCGACTTATGTTAGAGAATCTAGTGTGCCCGGTGACGCAGGGAACTTTAAAATTTGATAAAAAATCTAATGAATTAATTTCCTCTGAGGCTAAGTTAGCATTCCCAATTCGAGGAGGTATTCCTATTATGTTAATTGATGAAGCTAGAAAGATGGACTAATACTTAAAGAGTAATCCCTTGTAATAAACGAGGCTGATCCCCAGTTAAACCTGTGGCTTCTCTTATTAAAAATTGTTTTAACAGGCTTGTGTTGTTAATTAATCCCATTCCTAAGTTTCTACCTAGACGTAAATACGAGTTATCGTTTGAGAATAATGTATTAAAGAAATCTGTAGAGCTACTTAAACTTTTAGAGTCAAACCTTCTCCAAGCACTGTATCGATTTAAGACATTTTTGGTACCTATATCTTCTCCCCGCCTGTAAGCATCTACTAAAACTTCGGCGATTGTGGCTATGTCCCTGATTCCCTGGTTAAAACCTTGACCTGCTAGAGGATGAATAGAGTGTGCTGCGTCTCCGACTAAAGCTAAACGTTCCCCAGTAAAGCTATCAGCAGTTATTAAGTTTAGCGGGTAAGAAAAACGTTCTCCAGATACTTTTATATCGCCCAAAAAATTACCAAACGCAGGTCTCAATTTCTCTAAAAAATCATTATTATTTAATTTTGATGTCTGTTCCCCAACTTCTTTTGATAGAACCCAAACTATAGAAGAATTATTTTTTCTGAGTGGTAAAATCGCTAACGGCCCTAAAGGCATAAAGAATTGATGTGCTACACCATTATGATTTTTTTCATGCTCTAATGCTGTTACAAGCGCTTGTTGTTGATAGTTTTTATTTCTAAATAAGATGCCAGCTCTTTTTGCTGTTGGGCTTCCTCTCCCGTCACACGCCAAAATTACTTTTGTGTTGATAATATCTCCATTCTCTAGAAATACTTGGTTTTCATTATTTTCAAGCTTGTTATCTATTACATTTCCATTAAATCGCATTATATTATTAGACACGTTTATACGGTCATTAAACCCCTGTCTCAAATGCCGGTCTTCTACCATATAAGCAATGGGATCATCACCTATTTCGTTATGATTGAAATGCATTATAAAAGGGGATGGTCCAGCACCTGGATGCCCATCAGTGACTTTTATATCAAGTATGGGTTGAGCATTTTTTTTTAAGGCAGGCCAAATGTTAACTGCTTTAAGTAGCCTTTGCGAAGCAATGGTTAATGCGTAGGCTTTACCATCAAATTTTTGATTACTTAAATAATCCGTAGCCAATGTGTTCCCGTCTACAAGAGCCACCTTTAACCCGGTAGTTCCAAGAACTAAAGAAAGAGTTAAACCATTCAACCCACTACCAATTATTACTATATCTGAGTTATACATCATCGTGATATGTAATCTAGAAAACTTATGGTTGTCCATGGGGATGCTTGGGGTTAGCGTCTAACAATGGATAGGAGAATAAAAATATGACAAAAGATTGGCTGTCCATGACAGCAAGTACGCTAGGAAGAGGTATTGAGGTTGGAGATATTGATCCAGTAGAGTTGATGGAAATGTATTTTGAAACAGCAAAAAGTCATCCATTTAGTGATAAAATTTTTGCTCGATTCACTGAAAGTAGGGCTTTGAATGAATCAAAATCATCAAGAGTTCGGGCAAGAAAAGGCACTCGTAAGAGTCTTTTGGATGGTGTGCCAATCTCCTGGAAGGATTTATTTGATACAGCTGGAGTAGTTACTGAAGCAGGATCACTTTTATTAGAGAAACGGACCCCTGAAATTGATGCGGATGTTTTAAAGAATGCTACTGACGCAGGGTTAGTTTGTTTTGGAAAAACACATATGTCTGAACTTGCATTTTCAGGGTTAGGAGTAAACCCTATTACCAATACACCCCCGTGTATTAATGATTTTTCTGCTGCTCCTGGAGGATCATCTTCTGGTGCGGCAGCTTCGGTTGCATTTAATTTAGCAGTCGCAGGAATAGGCTCAGATACTGGAGGTTCAGTTCGAATACCTGCTGCGTGGAATGATTTAGTAGGTTTAAAAACTACAATTGGTCGGCTCTCTGTGCGTGGAACAGTACCTTTAAACCCAGATTTTGATACAGTCGGCCCCTTGTGTCGATCAACAGAGGACGCGTTACATTTATTATGTGCTTTAGAGGGTAGGACTGTACCAAATTTACGAAGTATAGAAGTCAAAAACCTTAAGTTAATGGTATTAAAAACAGGGACATTTGATGACATCTGCCCAGAGGTGGCCAAAGGTTTTGATCGGGTGCTGGGTGCAATAAAAGATCAGGGCGCGTATGTGGTGGATAGAGATATAGTTGAAGTTGAAAATGCCCAGATATTAGGAAATACTCTCTTCCCAGCAGGGGCCTATGGTACTTGGAAGAATGAAATTGAAGCGGCACCACAGCTAATGTTTCCAGAGATTTTAGATCGTTTCAGAAGTGGTAAGGATGTTCTTGCTTCTGATTACATACAAGCTTGGGTTAAACTAAGGGAGCTTAGGAATGAATGGTTAAATAAAACATCTGAGTATGATGCTGTAATTTTGCCAACATCTCAAATTTTACCGCCAAACGTTGAACTTTTAAAAAATGACGGTGACTATTATAAAAAGAATAATCTTTTAGCACTTAAAAACACTCGAATTGGAAATTTATTGGGTTTGGCATCTCTTACTTTACCAACAGGTGTCCCCTCCACAGGCTTTATGCTAATGTCCAAACCACATTCTGAAGATATGTTACTTGGTATTGGTGCAGCAATAGAAAAAATAGTTAATTAAGAGACTAAAAAGACACAATTTTATAATTTAGGTATATAGTTTTAATTTCTTTTTGTAGACCTCAGGGTAAACAAAGGTTAATTTAGAATTAACAGGGCAATTACGACCCTGATTTTGTGAGGCACAAGTAGGTCCATGACCTTTCCAGAGCGGTTTTCAGAACTGCCACCATATGCGTTTCCGCGTTTGCGGACGCTCCTCAACGGACTAAACCCTGGCGAGGAACCAATAGATATGACTATTGGCAACCCAATGCATCAATTTCCACAATGGATCTCTAATATACTTAATGAACATATTAGTGAGTTTCGAGGTTATCCACCAAATGATGGCACAGATGAAATTCGGATAGCAATATCTAAGTGGTTAAAGTTTAGATATAGTGTGGACTATGATTTTGAAAACCAAATATTCCCATTAAATGGAACACGTGAGGGCTTATTCAATGCCGCTTTGGCATTATGCCCTGAAACAAAAAGTGACAACAAGTCAATAATACTAATGCCTAACCCTTTCTATCAAGTATACTCTGTTGCGGCATTTGCAGCTAGTGCGGAACCCATTTATGTAACAGCAGACATTAATAACGGATTTTTACCAGATTATTGTGGTCTGTCACCTGAAATTTTAAATAGAACAGCTATTGCGTACATTTGTTCGCCATCTAACCCTCAGGGATCCGTCGCAACACGGGAGTATTGGAAAGAATTAATACTATTGGCTGAAAAGTATAATTTTAAGATTTTTTCAGATGAGTGTTATTCTGAAATCTATAGAACCAATCCGCCAATAGGTGCGCTAACCGTAGGTACAGAAATGGGGGTTTCACCAGAGAGAATTGTTTTATTTAATTCATTGTCAAAAAGATCAAATTTGGCAGGTTTAAGGTCTGGATTTGCAGCAAGTGGACCAAAAAATATAAAAGCAATGAGGACATTAAGAAATTATGGAGGTGCCCCCTTATCGCTTCCGCTGCAGAGAATCTCTGAAAAAGTTTGGGAAGATGAGGTGCATGTAGAAGCTAATAGGAATTTATATCAAGCAAAACTAAACTTAGCAGATGAGGTTTTTAAAAATATAGAAAATTATAAATCTCCTGAGGCTGGCTTTTTCTTGTGGCTTGAGGTCAAAGATGGAGAAGAAAGCTCTAAAACTCTGTGGACTGATTTTGGAGTCAAGGTTTTGCCAGGGAAGTACTTGGGTCGTGAAAGCTTTGATCAAAACCCTGGAATAAATTATGTAAGAGTTGCATTGGTTGCGCCCATAGATGAAACGAAGAGTGGGCTGATACGAATTAAAAATTGTTTTTATGAATAAAGGTAAAATTTAAAATATGGCGTTCCAAACAAATCAAAGAGAGCCGATCTTTGATAATAATATAAAATTAATTATTGATCGACGTAGCCGAGAATTATTTGGCCTATTATTGATTGGGGTTAGCCTTTTTCTGTTCACACTACTACTAACTTATAACGCAGATGACTCAAGCTGGCTCTCATCTAGCAGTAAAAGTCCAAAAAATATAATGGGGCAATTTGGAGCATCAACGGCTAGCCTACTCTTTATGATAGTTGGTTTGAGCTCGTGGATTATACCGAGTCTTTTGACAGCATGGGGGCTTAGGTTTTTGTTACATATAGGTTCGAATAGAGCATTAGGACGATTAGTATTTTCCCCAATAGCAGTAGCTCTAATCTGTATTTTTGCTTCGTCTAACCCTACCCCTGCTGAGTGGAGTAATCCCTTTGGTCTTGGAGGCCTTTTTGGCGATATGGTTTTAGGGAGTATTATTAATATTTTTTCAATTAAGAGCTTAGTTGGTGTTAATTTATTATCGTTAACTTTATTTATACTTTCGGCAACTACTACCTTCTTTGTGTTTGGATTTAGCGGCTTTGAATTAAGAAAGATTGGAGGGATTTCTTTTACTTTTCTTTCATTTATTTTAAAGACTAGCTCAAAAATACTGACTTTTACTGTTCGTTCCATAGCTCTATCAATGATCCGAACTAAGAGTGTTAATCGACCTAAAAATGAAGTAGACCATGTTTCTGAAAATAGAAAATTTTCTCATCCGGAAGCTTCCTTTGAAAAAACATATGCAGGTGAACTACCACCAAGACAAAAAAAATTGTCTAGATTAAAATTTTCACTTTCACGTATTTTTCGACGCACTCCAACTGATAGTGGACTAAGTAAAATTGAACCTAGAATTTCAAATACGCAGAGTGAAGTCAGAAGTAATCGCCTAAGTTCAAAGATTTCATCAATTATAGAAAGCAGAAAAGAGGTACAAGAAAAGTCAACACAACAAGAAATGGAAGAAGGTCTTGTCATGAGTGTTGAGGGTGAGCCATTAGACAATCAAATTAATGAACCTTTTGATCTGCTAAAGGAGGAGCTTTATAAATCAAGTGAGATAGAGGTTTCAAAGGCGGCAATGACCAAAGCTGTTATTAAGTATCCTTTGCAAAAGAAAGTGGTTCCTTCAAAAAAAGCAGAGGAAGACTCTCAACCAGCTCTAAAGTTTGAAGATACTGGAGCAATATACGAGCTACCACCTCTCAATGTTCTTACAAACCCCACTATAATTGAACGTCAGCAAATGAGCGATGAATCTTTGGAAGAGAATGCCAGAATGCTGGAGGCTGTCCTAGATGATTATGGCGTAAAGGGTGAAATAGTATCTGTGCGCCCAGGACCAGTTGTTACCATGTATGAATTAGAGCCTGCACCAGGGTTAAAGGCATCTAGAGTTATCGGACTTTCTGATGACATAGCTCGATCAATGTCCGCATTATCTGCTCGGGTCTCTACAGTCCCTGGGCGCTCTGTAATAGGTATTGAGCTACCAAATGTGACTCGTGAAATGGTGGTTTTGAGAGAGATACTATCATCTAGAGATTTTGGTGATGGGAAACAAAAACTTCCACTTGCTTTAGGAAAAGATATTAGTGGGAGCCCAATTGTTGCTAATTTGGCAAAGATGCCACATTTGCTTATAGCAGGGACAACGGGGTCTGGTAAGTCTGTAGCTATAAATACAATGATCCTGAGCCTTTTATATAAGCTCTCCCCTGAAGAGTGTAGAATGATAATGATTGATCCTAAGATGCTAGAGTTAAGCGTATATGATGGTATTCCCCATCTTTTATCTCCTGTAGTGACAGACCCTAAGAAAGCAGTTGTTGCTCTTAAGTGGGTGGTCGGAGAGATGGAGCAACGTTATCGAAAAATGTCAAAGATGGGGGTTAGAAACATTGATGGTTTTAACGGGAGAGTAAAAGAGACTCTTGCCAAAGGAGAGTTATTTTCTAGAACTGTGCAAACAGGGTTTAGTGACGAGACAGGTGACCCAGTATTTGAAACTGAAGAATTTAAACCAGAAAAAATGCCATATATAGTAGTTATTGTAGATGAGATGGCAGACTTGATGATGGTAGCTGGAAAAGAGATAGAGGCCTGTATCCAAAGATTAGCGCAGATGGCGCGTGCCTCTGGTATTCACTTAATCATGGCAACACAACGTCCATCTGTTGACGTAATTACTGGTACAATAAAAGCAAACTTTCCCACACGTATTTCATTTCAAGTAACATCAAAAATCGATAGTAGAACAATACTAGGTGAAATGGGCGCTGAGCAGCTCCTCGGAATGGGAGATATGCTTTATATGGCTGGTGGGTCAAAGATAACACGTATTCACGGACCCTTTGTAAGTGATGAAGAAGTTGAAGAAGTCGTCAATCACCTAAAGTCATTTGGGCCTCCAGAGTATATGTCGGGTGTTTTAGAAAGTGTTGATGAAGAGAAAACTAATGAAATTGATTTAGTTCTAGGGTTAGGAAGTGGAAATGATGGAGATAATACACTTTATGACATGGCCGTACAAATTGTAATAAATGATAGAAAATGCTCAACTTCTTATATTCAGAGGAAACTTGCTATAGGTTATAATAAGGCTGCTAAAATTGTTGAAGAAATGGAAGAAGCCGGATTAGTTTCTTCTGCGAATCATGTTGGTAAGAGAGAGATTTTAGTACCTGAAAGATAAATTTTAGAAAATAAATTATATTAATATTTAGTATTCAGGATTTTAAAAAGTGATAAAAAAAACTTTATTAATGGTCTTTATTATTGTGTTTTTTGGCACACCTTTAAGAGCTGAGAAAATCTCTCTATCAAATCTCTCTAGTTATTTGGAGTCAATTAAGAAAGTCTCAGGAAATTTCACTCAATTCAACAATGATAAAACTGTATCAACTGGAAGGATATTTCTTTTTCGTCCTGGAAGAATGAGAATGGAGTACAAAACTCCAGATAATAGTTTGGTAATAGTTGGTGGTAGTCAGATTGCAGTATTCGATTCAAAGTCTAATACACATCCAAAGGTATTCCCTTTAAGAAAAACACCGTTAAAGATCTTACTAGAAAAAAAAATTAACTTAAAAGCACAAGGTATAGTTATTAGGCACGAAAAAGTAGAAAATTCTACAGTAGTCGTACTACAAGATCCAATGCTTTCATCATATGGAAGTTTGAAGCTGGTGTTCACAGATCACCCTGTTACCTTAAGGCAGTGGGTTATTACTAATGAGATGAATGATCAGACAGTCTTAAAGTTTACAGATTTTATAAATCAACCAAATATGTCTTCAAATAAATTTAATATATCTCTTGAGATTGATAATAGAGTGTTTGACTAGTCATTAATGTAGAGTTTTAAATTAAAAAGAAAAGGATCACTGGTATGTAAACTATTGATAAAATAGTTGAAACTATAACCAAACCAGCGACATCCTCAGCACCACTATTATATTTTGTGGCTAATAAGTATGAAGTTACTGCCACTGGAGTGGTGAGTTGTAGTAATAATACAGAAAATGGTATGTGAGACAGTTCAAAATATTTTCCAGCTCCTATAGCGACCATTAAGCATAGTAAAAATTTTATAGTAGTTAACCCTAATGCCCTTGAAAGGTTTTGTAGATGAAGCCTTGCAATGGCAACACCCAGTGTTATTAGCATTAATGGTATTGCCATCTGTCCTATAAGCTCAAGGGTCGACGTAATAAACTTTGGAGTTTCCCAGTCAGTAATAAGGAATATGGCTCCCATTAAGGTGGCCCAGACTAGTGGTTCCTTTAATGCTTTTGATATAGAACCGCCACCAGAGATAACCCATATACCAAATGTAAAATTATAAACTGCCATAACAGCAAATACTATTACTGCGTAACCAAGACCCTCAGCGCCAAACGCAAAAAAAGCTAAAGGAAGTCCCAGGTTGCCGGTGTTTCCAAAGGTAAGGGGTGCAAGAAACGTTGTAATATCCAGTTTCGTTATTTTTACCAATATGAAACAGGCTATAGTTACAAATGCATATGCACCTATTGTCGCAAAACAGATTGCCTGAAGTGTTTCACTAGGAATATTTGTATTCATTAAGGATACGAATATTAAACAGGGTAGAGCTAAAGTCATTGCTAAGCGAGTGACGAACTCTATTTTGTATTCAAAGCCTAGTTTTACCCATATAAAACCAATTGCTGCCAAAAAAAACACTGGAGCTGATATTTGAAATACATTAAATACTAGATTCATTATTGGATTCCTGCGAAAGAGACATATATAGTAGATAAGTAAGTTAATAATATTCTATCTAAAGGTTTTAAAGGTTTCAATTATATGCTTAAGTCACATGCAAAATATACACTAGGCCAAATTGTTTGCCATAAAAAATACCCATTTAGAGGAGTTATTTTTGATGTGGATCCAGAGTTTTCAAATACAGAAGAGTGGTATGATAATATTCCTATTGAAAACCGTCCTAAGAAAAATCAACCATTTTATCACCTACTAGCAGAAAACGATGAAAGCTATTATGTTGCATATGTGTCTGAACAAAATTTGGACATAGATAAGTCTGGTGAACCTGTAAGCCATCCAGATCTTGCCGCCATGTTTGGTGACTATGAGGGTGGTGGAAAATACCCTCTACAATTTGACTTTAATTAGTAACCAAGTGCGCATCCATCTTTTCGAGGGTCAGAGCCTCCTTGTAAGACCCCATTTTTGTGATCAATTAAAATAGCTTGGGCTCCACCTATTGGCTCGACTGGGATTGAAACTTTATGCCCAAGATCCTCAAGTTCAGAATAAATATTATTTGCGTAACCTTTTTCAATCTTCATGTCTCCGCGATCTGAAAAAGATCTTGGACCATCTATAGCAGTTTGGGGATCCATTTCATAATCAATAAAATTCGAAACAAAACGTGAGTGACCATTTGGCTGATAGGCACCTCCCATAACACCAAAGGGCATAATGACTTTGCCATTTTGTTTAATCATACCAGGTATAATTGTGTGCATAGGACGTTTGTTTCCGCCAACCTCATTAGGGTGTCCTTCAGTTAAATTAAAGCCACTTCCACGATTTTGAAAAAGAACACCATATTTATCAGATGCAATACCTGAACCAAAACTCTGAAAAATTGAATAGATTAGAGAGACAGCCATGTGATCTTTATCGACTACAGTTAGGTATATTGTATCTTTATGAACCTGTTCTGATATGGAGGATGGTGAGTTTATAGCTTTATTTGGGTTAATTAACTTAGCCAAAGAATTAGCTGTGTCATTGGAAAGCATGTGTTCTAGCCGAGTAACATAGTTAGTATCCGCCAAAAATCTATTTCTTGCATCATAAGCTAGTTTTGCTGCTTCGGCTTCAATGTGAACTCGTTGTGAACCAAAAGGGTCCATACTAGAAATATCAAAACTTTTTAATATATTGTTCATTAAAATAGCAGTAGCACCATGCCCATTCGGTGGATGCTCTACCAACTCTATATCTTTATAAAAACCTGAAATAGGGTTAGTATACTCACACTTAGTAGCAGAAAAGTCATCAAGGGTATGAGACCCTCCTAATTGACTTAAGGAATTAACCATATCTTCAGCAATCTCGCCTTCATAGAAAGCCTTACGACCGTCCTTTGAAACTTTACGCAAAATTTCTGCCTGTTTTGGGGCTTTAAAAAGTTGACCTGGTTTAGGTGCTTGGCCATTTAGTAAATAAAACTCTTTAGCAACACCTTGTAAATTCTGTTCGCTTTTTCCCCAGTCAAAACCTGTTCTATTACCAACTGGAACTCCGGCTTCAGCATAATAAATAGCTGGCCTTAAAGTTTCGGCCATACCCATATTCCCATAATCTTCAGATAGCCTACAGAAAGCATCTATCGCGCCTGGGATGGTCACCGCATCTGCGGTATCTGTTGGCATAACAGTCAGACCTTTGGATGTAAGTTTTTGAGAGGTTAATGATTTTGGCGACTTTCCAGAACCATTCAATCCAACTATTTCTTCAGAATTTTTTGGTTTTAAAAGAACAAAACAGTCCCCACCTATACCAGTCATTTGTGGTTCACATAAGCCAAGTAAAACTGCCCCAGCAATAGCAGCATCAACCGCATTCCCACCTGCCTCTAAAATGGATAAGGCAACCTTGCACGCTAGTGGATTTGAAGTAGCACACATGGCATTGCTGGCAAACACTGGAGATCTACCCGGTAAGTGAAAGTTTCTCATAATTTTAACCTTTTTGGTATTTTGATTGGAGACATCATTGACTACTTATTCTCTCGGCTTAAAGTTATTTTAAACATTTAGGAAGTACTTTCTAGTAAATAGTGAGTTTCCAAACTTTATTATTAAAAAGGTTTTTTTATGATTGATTATGAAGGTTTAACGAAAAGAGTACTAAGTCTAACGAAAGGAGAGCACGATCAGGTTAGCTTAATGGCTACGGTAGTTTGTGAGGTTCATTGGGCAGATAATAGGTTTGACTGGACCGGTTTTTATAGAGTAGTCGGTCCAAATTTATTGAAAATAGGGCCGTATCAGGGTTCACATGGATGTCTTACTATACCTTTTTCGAGAGGAGTGTGTGGGGCTGCCGCAAGAACTGGTAAGATCCAGATAGTTTCGGATGTCTCTGAGTTTTCAGATCATATTGCATGTAGTGCAAGCACCCAGTCTGAGTTGGTAATTCCTGTCCGAGACAAGGACAAAAACTTAATTGCTGTTTTTGATATGGACAGCAATACTATTAATGCTTTTGATGAATATGACGCTAATCAAATCTCCAATCTTTTGGTAGAAGTTTTTAAATAAAAAATATTTTTTTAATGTTTAAGGAATAAAGAATAGCATAAGGTAAATCGTGAAATTTTTTTTGAATTAAAGTGTAGAAATTTTTTGTCTTACTATAATTTAATAGTAATAATTTTATTTTTGTTTACTTTAAGTTTTAGTTAAAAAGGGTTTAAATAATGGCAGATTTCCCAACAACGGCGCGTGTAGTAATTATTGGTGGGGGAGTAGTTGGCACCTCAGCTCTTTATCACTTATGCAAATTTGGCTGGAAGGATAGCATTTTATTAGAAAAAAATGAGCTCACTGCAGGCTCAACATGGCATGCTGCGGGCAATTGTCCTTCGTTTAGTACTTCTTGGGCAATCATGAATATGCAAAGGTATTCTTTAGAACTCTATCGTGGCTTAGCGGAAGAGGTGGACTATCCTATGAATTATCACGTTACTGGCTCACTAAGGCTTGCGCACTCTAGAAATAGAATGAAAGAGTTTGAACGCTGTAGGAGCATGGGAAAGTATCAAGGAATGGACTTAGATATTATGCAAGTCTCTGACATGAAAGATATCTACCCATTCTTAGAAACACATGACTTAGCTGGTAGTCTCTATGATCCTGATGACGGTGATATTGACCCTGCCCAGTTGACTCAGGCGCTTGCAAAAGGCGCGCGAAATATGGGTGGGAAAATTTTCAGATTTACGCCAGCAATTGGCATCTCTAGAGAAGGTGAAGAGTGGGTTGTACACACAGAAAAAGGTAACATTAGATGTGAAAAAGTAGTTAATGCTGCAGGCTATTATGCCCAAAGAGTTGGAGAGTGGTTTAAGCCATTTGGAGGTAGAACAGTTCCAATGGCTACAATGTCTCACCAGTATTTTTTAACTGAACCTATAAAAGAGTTAGAGGAATGGTCCAAAGACAACGGGAAGCTTCCTTTATTAAGGGATGTCGATAGTAGTTATTATTTACGGCAAGAAAAATTTGGACTTAATCTTGGGCCTTATGAAAGAAACTGTAAGGCACATTGGATAACACCCGAGGATCCAATGCCTGAGGATTTCAGTTTTCAGCTTTATCCAGACGATTTGGAAAGGTTAGAGTGGTACATTGAAGACGCAATGGCTCGGGTGCCTATTCTTGGTACATCTGGGGTCGGCAAGGTTATTAATGGTCCAATTCCCTATGCACCAGATGGTCTACCCTTAGTTGGCCCAATGCCAGGAGTAGCAAATGCATTTGAAGCGTGTGTTTTCTCTTTTGGAATTACTCAGGCAGGTGGGGCAGGAAAAGTTCTTGCAGAATGGGTAATAGAAGGGGAAACAGAATGGGATATGTGGGCGGTAGACCCACGCAGGTATACTTCATATGCCGATGGAAAATATTGTGTTGAAAAAGCAGTAGAGATCTATGGACATGAGTATGCAATGCATTTCCCTAATTACGAGTGGCCAAATGGCAGAAATAAAAAATTATCACCAATAGATGAGCGTATTAGAGAGTTGGGTGGTGTCATGGGGGCATATAATGGTTGGGAAAGAGCAAATTGGTTTGCAAATTCTGGTGATGATACGTCCTTAGAGTCTTGTGAGACTTGGGAAAGATCTGGACCTTGGGAAGTTAGAGTTAAAGAGGAGTGTTTGGCTGTAAGAGATAGTTGTGGAATTTTAGATCTTCCTGGTTTTTCGCGATTTCGAATAAGTGGAGCTGGTGCCGCGGAAGAAATTCGGAAACTTTGCACTGGCGCAATTCCAAAGGTAGGGCGGATGAATCTAATATATGTGTCTGACAGTAGAGGAAAAATCTTGTCAGAGTTGTCATGTGTTCGGTTAACAGAAGATGATTTTATTTTAATCACAGCGGCGGCAGCACAGTGGCATGATAGAGAGTTATTGAACAATAAACTTTCGAAAAACATCAAGATTTTTGATGAAACCGATGATATGGATACTCTTATAATTACAGGACCAAAATCTAGAAATGTGTTATCATTAATTTCAGATGTAGACGTTAATAAGAGTTGGTTGACCCACCAGGTTGCTAATGTTGCCGGTGTTGAGGCTTTTGTAATAAGAGTTTCTTTTGCAGGTGAGCTAGGCTGGGAAGTTCATTTAAAGAATAAGGATGTTCAAAAGGTATATGATGCTGCAAAATTAAATGGAGCAAAACCATTTGGTATGTATGCTTTAAACTCTTTAAGAATAGAAAAGGGTTATCGTGCTTGGAAAGGAGAGTTAACAACAGATTACTCACTTTTAGAGGGTGGCCTGGATAGATTTATAAAATTTGATAAACCACAGGAATTTGAAGGTAAAAGTGCTCTACTGAGTGAAATGCAGCAGGGTATCAAGAGTAGGTTTGTTACTTTAATAGTTGATAGTGAAAAGTATGATGCTCCTTATATGTCAACAATATGGCATAAAGATAAGATTGTCGGAGAGACAACTTCTGGTGCTTGGGGTTATAGAGTTAATAAATCCATCGCATTGGGGGTCATAAAGTCTGAATTTTGTCAACAAGGGCAAAGTCTAGAAGTCGAAATCTACGGAGAGAGATTTAATGCGATTGTTCAAGAAGATAAACCGCTTTGGGATCCTGAAAATGAAAGGCTCAGATCATGACAGTAACTATTCTAGATGGGGGTATGGGACAGGAGCTGGTTAAGAGAAGTACCGAAACCCCAACACCACTTTGGGCCACACAGTTAATGATTGATTCCCCTAATATGGTTGGAGAAGTTCATGATGATTATTTTGCTGCAGGAGCAGATATCTGTACAACCAACACATATGCCATCCACCATGATAGACTTTTGAAGTCAGGGAAAGATGAAGAGTTTATACATTTACATCAAACTGCTTGTAGAGTTGCAGTAGAATCGAGAGATAGATTTGGTTCAGGGTTGGTGGCAGGGTCCCTAGGCCCACTAGGATGGTCTTATCAAAGTGAGTCTTCTGTTCTGCCATCAGAGGCTTTTAGGCTATATCAAGAAATTGTTAATATTCATGGGCCATTTGTAGATATGTTTATTATTGAGACTGTTTCATCGATTGAGCAAGGTTGGGGAGCACTAGAAGCAGCTTCAAAACAAGACAAGCCAGTTTGGATAGCTTTTTCTGTAGATGATAATGATGGGACAAAGTTGCGATCGGGTGAGGATCTTAAAAAAATAAATTCCTTGATAGAAAAGTATAATCCTGCAGCAATTTTATTAAACTGCTCAACACCTGAGGCAATAAGTTTGGGTTTGCCTATAATACGAAACTTTAATTTACCATTTGGTGGTTATGCGAATGGCTTTTCTCATATAGCAAAGAAATATTTAAAGAAACTATCTACAGTTGAACTATTAAGCACCAGAGAGGATCTAACGCCTATTAAGTATGCTAATTTTGTTTCTAGTTGGGTCGATTTGGGTGCCACTATTGTCGGTGGATGTTGTGAAGTTGGTCCCACCCATATCAATGAGTTAACTCGTAGGTTTAAGGAATCCAGATAATGGGAAAGATACCAAAAAAGGCAAGAGTGGTAATTATAGGTGGTGGAGTAATTGGTTGCTCTGTTGCTTACCATCTAGCTAAGTTAGGGTGGAAAGATATTGTTTTGTTGGAGCGAAAAAGATTAACCTCTGGAACAACCTGGCATGCTGCTGGCCTAATAGCTCAGTTGAGAGCAACTGCTAACATGACAAAATTAGCTAAATATAGCCAGGAACTTTATGGAAAGCTGGATACTGAGACGGGTGTTGCTACCGGATTTAAAAGGTGTGGTTCAATTACGGTTGCTTTGACAGAAGAAAGAAAGGAAGAAATTTTTCGACAGGCGGCTATGGCTCGGGCTTTTGGTGTCGAAGTGGAAGAAATTGGCCCTTCAGAAGTTAAGTCTAGGTACCCTATTTTAAACACAAATGGAGTTTTAGCTGGTGTCTATTTGGATAAAGATGGACAAGGAGACCCTTCTAATATTGCGCTTTCATTAGCTAAAGGAGCTCGCCAAAATGGAGTGATAATTCAGGAAAATACTGAGGTTTTAGGGGTCAAAAAAAGTGGGAAAAGAGTTACTGAAGTAACTTGGGTTAACGGTGATGGCCAAGGACATATTCAGTGTGAGCATATTGTAAATTGTGCAGGAATGTGGGGGCATAAGGTAGGTAAAATGTTAGGCGTTAATGTGCCACTACATGCATGTGAACATTTTTATGCCGTGACAGAGGCCATACCAAACCTAACGCAAATGCCAGTTTTAAGGGTGCCAGATGAGTGCGCTTATTACAAAGAAGAGGCTGGGAAAGTTTTGTTAGGTGCATTTGAACCGATTTCAAAGCCTTGGGGAATGGAAGGTATACCTGAAAGCTTTGAGTTTGATGAATTACCCAGTGATTTTGACCATTTTGAACCAATATTGGAGGCGGCATGTAATAGAGTTCCAGTGATTGCTGAAACGGGGATACACACATTTTTTAATGGTCCAGAAAGTTTTACTCCTGACGACGCCTATCATCTTGGCCTTTCTCCTGAGATGGATAATGTTTGGGTTGCAGCGGGTTTTAATTCTATTGGCATACAGTCAGCAGGGGGAGCGGGAATGGCTCTAGCTGAGTGGATGCATAGTGGAACTAAGCCATTTGACTTAGGTGATGTCGATATTTCTAGAATGCAGCCGTTCCAAGGCAATAAGACCTATTTATATGAAAGGTCAAAAGAAACATTAGGGCTCTTATATGCTGATCATTTTCCTTACCTGCAAAAGAAAACAAGCAGGGGAATTCGTAGATCTCCTTTCCATAATAGTTTCTTAAACCGAGGAGCAGTTATGGGGGAAACAGCTGGTTGGGAAAGAGCAAATTGGTTTGCTAACAAAGGGGAAGATCGGTTTTATAAATACTCATGGAAACGGCAAAATTGGTTTAATAACGTAGCTGAAGAACATTCCGCAATTAGAAATAATATCGGAATTTATGATATGTCTTCGTTTGGTAAGATACGTGTTGAGGGTTCAGATTCTGAAAAGTTTCTTAATATTATTACTGGTGCTAATTGTTCTGTAAAGGTTGGAAAAATTATATATGCGCAATTTTTAAATTTAGCTGGTGGTATTGAAGCAGATGTTACTATTACACGTATTTCTGAGACAGCTTACCTAATTGTTACACCAGCAGCTACTAGGTTAGCAGATCAAACTTGGTTGCGAAGGCATGTTGGTGATTTACATGTTGTGTTAACCGATGTGACCTCTGCTGAGGGTGTATTGGCGGTTATGGGTCCAAACTCTCGGGCTCTTTTATCACGAGTTTCCCCTGCTGACTTTTCAAACGATGTTAACCCTTTTGGAACAGTACAAGAAATAGAGATTGGTATGGGGCTAGCTAGAGTTCACAGAGTTTCATATGTTGGAGAATTGGGTTGGGAGATATATATCTCATCAGATCAAGCAGAACATGTTTTTGAAATTTTATGGGAAGCTGGGAAAGATCTAGGGTTAAAGCTTTGTGGAATGCACGTTATGGATAGTTGCCGAATAGAGAAAGCGTACCGCCACTTCGGTCATGACATTACGTGTGAAGATCATATCTTAGAGGCAGGTTTAGGGTTTACTTTAAGATTAGATAAAGAGAATTTTATAGGTCGAGATGCGGTTCTCAGAAAAAAAGAAACTGGCTTGAATAAAAGACTTTTACAATTTCGCCTAACAGATCCTGAACCATTATTATATCATAATGAACCTATAATTAGAGATGGAGAAATCGTTGGATACGTATCTTCTGGTGCTTATGGGTATCACCTTAAGGGAGCGATCGGTTTAGGGTATGTCCCGTGTAAAGGTCAGAC
>CAJWHE010000035.1 GCA_913041145.1 uncultured Paracoccaceae bacterium
GCAACTCAAGCAAAACTCAAAAATAAAGAAAAAGCGCAGGAGATATTATTACAAGCTTTTACCCAATCGGGGTTATCTTTAGAGCAATTTATTGAATCTCAAAAATATAAAAACCAGGAACAAACTGATGACTTGTATGTTACTATGGGGTCTATATTAGATTAAGGTCTAAACCTAACTTACAGGACTTGAAACCAACAATATAAAAACTGTTGACTGGTATTAAACGGTGTGTGATGTTCTTCCAGCTTACTTCCTAAAAGTTTAAAATTCGTACCAAGCTCTTTGTTTAGCTTGGCCGCACTATAACGTTCAACAGTTAACCCACTACATTTGAGAGGACCATCTGGTCCAAAAGTAGCTATTACTAAGTGGCCACCTTTTTTGACTGCTTTATACAACAAATTTTTATATTTTACCCTACTTTCATTATCAGTTAGAAAATGAAAAACTGCTCTGTCGTGCCATAAATCAAATTGGTTATCCGAGAACTTATAATCAGTAATGTCACCAATATGCCATCCTATCTTATCAAGGTGACTCTCTAGTCTTTTTTGTAAAAATTTTATAGCTGACGAAGATATGTCTATTACGCTTAGATTAGTATGGCCCTTTAAGATTAGGTCATCTAATAAAGTTGATTCTCCTCCACCAATATCAATTATTGACTTATTAATATCAGTATTAAGTTTGCTGATTATGGATAGTGAACTTTTTAGATGAGAAGTATACCAGCTGACAGAATCAAAGTTTTTTGTTTGATACACTTTTTCCCAGTGGGCGTTATTCGAATTCACACAAGCTCCTATTGGTAAAATTCTGGTTTCCTTGTTATTAATAACCTAATCTTATTTTATAAAAGTAACTAGTATAATTAATGAAATTTAAGTTCTTTAAGAATATATCAGCGCTATTTAACATAATTACAATTCCTGAGTTGACTTAAAAACAACTAATTCAAGTGTGGGTTCATTTTTTTAACAAATTTTTACATAATACTTAAATACGAAAAATCTGGTAAATAACTACAAAATTGTTTATTCATGATCTAATAAATAGTTATGTGTAGGGTTCAAAATGATAAACTACAAGGTAAGGGGTAGGCCTCGGAAGGCGACAAGGGAAGATCTTTCATTCCGCGCTATGGAGATCTATCGTCATCAAGGGTTTTCCAGAGTATCTTTTAATGAAATTTGTCGACGGCTAGATATAGCCAAACCGAGTATCTATAGAAATTTTGGAAGTGAAGAGGGTTTGATTACTTCGGCGTTGGAGTTACATGGTTTAGATGTTTTCAAGAAACTTAATAAAATCATTCAAACCGATGAAAAATTTATTGTTCAATTAGAGAAACTGCAAGATTTTTTTATTAATATTCCTTTAGCGTATAATCAGGGTTGTCTTCTTATCCAAGCGCGACGTATTCAGGGAGACCTTAGCAAGGAGGCAGTTGAATTGTTAATTTCTATTGAGCAACAATTTGTAAAAACTATTGAATTATGGATAAAGTCAGCTATCAGGCGGAAGGAAGTAAGTAAAAATGTGAAACCCCGTATAGGAGCGCATCTTATTTTGTCATTAATTGGTTTTTGTCAAACAGCCATTTCAAGTGGTAAGTCATCTAAGGATGTGCGTGAAGTCATGTCACTTTCGTTATTGTCACTGACATCCCCGCAAGCTTAGACAACTTTCGAAAAGGATACTTTTATTGGCTTGGAAGAAAAATAAAGATAAAGAATTAGATGGTTTTTTTATCGAAAAAAGTTCCTTAAAACCTATGGAGACCTTAGAAAACTTATCAAATAATTCTAATTATTGGAAGGCAAAGACTGAAGGTCATGCGTATATTCCAAAGAATGAAACAACTGAACTTGAGTTTCCAAAATTTTCTGAAATCTTAAATCAAAAGTTTTTTGAATATTTGGCCGAACAGTTTTCTCTGGATCACAACGGAGCTCATGGTTATCATCATTGGTTGAGAGTTTTATACAATGGTCGTTTACTTTGCAGTCGAAACTCCGCCAATATAAAAGTAGTTGAGCTTTTCTCCTTACTGCATGATAGCAAACGGAGTAACAAAAAGTCTGATCCTGAACATGGAGAGCGAGCGGCTATATTTGCAGAAACTATGCGGGGCACTTGGTTTACAGTCACTGACAAAGAAATGCAGTTATTGCAAGATGCGTGCATTCTTCATTCTGAGGGGTTACGAGATAAAGATGTGACTATACAAACTTGCTGGGATGCTGACCGTTTAGATAATTACTATACCGAAGTTGACCTTGATTTCTCTTTACTGAGCGATGATTTGGCAAAACAGGAATTGATAATTTTAGAGGCGGGTCAAAGAGCTCTTACGCAGGCCTTTAAGTCAGCTTAAGTCACTATACCTAGATTAACACTTATTTTTTAATTTATCTAAAAAAATGATGCAAAAGTTTCTTATCAAATAGATAGCTATATTGAGACTTTAGTATTTTGTGGTTAGACCATTTTTAAAATCATCACCCCGAAGGACCTTATTTCTCAATCTTGCTTGACCAAAACCGCCACCGCCTGGAGTGACTAACCTTATTGTTTGACCTTTTTGTATTAGGTAATTACCTTTATCTTTAATTTTTGTACCATCGCTGACAGAAACCTCTCCTTTTCCACCTCTTGAGCCACCGTTTCGCCCTGCTGGTCCTTGCTTTGTACGTTCGAAGGCAGCAGCTGATAAAATAAAGGGTTCATTTGTTGAGGTTCCAATAATAATTTCTTGACCTAATCCGCCTCTAAATTTTCCGGTCCCTCCACTATTAGTTAAGAATTCTTTTTTATGGTAAATAACTGGTGCTGCCGCTTCTGCCACTTCGACAGATACGGCGCCAACTCCTGAGGGAAAAGCTGTTGTCGACAACCCATCTGATTGAGGTCTAGCTCCCATACCACCTAGAGCGACATTTAATGAATTAAATCTTTTTTCTCCTGCGCCAGAAATTGAAATAGTCCAAAGCGCTCCTGCACTTTCTGCTAAAATTTTTCCAGGCAAAGCTTTTGAAAGACATCCGAGAACTAAATCTGGTAACGCCTGTCCTACTACGTGTCGAGCTGTTACTGGACTTGGGCTTTCCGCACTCACAATTAGGCCAGGTGGTGCTTTTATTTGGATTGCGGCCAATGATGCTGCATTATTTGGAATATCTGGACAAATAGCTGCCTTTATACCGTAAGAAGCATAAGCAATGGTGTAGTTTAGTGGACAATTTATGCCTCGATTAATCGCTGGAGATGATCCGCTAAGATCAACAGAAATGGATTTTTCTTTTATTTTTAGTATCGCTTTTAAGGCTATTGGTTTATCAAATCCATCTAACTTTAGTGTATTTAAGAACGTGCCGGTTGGTAAAGATTTGATGCTTGCCTCAACTGCATTTTTTGACTGTTTAAAGATAAATTTAGTTATACTGTCCAAATTAGCCAGCTTAAATTTATTTAATAAACTGTTTAACCTTTCAACACCCGAATCGTTACAGCTCATGAGTGATAAAATGTCTCCTCGAGCCTCTTTTGGGACTCGAGAGTTTGTACATATTATCGATAGTAATTCTTCTTGTATTTGAAAGTTTCTTCGTAAAAAAGATACTGGAATTAATGTACCTTCTTCAAGCACACTTTTTGCTTCAGCAGACCAACCCAATCCACCGACATCTGTAATATGGCAGGTGGAAGCAAAAAAATTTATTAACTGATCATTTTTAAAAACGGGAGTTACTACTATAAAATCAAACAAATGACCGGCCCCAATCCACGGATCATTAGTAATTAAAACATCGCCGTCTTTTATAGAACTTACATCTAGTTTAGAAAATATCTCATTTAAGGATTTTGCCATAGTATTTACGTGGCCTGGAGTACCAGTAACCGCTTGCGCTATCATATTGTAATTACGATCAAAAACTCCAGCAGAGAGATCTCCGGCCTCTCTTACTATTGGACCAAAAGCGGCCTTTAAGAGAGAATTTGCTTGCTCTTCACAAACTGATATTAAGCTATTCCAAATAATATTAGAATTAATTAAGTCCAAATCTTTTTTTACCAAAATAAAAGTGCCCCCAACCTATATTTTTGTTAAAACCAAGTGATTTTTAATATGTTTACTTACATCCCAACCTCTGGGAACTACCGTCGTTGTTTGGTCCTCATGGATTAGACACGGCCCACTTTGAGAAACTCCTACTTGTAATGTTTCTCTATCAAAAACTTCATAACTTATAAATTTTCCAGAAACTATTTCAAATATTTTTCGATTTTTATGAGTTTTTTTAGGTGAATTTTTTTGCAACTGTGGCTTAGCCTCCAACTCTATGGAATCAACTAGCTCTTTTATTGAGCCAGTTAGTTTTCCTGAAACTATCAATGACACAATTTCTATTCTCACGCCTGGCATCAAAAAACCAAATTTCTCTTGATATTTAACAACAAATTTTTGTGTTAACTCAGACAGTTCTTTTTTGCTTTCTAGGTAGTTCTCAATTGGAATAGAAATATCATGCCCCTGTCCTTCATAACGTAATTCAACATCAATTTTGTATTGAATTTCTCTTTCTGTTGAAGATGCACCTTTAAGAATACTTTTTATATCTTGTTTTATAGTTTTAATGATTTTCTTAACTTCAGTAGTTTTCAAATCTCCTAAAAATTTTGAGATACTTTGGGCTATTTCATAACTGATAGGTGCTTCTAAAAAACCGACAGCAGAACCTACACCAGCTAAGTGTGGGACTATTATTTTTCGAATATCCAGTTTGTTAGCGATTCCTGCTGCATGAATGGGTCCTCCTCCACCAGAGACTATAAGACAGCAGTCTCTGATATTTTTTCCGAGCTCAATACCGTGAATTCGCACTGCGTTAGCCATTAGTTCTTCGCCGATTTCAATAATTCCTGATGCCGCCCATTCGGTAGATTTAAAGTGAAGCTTTTTTACTATCTCCTTTTTTATAGACTTTTTGGCATTTGATAACATTAAGTTAATAAATCCTCCGCCAAATGATTCCTCAGAAATTCTTCCTATTACTAAGTTTGCATCGGTAACTGTAGGCTTTTCTCCTCCGAGATTATAGCATGCAGGTCCAGGTTGAGAAGCAGCACTTTCTGGACCTACAGCTAAGCGTCCAAGAGTATCCATTTTTGCTATAGAACCACCGCCTGCTCCTATTTCAACTAGGTCCATTGCTGGAATTCTTAAAGGAAGGCCACTACCACTTTTATTTTTCCAAGCATGGGCTACTTCTAAACGCCTAGTAATAAAGGGTTCACTTTGGTTTAAGTAACATACCTTTGCAGTTGTGCCACCTATATCTAAAGCTATTGAACTTTCTTCCTGTAATTCTTTTGAAACCTTGCTTGCTAAAATAATTCCACCAGCTGGACCAGACTCTACCAATCTTATTGGCACTTTTTTTGCTTGCTCTAAGCTTGTTAAGCCACCACTGGATGACATCAGAAAAAAATTACCCTTGAACCTTTTTTTTTCAAGTGTTTGGTGAAATGAGTTTAGGTAATTACTCATTAGAGGTCGAACATAAGCATTAGCTACCGTTGTTGAGAACCTTTCAAATTCTCGAGCTTCTGGTGAGATTTCAGAACTGATGCAAATCGTTACAGATTTTGGAAGATTCTGTCTCAAGTACTTTGCAACCAATTGTTCATTCTTTGGGTTTGAGTAAGAGTGTAGAAATGCAATCGCTACAGCCTCAATCTTTTCGCCTATAAGTAATTTTATAATTTTTTTTAATTGGCTCTCCGTAGGTTTTTTTAATATTTCACCAGTTATTAAAGTGCGTTCGTTTAGACATACTCTTAGTTCTCTAGGAACTAGCGGCCTGGGTAGCTCGATGCCCAAATCGTATTGATCAAACCTTTTTTCATAACGCATTTCCAAAACATCTCTGAAACCTTCAGTTGTTATCAGGGCAGTTTTGGCTCCTTTTCGTTCTATCAAAGCATTAGCCGCAATAGTTGTGCCGTGAACTATAGTGTCTATATTTTCAACTTTTAAATTATAATTCATTAATAATTTATTAATACCAGCCAATGCTCCTACTTCGGGGTTGTCCGGTGTAGTTAAATATTTTTTTGAAAATATTCTCCCTGACTTATCTAAGACAACGTCAGTAAAAGTGCCGCCAATATCGATACCAATTCTATTCATTGAGTTCAAATTTTTTATTTTCTAAGAAACGATTTAAGACATTTTGAGTTACTTGGGATACAGTATTTTTTGTATCGTTCCATAGCAAAGATGTTGCCCATGCTATAGACCCTGTTGACCAAACTGCACCACCACCTTGTGTAGTAAAAAATACCATATCTGCTCTTACCCTACTGTTTTGATTTCCATCAAGTGCTCTGGTGGTAGTAATGAACTCTTCGCCGGTTAAGAGGCCTCCCGCACCAATATTTTCAGAAGTCGCCACCACAATTGAGTTATGGGGTGAGCCTAGATCTTGATCCCAACGATCAATTTCAAGTCCTACACAGCCGCCACCTCGGAACCCAAAATCTCCAATAATATCCGTATCTATATTCTTAAATATGAAATCAGTTTCTTTTCCGTATGACTCTTTACTTCGTCTAAAATAAGTTGACTTTACAAACATAGTTGAACTGAATCCGTTTCCCACTAATGACTGAGGCGCTCTGCCATAAGTTCGCCAAAGGCCGCCAGGTTCGCCGGTAAAACTAAGATGGTGTTCACCTGGTTCTCCTTCCCAAGTCCTAACTCCTGACACTCCGCGCCGATGTTCTATTACTCCAGGGTACTGATCAGAATAGGCTATGCGCCAGTAAAATCCGTTTCCACCAAGATACATATGTCTACCTCCATTTTGCTGGTAATAAGATAGAGCATCCCACATTTCTGTGGAGTAATATTCAGGGTGTGAGGCCGTAATCACTACTTTATAGTCGTCTAAAAGAGAATGCCCAAGGCGGTGTAGGTCCTCGTCCGTGGCAACTTCGTAGTCATAGTTTTTCTTTTCAAGCCATTTTATAATGTGGGTATCATTTATGTAATTAAATGTATAAAGGCCTGGTCTGTTATTTAACATCGGGCGACGATCACCAACATAAACTACCCCTGAATCGTCAGTATGAGTATCATAGTGGGATAAACCAAGTTCCCTATGTTCATTTAGATATAACTCGTCTTCGCTAAATGAAATGGGTGCTTCAAATAAGTTTTCGGTGTTGTGGCTGTCAAATTTTACGTGGGTATTCGCATACGCTTTGTAAGTAGCTGTTGGGGCCAAAAATAAAATCTTATTTTTAGATTTTTTTAACCTTTGCGTGATAAAGAATGGAATATCACTTTGAACTCCATCAGCCAATATTCGAGCAGTATAATAGCCTGATCGTGCTTGAGCTGGTGGTGTAATTTTTAATAGTGTTTGCCACTCACAGTCAGTTATATCGTCTTCATGAAAATAAATTGAGCCATAATGAGAAGGTTTTTCTCGCCAACTATCAACAGAACCATCCCACTTGTAACCAGTGGCTCCTCGCATCGGTGCATTTATAAATGTTGCTTTGAATTTTGAATAACCTTTGTCCAGAACAGAGGCTTTGGTAATACTTTTAGAAAAATCCCATTCCACCAAGGGTTTTCTGTTTTTATTTACAAAAATTCTTGGAGCTTCAACTTTTCCATTATAGTGGTGTGATGTAAATTCCCTTTGATGGGTACTTTCCTTGAACTTCGCACCAAATATAATTGGATGCTCTGATGTTGAAAGAAAAGTTTGTGCGCATTCTGCTATAGCTTTGTATTTAGCCAGGTAACCCACTACTGGATTTAACATTCTATTTTTTAAATAAAAATTATTTGTCTTAAAGTTAATAAACCCTTCAATCTCGTACCACTCCCTGAGTAATAATGGTTCGGGTGAGGCAATTGATTTCGACCCAAAATTAAATGCAAGTTTGCCATCTTTTCCAATAGAGAAACTTACATTGCCCCAATTAAAGATCACTTGGCAATTTGTTGAAGACTTGGTTGGCCAAATATACATTTTAATATTTATAGTATCCACAGAAGTTAATTCTGGTGCAGGTTTAACAATAGCATAGGAGCCAGCATTTATCTCTTGTTTATCTATAGCAAGATTTTGTATTTCACCCCACGATTGCTCTACAAACTCTTCACCGGGGCCATTGGGATCAATGTCAGCACATATTATTCGCATTACTTTTACTGAACATTTCTCTGGACGGTTGCTTGATAGTTTTAGCTCAGTAGTTTCCTGAGCTGCGATTTCATAGGGCTGGCAATAGCCAATTATGTCTGTTGTACTAATCATTAATTTGGGTCCGAAATTGAAATAGAAATACCCGTAAGTTCGAGCCACCTTCGTTTAAATATGTCCCATTCAGCCTCTGCTATAGAGTGATACCTTACATCCTGAACGGTGGAAGGTGAAACACCCCGTTGTCCACTTAAGCGTGCCAGCCTAAAAATTTTAAATGGCTCTACTACAAGCAAAACAAGTCTACCCTTTAAGGGTGTAGTTCTCATTTTATCTAAAACTCTTTGTAATTCGAGGCTAAAAGGGCCTCGCAAATTATCTCTATACTCTTTTGCAAGATCCATACGAGTACCATCAATATTATATATAGCGCCATTAGGATCATAAAGAAGCATAAATTTCTCTTACTCGTTAGTAGACATATTTTGTTTAAAAATATATACAAAATATACTTTAATCTTTCAAGGAAGAAGTATTTGCAAGTAAGTGAAAAAATTAAAAATATTCGTGTTTCAGGAACTATTAAAATGGCTGAATTAGCCCGAAAAATGCAAACTGAGGGTCATGATATAATTGAATTAAGTGAGGGTGAACCAGATTTTGATACCCCAGATTTTGTAATTGAATCTGCCTTTAATGCTGCTCGAAATGGTCAGACCAGATATACCTCCGTATCTGGTACTATTGAACTGAGGGAAGCTATTTCTAATAAGTTTTACAAAGATAATAAGGTTGAGTACGATGTTGATAACATAATAGTTGGGACCGGTGCAAAACAGCTAATATTTAATGCACTTCTTGCTTCCTTAAATCCAGGAAATGAAGTTATTATTCCAGCACCTTATTGGGTTAGCTATCCTGATATGGTGAAGATAGCAGATGGAATTCCAGTGATCATTGACTGCGATTCAATAAATGGGTTTAAAATTACACCTGAAAAACTTCATAAGGCAATAACAAACGATACTCGTTGGTTGCTGTTGAATTCTCCTGGAAATCCGAGTGGTGCTGTTTATTCTTCCGAAGAGCTCTTGGCCTTAGCTGAAGTGTTAAGGGATCACAAAGACGTTTCTATAATGTGTGATGATATTTATGAGGCAATAACATTTGGAAATAACCAATTTTGTACTTTAGTTGAAGTAGCTCCTGATCTGCACGACCGTGTGCTTACTGTGAATGGGGTGTCAAAATCCCACGCGATGACTGGTTGGAGAATTGGTTTTGCTGGTGGACCGACTGATCTAATATCTGCAATGAGTAAGATTCAAGGTCAGTCTACTACTAATGCTTCATCTGTTGGGCAGGCAGCTGCTTTAGCAGCCCTGCAGGGTTCTCAAGAGAATCTTGGAGTGTGGAATTTAGCTTATACGAGACGAATGCGATTAGTAAGAGATCGTTTAAGTGTTATACCTGGGCTAACATTGAGAGACCCACAAGGTGCATTTTATCATTTTATCAAGTGTTCAGGTCTTTTTGGAAAGACCACGCCTCAGGGTGACCAATTGACTTCTGATAATGCACTCTGTCTTTACTTGCTCCAATACGCTCATGTGGCCTTAGTTGCTGGCACTGAATTTGGATGTCCAGGTTATTTTAGACTCTGTTTTGCGAAATCAGATCAAGAGCTAATAAAAGCTTGCGATAGTATTTCTGAAGCTATTAAATTATTGAATTAAGATTATATTCCAAAAAATTCTCACCTTATCAACGTAACAAATCAAACTTTTTTGATGGTTTTTCTTTAAGCATTTTTGGAATATCTTGTACCATTTTTATAATTGAATAGGCTCTTTTTTTCGATAAATTATTCTTTGAAAAGACTAAAAATTTTTCTTGTAAATCTGTTTGAGACATTGGGTTAGTCGGATCTCCAAAAGCTGCATCAACGAGTTGCTCTTCAAGCCCATGTGTATGTTTAACTTTCACAATAGCTGGTGCTTTTGCTGGGAACATTTTTTCCAAGCTGGAGTTATTCTTTATTATAACCTTTTTAGCCATATCAATTACAGTTTGTTGTCCGATGCAAGACTGATCTAAAGGGCGCAGTGCCTTAGTTCCCATCAATGCTGTGACTGCTAGACAAAAAGGGATTGAGAATTGAGCTTGAGCTTCATTCTTAGGATCTAGATGATTACCTAAGTTAACTGCCTTTTCAAAGGTTAGGACCTCAATAAGCTCAATGTCATGTGCATTAATCTCATATGATTTTATTATATTGTCGAGCGCATCTATTGCAGAATGAATCCAGCGACAGCAAGCATAAGGTTTAAAGAAAAGCCCTTGGATTGAATCATAGTTTCCTAAATTTTTAGTTAAAGTTTTGGGATCATAAAGAATATCCTGCTCAAAAGTGTCTGGGTACCCTTTAAAACCAGCCTGAGCAAGTTCGACAGCATACATTCCCGAGAGCACAGACCATGATATACCTTCTTTAACATCAGACCCAGCAAATCCATGGTGCATAGCTGAAGAAACTCTTGGGGCATGTTGTTCTGCTACCAGAATAGCGTGACTTATTTCAGTCGTAGATAGGTTTAGTAATTTAGCCCTCGCTACAGCTGCTCCAATACCGCTCCACCTTCCGCTAACTGTAGATGTATTATGCTCTATCCTTCGTGAAAGTGCGACGCGTATTGCAGCTTCATATCCTAGTACTATAGAACACAAGTATTCACTAAACGTCACATTTTTTTCTTCGGCCGTCGCGCTTGCGGAAGCAATAATAGCAGCTCCAGGGTGTCCAGCTGCAAGCCTATGACCATCATCAATATCTAGGGATGTGGCTGCCATAGCGTTTATTGTTGCTGCGGAAATTGCATTTGAGTTCTGACTAGAGAACCAAATACGGCAAGGCCCCTCTTTTGAGCCCTTTTGGACAACTGACTTCCACGCCTGCACACTTTTTTGTTTAGTTCCCGCCGCTGCAGATCCAAAAACATCCAACACGCAATCTGTAGTTCGATTTATTACTTCTGGCGGGATTGTTTTATATGTGGTGTTTTTAATAAAATTCGACAGCTGGTCAATTGCTCTCTCAGTCATTTTGAGTCTCTAAAATATGTTTATTAAGAAGATTTAAGCCTGCTAATATTAATCGATCGATAGCTTGGGTTGTTAGCCAGGCAGAGTGCGGGGTTACTGTGATGTTTTTCATTAATAAGAGGTCATTATCCTTGGCTAATGGTTCTTCATGAAAAACATCTAAGGCACAATGTCCAATATGTCCGGATGATAAAGCAGAGATTAGTGCCTGTTGATCAATAATTTCTGCCCTTGCTGTATTTATCAATATCAACCCAGGTTTTGTCTTACTGAGTAATTCATGATTAATGAACCCTTCTGTCTCCGAGTTTAAAGGAAGGTGCAAAGAAATAATATCTGACTGCTTTAAAACCTGATCAAGGGAGGCGGTTTCAACCGGTAAATCCAGTTTACTTGACGATCTACTCCAGCATAGTGCACGCATTCCAAGTGAGTTAGCAATTTTGGCAGTTTCTAACCCAATTCCTCCTAACCCAATAACACCAAATGTTTTGCCCTGAAGCTCTTCTGTTTTTATAAGCTTCCAGTTTCCAGACCTTATGGTACGATCCATTTCTGTTATTCGCTTAATAGCTGCAAATGCTAGAGCAATAGTGTGTTCTGCCACTGCTCTATCTCCATAACCTTTAACACCTTCGAACCTTATACCTAATTTGGAGGATTCTTTAAGATCTCCATGAGTGGTTAACCCGGTTGATAGATATGAAATTGTTTTTAAATCAGGACAAGAATTTAAAACCTTTGACGACATGTAACCCATATAAACCATTACGTTTTTTCTGCCTTGAAGCCTTTGAATCAGTTCATCGTCACTGGCAGGTTTGTCATAGAAAACCTCCAAGCCTGGAACAGTACAAGCTAACTTGTCATTGAAACGGTCAGCTAGATCACCGTAGCAATCAACGAATGCGGGTTTGTATTTATTCATATAAGCTAACCTACTACCGAGAAGCTACTTTCCCGGTTTATTTCTCTTTTTCGAGAACAAAAAGACATATCCAGTTCATAGTCAACATTTGGTAACTTGAATTGTAAAGGCTCTTTATCATGATCATTTCCAGCTTCAACGTAGTCAATTAGAGCATTCATCATCATTCCCGCAACCGGGGCATTTTTGAATTGATTTCCACTTGTTCCCACAGCCATATAAAACCCTTGAAGGTCAGATTTGTCATATATCGGAATCCAGTCATCCGAAGCATCATATAAATCAGCTATCCCCTGAACATTGTTGGGGATACCCATTCCTGGGAACCTTTGCGCTGCTCGCAAAGCTTGCAACCTTGCCTGATCTGTTACTTCAGTGTTGTAATCGTCTGGGTCCACCCATTCCGATGGGTCCACCTCATTTTCGTGATGGCCGATCAGAATCTTATTTCCAACCTCTGGTCTCCAATACCCACTTATATCATCATCAGAACAAATATAGCCATTTGCCTCAAAATTAAATCCTTCTGGTGACGGAACATGCGCCACTTCAACTCTAAGCGCTTTTGTACTTATATTCATTCCTTCGGTAACGCCCGCTAATTCATTAATTTTATACGAATGTGGTCCTGAAGCATTTACTACAATGGGAGCATTTATGTGTTCGCCACTGTCTAACACTACCCCAGTTACTCGACCATTATTTTTTGTAATATCCGCAATTCTTGTACCGAACATGAATGTTGCGCTTTTCCTTTCTGCGGCGCGTTGTATATTCTGGGTGGCAAACATTGGGTCATTTACATATCCTGCTCTAGGAAAAAATAAGACATATCTCATCTCTCCATTTTTTGATCCAAAGCTAGAATCTTCAACAGTTTTGGGGGGATGGAAATGACCTGGATTAATTATTGGTAATTTCTTTTTCATTTTTTCTGGAGTCCAAACCTCATAAGGAATATCAATTTTATTTGCTATTTCCTCGAGTTTAATGCCGTATTGGTTTTTATCAAAACATGTAAACAGGCAACCTACTTCACGATAAAGAGCTAATTCTTCATTGCTTGGCGCATCTAAGTACTCTGACCAGTTTTCCCAGTAATAATAGTTGGATTTTGCTAGGGCTGCCCCACTTAAGGTTGAGTAGTGTGTTCTAATAATTGCACATGAGTTACTTGTAGAGCCTGAGCCGGCTGTTAAGTTTTTTTCTACACAAAGAACATTTTTCCCAGACTTTGCCATTTCATAGGCAATTGCACTACCAATTATTCCACCCCCGATAATAATAGCATCATATTCATTAGACATTTAATTCCCCTATTAATTTTATTTTGTTTAAAAGATACTGTTAATTAAAATTTTGTAACTACTAAATATGCTTTTTTATAAGCCCATTTGTGAAAACAGTGCTGCTGTAAGTGGGCTGAGCTTATTTCGATATTGCCCTGCAACGTTAACATGATCATAATTGCCTACTTCAAGATAACTAACGTCAAAGCCTGCTGCACGACATGCATCCGTGTAAATTCGCGACTGACGCCTAAATTCATCTGTTTCGCCCCCACCAACAGCAACAACGGTAGGAGGCATCCATTTTGGTAAATTGTGAATCGGACTATTTCTTCTTGTTTCTGCGTCATCCATATGAAGGTCTGCGTTTAAATAAGAAACTCGAAGTGGCTCTAGATCAAAAAGCCCACTTAATGGAACTGCTCCATTCACTACGTCAAAAGGAAGTCCGTATTTCTCCCATTCAGTTGCCATTAGCATTCCCGTAAGGTGTCCGCCTGCCGAATGTCCAGTAACATGAATTCGACCTGGATCTCCCCCAATGCTAGATGCATTTTTATAAATCCATGCAAGTGCTGCTTGGTTCTGTCTAGTTATCTCGTCCATGCTTACGTTTGGACAAAGGTCGTAGTTATTTAAAATTACGCAAGCTCCAGCTTCAACAAAACGCTCAGCTATAAAACTGAACATGTTTTTATCAAAAGCTTTCCAATAACCGCCATGAATAAATAACAAAATAGGGGATCCCCCTCTACCCGGCCATATGTCTAGCTTTTCTCCAGATTTTTCACCAAATGCAACGTCGAGCTGGCAATCAAAATTTGAAATCGTCCTTTTGTTGTGGACGTCCATGGATGCAAAAGTTTCTGCAAAGTGAGGACATCTTCGGCGCATATCATACTCAAGATCAAGTTCTTCCTGATCATAATTGCCGTAAACTGGTTTATTCATAATTAGTTCCCTTCTGAGTCACAAAAATTTTCACTAATATTCTTATAATATTATTTAAATTCAACTGTTGCAACCGATATATATATAGAATATATTTTAAATCTTCAACAGGTTCAAAGGAGGGTTCCTATGTTTGTTAGAATGTCGTATTGGAAATGTCTTCCATCTTATTGGGGAGAGGATATCAAACTTTTTGAGGCGGGTGCGGTAAAAATTATGCAACGTCATGATGGATTTGTTCGAGCTATGTTGCTTGCTATCCCAGGAGAAACACAGCGAATCGCTTTTACAACATGGGAGACTCCAGAATCCTATGCAAATTTTGTGAAAAGTCCTGATTTGCAAAAGATTATTGAGATGTTTGAGCACATGTATGAGGAGGGAGGGTCTCCGTCCCCTATTGAGTACGAGGTACGTGCACAAGGTTCTGCATTATAAATTGAATAACTTGAAAGTGATAAAAGAATGAGTTCATTAATAGACGTCGCTACAGCAGCAAAATACAATGAGTGGGCAAATAACCGACTATATAATGCGTTACACAATCTTACTGATGGTGAACGTAGAGAGGATAGAGGTGCGTTTTTTAGATCTATTCATAATACAATGAACCATATCTTACTGGCAGACATTCTTTATCGTCAAAGGTTGGAAAAAACTCAAATAACATTTAATTCATTAGACGAAATAGTCCATGCTGATTTTAATGACTTAGAGGAATCACATCGGTCCAATGATAAATGGTATTCTGATCGATGCAGTGAGTTGGGTGAGGTTGAGCTGAACGGAGACTTTTCTTTTAAAGCTGTGGGGATGGATACAGATGAGTATTACTCTTTGCCATTAAAAGTTTGTTTGTCTAATTTATTTCAGCATCAGATACATCATCGTGGGCAAGTACATCATATGATAAGTCACGCATCCTATGATCCTCCACCTTTAGATATAGTAAAGTTTGGTAGTAATGTTAGTGATTCCTGGACTGTTAGAGCAGCATTATAATTGGCATTGCAGGAGCATCATAAAGTTGTAATTATTGGGGCCGGACAGGGTGGGCTTGGAGTAAGTTACTACCTTACACAGGCTGGAATAAATCATTTGATTCTAGACCGTGGTGATATTGCCAACTCATGGAAAGAGAACAGATGGGATTCTTTTTGCTTGGTTACGCCTAATTGGACGTTGAATTTCCCTGGCAAACCCTATCAAGGAACAGACCCTGATGGGTTTATGAGTCGCAACGATTTTGTAAGTTATATTACTGATTGGGCTAAGAGTTTTAATGCTCCAGTTCGAAAATTTACTAATGTGCATGAAGTATCATTAACAAACCCTGGGTTTGTGATAAAAACTGATAGAGGCGATATTACATCTGAAATTCTTGTAGTGGCTACTGCAACACACCAGTACCCAAAAATTCCAGATATTGTAAAGAAAATCCCAAAAACCATTAACCAACTTCATGCAGACCAATATAAAAATACATCACAGTTAAATGATGGGGGAGTTCTAGTAGTAGGGTCGGGGCAAACGGGTTGTCAGATTGTTGAGGATCTTATTAGGGACAAACGGGATACCTATCTTTGTGTGGGAAGGACTGGCCGTCTACCGCGACGATACAGAGGTAAAGATGCTATTTTTTGGCAAAAGGAAATGAACCTTCTTGATAGGACACCAGACATGCTTAGTGACCTGTCATTAAGGTTTCGACCTGACCCACATTGCTCTGGTCGGGATGGTGGGAAAACACTTAGCCTTCATAATTTTAATCGTGCGGGAGTAAAGCTTTGTGGTCGTCTCGAAGATTTATCCCAAAAAGATCTTATATTTGGCAAAAGTTTACAGTCTGATATTAAGTATTCTGATGATTTTGCAGATGAGTTTAGAAAAAATATTGATGCATATATTATAAAAGAAAATATTGACGCACCTTTGCCTTGTGATAGTGATTTTGAGGGAGAACGTCACTTGGACGACCCGTCTATAGAATCGATGGAAAAATTAGACTTTAAACTCGCGGGTATAAACACAATAATATGGGCTACTGGTTTTAAGTACGATTTTTCTTGGATAGATGCAAAAGTTACAGATCAGATGGGTTATCCAGTGACAGAAAAAGGTTATGCCGGCATTAAAGGGCTGTATTTTAATGGTTTAAACTGGATGACTAAAAGAAAATCAGGAATATTATATGGGTTTGATGAAGATTCTTTGGACGTGTCCAATCAGATCAAAAGTCTTGTGGGTGATAATTTACCAGATGAGTTAAATTCAAATAAAAATGTGAGTGATAACATATGTATGTAGGTGTTGATGTTGGTGGAACCTTTACGGATATTGCGATTAACTTGGGCGATGGTAGCGATCTAATTTTATATAAACTATCGTCTACTCCTGAAGCTCCAGAGGTTGCGATTGTTGAGGGAATTAAGACGGTTATGAAGAATCGTAATCTAAATGCAAAAGACATTAAGCGCTTTGCTCATGGGACTACAGTCGGTACAAATGCCTTAATAGAAAGACGGTGTGGGAAGGTTGCTCTAGTTACTTCGGAAGGTTTTCGAGATCTGTTAGAGATTGGACGTCAAACCAGACCAACTGTTTACGACATGCACTTGGATCACCCTAAACCTCTTGTCGACCGAGAGTCGCGTTTTGAAGTGCCACAACGTCGTTTAGCAGATGGTTCGATACACGTAAAATTGGATGAAGAAGCATTAAAAAATGTTGCATCACAAATTGCCAGTCAAAATGTAGATTGTGTTGTTATTTGTTTTTTACATTCATATGCATTCCCTGAAGATGAAAACATAGCGGCTTCTCTTCTCGAAAAACTACTTCCAGAAAATGTTAAGGTACTAACTTCCTCCTCTGTTTTCCCCGAATTTCGGGAATACGAAAGGTTTTCAACAGCAGTTTTAAACGCAGCTCTTATTACTATAGTAGGTGCTTATTTAGACAGGCTAACGGACTTAATTGCTAATTTGGGTATATTATCTGAGATAAAAATAAGCCAAAGCTCTGGTGGGTTAATGTCGGTGCGTATGGCCAAAGAGTTCCCAGTGCGAGCATCTTTGTCTGGTCCGGCTGCGGGAGTGCAAGGAGCTCTTCGTCGTGCAACTGTTGCTGGGTATAAAGATATCATAACATTGGATGTGGGTGGAACAAGTGCTGATGTAGCCTTACTGCAAGATGGCAAGCCTATAGAAGTTAATGGGCGTGATTTGGCAGGGTTTCCCATTAGAATTCCTTCATTAGATGTAAATTCGGTAGGTGCAGGTGGTGGTTCTATAGCATGGATTGATCGGGATGGATTACTTAAAGTTGGGCCGAAAAGTGCGGGAGCAACACCTGGTCCAGCCTGTTACGACTTGGGTGGAACTAACCCAACTGTTACTGATGCAAATGTAATGTTGGGACGATTAAATGGTGAATCTTTGTTAGCTGGCAGGATGAAAATAAAAAAGGAACTATCATTAAATAGTATTCACGATCTTGCAAGTGAACTAAAAGTTGATTCAGATGAAGCTGCGTTAGGAATCGTAAAAGTTTCTTGCGCAACAATGGTCAAGGCAATCAGATCTATTTCTGTAGAACGTGGTTATAATCCGAGTGATTTTTTACTGTTTGTTTATGGTGGTGCAGGAGCGTTACATGCAAATGAGGTTGCTAGAGACCTTGGTATGAAAAAAATTATTATACCTCCAAGTCCAGGAATCTTATGTGCAGAAGGAGCCATGAATGCACCTCTATCTACTGAATATGTTTCTACGATTCTAATCAGGCTAGATGAAACTGGAATGAAAACAATCAGACAATCGGTGAACACTTTAAATAAAAAAGTCGACTTGTGGTACGAAAACGAATCTGTTCCTACTAGTGAACGTGAATCATGGTGCACTGTTGGAGCGCGCTATTACGGACAAAATTATGAGCTATCATTACCAATTGATCTTTCAAAGACAAACGACATACTTGTAACTGATATTACAAGCGAGTTTCACAAAGCACACGAGGCGAACTATGGCTTTGCCTCTATTAGTGAACGAATACAAGTTGTTAACGTTGCCGTAAAGGCAATCGGAGACTTGGATGTTCCGACCTTGCCAAAAGCTGTAATTGCTGAAGAAGTTAAACCAAAAAGTTTTAGGAATACGTTATTTGAACTTGGCAGCCGTTACGACACACCAGTATATGAAAGAAGTGAGTTAGTGGCGGCACAGGTTATTAAAGGTCCAGCAATTGTAGAACAGATGGATACAACTATTTTGATTTTTCCAAATGATATAGGTCGTGTTGATGGCTGGGGAAATCTTATTATAAGCCTTGCGGAGTAAAGATATGAGCATGTCCCCAATTGATGCAGAGCTACTAAGAAATGCTATGGAAAGCATAGCAGATGAAATGTACATCGCTTTGATGAAGAGTGCCTATTCAACAAATATCAAAGAGAGGAAAGACCACTCTACTGCATTATTTGATGAAAATGGGAGGGTGGTAGTACAAGGAGAAAGTATGCCGCTGCATCTTGCTTCAATGTTAGGTTTGGTTGAAGTAGTTTTAGAAAAATATAGTAAAACAGGGGTTAAAGAGGGTGATATGTTTTTATCTAATGACCCTTATGTCGGAAGAGGATCACATCTTCCAGACGTAGCTATGGCTGCACCAATTTTTAAAGATGGTGAGTTAGTAATGTTTGTGTGCAATATAGCTCATCATGCTGATATGGGTGGAATGTCTCCTGGATCAATGGCAGGAGGGATGACTGAAATATATCAGGAAGGTCTTAGAATACCCCCTATCAGATTGTTTGAGGACAATGTTCTGAAGCAGGATGTGATGGACATGATTTTGTTGAATGTACGAGTACCCGAGGAACGTTTAGGAGATTACAATGCTCAAATAGCATCAAATCAGCTTGGAAAACGAAGATGTATGACGCTAATAGAGCGTTGGGGAAAGGAAAAAATAAGGAGTGGATGTGATGCGATAGTTGCTGCAGTTGCTCGTAGAACGCGTGCTTCCATAATGGATCTTCCTGATGGAGAGTATAAATTTGAAGACGTTGTGGATGATGATGGTGTTTCTCGAGAAAATATTAAAATTTGTGTAACTATTACTGTTAAAGGCGAAGAAATAAAATTTGATTTTTCAGGTACGGATCTCCAAGTAGAGGGAAATAATAACGTTACAATGGCTGGATTGCAGGCATCCTGTTTATATTGTTTAAAGGTCTTATTAGATCCTGATTGTCCACAAAACCATGGAATGTTGGATCCAGTAACCATTGAAGCCCCTTTAGGTAGTGTTGTTAATGCTTCTTTTCCGGCAGCATCTGCTGCCAGAGCGCAAACTGGACAACGGATTGTTGATTGTATTTTAGGAGCTCTTGCCACGGCTTATCCTGAAAAAATAGTTGCAGCTGGAAATGGAGCAAATACTTCCGCCGCCTTTTTTGGGCAGAGCGCCGCCGGTAAGTATTATGTTTATCTAGAAACCTTAGGTGGAGGTGCAGGTGGGCGTTTTTATAAGGATGGAACCGATGGCGTTCAGGTTCATATGACAAATACATCAAATTTACCTATTGAAGCACTAGAAACTGAATACCCTTTAATGATTGAAAGGTATGAGTTCACTGAGAACTCGGGTGGAGCAGGTAAGTATCGTGGAGGCCTAGGTATCTTGAGAGAGTATAGACCGATAGGGCATAACACCACTTTCTCAGGACAAGGTGAACGGTTTGTTAATCAACCATGGGGATTGTTTGGTGGTAAACCGGGAGGAACGGGTTCATTCTCTACCGTTTCTGATAGCGGTGTAGAAACTCGGCTTGCAAATAAACCATCGGCCTTGCGTGTTGGGCCTGAGAACGTTATTAGGGTAATTACAGCTGGTGCAGGAGGATTTGGAGATCCTTTGGAAAGATCAGATGCAGATTTGATAGAAGATAAAAATAGTGGTAAATTTAGTGAGGAATTTCTTTTTAAAGAATATTCTCAATGGAAGGATTTATCTAAATAAAAAATAGGTTAAGTCATTGAAAAATACAAAGAAGATTAAACAGAAAACTAGTTCCTTGTCAGTTAAAAAAGACTCTGCATCTCTTGCTGATTTAGCAACTTCAGAGCTAAGAAATAAAATTTTAGATTTATCTTTAAACCCAAGTGAGCATTTAGAAGAAAAAATGTTACTTGAAAGATTTCCTTTTGGTAGAACACCGATAAGAGAAGCTCTTAATAGGTTAATGTCAGAAGGTTTAGTTGAAACAAAAAATGGCCGGGGTGCTTATGTTGCGTCAATGAGTATTTGGCATACGCTACAGCTGTTGGAGGCATATGTAATCTCTGAAAGAGTTGTGTCGTCGCTAATAAAATTTGATGACGTTAACTTGATCTCAGATCTAGAATCAATACAGGCTGAGTATGAGTCCGTATCAAAAAATGCTGATATACTGGGCATAACAGAAAAAAATAATAGGTTTCATCGTAGACTTGCACAAGCAACAGGAAATAGGTTTATAATTGCGCAGCATGCTGATTTGCATAATCTTGCCCGCAGACTATCATTTTTTGTTTATACTTCAGAGAATGTTTCGGCTAAAGAATTTAACTTACAAGTATCGCGTATAACCAGGCAACATTACGAAATTATTGGATTCATTCGAACAA
>CAJWHE010000036.1 GCA_913041145.1 uncultured Paracoccaceae bacterium
CTTGCGGCGCCAGAACCTAAATCTGGTGCGTCTACCAATTCCGCCACACCCGCAAAAATTTATAAGCTAAAATATACTCTCAGCTTGATTGCGCATCACTTAGCAAAGCTATCTGCAAGATGCGAGCATAAAATGAAAGTTTTCTTAAAATTAAATAATTATGAAAATTTCTACACTTCAATCCTGTTAAAAGTGGATGAAATATCACGAACTAAACCATTATAAAATTGAAGATGGCTTTAAATATAAAACTTTAGTTTTTTTGAAATTTTAAATAATATAAATTGCATAATGACTAATTATTAATCATATAGACTATAAATTAAGCAATTATATAAAATTATATGATCGAAGTGAATATTTACTGATACAGTTATTGAAAATTAAGGGAAAAGTCATACACGTTATTTCAGGAGATTATCAATCATGAAAAAAATCGAAGCAATAATAAAGCCCTTCAAATTGGACGAAGTAAAGGAAGCACTTCAAGAACTTGGTATTCAAGGCCTGAGTGTTACAGAAGTTAAAGGGTTTGGTAGACAAAAAGGTCACACAGAGCTTTATAGAGGTGCTGAATACGTTGTGGACTTTTTGCCTAAAGTAAAAATCGAAGTGGCAATTACAGACGATCTCTTAGACTCAGTAATTGAAGCGATTATAAGTTCTGCCAAAACTGACAAGATTGGTGATGGTAAGATATTTGTATCCAACCTCGAGCAAGCAATAAGAATTAGAACCGGAGAGTCTGGAGAAGATGCTCTTTAATTCAAATCCTATATAACAAGTTGGCAAATAAGGACATTTATAAAATGAGTGCTGAAAGTATACTTAAGAAAATTTTAGATGAAGAAGTAGCATATGTAGATCTTAGATTTACCGATCCAAGAGGAAAACTTCAACATGTAACACTAATGTCAGACCAAGTAGATAAAGATTTTTTGACTGACGGCTTTATGTTTGATGGCTCCTCCATTGCGGGATGGAAATCAATTGACCAAAGTGACATGAAATTAATGCCAGATGTCAACACAAACTATATCGATCCATTCTATGCCGAAAAAACATTATGTATTCATTGTAGTGTTTTAGAGCCTGATACAAACGAACCTTATGATAGAGACCCTAGAGGCACAGCTCAAAAGGCTGAAGCTTATCTGAAGTCGACCGGCATTGGAGATGTTTCATATTTTGGACCTGAGGCTGAGTTTTTCTTATTTGACGATGTTAGATTCTCTGTTGAAATGAACAAAGTATCATTCGAAGTTGATGCTGATGACGCATCATGGAACTCAGATACCCAGTATGAAATTGGTAATATGGGCCATAGACCTGCAGTCAAAGGTGGTTACTTCCCTGTAAACCCCACAGACTCCTCCCATGATCTTAGAGGTGAGATGCTTTCTACGATGAAACGGATGGGCATGAAAGTGGACAAGCATCATCATGAAGTAGCTTCTTGTCAACATGAATTAGGATTAATTTTTGGATCTTTAACTCATCAAGCCGATGAACTTCAAAAACATAAATACGTAATACACAATGTAGCAAATGCCTATGGAAAATCTGCAACCTTTATGCCAAAGCCGATTTCAGGTGACAATGGGTCAGGCATGCACGTCAATATGTCTATATTTAAAGAAGGAAAACCACTATTTTCTGGTGATAAATATGCTGATCTTTCTCAAGAAGCTTTATATTTTATTGGTGGGCTTTTAAAACATGCGAAAGCACTAAATGCGTTTACAAACCCAACAACAAATAGCTACAAGAGACTTATTCCAGGGTTTGAAGCACCAGTTTTAAGAGCCTATTCGGCTCGAAACAGGTCAGGTTGTATAAGAATTCCATGGGCAGAAAACCCAAATGCAAAAAGGGTTGAGGCGAGGTTCCCAGATCCCGCAGCAAACCCGTACTTATGCTTTGCAGCTTTGCTTATGGCTGGATTAGACGGTATCAGGAATAAAATTGATCCAGGTCCTTCATCTGATAAAGATTTATATGACTTGCCACCAGAAGAGTTAACAGGAATTCCTACAGTGTGTGCCTCTCTTAGGGAGGCTTTGAATGCTTTAGACTCAGATCAAGATTTTTTATTAGTAGGTAATGTATTTACAAAAAGCCAAATACAAGGCTATGCCGACCTTAAGTGGGAAGAGGTCTATGCATATGAACATACCCCTCATCCAGTAGAATACAAAATGTACTATAGTTGTTAAACACTAATGTATTTGTGGGTTCTCAAGGTTTGGAACCCACAAATATTAAATATTTAACTCATTTTCTCGTTTCAACAATTTAAAAGCAATTTTATTCTTTGTTCAAACTGAAATAATTAGTTTAATTGAAGTAAGTATTACTTGCCTATGACAGAAATAAAACTCCAACCTTTACTCTTTAAACACACTCAAGTTTAATGTAATAGAACTAATGAAATATACTTAAATCATAAGTATGTAGGAGATATCTAATGTCAAAATCAGTATTCCCACCATCAAAAGAATTCACATCAAAAACTTTAATAAATAAATCAATGTATGAAAAAATGTATGAGAAATCAGTTTCAGACCCAGATGGGTTTTGGGGAGAAGTTGGTAATAGATTAAACTGGATTAAACCTTACTCAAAAGTTAAAAATGTATCCTACGAATTCGAAAAAGTTAATATAAAGTGGTATGAAGATGGAACGCTTAATGTTGCTTACAACTGCGTCGATCGTCACTTAGAAAAACTGAGTAACAAAGTTGCAATAATATGGGAACCTGATGATCCAACCGAACAAGCATTACACATAACTTACAAAGAACTGTACGAGAAAGTTAATAAGTTTGCTAATGTTTTAAAAGGTATGGGAACAAAAAAAGGGGATAGAGTAGTCATATACATGCCAATGATCCCGGAAGCAACTTACGCAATGCTTGCCTGTGCTAGAATTGGAGCGATACATTCTGTGGTATTTGCTGGATTTTCATCAGATGCATTATCTGCAAGAGTTAAAGGGTGTAAGGCATCAATTTTAATAACTGCTGACGAAGCGCCTAGAGGTGGAAAAAATACACCATTAAAAAATAATGCTGATAAAGCTCTTGATTTAGCTAATACGAAAACCAAAATGTTAGTTGTTAGACGAACTGGTGGAACTGTTGCTATGAAAGCTGGTCGTGATTATTGGTTACACGATTTAGTAAAAAATGAATCTAATGAATGCACTCCAACAGAAATAAACGCAGAAGATCCTCTATTTATCCTATATACTTCGGGATCTACAGGTCAACCAAAAGGGGTAGTCCATACAAGCGGTGGTTATCTAGTGTACGCCTCAATGACCCACGAATATACATTTGATTATCAGGGTAATGACGTATTCTGGTGTAGTGCTGATATTGGATGGATAACTGGGCATAGTTACATAGTTTATGGACCATTAGCTAATGGTGCTACGACATTAATGTTTGAAGGAGTTCCTACTTACCCTGATCCAGGAAGGTTCTGGGCCATTTGTGAAAAACATGGCGTAAATCAATTTTATACAGCACCAACAGCCATCAGAGCACTAATGGGGCAAGGGGATCAGTGGGTAAAGAGTTACAACTTAGATAATTTACGAGTCCTAGGTACAGTTGGGGAGCCTATAAACCCAGAAGCGTGGAAGTGGTATAATGAAGTCATAGGACAAGGAACTCGTCCTATAGTCGATACATGGTGGCAAACAGAAACAGGCGGTCACTTAATTACTCCCCTTCCAGGAGCAACCTCAACAAAACCAGGATCAGCAACAAAACCTTTTTTTGGTATAGTTCCAGTAATATTAAACCCGGCTACCGGGCAAGAACTTTCAGAAACTTCAGCAGAAGGTATTTTATGTATAAAAGATAGCTGGCCAGGTCAAATGCGAACAATTTATGGCGATCACCAACGCTTTATGAATACTTATTTTTCTGACTACAAAGGCTATTACTTTACTGGGGATGGTTGTAGACGAGATGAGGACGGCTACTATTGGATAACTGGACGAGTCGATGACGTTCTTAATGTATCCGGTCACAGAATGGGGACTGCAGAGATAGAGTCATCTATTGTTGCTCATCCCAAAGTTGCCGAAAGTGCTGTTGTAGGGTACCCTCATTCAATAAAGGGCCAAGGAATATACGCATTTGTAACTTTAATGAATACTGAGGAACCAACAGAGGAATTAAAGAAAGATTTGGAAAACTGGGTGAGAAAGGAAATTGGTCCCATAGCAAAACCAGACATCATACAATGGGCACCTGGCTTACCTAAGACTAGATCTGGAAAAATAATGCGTCGGATACTTAGGAAAATTGCAGAAAATGATTTTGACAGTCTAGGAGATATATCCACTTTAGCAGATCCAACTGTAGTTGAAGACTTAATCAAAAATAAAGAACACTGAATCACATTACACTTACACTTGTTTTAGTTTTTTAATTAAACAAGTAGTATACAAACAAAAATGATCAAGTTATTAGTTAATCGGCTATTAGAACTAAAGGAAGACAATGACAAAAAAATTACGTAATGAAGATCTCTCTTTTATCGAAAGTTTAATCGAATTACTCAAAAAGAATGATTTGACAAATTTAGAAATTAGTCGTGACGAAGGTGATGATAGAGGTATATCTATAAGGCTATCTCAACAATCAAACATAGATCTTCCTTTTGAAAATGTTAATACAAGAATTGTTACCAATGTTGGCTCATCGGACAGCAACTTGACGCCAAAGAGCTCAGAGGACCCAACACAAGAAAATGGAGCAGTAACTTCTCCAATGGTCGGAACTTGCTTTCTTCAAACCGAACCAGGAAGCCCACCTTTTGTGAGTATTGGAACTACTGTGATTGAAGGGCAAACCTTGTTAATAATTGAGGCTATGAAAACAATGAACCATATACCAGCTCCAAAAGCTGGTACTATCAAGCGTATTCTAATTGAAGATGGTACACCTGTTGAGTTTGGTGCGCCACTAATGATTATTGAGTAATACAAATGTTTGAAAAAATACTGATAGCGAATAGAGGTGAAATAGCACTTAGGGTCATCCGTGCGGCTAAAGAAATGGGAATTCAAACAGTAGCTGTCCACTCCACCGCAGATAGTGATGCAATGCATGTCAGAATGGCAGATGAAGCTATTTGCATAGGGCCTCCATCTAGTAATAAAAGTTATCTATCAATTCCAGCAATTATTTCCGCATGTGAGGTAACTGGTGCACAAGCCATTCACCCTGGTTATGGTTTTCTCTCAGAAAATTCAAAGTTTGTTCAAATAATAGAAGATCATGATTTAAAATTTATTGGTCCAACAGCACAACACATCCAGATTATGGGGGACAAAATAACTGCAAAAGAAACAATGCGAGAACTTGGGGTACCTTGTGTCCCCGGCTCTCCTGGCGAGGTCGACACATTAGAGTTAGCTAATCAAATAGCAGAAGAAATTGGCTACCCCATTATTATAAAGGCAACAGCTGGCGGTGGTGGCCGTGGTATGAAAGTCGCAGCCTCTAAATCTGAAATGAGTGATGCATTTACAACTGCTCGTTCAGAGGCAAACTCAAACTTTGGTAATCCTGCAGTATATCTTGAAAAGTATTTAGGCACCCCTAGACATATTGAAATCCAAGTATTTGGAGATGGAGCAGGGAATGCAGTATATCTTGGAGAAAGAGATTGCTCTTTGCAAAGAAGGCATCAAAAAGTATTTGAAGAAGCTCCAGGACCGACTATCGATACTGTTGTTCGACAAAATATTGGGAAAGTGTGTGCCGAAGCTGTTGCTTCTATAAATTATGCTGGGGCCGGTACAATAGAGTTTTTATACGAAAATGGTGAGTTTTACTTTATTGAAATGAACACCAGATTACAAGTAGAACACCCAATAACAGAAGCTATTTACGGTGTAGACTTAGTGAAAGAACAAATTAGAGTTGCAGCAGGATTACCAATGCAACTTACACAAGAAAAACTTAAAGTTAATGGTCACGCTATTGAAGTGCGTATAAATGCAGAAAAATTACCAAACTTTTCTCCCTGCCCTGGAAAAATAACACAGTTTCATGCCCCTGGTGGACTCGGAGTTAGATTGGATTCTGCTATATATGACGGATACATTATCCCACCTTACTACGACAGTCTTATTGCAAAACTTATAGTGCACGCCGAAGATCGGCCTGCCGCATTGTCTAGATTAAAGCGAGCCTTAGGAGAGCTTATTGTGGATGGTGTTGATACGACAATTCCATTATTTAACTCGCTTCTGGGTGAGGAAGACATTATTAAAGGTAACTATAATATACACTGGTTAGAGAGCTGGTTGGATAAAAGTTAATTAACCACTTTGATTGCTAGTTGAGTTTAAAAATACAAAGTTATTATTCACGATGAGTCTTAAATCAGATGTAATATTTAGCGCTTACCGCGCAGGTTCTTTTCCAATGGCACAAGGAAAGGATGACCCAAATATAGTTTGGGTTTCTCCCGAGTATCGTGGAGTAATACCACTAACTTATTTTCATATATCAAAATCTTTACAAAATTTTATTTTTAAACAAAAGTATCAAATTAAAATTAACACGAACTTTTCTAAGGTAATCAAGTACTGCGCAGACAGACCTGAAACCTGGATAAGTGAAAAGATATCTAAGTGTTACATAGACTTACATAAACAAGGACATTGTCACTCTGTTGAGGTTTGGGACCAACAGGAATTAGTGGGTGGAATTTATGGGTTAGCTATAAAAAGGGCTTTCTTTGGAGAAAGTATGTTTTCAAGAAGATCAAATACATCAAAAATTGCTTTGGCTTATCTTGTTTCGAGATTGAAGTATGGAGGATTTTCACTGTTTGATGTACAATTTTTAACAAATCACTTGGCATCTTTAGGAGCAATAGAAATCAAAAAATCTAATTACCAAGAGCTCCTAAAGGTCGCGTTACAGGGTGAAGCAGATTTTCTTTTACAACCTCTGCAGGTAACTCCTCTAGAGGCTTGCACCTAATAAGCCAGATATCATAACGGGCATGATCAAGAGCCATTAAAGCAGGACTGGATGCAATCATCCACCCTTGAAAGTCATATTCATTTGTCATTAAGTTAAAGATTTTTAGAAAAGAAAATGCATCTCCAGTAGGGTTATCAACAGGGTATCTACATTCTTCTACCGTTATAATTAAAGAGCCATAGGTCACCTCCTGACCAATAGGAATTTCTAAGTCGACACTTGACCCCCTCATTTTATCTAATCCACGCAAATATGCCCTATCAGAATTAGAAACCTCTAATTTATAATCGTCAATTATATCAATACTTTTAGTAGAAATATTGAGGTCTAATGTGAAATCTTTAGTTTGAGAGTGTAAACAAATTGGAAAAAAAATTAGACAAAATAAAAGTCCAACTTTCATTCCTTAGAACCACTGAATAATTTTAAAAGCAAAGTTATCAGGCTAACTGAACTTTGTGTATCTTGTATTATAGAACCAGAAACTAAGTCTTCAAATGAACCGCCAGGAATAATCTCTACAAAACTTCCTCCCAACAAACCTTCAGAACTTATTACAGCAGCACTATCGTCTGGGATTTTAATATCAGTTAATATCAAAAACTCTGCATCAGCCTGCAACGTCACACTATTAAGGTCCAGGCTGTTTACTGAACCTATCTTGACCCCAGCCATACGTACTTCAGTTCCAACATCAATCCCTTCTGCAGATCTAAAACTGGCACCTAGATTATAAGTATCGTCACCATTATTAAAGTTTGTAACTTTAAGGGCAAAAGCTAAAAAAAACAGTGCTACCATTAGTACTACTGTTCCAACAAAAATTTCTATAACTTTCTCTGACATGCATATTTCCTCACAAAAAGGTTACTGTGGGCGCCAGGCCTCATAATCCTGTCGAGGTTCAGGTGTTGACCTTTTTATTGACCCCGTTGGCGCATAAGCCTTAACGGTTCCTGTCATATTCGAAATGTGGTCTAATTCCCATTTTTGTTTTATTAACGGCCTTTCAGTAGGTAATTCATTCCAAGTATGATGTAACCACCCATGCCACTCCGGACTAACATGCGAAGCTTCTGCATCACCACTAAATATAACCCACCTCTTTATACCATCTTTAGAAGTATAAAATATATTTCCTGTCTTGTCCTGACCAACTTTAATTCCTTTGCGCCACGTAAAGAATTGAGTATTTAAGGTTTGACTATGCCACCATGTAAAGCCTCGTAAAATATTTTTAATTATTTTCAACACTACATTCCATATTTCAAAATCTTATTTAATTATTTATTTGCTAACTAGCTGAACTTTCGATGTTTTTATTTTCATCTGAATATATGATCAAAGGACTTACATCTTTATTAACGGCTTCAGCATTTACTACGACCTCAATCACGTTTTCTAATGCCGGTAAATCAAACATTGTATCTAAAAGTATATCTTCTAAAATAGACCGTAATCCACGTGCACCAGTCTTGCGAGAAATGGCCCGTTTTGCAATGCTCACTAATGCTTCATCAGTAAATGTTAATTTTGTATCTTCTAATTCAAATAACTTTTGATACTGCTTAACAAGAGCATTTTTTGGTTTACTAAGAATTGTAACTAACGATTCTTCATCTAAATCCTCAAGTGTAGCTAGTACTGGTAGTCGTCCTACAAACTCAGGTATGAGCCCAAATTTTAAAAGATCTTCAGGCTCAAGTTCAGAAAAAAGTTCACCAACACCTTTATCATTTTCTTCCCTAACATCAGCCCCAAAACCCATTGCAGAACCTTTACCGCGTTGAGAAATTATCTTGTCTAAACCTGAAAAAGCTCCACCACAAATAAATAAAATATTTGTGGTATCTACTTGAAGGAATTCTTGCTGTGGATGCTTTCTTCCCCCTTGTGGTGGGACAGAAGCAATCGTTCCCTCCATTACTTTTAAAAGTGCTTGTTGCACACCTTCTCCAGAAACGTCTCGAGTTATCGATGGATTATCTGATTTTCTAGTTATTTTATCGACTTCATCGATATATACTATGCCTCTTTGTGCCTTCTCAACATTATAATCAGAAGCTTGAAGTAACTTCAGTATAATATTCTCTACGTCTTCACCAACATAACCTGCCTCAGTCAAAGTTGTTGCATCCGCCATTGTAAAAGGAACATCAAGAATTCTCGCTAAAGTTTGAGCAAGTAGTGTTTTTCCACATCCTGTTGGGCCAATTAATAATATATTTGATTTTGATAGTTCTATTTCATCAGCTTCAGATGAATTATTAAGACGCTTATAATGATTATGGACTGCTACTGACAATACACGTTTTGCATGGGCTTGACCTATAACATAATCATCAAGGACATCACAAATTTCTTGTGGTATCGGGACTCCATTATCAGACTTCAACTCAGATGATTTGGTTTCTTCCCGAATAATATCCATACAAAGTTCAACACATTCATCACAAATAAAGACTGTCGGTCCTGCTATGAGCTTCCTGACCTCGTGCTGCGATTTTCCACAAAACGAGCAGTACAGAGTATTTTTACTATCCTTATTATTAGTAGCCATTTTTTACCCGTTCACTTATTGATATTAAAGACCTTAAGATTATTTTTATATAACATTCACAATACAGATTACGGTAACCCGTAAAAAGGTACAACGAAAAATTTACCTCAAAAAACTTATACTATAAATAATCTGATTAATTATAAATCAAACAGTAGTTTCCTTGCGGCTACTGACTATTTCGTCAATATGCCCCCATTCCTTTGCTTCTTCGGGAGACATGAAATTATCTCTATCAAGAGCTTTCTCAACAGCTTTTATTGTCTGTCCCGTATGTTTTACATATATTTGATTAAGCCTATCTTTTAATTTTTGAGTTTCTGCAGCATGTATCATTATATCAGATGCCTGCCCTTGATAACCACCAGACGGTTGATGCACCATTATTCTGGCGTTAGGCAACGAAAACCTCATTCCCTTTTCACCACCGGCCAACAGCAAAGACCCCATTGAAGCAGCTTGCCCCATACACAGGGTTGACACCTTAGGCTTAATATATTGCATTGTGTCATAAATTGACAATCCAGAGGTCACAACTCCACCTGGAGAGTTTATATACATACTGATTTCTTTTGAAGGGTTTTCTGCCTCCAAGTGAAGTAACTGCGCAACAATTAAATGGGACATTCCATCATGAACAACACCATTGATGAAAACTATTCTTTCTTTCAGAAGCCTAGAGAATATATCGTAAGCTCTCTCACCTCTACTAGTTTGTTCAACTACCATCGGCACTAGATTCATATAAGTTTCTACTGGATCGTACATTTTGATCATCACCCTTTTAAATCGTATAAATTTATTTCTAATAACAAGACTTAATGTTGCTTCAGACAATCTGCAAGTGCATCATCTTAATCTTTTGAAAATAAAAAAATCATTATGAAGTAAAACCTCTATTTTTGGCAAATAGAGATTAAATGATTGAATTAAATTTATTTAAATATTAAAAAAAATAATGCCTATAGATCAGACATCTCAAATATTACAAATTATTTTTGCTGATATAATTTTATCAGGTGATAATGCTCTGGTAATTGGGATGTCCGCTGCGAGCCTTTCTCCAGACCTTCGCCGGAAAGCTATTTTTATAGGTATGGGTTTAGCTGCATTTTTCAGAATCTTTTTTGCCTCAATTGCTAGTTTTTTACTTGCGATCCCTGGTGTCTTGTTACTGGGTGGATGTTTATTACTTTGGGTATGTTGGCGTTTTTACTTAAGCATAAAAACACACCAAACAAACAATTATGAAAGCCATACTACCAGTACCAAAGTGAATGACACGAAAACACCCTTAGCTCAGTTGATGTCAGCACTTTTTGTTATAGCTGTAGCAGATATTTCAATGTCCATAGATAATGTAATCGCAGTGGCGGCAATAGCCAGAGAAGATACTAATTTGTTAATATTTGGACTGGTTTTAGCAATCGCTTTTATGGCTTTTTTTGCGACTTTTATAATGCGTTTAATGATTAAATACAGATGGCTCAGCTGGGTTGGGCTTTATTTTCTTTTATATCTATCAGTAAAAATGATTTATGACGGATTTTTAAAGATTTCTGTTTTCTAAAAAACTATCCATTAAATTTATTTAAGTCTATTTTTTATTTTGACCAAAGTATAATAAGCCTGCAACTATAACAAACGCTATTAATGCTTGGGATGTTACTGCTGATACGAATTTACTTATATTATCTATGACCGATACTACGTATGGGCCAGAATCTTCCCCCAGCAACAAATAGACTAAGATAATTAGGCCAACCAGTGAGAATCCAGCTTTGGTCACAGTAATTATGAACTGCTGGAGTACTACTAGCCTCTGACTTAATTTTTCCACGAACTATCTTTCATGCCAGGGGAAGAGAATTTAAATTAATCTTATCTGTCAACCAAGTTTAGAACGATCATCAGAGTGATTAAGCCAACAAGTCCGTTAGAACCTAACGCTGCTACTAGATCTGTGATATTTCCAACAACGTTACCAACAAATGATAGATTAGCTGGGCCAACTAGTAGTGACGCAATAATACCAAATGTTAATAGCGCAATTCCTAGGTCTGTCATTGCTCCGATAGTTTTTTTCATTTTATCCATTGTATTTACCTTCCTGTATTTTGTTCTCCATGAAGGTTTGAAACCCTCACAGAAGTTGAAACAGATTTAAAAACCTGAATTTAGACAAGCTATTACACTTGCTGGCCCCTTTACATCGGCAATAATCCGCCTAGTCAACAAAAAAAAACATTTTTTTTTCCAAAATGTAGTCTAATGAGTATTTAAATCACCTAAATGTGCCATTTATACCGCTATATTGCAGAGAGTTCCAACCCCACAACCAGATCTGGTACGCGGGAAGTACGGGTTTTAAAAGAAAGTCGTTATTTTACTTTTCTGAAACATATATAATATTGCCAATGACGTTTATTACACCGTAAGAAGGTCTGGATAAAATTAATTTGGATAATCTACTAGATGACTTCCACTACTCAACATGACAGTTCATATTCGTGGTTAAGGCTCGTTATTTCTTTAACAATAGCTATTGTTGGAAATGCTGGGATGTGGGTGATTATCTTAGTTTTACCCTCAGTTCAAAGTGAATTTGGAGTTGATCGAGCAAGTGCATCACTACCCTTCACCCTAACAATGTTAGGTTTTGCACTTGGCAACTTTTACATGGGAAAATTAGCAGATCGCTATAATATATCTACTGTCTTGTTATTTTCCTCGATTCTTTTAGCTTCCTGCTTCATTTTTGCGGCTCAAAGTAATTCAATATTGTCACTAGCTGTAATACAGTTTGTAATTGGCTTTGGGACAGGGGCCAGTTTTGGACCTGTAATTGCAGATACTTCAATTTGGTTTTTAAAAAAACGAGGGATAGCTGTGGCTCTAGCTGCTAGTGGTAATTACCTTTCTGGCGTAGTTTGGCCAATACTTACTCGAGATTTACTTTTAAATTACGGTTGGCGATCAGTTTATTTAGTCCTAGCGATTGCAGCAGTCCTGATTATGGCTCCTCTATCACTCGCGCTAAAACGTAAAATTTCTGCGGAATCAACTAGAGCTGATGATTTGATCTCGCAAAATAAAGCACAAAATACTCAACTATCGCCAAAATCTCTACAATTATTTTTAGGTTTAGCTGGTCTTGCGTGTTGCGTTGCAATGTCGATGCCGCAAGTCCACATAGTAGCTTTCTGTGTAGATCTGGGTTTTGGATCAACAGTAGGCGGCAACATGCTATCCTTAATGTTAGCTGGTGGAATAGTCTCTCGAATAGTTTCCGGATTTCTAGCGGATAAAATCGGTGGCCTAAAAACACTATTGATTGGGTCTAGCCTTCAATGTATCGCTTTATTTTTATACCTGCCTTTTAACGGACTTGTTTCTTTATATTTAGTATCTTTAATTTTTGGATTATCCCAAGGTGGTATCGTTCCAAGTTATGCAATTGTAGTTCGAGAACACATGCCCGCCAAAGAAGCCGGAGCAAGAGTAGGGTTCGTACTAATGATGACAATCGTGGGTATGGCTTTAGGTGGTTGGATGTCTGGCTGGATATACGACCTCAGTGGTTCTTACACTCTAGCTTTTTGGAACGGAATTCTTTGGAACTTATTAAATCTTGTAATAATTTTTTCATTACTTCCTAAAAACATACGTAGAAATCTAGTAACGAGTTAAACTTCTAATATAGTGGCTCCAGTAGTTTCTCTACCCTCTAGTGCATCATGTGCTTTAGCTATTTCACTAAGCTTAAAACGCTGATCTATAACAATTTTCACTTTACCAGAGATCACTTTGCTAAATAAAGACTTTGCCATTTCTTGACAAGAATTATGATCAGAAATATGCGAAAATAGTGTTGGTCGAGTAAGCTTTAGAGAACCTTTGGTACCTAACATTCCAACATCTATAGGTGGAATTTTTCCTGAAGCTTGTCCAAATGTTATCATCATTCCTAATGGACTCAAGCAATCCAAAGAACCTTCAAAAGTATCTTTACCAACAGAATCCATTACAACGGGAACACCTTTCCCATCTGTAATTTCTAACACTTTGTCTTTAAAATTATCCGTTTTATAGTTTATTGCGTGAGTTGCACCATGATCTAACGCTAATTGACATTTCTTATCAGTTCCAGCTGTACCAATAAGGTTTATTCCCTCAGACTTTGCCCACTGGCATGCTATTAACCCAACACCGCCAGCTGCTGCATGGAAAAGAACAGTATCACCCCTAGTTAATGGAACTGTACGATGAAATAAATACTGTACTGTCAGACCCTTTAACATCATAGCTGCACCTTCCTCAAACGAAATTGAGTCAGGTAACGGGCAAACCTGCGCAGCTGACATAACGCGCAATTCAGTGTATGAACCAGGTGGGTTTGAAGCATATGCTACTCTGTCGCCTTCTTTTACATGTGTAACGCCCGCGCCTACAGCTTCGACAATTCCCGAGGCCTCCATACCTAGGGCAACGGGAAGAGTTAAAGGATACATTCCCGTTCTCTGATAAACATCAATAAAATTTAATCCGCAGGCTTTATGTCTTACCCTTAGCTCTCCAGTCTCAGGTTCGCCGACCTCCTTATTCACGGTTTTTAGAACATCGGAGCCACCAAACTCTTCAATAATCACTGTTTTAGCTTTTTGCATTACCATAATTTAAGGGCTCCTTTAATGAATTTATGCTTCAATATGTAACGTAATTATTGAGAGGATGCGAGACAATATTAAAATCACAAATTAACACATCTTTTTTTTAATATTAGTATGTTCGCATAGCTTTTTAAAAGCTAACTTGGGCAGACTTAAGGCCTCTGAAAGCCCAACCACTAAATATTATGTCTTCTTCTAATCTAAGCTCTGGAAACCTATTGAAAAGCATTGGAAGCGCTACTTCGGCGATTAAAACTTTTGAAATCCAAGCGCCTGCACAAAAATGTGGTCCAGCTCCAAATGTAATTGATAAGCTGGTATCTCGCCTCACATTAAATATCTCTGGGGCTTCAAAAATAGCCTCATCTCGATTAGCCGAGCCGAACATGAAAAATACCTTATCGTCTGGATAAAATTCCACTCCCCCATAAGAATATTTTTTTATAACTCGCCTTGGAGACATCCCAATTGGAGACATCCATCGACCAAATTCTTCGAATGCTTCTAGCCAAGTATTTTTCTGATCTATAATACGTTTTAGCTGGTCAGGGTACTGAAGCAATGTGCATGCAGTCCCAGCAATTGCGTCCCTTGGTTCATTCTGTCCACCTGAAATAGCCAATTTTATATTGGCTCTTAACTGATCAATACTTAAACCCGCTTCTAGCTGAACCGAGATAAGAGAATTATCAGGATTATTTTTTAACTTTGGCAAAATTTCATCAATATGATAATCTATTGAGGCAGTACAGTTTTGGCAGTTATTTTCAATTTCTATATTACCTGAATAGTTAGCGACACCATCTATCATCCCCTGACTTACGCGATCCATTTCTGCTGAATTCATATTTTCTAAGCCAGTCACAACCTTCAGAGCTTCAGCCGATACAGGCATAGCAAATTCAGTGACAAGATCTGCAGTGTTTTTATCTTGCAATGAATCCAAAATATTAGATGTTGCCTTTACAAAACTTTGTTTCCAAACATCTTTTACAGTGCGAGGGGAGAAACTTTTAAAAGTAGCCTGACGCTCCCTTTTGTGAGCTTCGCCATCTTTCCTCATCATGTTAGTTCCCATCAACCGAGTCATTAATCCATCAGGTTGATCAGAAGAAAAAATATTTATTAGCTTTTCATTTATAAAAATGTCTTCTCTCAAAGTCATAAGCGTTGCACCTAATTCAGGTACAAACGAAATCGGTTGGTCTCGCCTCATAGCTTTTAAGTCAGCGTATGGATCCAAGTTAAACTTAATAGGGTCTATATTATAAATTGCGGCGGTAGACATTGTTTCCACTCCTAAGCGTAAAAACTAAAGTTTCAAAAAAGCTTTCAAATCAACTCTTCACCAAATGAACCATTAATTTAATATTTGTACTAAACACCCCTAACAGTTTAGCGCTATGCCTCTATCATCAACAACACAATTAATTTGTTATTGACCCTCACCTTTGGTTATTAAGTTGACTAAGTCAACTTATGGGTTTGATCTATCAGTTTTGCGATAAATAGAGGTTTTTTCTAACTCAAGAAATGCCAATAAAGATAATTTTAAAATATATGATTCAAGAAATTTTGTTAACCATAACTAATAGAGTAATTATAAGTAGAACATTACTCTAACTAAATTTCTTCTAACTTAACTTTGGAAAGCTTTTCTAGCATACGAAAAAACTCTTGGCATTCTAATTTTGTTAAGTTTTCTACGATTAACTCGTTTCTTATGATGCTAAACTTTAAAGCTTCATCATGTAATTTTTTTCCTTTGACTGTCGTATGAATCTCAACAAGCCTAGCATCTGTCATTGAAGTATTCGTTAATAATATGTTTTTATTAACAAGCTTTTTTATCGCTCTGCTAAGTTGCCCTTTATCAATATTCAACATCGATCGAATATCTTTAAAAAATACAGGTTCAAATTCATTAGCTAGGCCTAAAACTCGCCATTCTATTAAACTCAGTTCAAATTTTTTATTAAACCAATAAGTCACATCCCTTTCATGAGCTGCCACGAGTCGTGCAAGTCTAAACGCAACTACATCCGACATAGCAGAAACTTTGGGATGAACTTTTTCTTTAATAGTTTTCCGTTGTTCTTTTAGCTTAACTAAGTTTAGCATAAATTTTTCCTAAAAGGTTTACTTGGGAGATTCTTTTAAGAAAAATTATATACATATATTCTCACTATATGATACTATAATCGAAATATTATTAAAAAAAGTTATTTTCATTCAAAACTATAAGATTTTAAGAATAGTTTCATTGCATTACTAGTATTTCTAAGTTGAAAAATACTTTTGACTCAATATAGTAATCCAATGATTATTTATTGAGTCAGCGCGATGAAGAAAAATAAGAGTTTCTTAAAAATTTCTATATTGCAAATGCAATCAAAAACAAATCATCAAGATAATATTAAAACTATTGAAATTGCCGCTAAAAAAGCAAAAGACACAGATCTTTTAGTACTTCCTGAGTACTCAGGTTTATTAGATAAAAATGTAGCTGAAGTGCGAAAATCAATTACAACAAAAACAAGAGATCCGTTTATAAAAGCATGCTGTTATCTGGCTAAAGCCTACAATCTCTGGATCCATATTGGGTCAACACCAATAAAAAGTGGAGAAAAGATACTTAACCATTCAGCTCTTATAAATAACCATGGCTTAATCGTTGCATCATATGACAAGATACATATGTTTGATATTTTTCCAGTTGATCGAAAGCCAATTATTGAATCCAAGCACTACAAACAAGGAGAAAATGCTGTCCTTGTAGATACTCCGTGGGGGGGATGGGGGATGAGTATTTGCTATGATCTTAGGTTTCCTCATCTGTACAGACGCTATGCAAAAAATGATGCGAGAGTATTATTTATTCCCTCAGCATTTACGCTTCATGCAGGAGATGCACACTGGGAGGTATTATTAAGAGCTCGTGCAATAGAGACAGGAGCATGGGTTATAGCAGCAGCCCAAGTAGGAAAACACGAAGATGGTAGAGAAACTTATGGACACTCTTTGATAGTAAACCCTTGGGGTAAAGTTATTACTGATCTTGGTGGATCCAAAACTAACCAGATAAATGTTGGCATTGATTTAAATGAAGTTGAAAAAGCAAGAAGCATGATTCCATCTGCCAAAAATGAGCAAACTTTTGGCTTTAAACACATTTATTCATAAGGTATCAGTTTTATTGGCATTAATTGTTACTTTTGCGAGAATACGCCTAATGATTTTTTTACTAAACCAAATATCTAAACAGCATACTAAATTTAATCAGGGTTAGAAAATAAATAGTTCCAAGTTTTAGGGGAAAATTATGAGAGAAGCCATTATAGTATCAACCGCGAGAACACCAATAGGAAAAGCCTACAAAGGAGCTTTCAACGACACGCAAGCCCAAACTCTTGCAGGGCACGCTATATCCGAGGCAGTAAAGCGTTCTGGAGTAGAGAAAGAGGAAATAGATGATGTAATTTTAGGGGCAGCTTCTCAACAAGGAACACAACAAGGTAACATTGCGAGGCAAGCTCTTTTAAGAGCTGGATTACCAGTAAGCGTTGCAGGCATGTCGCTTGATCGCCAATGTGCCTCGGGGATGATGGCTATAGCAACAGCTGCAAAAGAGATTATTGACGATGGAATGACAATAGCGGTTGGTGGAGGAGTTGAGTCTGTTTCTTTAACTCGAAATGAACATTTTCGAACTGACAGAGCACGAGACCCATGGTTTGAAACTTACTTACCTACTTTATATATGACAATGATTGAAACAGCAGAAAATGTTGCCCAACGTTATGGTATTAGTAGAGAAGCTCAAGACGAATACTCTTATCAGTCACAAATGCGAACAGCAAACGCACAGAGTGCTGGCTTACTCGATACTGAAATAGTTCCACTAAAGTCACTAATGAAAATTAAGGATAAGGAAACTGGAAGTTTAACAACGAAAGAAGTTACTTTAGAAAAAGATGAAGGGAATAGACCCAACACAACATTAGAGGGCCTAAGTTCATTAAAACCAGTATTTAAAGATGGGATTTATTTAAAAAAGGGTAATTATATTACTGCAGGAAATGCATCACAACTATCTGATGGTGCGTCAGCCTCCGTGTTAATGGAAGCTAAAGAAGTAGAAAAAAGAGGTCTTCAACCCTTAGGTATTTATCGAGGGATATCAGTTGCTGGCTGCGAACCTGATGAGATGGGTATTGGACCAGTGTTTGCTGTTCCTAAGTTACTAAAACAACATAATTTAAAGATAAACGATATAGGGCTGTGGGAATTGAATGAAGCTTTTGCAAGTCAAGTAATCTACTGCAGAGATAAACTTGGAATACCAGATGAACTACTAAATGTGAACGGTGGAAGTATTGCTATAGGGCACCCATTTGGAATGACTGGGGCTCGTGTTGTTGGGCATGCACTTATAGAAGGGAAACGACGAGGTGCAAAATATGTAGTTTGTACGATGTGCGTTGGCGGTGGAATGGGCGCGGCAGGTTTATTTGAGGTAGTATAGCTTCTGAGGCTTTTAATTCAGTCAATCGTCTTAAACACCAAGGTGTTGATATAATTATTGGTAAATTGATAGTTATTCACTAATTGTGCTTTTTTCATTATACGCCTATTGGCCTTTTATGTTTTTCATAGAAATCATATCAGTGTTCAAGGAATTGTTTCTAAAAAACTTTTTCTGTTTACCAAAGCAAAAACCTTTTCTTAAGTACGTTTCATAACTTGGGTTAAAGACTAGTGGAACTATCAAATTTCAAATTAACTTTTTCAAATATCTCTAAGTTATTTAACTCTTAAAACTTCTCACATTACCTTAACAAATATTTTATCTATTTTTCCATTTTGGTTTACGTTTTTCGACAAACGCATTTACTCCTTCTTTAAAGTCTTCGGTCCTTCGAAGTTGATCAACAACTTCTCTACTATATAATAAGCTTTCTGGAAGTTTAGAATCTTTGTCCATATTATTTAAAACCCGCTTAGTTGCCTTTATAGCCGATGGAGACACTGAAGCGACCGCCTCCGCCTTCCCAAAAGCTATTTCTAGTAATCTGTCTTGTTTAACAACTTGACTAACGATACCCAGAGAAAGAGCTTCCTGAGCAGTAACTTGCCTGCCAGTAAGCAACATATCTATCGCAGCACCTCGTCCAATTTGACGAACCAACCTCTGCACACCTCCCGCAGCCGCTAAAAACCCCACTCTTACTTCGGGCAAAGCAAAAATCGCATTGTCCGAAGCAATTATTATATCGCAGGCAAGAGCAGTTTCAAACCCTCCACCCATAGCAAATCCATTCACTGCAGCAATAATGGGTTTCTCCAAATTGAAACGTGTTGAAAGTCCAGCAAACCCTGTATCACAAATAGATCCTTCACCTCCTTTTGCTGTGTATTTCAGGTCGTTACCGGCTGAAAATGCCTTAAGACCTTCCCCCGTAAGAACGGCAACCCATAAATCAGGATCATTAGAGAAATCATTCCAAATTTTCTCCATTTCATGATGCATTGGCGGGTGAATTGCATTGTAGACTTCTGGTCTATTCATTGTGACAACAAGAATTTTGTTAACCCTCTCAACTTTTACGTATTCATAAGCCATAGGAATTTTCCTCATTTAAGTTGCGATTAATCCACCAGAATCAAGATCTAGAAATTTTCCATTATTCCTTGCTACATCAGATAACAACTTTGAAATTTTTATATTCTTATCTTCCGAAGACAGGGCCTTCATTTTCTGTAAAATATTAGCAGCTCCAATTTGATCCGCATAAAACATCAAACCACCCTTGGACCGTGGCCATCCGTACCCAAACAACCAAACAACATCAATGTCTGAGGGTCTTTGAGCTTTATTCTCTTGTAGAATTTGCAAGGCTTCATTGATCATGGGGTATACTAAGATTTCAATAATTTTTTCTTTTGGCATGGTAGTTTGCTCAACATTAGTGATGGCTTTAATAACCTTTTCTGTCTCTTTCGATGGAATTGGTGTTCGATTTCCATCATAATCGTAATATCCCCGAAGGGTTTTTTGGCCGCGCCTTCCTAATTCACATAAAGCATCTTTTATGGGGTTGTTTGTTTTGGCACCTTTTGACCAACCAATGTCGAGCCCAGCCAAATCAGACATTTGGAACGGTCCCATTTTGAATCCAAAGTCGTTTAACGCCTTATCTATATCCCAAGGCATCACACCTTTGCCAACTAATCTCATTGCCTGACTCTGTCTTGCCCAAAGTATTCGGTTTCCTACAAACCCATCACATACCCCTACTAGCACAGGAATTTTATTTATTTTTTTTGCAATTTCCATGCATGATCTTATAATTATTGGCTTTGTATACTTAGCTTGAACTATTTCTAACAGTTTCATTACATTAGCCGGTGAAAAAAAATGTAACCCAATAACATCTTCAGGCCTACTAGTCATACTAGCTATACTATTTATATCTAACCCAGAAGTGTTCGTCGCTAATATAGAGTTAGGTTTAGCAATCTTATCTAGTTCTGAAAAAATTTGTCTTTTAATCTCTATGTTTTCAAACACTGCTTCAATAATTAAATCGCACCCGGAGAGGTCACTTAGAGAAGTCCCGCCGTTAATTAAATTCATCCTTTGTTGAACTTCTTTTTGTGGAAACCTTCCTCGATCAGCACTTCTTTGATAATTTACTCGGACTCTTTCTAAACCAGCAGCCAACTGAGCTTCGTTAGTCTCAATAATTGTTACTGGTAAGCCAACATTTGCAAAGTTCATGGCGATCCCACCACCCATGGTTCCAGCACC